>NZ_CABFMF010000012.1 GCF_901875575.1 uncultured Streptococcus sp.
TTATTAAGTGCAAAATTTATATCTTTGAGAATGGTTGAATGACCATAATTTTTACTTACATTTATAACTTCCATTTTTCAATTCCTCCATTAATATCTTTTAGAATTAAATAACTTGTTCTGATATGATTTAGAGCTAAGGTTTAAAGGAATATAAGATTTCTCTCCTTGGTTATACTGACTTAACAAAATAGCAGTATCAATGATACCCTACCATTCTAAGAAATATCCCAATAAGTAATCTCTAGATCGTTCTCCAGTGTAATAACCGTTATCTCTAGCAAAAGCAAAGGCTTTTCTCCAAAAACTATTTGCTAAATTTAAATATCTGGAATCTTCAGTTACAGCATATACAAATAATAGAGATTGCACCATTCCTGCTATTCCGTGACAAACAGAAAAATCAACTTCATCATTTTCTTCTATAGCAAAGCTCTTCGCAATTTCAAATAAATCAACTTTTTTATTCATACCTTTTTCCTCCTATCTGTATTTTGTGTCTATAGTATACCTCTTCTTTACTCTATTTTAGAATTAGTTAACTTTTTTCACACATTATTTTAGTTTTCTTTTTTACTATTCCTATTATTAGGATAAAATATTTTTAATAGAATTACATTGTTTGTTAACTTTTTTCACAAAAAGGAGAAAAGCATGCGTTATGATTTCGGAAAGGTCTATAAAGAAATACGTGAGTCAAAAGGCTTAACCCAAGAAGAGGTCTGTGGGGGTGTTCTCTCAAGAACCAGCCTATCAAAAATCGAAAGTGGCAAGACAACCCCAAAATATGAAAATATGGAATTTCTTCTCCGTCAAATCAATATGAGCTTTGAAGAGTTTGACTATATCTGCCATCTCTATCAACCTAGCCAACGGACAGAAATCATGCAAACTTATCTCAATATGAATTCTATCGTTGGCAGCAGTAGTTTAGTTCATTTTTTGGAAACATGTCAATCCTATCTCAAATCCCACCACGACCTGCCTATAGAAGAAATCAGGGATATGCTAGAAATTGTCATTCATATCCGTCGACATGGTACAGAGCAACTGTCAGACCAAGTAAAACAGACTATCAAAAAGCTTTGGGAAAAAATTGAAAAACAAGATACATGGTATGAAAATGATCTAAAAATCCTCAATACCATCCTTTTCAGCTTTCCCATTGAACATCTCCATCTCATCACTGGAAAAATCTTGCAACGCCTAGAAGTCTATAAAAACTATCAACATTTATATGACTTGCGAATGGCAATCCTACTCAATCTATCCACCATTTACTTATATCATCAAGATAAAAACATGTGTCAACAAATCTGCTATACTTTACTAGAGGATGCCAAGAAAAAGAAAAACTATGATAGCTTAGCTGTCGCCTATGTTCGTATCGGAATTTGTAGGGATGATGCTAAACTTATCCAAAAAGGTTTCTCCCTTCTGGAGCTGATCGATGAAACTTCTATGCTGTCTCATCTCAAAAAAGAAGTGGAGACCTATTATCAACCGAAGAAAATATAAAAAAGTCGAGGAATTTCCTCGACTTTTTAAATTATTCTGTTCGTTATTTCTTAATACCAGCCGTTGTTAAGCCAGAAGTTTTTAGCGGCTGACCATGAACCGTAACGTCCTGCAACGTAGGCATCTGCTACACGTTCTTGGTTTTCAGCTGAGTAGTCACCGTTCAAGTATGAAGCTGTCAATTGGTAACGTCCGATATATTGTCCGTTTGTAGCTGTGTAGCTACCACCTGATTCTTTTTGAGCAATCCATTCTTTTGCTTCTGCGTCAGATCCGCTTACAGTTGAAGCTGGTGCTGCCGCTGGTGTTGGAGCAACTGCTTCTGCAGGAGCACTTGCTACTGGTGCTACTTCTGTAGTTGCTGCTACTGGTGCTGAAACAGCCTCATTCTGTGCTGCTGGTGCTTTATAAGTGCTTGGAGCTGGTGTTACAGCAGGTGCTACAGGTCCATCGATAACGAGCTCTTGACCTACGTAAATCAAGTGGATGTTCTCAATGTGATTGTTTTCTGCTAATTTCTCAACAGTTGTGTTATATGTTTCAGCAATTTCTGAGAGAGTATCACCCTCTTTAACAGTGTAAGTTGTTGATTCTTGAGCAGATACAAACGATGGTACAAATACTGCAAACAAAGCAGCTACTCCTGCAATAGTTGTTTTGATTTTATTAGTTGTTGTTTTCATTTTTAAAAGTTCTCCTTCTTTCTATATCTCTATGATACCTTTTAAATATTACTATTTCTTAACACTTTTATGTAGAAATATTACAAAATTATTTTTTTATTTGATAAAACAAGGCATTTTTGTCACAAAAGAGCCTATTTTTATGCTATTTTGGACATTAAAGAGGTTTTAATCCACAATTAAAGCCAATACCTTCATTCTTTGATATAATATAACTAAGAATTTTTATAAGGGGAAACTGATGCAATCACTTCGTTTTCAATCTGTCTTTGATATTATCGGACCAGTCATGATTGGACCATCTAGTAGCCATACTGCTGGTGCTGTTCGAATTGGGAAGATTGTCTCTTCCATTTTTGATGATACCCCGACAGAAGTCGAATTCCAATTATTCAACTCATTTGCTAAAACCTATCGAGGACATGGTACAGACCTAGCCCTTGTTGCAGGGATTTTAGGCATGGATACAGACGATCCTGAAATTCCAAACAGTCTGGAAATAGCCCACAAGAGAGGCATCAAGATTGTCTGGACCATCCAAAAAGACAGCAATGCCCCTCACCCAAATACCACCAAGATTACTGTCAAAAATGCCCACAAGAGCATCAGTGTCACTGGTATTTCTATCGGTGGGGGGAACATTCAGGTCACCGAACTCAATGGCTTTGCGGTCTCTCTCAATATGAATACACCTACCATCATCATTGTGCATCAGGATATCCCTGGGATGATTGCCCTTGTAACCAAAGCTCTCTCCCGCTATGATATCAATATAGCTCAGATGAATGTTACTAGAGAAAAAGCCGGTGAAAAAGCCATCATGATTATCGAAGTTGATAGTCGAAATTGCGAGGAAGCCATCGAAGAAATTCGAAAAATTCCTCATCTTCACAATGTCAATTTCTTTAAGTAGGGGGAATCATGTTTTATTCTATCAAAGAATTAGTCGAACAAGCAGAAAAGAACTTCCAAGGAAATGTCGCTGAACTGATGATTTCGACAGAATTTGAGTTGACCGGTCGAGAACGCGAAGAAGTCCTTCTCCTAATGGAACGCAATCTAGAAGTCATGAAGGACTCTGTACAATTAGGACTAAATGAAAATAAATCCCGTAGTGGCCTAACTGGAGGTGACGCTGCAAAGCTTGATCGCTATATCCAAAGTGGCAAAATCTTGTCAGATAACACTATTTTATCAGTCGCTCGCAATGCCATTGCAGTCAATGAACACAATGCTAAAATGGGTTTGGTCTGCGCTACTCCTACAGCAGGGAGTGCTGGTTGCCTACCGGCAGTTCTTACGACCGCTATTCAAAAATTAGACCTGAATCATCAAGAACAATTAGATTTCTTATTAGTCGCTGGGGCCTTTGGCCTAGTTATCGCAAACAATGCTTCTATCTCAGGAGCTGAAGGTGGATGCCAGGCTGAAGTCGGTTCTGCCTCTGCTATGAGTGCTGCCGCCCTCACTTTAGCAGCAGGTGGAACTCCCTATCAAGCTAGTCAAGCCATTGCCTTTGTCATTAAAAATATGCTAGGCTTGATTTGTGACCCTGTTGCAGGTCTAGTTGAAGTTCCCTGTGTCAAGCGCAATGCCATGGGATCTAGTTTTGCCTTCATCGCAGCAGATATGGCCTTGGCAGGCATCGAATCCAAAATCCCCGTAGATGAAGTTATCGATGCCATGTATCAAGTAGGAGCGGCCATGCCAACTGCCTTTCGTGAAACAGCCGAAGGTGGCCTTGCTGCCACTCCTACTGGCCGTCGCCTCCAAAAAGAAATTTTCGGAGAGTAATCTTATCTGATAGGAGAAATTATGACCTCTATCTCAGCCATCTTTTTTGATCTAGATGGAACTCTTGTTGATAGTTCCATTGGGATTCATAATGCCTTTAGCTCTACCTTTAAAGAGCTGGGAGTCCCTTGTCCTGATGCCAAAACCATTCGTAGTTTCATGGGACCACCTCTTGAAAGTAGCTTTGAGACTTGCCTCCCCAAAGAAAAAATCTCTGAGGCAGTTCAGACTTACCGTTCTTACTACAAGGAAAAGGGAATCTATGAAGCTCAACTCTTTCCTCAGATTGTAGACTTGCTTGAGAAGTTGTCGAGCAATTATCCACTCTACATCACCACTACAAAGAATACACCTACTGCTCAGGAAATGACAAAAAACTTGGGAATTAATCATTTCTTTGAGGGAATCTATGGATCCAGTCCTGAAACTCCACATAAGGCGGATGTCATTCGCCATACACTAAAAACACATCAACTAGCACCAGAACAAGTTATCATCATTGGTGACACCAAGTTTGATATGATAGGAGCTCAGGAAACCGGACTTAAAAAACTAGCAGTCACTTGGGGCTTTGGAGAAAATGCTGATTTACTAATCTATCAACCTGATTTTATAGCCCATGACCCCTTAGAAGTTTTGACTTTTTTCAAGACAAAAGAAGCTAGGTAAAAACTCAATTTTAGTAGAAACTGAAGTAAAACTTTCCATAACAAAACGCATAGTATCACGTTTTTTCATACCTGATACTATGCGTTTTTCTGATTTTAAAGACTTTTTACCCAAACTCTTTCTATTCAACATGGGTTGTTTCATTAGCAAAAGCGATAATGGCTTGCTTCAACTCATCTCCACGTAGGGAGCGGAATTCTTCAATTTTTTGATCGATAGCTTCTAGTGGCATGACATTTACTTTACCAACAAAAATCTTATCCATCACTTGATTATCAACCAATTCGGTTGACACCAAGAGTTCTTCATAAAGTTTTTCACCTGGACGGATACCCACTTCAACGATTGGAATTTCGCTTTCAGTATGACCACTTAGTAGCACCATTTTCTTAGCCAAGTCATAAATCTTGACTGGTTTGCCCATATCAAGGATAAAAACTTCTCCATCCTTAGCATAGGCCCCAGCATGGATAACTAGACGGCTAGCTTCTGGAATCGTCATAAAGTAACGGGTCATGCGGAAGTCAGTCACCGTTACAGGACCACCCTCAGCAATCTGACGCTCAAATACTGGAATCACACTACCACGGCTACCAAGAACATTCCCAAAACGAACTGCACAGTAGGTAGATTTGCTCCGTTGATTAAAGCCAGTCACAATCAACTCAGCCACGCGCTTGGTTGCACCCATAACATTTGGTGGATTAACCGCCTTATCTGTCGAAATCATGACCATCTTAGGTACTTTAGCTTCATCAACTGCCTTGGCAACATTGTAAGTCCCACGAATGTTATTTTTGAAGGCTTCTTTTGGATTGCGCTCCATCATAGGAACGTGCTTGTGGGCAGCCGCATGATAAACAATAGCTGGCTTGTACTGCTCAAAGACTTGCAACAGACGGTCGTAGTCTTGAATATCTGCGATAACTGGCACATAATCAATCCCTTGGAACTTACGAATCAATTCATGATACACAAGGTAGATTGAATTTTCCCCATGACCAAGTAAAACAATGCGTTCAGGATTAAAGCGACTAACTTGGCGACAGATTTCAGAACCGATTGAACCTCCAGCACCTGTGACTAAGATTGTCTTACCTGTCAGTTCTGCGCCCAGACGCGATTCGTCAAGACGAATTTCCTGACGGCCCAAAAGATCGGTAATGTCAATTTTCTGGAACCCAGTACCTGCTTGGTGTAAACCTTGAACAACTGTTTCAACCTTAGGCATCTTGTAACATTTAACGCCTAGTTTATTACACATCTGCAAGATTCGCTCATATTCTGACGGATCTAGTGATGGAATAGCTACGATCACACGCTCAATTTGGTGACGTTTAGCTAATTCAGGCAAATTATCATATGAGCCCAAAACAGGGATCCCACCAAGTTTTTGACCTTTTTTCTTAGCATCCTTGTCCAAAATACCAACAAGTTCCAATTCACTAGTTGGATGTTGGTAACTGTCCATAAAGAGAGCTCCACCATCACCCGCACCAATCAAGAAGGTACGACGATGCTCACCATCTCCACTTCCTTTTTTGCGTTTAGAGTAAATTAATTGCCAGGTAATACGTGGTAATAAAATCAAGAAAGTACTCAATAAGATAAAGAGAACGATAAATCGAATCGAAAAGAGTGGCAAGAAAGCATAACAGATACTATATGACAAGATGCTACTTGCAGTCACACCAAAAAAGATTTTCATAAAATCCGTTATCTTGCTATAACGGCTGATACTAGCGTTTAGCCCCCAAAATGCAATCATCAACTGGTAAAATAAGAAGGACAAACTTGTATAGATAATGTAGTCAACAGGCGCTGGGTTTATCAATCCATAAAATAAGATATAAGATACGATGATAGAAACCACCATACTTAGAATATCGAAAATCCCCCAAAACACTTGTTTTTGTTGCTTATTTAAAATTTCAACCAGATCAATGACATAATCTGTTAGTTTTTTATTCATAGGAATTTAGTCCCCCTAAAAAGAGATGAATAGTTATATTGTTATTATAACACTTTTTGCTAATTTGCTATCTAGTGCCTGCTTTTATTTGCTTTTTCTTAATAGTTTGACAAAGATAAACTGACGAACAAAGCCAGGACAAAGGGCAACGACTGCCTGAATTCCAACGCTTTTAGCATATTCTATGTAAGAGATTTGATTTCTTTCCAACATCCGTTGTCGAGCCTGACGATAGAGTTTGAGATAACGCAATCCCCCACGACGCTCAAACATACCCGCACCGACGCGAACCCTGCACAAAATTTGATCAATATTCCCAGTTCTAGCACCTGCAGCAATCATATTGAGCCAAAGGAGATCATCCTCCATATAAAGTCCATCTTCGTAGTTACCTGCTTTGAGGACCATGTCCTTCTTGAACATGACCGTCATGTGATTAAAGGCACTTCTCATCCTTTGATAAGAAACAATTTCTGTATGCTGGGTTGGAACACGACGATAGGAAACAATCTCTTCTGGATTGTCAATAAATTCTGCAATGTGACCACCTAAGAGATCAAGATTTTCCTGCTCCATGAGATGAATTTGTTGTTCAAAGCGATCAGCTACTGCTATGTCATCTGTATCCATACGAGCAATGATATCGTACTGGCACTGCAAAACACCGTATCGAAGAGCCAATCCTAGACCTTGATTTTCTTCCAAAGGACAACGTTTAACGGGTATATCTGACTGATTTTCTACCTCGTCAAGTACTTGATAGAGCTCAGAAGTGAGAGGACCATCCTCCACAAGAATGATTTCACTCGGTTTCATAGTCTGGTTTTGAATGCTTTTGATAGCTTCCTTCAAAAATATCGGATTTTCCTTTATATAGACCGACATCAAGACGCTAATTTTTTGCTTTTCAGACACAGTTCTTCTCCAATGTATAAATTTCCTTCCACTATTTTATCATAATTTTCAAGACTTTCCCATTTTTATCTTGAAAGCCAGAAACCTTACTTGACATTATAAGGAAAAAGCCTTAAAATAAGCTGTTATTAAAATCAGCTAGAAGAGGTATTATATGAAAAAGCAATCACTCTTTTTTGTTCCAGGTATTATCCTGATTGGTGTTTCCTTGCGGACTCCTTTTACTGTTTTACCCATTATTTTAGGAGATATTTCGCAAGGTCTGGGGGTAGAAGTTAGTTCACTAGGTATCTTGACTAGCCTCCCTCTCCTCATGTTTACCCTCTTCTCGCTATTTTCTACTCGACTGGCTCAGAAAATCGGCCTGGAACATCTCTTCACCTATAGCCTTTTCTTCTTGACCATTGGCTCTCTCATTCGACTAATCAATCTTCCCCTCCTCTATCTAGGAACCTTGATAGTTGGGGCAAGTATCGCAGTCATCAATGTTCTGCTTCCTAGTCTTATCCAAGCCAATCAACCAAAGAAAATTGGTTTTCTGACTACCTTATATGTAACTTCTATGGGGATTGCAACGGCTCTGGCCTCCTATCTTGCCGTGCCCATTACACAAGCCAGTTCTTGGAAAGGACTTATCATCCTCCTCACCCTGCTCTGTCTAGCAACTCTTTTAGTCTGGTTACCTAATCACCGCTATAATCATAGACTGGTTCCACAAACCCAACAAAAAAGCAAAACAAAGGTCATGCGTAATAAACAGGTCTGGGCAGTTATTGTTTTCGCAGGCTTTCAGTCTCTGCTCTTTTACACAGCCATGACCTGGCTACCTACTATGGCCATCCATGCAGGCCTATCCAGTCACGAAGCTGGCTTGCTCACTTCTATCTTCTCTCTGATTAGCATTCCTTTTTCAATGACTATCCCAAGCCTGACAACCAGCTTGTCAACTCGCAACCGTCAGCTCATGCTCACTCTAGTTTCACTAGCTGGTGTGGTCGGCATTTCCATGCTCTTTTTCCCTATTGGTAATTTCTTTTACTGGCTTGCCATCCATCTCCTCATCGGAACGGCAACCAGCGCCCTCTTCCCTTATCTCATGGTCAACTTTTCACTCAAGACAAGCGCCCCTGAAAAGACAGCCCAATTGTCCGGCCTATCTCAAACAGGAGGCTATATCCTAGCAGCCTTTGGGCCGACTCTCTTTGGATACAGTTTTGACCTTTTCCACTCTTGGGTACCAGCTGTAGCGGCCCTCTTGCTCGTCGATATCCTGATGACTGTGGCTCTCTTTACAGTAGACAGAGCTGATAAAATCCTCTAAACTCCTAGTAAAAACTAGGAGTTTTTTATATATAAAAATTTTACACATTTCTCTTGACAGGGCTCTCTTTTAGATGTACAATGTATGTGTAGAAAAATTATATATAAAAATCTTATACATTAGAAAAGGAGGTTTCTCATGTACTTTCCAACATCCTCTGCCTTGATTGAATTTCTCATCTTGGCCGTACTGGAAAAAGGGGATTCTTATGGTTATGAGATTAGCCAGACCATTAAGCTGATCGCTAATATCAAAGAATCTACACTCTATCCTATCTTAAAAAAATTGGAAGGCAATAGCTTTCTGATAACCTACTCTAGAGAGTTCCAAGGTCGCATGCGCAAATACTACTCCTTGACAAATGGTGGTATAGAGCAACTCTTGACCCTAAAAGATGAATGGACACTCTATACAGACACCATCAATGGCATCATAGAAGGGAGTATCCGCCATGACAAGAACTGAATACTTGACTCAGCTAGAACTCTATCTAAAAAAACTGCCTCAGGCTGACCAAATTGAAGCCATGGATTATTTCAGGGAACTCTTTGACGATGCTGGAGTCGAAGGCGAAGAAGAACTCATCGCTAGCTTGGGAACTCCTAAGGAAGCGGCCCACGAAGTTCTCTCAAATCTTCTCGATAAAAAAATCAATGAAGCACCTGCTCAAAAGAATAACCGACAAATTTTGCATATCGCCTTGTTAGCCCTACTTGCAGCACCCATCGGTATTCCTTTAGGAATCGCCATTCTCTTGGCTCTTTTCGCAATCCTTGTGGCCGCTTCGAGCGTCATCTTGGCTTTCTTTGTAGTTTCCATACTTGGTATCATCGGTGGATTCCTATTTTTAGTTGAAAGTTTCACTGTCTTAGCCCAAGCTAAATCAGCCTTTATCTTGATTTTTGGTTCTGGTTTACTGGCTATCGGTGCTTCTTCACTAGTCTTACTAGGTATTTCCTATGTAGCCCGCTTCTTCGGCCTACTCATTGTTCGCCTGGTGCAATTTATTCTCAAAAAAGGAAAGAGAGGTGATCAGCATGCGTAAATGGACAAAAGGATTTCTCATCTTTGGTGTGGTGACTACCATTATCGGCTTTATCCTGCTTTTTGTAGGTATCCAATCTGACGGGATTAAGAGCCTACTTTCCATGTCCAAGGAGCCTGTTTATGATAGTCGGATGGAAGAGCTGACCTTTGGCAAGGAAGTCGAAAACCTAGAAATCACGCTCCACCAACACGCGCTGACCATCACAGACTCTTTCGATGATCAAATCCACATTTCTTACCATCCATCTATTTCTGCTAACCATGACCTTGTCACAAATCAAAACGATAAAACTCTGAGCCTCACTGATAAGAAACTGTCTGAAAGTCCGTTTCTCTCTTCTGGAATTGGCGGGATTCTCCATATCGCAAGTAGCTACTCTAGTCGTTTTGATGAAGTTATTCTCCAATTGCCAAAAGGAAGAGCTTTAAAAGGGATCAACATCTCAGCCAATCGCGGTCAAACTAGTATCACCAATGCCAGTCTTGAAAATGCGACCCTCAATACAAACAGCTATATCCTCCGAATTAAAGGAAGTCGTATCAAAAACAGTAAACTCACAACGCCCAATATCGTTAATATCTTCGATACAGACCTTACAGATAGTCAGCTAGAGTCAACAGAACATCACTTCCGCGCTGAAAATATTAAAGTATATGGTAAAGTAGAACTATCTTCTAAAAATGCGCTCAGTATCATGCTAACTCAAAAAGAAAGCCAAGAAATTAACTTAGACCTCTCGAGTCACCATGGTTTTATTTATCAATTATTAAGAGATAAGAGTCAACAGAAACCCAACGAATTAAGCAATCCTTACAAAACTGAAAAGACCGATGTAAAAGGTCAACTCATAGCTAAGGCTGATGATTATATTAGTCTTGAGACTACAGCCAACAGACCTTAACAAACCTATTTATATCGACCACAATAACGCATATCTAACTAAAAAGGAGGTTCTACCATGAAACAAGAATGGTTTGAAAGTAATGATTTTGTAAAAGCAACAAGCAAGAACAAGCCTGATGAACAGCCCCAAGATCTTGCAGACAAGGCTGAAGAAAGGATAGTCAATCTCGATACGCCAATTGAAAAAAATATTCAAGTAGAGGAGGAAGTCTCCCAAGCTGAAGTCGAACTGGAAAGCCAGCAAGAAGAGAAAATTGAAACGCCTGAAGACAGTAAAGCGAAAACAGAAATAGAAGAAAAGAAAGCATCCAATTCTACTGAAGAAGAGCCTGACATTTCTAAAGAAACAGAAAAAGTCACTATAGCTGAAGAAAGTCAAGAAGCACTTCCTCAGCAAAAACCAACCACGAAAGAGCCCCTTCTTATCAGTCAATCCTTAGAAAGTCCCTATATCCCCGACCAAGCTCCAAAATCTACGGATAGATGGAAAGAGCAAGCGCTTGATTTTTGGTCTTGGCTAGTGGAAGCGATCAAATCTCCTACGAGCAGTCTTGAAACAAGTAGCACACACAGTTATACAGCTTTTCTCTTACTCATTCTGTTTTCTGCATCT
This sequence comes from uncultured Streptococcus sp., assembly GCF_901875575.1. Lineage (GTDB taxonomy): Bacteria > Bacillota > Bacilli > Lactobacillales > Streptococcaceae > Streptococcus. The sequence goes on from NZ_CABFMF010000012.1 coordinate 11,436, forward strand.
TCCTTTTTCTTTAGTATCTACCACATCAAACATGCTTACTATGGACATATAGCAACGATGCATAATCACTTCCCTGAGCAGCTAGCTCCTTTAACTCTCTTTTCAATCATCTCTATCCTAGTAGCAACAACACTCTTCTTCTTTTCATTCCTCTTGGGTAGTTTCGTTGTGAGACGATTTATCTACCAAGAAAAAGACTGGACGCTAGAAAAGGTTCTCCAACAGTATAGTCAACTCTTGGCAATTCCAATCTTCCTCACTGCTATTGCTAGTTTCTTTGCCTTCTTTGATAGCCTGCGATTTACAGCCCTCTTGTGTGTGATTAGCATTGGAATCATTCTGCTTGCCAGTCTCCATATCATTACAAGACCAAGTCAAGCAAGTGAAACCGACTCCTTCTATCAATTATTCTTGTCTGTCCTTGTGAACGGAGTTATTATCCTCCTCTTCTTTGTAGCTGAAGTGGCACTGATTGGGGATTATCTCCGTATCTTAGCCTTTCTTTAAGATTCAATCCTGTCATCCATGGCAGGATTTTTTTGAATACAACATGTCCGTCTAACTAAAAAACAGCCCCTGAGGACTGTTTGATCTTATACAGTAGCTGCTTGATCCAAGCTTTCACCGATAGTGGCTAGGCGCTCGACAACTTCAGCTTGTGTCAATTCATTTTCTGAAACATAGCGGTTACGTGGGTGAACACGGCACTCGTGTGAGCATCCACGAAGGTACTTGTCTTCATTTTCTTCTGATGTCAAGATACGACGGTTACAGAATGGATTTCCACAGTTGACATAACGTTCACATGGGGTTCCATCAAACCAGTCTTTCCCTACGATGGTTGGGTTAACATGGTTAACATCTACGGCGATACGCTCGTCAAAGACGTACATTTTCCCATCCCAAAGCTCACCTTGAACTTCTGGGTCTTTACCGTAAGTTGCGATTCCTCCGTGCAATTGGCCTACATCTTTGTAGCCTTCACGAACCATCCAACCTGAGAATTTCTCACAGCGAACGCCACCTGTACAGTAAACCACAACACGTTTGTCCATGAATTTTTCCTTGTTGTCACGAACCCACTGTGGCAACTCACGGAAGTTGCGGATGTCTGGGCGGATAGCCCCACGAAAATGTCCTAGGTCGTACTCATAATCGTTACGTGTGTCAAGGACAACAGTATCTTCATCAAGAAGGGCTTCTTTGAACTCTTTTGGAGACAAGTAAGCACCTGTTGTTTCAAGTGGATTGATGTCGTTGTCGAAGTCATTGTCTTCCAAACCAAGGTGGACAATTTCTTTCTTGTAGCGAACAAACATCTTCTTGAAGGCTTGTTCATTTTCTTCGTCAATCTTGAACCAGAGGTCTTCCATTCCTGGAAGGCTGTGAACGTAGTCCATGTATTTTTGAGTTGTTTCATAGTCACCTGAGACTGTTCCGTTAATTCCCTCGTCAGCGACTAGGATGCGGCCTTTAAGACCAATTGATTTACAGAAAGCCAAGTGATCTGCAGCAAATTGCTCTGCATTTTCAATTGGAGTATAAAGGTAGTAAAGTAAGACACGAATATCTTTTGCCATAAGATTTGTTCTCTTTTCTATTCTTAAATTTTCAGAATTTTTCATCCAACAATACTAGTATACCTGCTTGAGAAAACGAATGCAATTTATTTGACTGAAAATTATAGAGAAAGGACTTTCCTGCACTTCAGTGGTGAAGTTGTAACAGCTTTATTCCAAGAATTTAAAGGTCTATAACTTTCTGCTTACAGGCATTTCAGTAACCATATCGAATATTAGATAGATCTCGCAATTTTTTAATCTGCTTAGATTGACTTTCCGATAAATGCAACTTATGTTCAATCAATACACCTGCAATAGCGACATTCATTTGACTCAGAACAAATGGAACAGAGGTTCCACCATCCTTCAGCTGAGCTTTAAAAATAACTAAGTGCTTTTTGAGAGGGGCAAGTTGAGGCGTATCGTCTATATCTTGAAGGAGCTGATCTATGATAACAATCGCCTCATGAGATCTTTCACTCCCTCCAGCAAACCATTTTAAATTGGACATTCATTTTCCTCCTGAAATTTGCTTGACAAGAAGCTCGTTTTCTTTATGTGAATTCTCCTTTGTAAAGTCAATACATCTTTAATCTCCATTTATTCACACATAATATAAAAACAAAGGTGACTCTAATACTGAATATATCAAAAAAATAAGTTAAAAACAATCTTTATCATACTTTTCTTTTGATAGTGACAATCTGACTAATCATGCTAGTCTTCTGCTCTTCAAAGGTCTCGTCAAAAAGTTGAATCTAAACGAAGTCCGTTCAAAACACCTTTTGATTGATGATAAGAGACGCTATTATTTCTACTTAGATACCACTTTATTATCCAATGTCTCTTTGGCTACAATACAGATTATGCCTGTAAGGGATTGAAATCAGATGCTCATTTCTAACAGTTTTAGAGACTGGACTAATCGCTTCACAACTAACATTGTCTCGCTTTCTTTCACGTTCAACAGAGAAAACCGTTAAGAGCTTTAGCATATTGAGCTTTGAATTAGTTCAACTTTTTTTACAAATTTAAAAACAATCCAGTCTTATCATTAATGTAGACTCAACTCATTTTACCATTTAAGATCATAAAGAGAAACCCGGCTATAATGCTCATTAGCTAGCAAAAGCTTATCACCCTATCTCTTCCGTTACAGAAACTACACTGAATACACTAAACTTTAATCAATACAATGCATCAGAAGACATTCAAAGCAAGTTAGGAAGCCTATTCTGTCGCCGAGGATAATAGTAGTCTCTCTACCTGGTACATATGGTCTACTCTCGGACTTTAGCCAACCTGCCCAGGAAAACCAAATTATGATATTGTAATCCCTAAAAGCCAAAAATCTCCCAGCAGACTTTCCTGCTAGGAGATTTTCTTATGAGAGGTACTTGTTTAAGCTTTGAAAATCGGACTTATCATCTGATAATTATCAAACGATCTACCAATTAAGCTTCTTCGTCTTCTTTACGACGACGTCCTGCAAGACCAAGACCAAGTAATGCACTTGCTGCCGCTGCTACCATAGCTACAGTAGAATCTGCTGTACCTGTATTTGGTAATTCTTTAGCTACTTTACGCGCGTTTGTGGTTTCTTCTTGATTAGCATTTACTACTGCTTTAACACCTGCACCTGCATTAGTTCCTGCATTGTTGTTAGCACCTTTAGCTACTACTAATTTATCTGCTGGAATTACCATTTTTTGTCCATCTGGGTAAACGATTGTTGCTTCCCCTTTTGCTGAGATTGTGATCTTAGCATCTTTAAGTTTTGGATTTGCTTTGATTAATGCTTCTTTAACAGCTGCTTTTTCTGCGTCTGTAAGGTTATTCACATCACCTACTGCAACTTTTTCTGGTAAGTTAATATCTAATTCTGCATTTCCATTAGAGTCAGATAATTTTTCTTCTACTAATTTATCTGCTGGAATTACCACTTTTTGTCCATCTGGGTAAACGATTGTCGCTTCTCCTGTTGCTGAAATTGTAATATTAGCATCTTTAAGTTTTGGATTTGCTTTAATCAATGCTTCTTTAACAGCTGCTTTTTCTTCATCTGTTAAGTTTGTTTTGTTAACTACTCCAACTTTTTCTGGTAATTTTGGTGTTTCTTTTTGTCTGAAAGCATCATCTCTTGGAATTGCTAATACTTGACCTTCTTTTGTAACGATAGTTACATTTCCTTCTTTGTCAATAGTAACAGCTAATTCTTTCTTACCATCTTTTTCGATTGTTGCATTACCATCTTTATCAATAGTAATTTTCACTTTACCATCTTTAGATGCGTAAACTGTATTTTCTTTATCATCAGTTGATTTCTCTAGAGTGCTAATGTCGAATTCTTCAACACCAGTGATAGCTCCTAGAATCATGAATTGGAACTTCGCTTTTTCTTCTGGAGTAATATTCTTAAGGTCAGTTACAGTTACTTTACTTAAATCAAACTCAAGGTTATCTCCACCATTTTTCGCTTTAGCATCTTCTTTATCTTTCACTAGTTGTTCTTTAGCTATTGTTGCTGTAGAACCGTCTGGTAATGTTACTGTTGCATTTCCTTTGTCGTCTACTACTACAGTTGAACCTGGGTTGACTGCTTCAATTGCTTTCTTAACTGCTTCTTTTTCAGCGTCTGTTAAGTTTTCTTTATCTCCAACTAATGTACGGAAGGCAGGTGTTTTCACTTTAGCGTTCTTAGCTTCGTCAGCTAGGTTGTCAGCTGGGAGTACTAAGTCTGTTGATGGGATGTTTAGAACTGTTCCATCAGCTTTAGTTACTGTTGCATTTCCTTTGTCGTCTACTACTACAGTTGAACCTGGGTTGACTGCTTCAACAGCTTTCTTAACTTTTGCTTTTTCTTCATCTGTAAGTTTAGTTGGATCTGCTACTACAGTTTTAGCTGCTGGTGTGTTCGCATCGTTACCACCATTATCTTTCTTAGCATCGTCTTCAACTTTAACTAAATCTGTTGATGGGATAACTGAAACATTGCCATCTTTCACTACAGTTGCATTTCCTTTATCGTCAACTACTACAGTTGCGCCTGGATTTGCTGCTTTAACCTTGTCTTCAATTGCTTTCTTCTCTTCTGGAGTTAGAGCATTTGGATCTGCTACTTTTGTTTTAGCTGCTGGTGTAATTGCATTGTCTTTAGCTTGTCCATCGTTCACATCTTTTTCAGATTTTGTTAAATCTGATGCTGGGATGACTGCTGTCTTACCTTCTGGTGTTGTGACTGTTGCGTTTCCTTTGTCGTCTACTACTACAGTTGAACCTGGGTTGACTGCTTTAACTTTAGCTACGATTGCATCTTTCTCATCTTGTGTTAATGAGTCTGGATTTGCAACTTTTGTCTTAGAAGCTGGTTTAACAATATCGTTTCCTGCTTTTGGTGCTTTTTCTGCATCTGCATTCTTCGTTAAGTCTGATGCTGGAATTACCGCTGTTTTACCATTTGGAAGTGTTACTGTTGCATTTCCTTTGTCGTCTACTACAACTTCAGCACCTGAATTTACTGCTTTAACTTTAGCTGCGATTGCATCTTTCTCTTCTGGAGTTAAGCTTTCTGGATTTGCTACTACAGTCTTATCTGCTGGTTTAACGATGTCGTTTCCTGCGTTTGGTTTAGCTGCGTCTGCTGCTGATTTAGTTAAGTCCGCTGCTGGAATTACAACTGGTTTACCATCTTTAGGTGTTACTGTTGCATTTCCTTTGTCGTCTACTACTACAGTCGCATCTGGATTTACTGCTTTGACTTTAGCAACAATTGCTTCTTTCTCATCTTGTGTTAATGAGTCTGGATTTGCTACTACAGTCTTATCCGCTGGTTTAACTACGTCGTTTCCTGCGTTTGGCTCTTTAGCTGAATCTGCTGTCTTAGTTAAGTCTTTCGCTGGAATTACTGCTACTTTGCCATCTTTAGTTACTGTTGCATTTCCTTTGTTGTCCACTACAACTTCAGCACCTGGATTTACTGCTTTAACTTTAGCTGCAATTGCATCTTTCTCATCTTGTGTTAATGAGTCTGGATTTGCTACTACAGTCTTATCTGCTGGTGTGTTTACATCGTTTCCTGCGTTTGGCTTAGCTGCGTCTTCTTTTGTTTTCACTAAATCTTTCGCTGGGATAACCACTGTCTTACCATCTTTAGTTGTTACTGTTGCATTTCCTTTATCATCTACAACTACAGTTTTAGCTTCTGGATTTACTTCTGCTACTTTAGCTGCGATTGCATCTTGCTCGTCTGTTGTTAATGATTCTGGATTTTCTACAACTGTCTTGTCAGCTGGTTTAACTACGTCGTTTCCTGCGTTTGGTTCTTTAGCTGAATCTGCTGTCTTAGTTAATGCCGCCGCTGGAATTACTGCTGTCTTACCATCTTTAGTTGTTACTGTTGCATTTCCTTTGTCGTCTATCGCTATAGTAGCTACTGGATTTACTTCTGCTACTTTAGCTGCGATTGCATCTTTCTCATCTTGTGTTAATGGTTTAGAAGAATCAACCGCTACTTTATCAGCTGGTGTGTTAACGTTGTTTCCTGCATTTGGTTTAGCTGCTTCTTCTTTTGTTTTCACTAAATCAGCTACTGGAATTGTTGCAATATCACCATCTTTAGTTGTTACCGTTGCATTTCCTCTGTCGTCAAATACCACGTTAGCTTCTGGATTTACCGCTTTGATTGCATCTGTAATCTTAGCTTTATCCACATCTGTTAATGCATCTGGATTGCTTACAACCACTTTATCAGCTGGTGTGTTTACTTTGTTTCCAGCATTTGGTTGTTTAGCTTCTTCTTGAGTTGTTACTAAATCTTTTGCTGGAATTGTTGCTGTCTCAGTGTTACCATTTTTATCTATTACAGTTACTGTAGCATTTCCTTTATCATCTACGAATATCGCTTTCGCATCTGGATTAACTTCTTTAATCTTAGCTTCAATCGCTTTTTTCTCTTCTGTAGATAATGGTTTAGTTGGATCTGTTACTGCTACTTTATCTGCTGGTTTGTTAATGTTGTTTCCAGCTTTTTCGTTAGCAGCTTCTGCTTCAGTTTTCACTAAATCTTTTGCTGGAATTACAAAGCTCTTACCATCTTCTGTAGTTATTGTTGCATTTCCTTTGTCATCAACAACCACCGTTGAGCCTGGATTCACTTCCTCAACAGCTTTCTTAATTTTAGCTGCTTTATCCAGATCATTGTCTAACACTTTATCAACAGGTTTCTTAATTAAATCTTGTTTTTTAGGATTTAATAGATATGCTTTTGGTTTTGCTAAGTCTTCTACAGGGATTGTTGCAATGTCTCCATTTGCATTCTTAACAGTTGCATTTCCTTTTGCATCAAATACTACTGTTGCTCCTGGGTTAACTTCTAAGATGTTTTTCTCAATTTCTTTAATTTCATCCGCCGTTAATTTATCTCTGTCTTTCACAAACACTCTGTCTGCTGGTGGATTGATTTTGTTTCCTGCATTCACCTTAGCTTTATCGGCGTCAGTCTTCGTTAAATCAGCTACTGGAATTGTGGCTGTTTTACCTTCTGGAGTTGTGACTGTCGCATTTCCATTTTCATCTACGAACACTGTTGAACCTGGATTTACTCGTTGAACTTTAGCTGCAATTTTTGCTTTGACATCATCCGTGATTTGTCCATCTTTAGCAAATACGCCGTCAGCTGGTTTGTTGATTACGTTACCTGCTTTTGGATCCGTTAACACTTCATCTGAAGTCTTCACTAAAGCATCCGCTGGAATTACTGCTGTTTTTCCTTCTGGAGTTGTGACTGTCGCATTTCCTTTAGCATCAACTGCTACAGTTGCTCCTGGGTTAACTTCTAGAACCTTAGCTTTAATTGCTTCTTTTTCAGGTTCTGTTAAAGCATCTTTATCAGCAACTACTGTTTGATCAATAGGTTTCTTAATCGCATCTTGTTTAGCCGCATTTTCTAAATCTTCTTTAGCATTTGATTTCACTAAATCAGAAGCTGGGATTGTTGCTGTAGCCTTAGTTCCATCTGGATTTGTTACAGTTACTGTCGCATTTCCTTTGTCGTCTACTACTACTGTTGCTCCTGGATTTACTGATTCTACAGCTTCCTTAATTTTATCCTTAACTTCTTTTGGTAATGTTGCATTTGGATCATTCAATACCGCTGGATCTACAAGTGCTTTTTCAGCTGGAGTGTTTACTTTGTTTCCTGCTGATGGAGTTTCTTTAGCTGCTGGATCTTTCAGTAAGTCTTCAACTGGGATTGTTGCTGTCTTACCGTCTGGTGTTGTGACTGTTGCGTTTCCTTTATCGTCTACAAATACAGTTGCACCTGGGTTTACTGACTCTACTGCTTTTTGAATTTTAGCTTTAACTTCGTCTTTCTTGTCTCCAGTCAAGTCTGCTGGTGTTGCCGAAACTTTATCAGCTGGTTTGTTGATGTTGTTTCCTGCAGTTGCACCTTCAGCTTCTTTTGTAGTTTTCACTAGGTCAGATGCTGGAATTACTTCAGTTTTACCGTCTGGTGTTGTGACTGTTGCATTTCCTTTTTCATCTACAACTACTGTTGTGTTTTCTGGATTTACTTTTGCTACAGCTGCTTTGATTGCATCTTTTTCTTCTTGACTTAATTTAGCTGGGTTCTTAACAAGTGTTTTATCAGCTGGTTTCTTAACTGCATCTTGTTTAGCTGGATCTGTTAAGTCATTATTCGTTTTCACTAGATCAGCTGCTGGAATTGTCGCTACAGCTCCGTCTTTCGTTGTTACTGTTGCATTTCCTTTTTCGTCAAATACTACTTTAGCATCTGGATTTACTGCTTTAATTTTTTCAGCAATTTTATCCTTATCTTCAGTTGTTAATTCAGCTGGATTTGCTACTACTACTTTATCTGCTGGTGTATTTACTTTGTTTCCACCATTTACTTCATCTTTAGCAGTTGGAGCTTTCACTAAATCTTCAACAGGAATTGTTGCTGTTTTACCATCTGGAGTAGATACTGTTGCATTTCCTTTGTCATCAACAAATACTTTTGTTCCTTCTGGATTTACTTTAAGAATTGCTTCTTTAATTTTATCTTTATCAGTCGGTTGTAAGTTATCTTTGTTAGCAGTTACTTTATCTGCTGGTTTATTGACATTATTACCTGCTTTAGTATTTTCTGCATCAGCTGCTGTTTTCACTAAATCAGCTACTGGAATTGTTGCTGTTTTACCGTCTGCTGTTGTTACTGTTGCATTTCCATTAGTATCAACTACTACTGTTGCATCTGGATTTACTGCTTTAACTTTTTCTTCAATAGCTTTCTTAGCAGCTTCATCAATATTCGTTGGATCTGTTACTAATACTCTATCCGCTGGTTTATTGATGTTGTTTCCTGCTTTTGCAGTTTCTTTATCTGCTTCTTTTCTTACTAAGTCAGCTTTTGGAATAACTACAGTTTTACCTTCTGGTGTTGTTACTGTTGCATTTCCTTTATCGTCAACGACTACAGTAGAATCTGGGTTTACTGCTTCAACTGCTGCTTTAATCGCATCTTTAGCTGTTTGAGGTAATGTTGCATCTGCATTATCTACTAATTCTGGATCAACTACGACTTTGTCTGCTGGTTTGTTTACAGCATCTTGTTTCGTTGGATCTGCTAATTCAGTTTTAGCTTTCACTAAATCTGTTGCTGGAATTGTTGCTACAACGCCATCTTTATTTGTTACTGTTGCATTTCCATTAGTATCAAATACTACTTCAGCACCTGGATTTACTTTAAGGATTTCAGCTTTAATCTTTTCTTTATCTGTATCGTTTAATGAAGCTGGGTTTTCTACCACTACTCTATCTGCTGGAGTATTTACTTGGTTTCCACCACTTACATTTTCTTTATCAGATGAAGTCTTCACTAAATCAGCTACTGGAATTGTTGCTGTTTTTCCTTCTGGTGTTGTTACAGTCGCATTCCCTTTATCGTCAACGACAACTGTTGCACCTGGGTTTACTGCTTCAACTGCTGCTTTAATTCTAGCAAGTTCAGGCTCTGTTAGTTCAGCTTTATCTGCTACTTGTACTCTATCTGCTGGGTTGTTAATGTTGTTACCAGCTTTTGCAGTTGATGTTTCATTAGGTTTTTTAATTAAATCATCTGCATCGATTACTGCTGTTTTTCCTTCTGGTGTTGTTACAATTGCATTTCCTTTGTCATCTACAACTACTACTGCACCTGGGTTTACTGCTTCAACTTTTGCCTTAATAGCGTCTTTTACTTTAGTACGTTCTTCTGGACTTAATGTTGCCATATCAGCTACAACAGTTTGAGCATTCGGTTTATTGATGTCATCTCCACCGTTGACTTTGCTTGCATCTTCTGGTGTTTTAAATAAGTCTGCAGCTGGAATTGTTGCAATTGTACCATCTTTAAGAACTACTGTTGCATTTCCTTCAGCGTCATATTGAACTGTAGCATCTGCACCATTTAATTTTTTCAGTTTTGCAGTTGCTTTTTCTTGATCAACTGGATTTGTTGCACTACCAACTACTTTATCTGCTGGTTTAAGAATTCCTGCATTACCTGAACCATCTTTTCCTGCATCAGCTAATGTACGTACTAATTCTTTCGCTGGGAAACCTGCTGTATGCCCATCTGGTGTTGAAACTGTTACTGTTCCTGCAGCATCAATTGATACTACAGCATTAGGATTAACATCACGAACTGCTTTTTTGATCTTTTCTTTATCTTCAGCAGTTAACTGATCAGGGTTATTAACAATCACTTTATCTGTTGGACGGTTAATATTATTTCCTCCACCAGCTGTTTCTAAAGCACTTGCATCTTTTGTTAAGTCAACTTGTTTTAATGTTTCTGTTTTACCATTTGGTAATGTAACACTAGCACTTCCATCTTGATTTACTGTTACAGTTGCACCTGGGTTTACTGCTTCGATAGCTTTTTTAAGTTTTTCTTGTTCTTCAGCATCTAAATTGGTTGGGTTTTTCGCAACTAATTTATTTCCTGGTAAACGTGCAGAGTTAATAGCAGCAATGGCTGTTTCAGCTGCTTTTTTAGCTTTATCAACGTCAGCATTTTTCTTAGCACCATTAATTGCTTCTTCTGATGCTTTTTTAATTTCATCTACTTCATCTTGAAGTTTTTTCTTAGCTTCTGGCGATAATGCAGTATCGTCTTGAATTGATTGTTTTTTAGCTTCAGCAGCATTTGTCACAGCTGTATTAGCTTCTGGTTTTTTAGCTGGATCTTTTGCTAAAGCTGTAATAGTCGCTGCTCCATCAGTACCTGCTGCATTGATTTCACCTTGAATTGTTCCAGCTTCTTCAGGTGTATCAGCATTATTTTTCTTACCGTTGATTTCTGCTTTTTTAGTATCAGCAATCTCTTTAGCTTTATCTTTAACTTCTTTTTTCTCTTCATCGGTTAAGTCAGTACGATCATCGATTTCTTTTTCTTTTGCCTTTAATGCTTCATCGATTTTATCTAATGCTGCTTGTTTACTGATTGGATTAATTTTAGAGATTGCATCCGTACCATCTGTTTTTCCAGTATCAACTGCTGTTTGTGCTGTTGTTGCTTCTGCTGGAGTTGGTGCAGTATCTGGTTGTTCATTAATTTTAGCAATTGCTTTATCTGCTTCTACTTTAGCAGCTGCTTTTGCATCTTCTTTTTCTTTTTGAGTTAAATCTTCACGCGCATCAAGTGCATCATTTTTAGCTTTTAATGCATCTGCAACAGCTTGTTTAGCTGCTTCTTTAGCTACTGGGTTTACTTTACCTACGGCTGCAATTCCATCATTTTTAGCTGTTTCAATTGCTCCATTGTTTGTAGCTTCATCAATTTTACCTAATGCTGCTGTTTTATCTTCGTTTACTTTAGCAATAGCTTTTTCTTTCTCAGCTGGCGTTAATGCAGCGTTATTATTAATCGCTGTGATTTGGTCTGTTGCTTTGTTATTTACTGCATCAATAGCTGGTTGTTTATCTAATTTCACAACTTTATCTACTGGGATCGTATCTTTAGAACCATCTTTATAAGTTACTTCTAAGTTATCTCCTTTTTGAACAAGTGTATCAACTACTTTTGCAGCAGCAGCCTTGTCTACTACTGTTCCTTTTTTATCTTCTAAGTTTTTATCTTCATTTTTCTTAGAGTATTCTAAAGGAATATTTTCTTTGATTTTTTCTAATTCAGCTGCTGGAATATTAACTGTATCAGTTACTACAATTTTGTTAGCTTCATCTAATTCTTTAATATCATATTTTTTCGTTTGAGATTTCAATACAATAGAAAATGAGCCAGGGTCTGTTGCATATGAACTACTAGTTGCATTATTAACGATAATTTTTCCGTCTGTATCAGTTGCTGTCGCATAACGAGTTACCAGTCTATATTCGTCTGTATCTCCTTTAGGGAACTTAGTTTTATCAAGTCCTGCTGTATCTTTGGTTACTTTACCTCCGATTTTCACAATAGCAGGTTTTTCAGCTGTTGCTTCTGTTTCTGAAGTAACAGGTGTTAAAGTCATATCAAATTCATTATCTAAAACATCTGGATTAGCAGTAGTTGGATTTAAAGGCTGATTTCCACCTCTGTTAACTGTTGCTGAAGCTACTTTACCTGAATCATCTGTATATTTAATATCAAGGTCAATATCTTCATTCGCATATACATAGACATCTTTCTTGCCATCTACTGAATAAGGGATTTTCACTTCTGGAGCATTATTTTTACGAACGATTACTTTGTATGTGTAGTCAGCAGATTCTTTACCTTGACTATCTACAGCTTTGTAGATAACAGTGTGCTCTCCCGCTTCTGAAGTATCAATTCCAGTAACATTTGTATTTCCATCAACTGAAACTACTCGAACATGACCTTTGTTACCAAGTGTCGCATTTAAATCATCTTCATGGTCTGTTACTTTTACAAGAGCTAATAAATCAGCTTTAGTAATAGTTGTTTCCGTTGGGACTGTTTTTTCATTTTGGTTTTCTTCCACTGCTGATACTACTGGTGCTTCGTTAGTAACAGGATACTGTGTTTTTCCTAAGTATGTTCCTTTTGTTGCTCCACCATTGTGAGGAATAACTTTTAAGTTTACCCCTTCTTTAACAGGTTCTGTTAATGTTAACGTAACTGTATCGTAGAAATTACCTTTTACAGTCTCTTTAACAGTTGCTTTACCTGCATTTCCACCAGCCATCACTAAACTTCCGTCATCTTCACGTTTAATATCAAGCTGAACTTCTCTGTTAGTTTCTTTATTTGTATAGAAGAAGTATGTGAATCCTGCATCATGTGGTACAGTAAAGGTTACTTCTTTAGCTCCTGCGACAACACTCTTACCGTCTTTTGCTGCCGCTGATGGTAAGATTGCTGAAGGTCCGATAGATACAACTACATCCGTCTTTTCACTTAATACGCCATTAACAGTCTGTGTAACTTCAACATTGTTCTTAGGAGCATAGAATGTTCTGGCTCTTTCACTTGCTCCAAATAATGCTTCGTTACTGTTAAGTCCTTTATCTAAAGATAGTTTCCAAGTTCCATCAGCTCCAACTTCTGTAGTTTTTTCTGTGATAACTTGTGTTCCTTCTGGATTTTTTATAGTAACCTTAACAGTTGCTCCAGCCGTACCAGTCCCTGATAATTCTTCATCAGTTGATAAAACTGTATTTCTAGCTTTAGGATTTCCAGTTACTACAGGTGCTGGCCCGCTAATTAACATCCCTTTAGAAATTGTATCTGTAGAACCATCTTTATAAGTTACTACAATATTATTTCCAGAATTAGTAATAGAAGCAATACGATCTGATTGATTTTCTACTTCTGTTCCTTTTTTATCAGCTAAATTAGCGTCATCATTGTTATTAGAGTACTCAATTTTTAATTTTTCTTTGATTTTCGCTAATTCAACTTCTGTTACATTAGTTGGATCTGTTACAGCAACTTTTTCAGTTGGTGTCTTGATATCATACTTATCTGTTTGAGATTTAACGATGAATTCAACATACCCAGGTTTTCTTCGACGAAGTTCATAGTTCTCAACACTATAGGATTCATTTGCTGGCATAGATTTAACACCGTCATTATCTTTAGCCTCGATAAAACTTGTCCACTTGTTTGGAGCTTTAAGGTTTGTAACACCCGTCATCTTGATTGTCGCTGTTCGCTTATCAGCAGATACTGTTCCTTCCCCAGATGCTACAGCACTATTAGTTACCTTTCCTATTGTAAAACCATAAACACTAGCGTTATCACTTTCATCTAAACCTTTATTTCGTAGATATAAATCTTTTACTATTGTCTCGTCTTTACCGGTAAATGTTAAGTCAGTATTTTCACCAGTGTAAATATAGATTTGACGTTTGTCTTCATTTGAGTATGGAAGTTCAACTGTTGGAGCTTGATTTCCTTCTGTTCTAAACCCAACACCTGTAACCATTTCTTTCTCATTACGTGAATCATGAGATCCTGTGTTTTCGATTGAGTTAGATTCTGATTTAGGTTCAGTGTTTTCTGCTTTTTTACCTACAGTTGGTTGTCCGTTAGTAGTGTCTACTTCTGGAGTTTCTTTTTTCTCTACAGGTTTGTTTTTTAATTTTGAGCTTACTGTATTGAGAAGATTTCTGTAAGCTACGTTCAATTCATCTTGAGTCGTTGCAGAAGCGAGTACAGACTCAGCAGAAGCCAATTCCCCATTCAAAAGAGCAAGGCTCTCCTCTGTTTTATTATCATACTTGCCTGCAGCAAGTTTTGATTTAATTTCTGAAATGTAGTTTTCAAGTTGGTTTTTGTCCAAAGCTGGAGTTGTTACTTCTGGTGTTGCTGGTTGTGTTGACTCTTCTGCAATTGGTTGTGCTGCTGGTGTGCTTTCCGCTGAAGTTGGGCTGTCTTCAGAGGCTAGCGCTGGAGCTTCTACAGATGGCGTATCTTGTTTGCTTAGCTCGTTAGCTGATACAGCTCCATTACCTAAGAACATGAAAAGAGCAGCGACTGCTACACTAGCCGCTCCAAAGCTATATTTACGAATCGAGTAACGCGTGACCTTTTCACGACGTAGACGCTCAACGCGACTCATTGATGATTTGTTGTCCATTAATTTGGATCTCCTTTTTGATATATATTTTGGATTTTCACATAAAACTAACCGTTTCTTAAAGCAACGGCTAGTTATTATAATTAATGTGTATCCTTGCATTGACTATTTTACTTTATTTTTAATATATATGCAACTAATTTGATTTTAAATTTTCGCAAAAAAAAAAAAAGCCTTTTGGGAAATCAAACAATTTTCAGAAAATTACTATTTGCATTTTTAAATACTTTTTTGTATAAATATATGAAATATTATCTAGTCAATCGGATAAAAATAGTTGATGCCATTCGGAAAGATAGCGGATACATTTTTTTGTTTTAATAAAATAAATAAGTTTGATATATAAAACTAGATATTTTGCCGGCAAAAAAAGAAATCATTCGGAAAAATGATTAAACAAAACATGCTATCTAGTTCGATAACATGTCCATTTCTCTTTTATAGCAACTCCTCAAACTCCGCTACTGTCATGCTCAATTGTTGACTTGCAGCCTCAGCGGTCATCGGAAAAGAGAAGATATATTAGAATTCTATCTCATTTTAACCAAAATATGAGGCTAATCCAAAAGTTGTCCATCCACGATTGAATTTAGATAGGAATCTAAACTTTTATCGCCAGCAACCTTTAAGGTAAGAAAGCTCCATGTTTTTATTTCACTAGCTTGAAATTACAAGAACTTGATTTCATCATGATAGGCGATTCCATGCACACCTGTTCCTGGTTCAATTAAAAAATTGTCTTCTATATGAATCGGGCTTTCTTTTCACTCAACAATCAAGTGGACCATCTCTCCCTTGATAGCAGCTAGACTTTTTCTGCAAATGTAGAACTGTAACAGATACTTTTTATGATAGTTGGGGAGTTCTGTAGTGAGAAATCCCAGTCAATACTGGCAAGACTTGGGACTCTGTAGTAACCACGGGCATCTAATTTTACTAGATTAAAACATTCAAGTTCCTACTGATCTCTCCATTCCTGATCATAAAAAGTATTAGGACCAAAATGGAAAAAGAAAATTTGGATAAGAATCTTTTCCCCTATAGATACGAATCGGTCTTACAGAGACAGAATCTTGTAAAGTAGAACTTTCTGCGACCTACAAATGAAGTTAATAGATTTGATATTAATAAACTGCCAAATATATAAATCTCCTGCTGATAAACAATCTAGAAACACGTGATTAATGACAGCTTGCCTACTACCAACACAGACTCAAAGAACTTGGCTATCTCCTATTTTATTCACAAAGTTATCCACAGTTTGTGGATAAAATCTAATTGCCTTCCTATCCCCTTCTTTTATAGCTAGCGGATTTTCCACCCGAATATCAAATCTTGTTTCCTGTCCAAGTGAAGAGCATTGCTCTACTTGCCCTACTGAGAATTCAAAAATTGCGATCTCTAATCCAAGGGTACGGGCTTTGACTTTTACTTGTCCAGCTTGATCCAAACTCTAAACCAGAACAAGTTCTCTGCCATGGAAGGCCTTGACTTTAAAGCAACTATTTTCTGAGCTTGATAGCGTTCGCTACTAGCTTGTCTGTCATTATCTACACCCATAATCCAAGTAAGTTCTTCAATCTAAAAATGAAGCTGATTAAATACACTTGGTACCCAGTTCCCATCTTAGTCCAAAAAATCAAATAAAGATAGAGGAGATCTTGACCATATGCATCCAGTTGTGACCTCTCTGAACGTAAGCCAATCTTGACTGGCTTACCTGCAACTACTACCCTATCTTCTACCAGATGGAATCTTTTTCCTGGAAGGTTTTTTCTCTCTGGAATTCTCCATTGAAAAACCTCTACAGACAGGGCATTTGAATAAACTCCAACAAGGATATCTCCATACTTATCCACAACTTGTTGATAACTTTTGTGGATTTCCCAATTCCAATGAGGAAGAATGCCAACCATAGGATGACTACTGTCAACCCATTAACTTTGATAGAGATAAGAAGCATTTGTAGGAATTCCTGGTGTATCGACAATACCAAAACAAGATCTTTTAACCAGAGTCTCATTTTGAGAGTACCAAGGAGTCAGTTCACAGATATAATCTACTCCTATCCAAATAAACTGACCTGCATAGGTTAGCCGGTTTCTATCTGCAACCCAGGAATCTGTTGCTATTTCCCCATAACTGTAGATTATTTCCATAGTCTGACTGTTCAATATTTTATACGCAACGTTTATACCCAATCCACTGCTTATCGGGACGATAGTAGATACCACGAAAGCAAGTAACCGATGAGGTTGAGGATAACCTGGTAAAAATCCCCCAAAAAGAGCCTAATACAAAAACAAATAGCGAACAACTACAATTTTTCTGTTATACAGAATTGTAATTGCTCACTATTTTAAGATTCATAAAATCGACTGATAAAGATTTAATAATATAACATTCTTTTCATCACATCTTCTTATCAGCACGGAGAGCTGACAAGAGTTGTGTACGAATATCATCCACACCATTTGGAGTATTTGGTAAAAAGATAGTTTGATTTCCTTTAGAAGCAAAGGTATTCAAGGTGTCCAAATACTGGTTGGTCAAGAGGATGGACATGATTTGCTCTTCTGTCATGCCAACATTGGCTTCCTTGAGTTCTGTGATAGACTCTGCCAATCCGTCTACAATGGCCTTCCGTTGTTGGGCAATCCCTACCCCATGAAGGCGATCTTTTTCTGCTTCGGCTTCAGCTGCAGTGACGATTTTAATCTTATCTGCTTCCGCTAATTCTTGCGCAGCAACCCGCTTGCGTTGGGCCGCATTGATTTCATTCATAGACTGCTTGACTTCTGCGTCCGGCTCTACCTTTGTAATCAAGGTTTTGACAATAACATATCCGTAAGTTGTCATTTCATCAGCCACTTGATGTTGTACCTCAAGGGCAATTTCGTCTTTTTTCTCAAACAACTCATCCAAGGTTAATTTAGGAACAGAAGAACGAAGCGCATCTTCGATATAAGACTTGATCTGAGATTCTGGACGTGTCAATTTATAGTAAGCGTCTGTCACGCTCTGCTCATTCACACGATACTGAGTCGCCACATTTAACATGACGAAAACATTATCCTTGGTCTTGGTTTCAACTACAATATCACTCTGCAATAAACGCAATTGGATTCGAGCTGCAATTGAATCAATTCCAAAAGGCATTCTCAGATGAATCCCACTATTAGCAGTCTTTTGGTATTTTCCAAAACGCTCAATAATTGCTACTGATTGCTGACGGACTACATAAACTGTACTCAGCATGATTAGCCCCAAGAGAAGCACACAAACCACCACAAAAATTATGAAAAAAGCTGTCATCATTGTGACCTCCATCGTTATATTTCCTGTATTATAACACATTTAAAGAAGGAGAGGCAGTTTTTACTGCGATTTTTCTTGAAATGTCAATATTTGGAGCTGAATTGTCCTGTTTTAGTCTAATTCCTAACTAAAACAACTCTTTATAAAAGGCAATCGTTTCTTCCAAAGTTGGCATAAATGGATTACCTGGTGCACAGGCGTCAATCAAGGCATTTTTAGAAAGGTATTCAAAATCAAAGTCTTTTTCTTCGATACCAAGTTCAGTAAGTTTCTTAGGAATACCTACAGTCTCAGAGAGTTTTTCAATCTCAGTAATGGCATAAGAGGCACACTCTTCATCTGTTTTGCCTTCAATATGGAGACCCAAGGCTTTGGCTACATTACGGAAAGCTAATGGTACACGTTTAGCATTTTCACGTTCCACAACTGGAAGAAGCATAGCACAACAAACTCCATGAGGTAGGTTATAGACTGCACCAAGTTGGTGAGCCATTGAATGAACATAGCCGAGACCAGCATTGTTAAAGCTCATACCACCGAGGAAAATCGCATTGACCATGGCTTCACGCGCTTCAATATCATGTCCGTTTGCTACGGCACGAGGAAGGTATTCCTTGATAAGTTCAATCGCCCCAATAGAGAGTTTTTTGGTTACATCATATGCCCCTGGTGTTACCAAGGCTTCTACAGCGTGAGTAAGAGCATCCATACCTGTCGCTGCAGTTAAATCTTTCGGTTTAGAAAGCATGAGCTCTGGATCATTGACTGATATAAGAGCAAGACTATTTTTATCAACCATGACCATTTTAACCTTGCGTTCTTCATCAGTAATCACGTAGTTAATCGTAATCTCTGCAGAAGTTCCTGCGGTTGTATTGATAGCAACAACTGGCAAGCCTTTTTTAGTAGACTTATGGAGCCCTTCATAATCCTGTGGTGATCCACCATTTGTTGCGATGATGGAAATACAACTAGCCGCATCCTGTGGTGATCCACCCCCAATACTAATGATGAAATCACATTTGTTTTCTTGCAAGGTACGTACACCATCTGTAACATTTTTACAAGTCGGATTAGGTTCCACATCGCTATAAATCACATATTCAATGCCTTCAGCATCTAGTGGTTTTAAGACTTTAGGTAAAATATCACTTGTCTCGATGAACTTATCTGTCACCAAAAGTGCCTTTTTATAGCCGAGTTCCTTAATATAAGGACCAATCTCATTTACGACACCTTTACCAATCAGGTTTACTGCTGGAACATAAAATGTAGCCATATGCATTTCCTCCTGCGCTTTGCGCTATTTATTTAACCACATTATATTACTTTTTGTATCCGTTTTCAATTATTTGTGAATTATTTAACAAATCTTTTTAAAGGAGTGGAGTTTGACTATCATTTATGAGATTCTTTTCCATCAGTAAACAAAGCAAGTCGAACAGATTTTGCAATTATAATATACGAGGACTTGCGAAAACCCTCTGTTTTCGCCCCTCAATTTAATAAAAGAAGTTGTACATATGCTAGAAACTTTACTTACAGTATTTCTAGCTTCATGGCTTATCAACATACTATCTGAGCTTTTAAAACCGTGGACAAAGAAACGAAACAAGTAACGGTTAAACCCTTTAAAAGTCTCACAAAAAACATCATTGCAGTGAACCGCAATCTGATATTTCAAGAATTAAGTGACCTTGATGATCTGAATGTAGTGTGGTATACTATTTTTGTCATCGGTTACCGATTACGTTCCTTACGGTTCGTGAGAGGAGGTGAAACTAATGAACCTTGCCCCAGAGCTCGTTCTTACTATTGTAGCGGACGTCATCGCAGGAATTATCTTGTATTTCGTCTGCAAATGGCTAGATAGTAAGAAGTAGACCGAATGACTAGCCTGTAAACACCCGTTAAATCGCTAAGATACGTCAAAAAATCCCTTAACTACTGGCATAGTTAAGGGATTTGGTGTTCTAATGAACCTTACCCATTAAATTCATTTTAACACACAAGCGCTAAGATTTCAAGAGTTTTATTTATTGTTTAAAGTTCTGAAAGATCTATAATGAAATTAGCCATCTAGTATCCAAAAACCGCCTAGCTCTTATGAACTAGTCGATTTCTCATCAATGCGCCAACATTTCTTGGGCGATTTCTTGTCCAGATAGGTTATCTGGGTAGTAGGTTGGCCAGTTATCCATTTCTTCAAAGAGGGCTTCTTGGCTTGTGCCTCCAAAGAAGATATGGAAATGTTCTGCCTTAACTGGGGCGATATTGTGGTCACTAAACTGAACATACTTGAATTGTCCAGCATTCGCATCTGTGGCTTCAAAAAGGAAGCGCACGCCACGATTGCCTTTCTTGTAAGTCAAAATTTTCTTTCCAACATACTTATAAGTATGTTTCTTACTTTGTCCACCTTGAACAAATTCCATAGTGTTATCAGTGATGTTAATCTTCGTCACATCTGTCTGATAGCCTTTTGTATAGTAGGCCTTGTACTCAGCCTGAGTCATCTTACCAGTCAACTTGGCCTTGTAGTCAAAGACTTGATCAAACGTACCATCTTCAAGGAAAGGATAAACTGATTGCCAGTTACCTGCATAGTCACTCAAGGTGCGGTCCTTGACAGCTGCATCCTCGAAATAACCATTTTGAACTGTCTTCGTATCCTCTGCCTTTTCAGGTTCGATAGCTGAACCTTCTTGGTCTGTTGTTTGTTTTAGAGCCTTGAGGTTTTTCTCCATCACGGAAATGTAGTTTTCTCCAGCCTTAGTGTCCTCTTCTGTCAAACTTTCTAAAGGATTGAGGACATCTGTTTTGACACCTGCCTCTTTTGAAAGCGTATTAGCAAGGGCTTGTGAAGCATTTTCTTCAAAGTAGATATAGGCGATTTTATTTTTCTTAACGTACTCTGTCAATTCTGCCAAACGAGCAGCTGATGGCTCGGCATCTGGAGAAAGTCCTGAGATAGCGACTTGTTTGAGCCCATAATCTAAGGCAAGATAGTTAAAAGCTGCGTGTTGAGTCACAAAGCTCTTTTGTTTTGCTTGAGACAAACCTTCTGCATAAGTCTTATCCAAGGCTTGCAATTTTTCGATATAGGCAGCAGCATTCTTCTCAAAGGTCTCTTTTTTATCAGGATAATCTGCTGACAAGCTATCACGGATGTGCTCTAATAGTTTAATGGCACGGACTGGTGATAACCAAACATGGGGATCGTAGTCATGATGGTGACCTTCACCACCGTGATCATGATCTTCCTCTTCTTCCTCACCACCTGGCAAAAGCAACATATCGCCTGTCGCCTTAATGGTGTTCACTTTTTTCTTATCCAAAGTATCTAGCAATTTAGGTACCCATGTTTCCATGTTTTCATTTTCATAAACGAAGGTATCTGCGTCTTGGATTTTAGCAATTGCCTTGGCAGATGGTTCATATTCATGGGGCTCTGTCCCAGCACCAATTAGGAGTTCTACATTAGCCGTATCTCCTGCGACTTGCTTGGTAAATTCATAGACAGGGTAAAAGGTTGTCACAATATTTAATTTGCCATCTGCCTGTTTTTGATTGGAACAAGCTACCAAAAACAGAGCACATAGACTGGCTAGCAATAGGCTAATTTTTTTCATGTCATTCTCCTATTTGATAAATCGTTTAGCTAAACTGATTAGCAAAAAGACACTTACAAAGATAATCGTTATACTTGCACTTGCAGGTGTTTCTGCATAGTAGGAAATGTAAAGACCTGCTACCATTCCCAAAAATCCAATCGCACTGGCAAGCAGCATAACCGATTTAAAGTTTTTACCCAGACGCAGGGCAATACTAGCTGGCAAGACCATAATGGTCGATACCAGAAGAGCTCCTGCAGCTGGAATCATAAGGGCAATGGCCACCCCCGTCACCATGTTAAAAAGAATGGACATGGTACGAACTGGCAAGCCATCCACAAAAGCCGTATCCTCATCAAAAGTCAAGATATACATTGGACGAAGGAAAAGGAAGGTCAAAATCAAGACAACCGCCGCAATAACAAAGAGGGAAATGACTTGCTCTTCGCTGATAGTCACGATTGAACCAAAAAGGTACTGGTCCAAACTCATCGAACTCGAGCTTTTCCCCTTGCTCATGACAATCAGAGAAACAGCCAGACCTGTTGACATGAGGATAGCTGTCCCGATTTCCATAAAGCTCTTGTAAACCGTACGAAGATACTCCAGAAAGATCGCCGCAATCAAGACAATAGCAATAGTGGAAATAGTCGGAGAAATCCCCAGAACCAGACCAAAAGCTACACCCGAAAGCGAGACGTGACTAAGAGTATCACTCATCAAACTCTGACGACGCAAGATAAGGAAGGTTCCCAATACTGGCGAGAAAAGACTCATAGCGATAACAGCCAGAAAGGCACGCTGCATAAAGTCATAAGATAATAAACTAAGCATTGCCTACCTCCTGATCATTCGCATGAACATTAAAGCAACGCCATGGTGAATCTTGATTACGGACCAGATGAATATTGCGGTCCGCATAGTCCTTAACTTCTTCAGGATCATGGGTAATCATCAAAACAGCTTTGCCATGATGATGGGCACTGTGGTGCATGAGTTCGTAAAATTCATTTTTACTTCCTGCATCCATACCCGTTGTCGGCTCATCTAGGATAAACACATCTGGGTCAGAAGCAAACATACGCGCAATCACCGCTCGCTGCTTTTGCCCTCCAGATAGAGACCCCAAGCGTTTGTCTCGATGTTCCCACATGCCAACTGAATCCAAACTGGCCTTGATATGCTCCTCATCATGAGCATTCAGGCGACGGAACCAACCCTTTCGCGGATAGCGACCCGACTTGACAAATTCATAAACCGTACTTGGAAAACCAGCATTAAAACTGGCAATCTGTTGAGGAAGATAGGCTATTCTCAATTTCTTACCTTGCGTATTTGTCTTTGAAATGCTCACCTTTCCAATGCGTGGTTGAAGGATCCCCAGACTAGCCTTGATTAGCGTCGTCTTGGCAGCTCCATTTTCTCCAGTTAAAGTCACAAATTCTCCACTATCAACACTGTAGTTGATATGTTCCAGAACCGGCTCCTTATCATAATAGAAGGATAAATCCTCTACTGTAATATATCGCATTATTTAATTTCTCCTACTAAGGCAGTCAAAAATCGCTGAATCACTTTTTGTTCATTTGGAGTAAACTTAATCGCTACTTGTTCATAGGTTAAAAGTGTATGCTCATGGTGGTGATGATGTTCTTCAGCAATCGGACGAGCCATATCTGTCAACTGATAAAAGATAACACGCGCATCATTAGGATCCTTAGACGTCTCAAGCATCCCTTCTTTGACCAAAGATTTAATAGCCTTGGTTACGGCTGCCTGGCTAACATTTAAACGACGAGCTAAGTCTGAATTAGTTAAAGACTCCTCTGACAAGAGCATGAGAATATGCTCCTGGGTATTGGTTAAAGCAACATCGCTAGTACAGTTCCCTATCAATATTTCATGCTGATTTTCAGCTTGCAAAATCACCTCGTTCAAAAAGCTATCAATATCCTTAGCTAGCTGTCTCATATCTTACTCCTTTCCTAATGCTTTCTTTATTTCAAAATAGAATAGCAAAATTTATCACTAAATCATTTACTGGTTAATTATATCACAAATACAAGAGGAATAAAAGCATCTGACATAACTATTTTATTTTCTAAACCATATCAGTAAGTTCGAAAAATCAGTCTAAACCATTACTATGAAACAAGATAAGTTTGTACAAACCTTCTATATTTACATCATAGTAATCTGAACAACAAAAAGAAGAGAAACCTATTGGTTCTCTTCGGTTTTGGCTCTGGGCCAAAAAATTTTTACAAAATATTACGATTCTTTAACTTCTAGTAAACCAATTTCACCATCCTCGCGACGATAAATAACATTCGTTGTATGATCCTCAACATCTACAAAGATAAAGAAATCATGACCCAATAAATCCATTTGCAGAATTGCTTCTTCCAAATCCATTGGTTTTAAATCAATTTGTTTTGAACGAACAACTCTAGACTGAACAACATTTGAATCTTCAACCAAAGCATCTGTAAATAATTGACTTTTTGAAACTTTATTTTTATTTTTACGTTCGATTTTAGTTTTATTTTTACGAATTTGACGGTCAATCTTATCTGTTACAAGATCAATTGATCCATACATATCTTGAGAGACATCTTCTGCACGAAGAGTAATAGATCCAAGTGGAATTGTTACTTCTACTTTAGCAGTTTTTTCACGATACACTTTCAAATTAATCCGAGCATCAAGTTCTTGTTCTGCTTGAAAGTACTTTTCGATCTTTTCGAGTTTAGAAACTACATAATCACGAATTGCTTCTGTTACTTCTAGGTTTTCACCACGGATACTATATTTAATCATATGAGTACCTTCTTTCTAAACATTTTTGTTTTTATATTTTTATTATAACGCTTTCATCTTAATTTTGCAATTTTTTCCTCATCTTGCAAGCGAAAATGTTTTTACATCTTCAGCGCCTGCTTCTTCCAACATTCTCTTAATACGATTGACCGTTGAACCTGTAGTATAAATATCATCTATAAGTAATATTTTCTTGGGAATATCTACATCATTTTTGATAAAAAAAGGAAGTTTCGTAGCCAAACGTTCCAAACGATTTTTAGAAGAACTAGCCTTTTCGTCTCTCTTACCTAGTATATCCCTGTATGAATATCCTGCCGCCTCCACCAAGCCAATAACCTGATTAAAGCCTCTATTATAATATCTTTCAGAACTTAAAGGAACGACTACAAATTGATAACCCTTATACTTTCTGAATTCCTCAGATAAATATGATGTGAAAACTTTTCTTAGTAGATAGTCCCCATCAAACTTATATCGACTAAAAAAATCTTTCATAGCTTGATTATAGATAAAAATAGCCTGATGATCCACTCGTAGCCCTTCTTTACACCAATATTGACAATCTTGACACTTAGTTGACACGCCAATTTTCATACAGTTTGGGCAGTGCTCTTCACTAATTTTCTCAAATACAGATAAACAATCTAGGCAAACATTATTTTCTTTATTCTTTAAAAGTAATAAACTTCTAAAAGTTAAATCATTCTTGATACTCTGTCCACATAACAAGCAGCTCACAAACCTGCCTCCTTATTCATCTGTTTAATCTCTTTAATAGCTTTCTTAATGGAGACATTCAAACCGTCATGAAAGAAAACCAATTCTCCTGTTGGTCTGTCCATACTCCGACCGACACGTCCTCCAATCTGTATTAAACTAGACTTGGTAAAAAGACAATGATTCGCTTCTACTACAAAAACATCTACACGAGGAAAAGTCACTCCACGCTCTAGAATAGTTGTACTGATGAGTATGGTCAGTGCCCCATCTCTAAATGCTTGTACCTGCTCTAATCGATCTTCCGTAACTGAGGACACAAAACCAATTTTCTCACGAGGAAATTCCTTCTGCAAAACTTCTTTTAATTTCTTTCCTTTCTCAATTTCTGATGCAAAAAGTAGCAATGGAAAACCAGTACTTCTCTGTTTATCAATATAGGCTTTTAACTTTGGTGACAAACATCCCTTATCTAAATATCTTTCAAAATCAGACAACCAAACTGGTTTAGGAATAATCAAAGGATTACCATGAAATCGCCTCGGCAAACTTAGCCTTTTTAACTCTCCTATTTGAACTTTTTTATCTAACTCATCGGTAGATGTAGCTGTTAAAAAGATTCTCATTCCATTCTCCTTTACACTATTATTTACAGCATGGTAAAGTATTGGATTGTCAACATAAGGGAAAGCATCTACTTCATCCACTATCAGTAAATCGAAAGCTTGATAAAACTTTAATAATTGATGTGTTGTTGCAACAACTAACGGTGTTCGAAAATAGGGATCTGACTCTCCATGTAATAGAGATATATCACAAAAAAAATCATTCTGTAGTCTCTTATATAACTCTAAACAAACATCTATTCTCGGACTGGCCAAACATACCGCACCACCAGCATTAATGACTTTAGCCACAACTTGATAAATCATTTCCGTCTTTCCAGCTCCCGTCACCGCATGAACCAAGATTTCTTCCTTTTTATCTACTGCTTGGAGTAATCCTTTTGATACCATATCTTGAAAAGGGGTTAATTGACCACGCCATTTAAGAACATCTTGCTTTGGAAAATCCTCCTGCGGAAAATAGTATAAAGCTTGATCACTCCTAACTCGCTTCATCAGTAAACACTCCCTACAATAGTAAGCATCGATGGGCAAATACCATTCTTCTAAAATAGGACTATTACAACGTTGACAGAAAAGTTTTCCCTTCTCCTTTCTCATTGCTGGAAGTTTCTCCGCCAACTGACGGTCCTCTTCTGACAATTCATTCTCAGTAAATAAACGACCGAGATAATTTGGATTTACTTTCATACTTCTTTATTCGTAAAACCTAGCACTTTAGATAATTTTTTAGTACAATTAAATCATGGAATTTAGAACAATTAAAGAGGACGGTCAAGTCCAAGAAGAAATCAAAAAATCACGCTTTATCTGTCATGCCAAGCGTATTTATAGCGAAGAAGAGGCTCGCGACTTCATTACTGCCATCAAAAAAGAACACTACAAAGCTACGCATAACTGCTCTGCCTTCATTATTGGTGAACGTAGTGAAATTAAACGTACAAGTGATGATGGTGAGCCCAGTGGTACTGCTGGTGTTCCCATGCTTGGGGTACTAGAAAATCACAATCTTACCAATATCTGTGTGGTAGTAACACGCTACTTTGGTGGCATTAAACTGGGCGCTGGAGGATTGATTCGTGCTTACGCGGGCAGTGTGGCCTTAGCCGTCAAGGAAATTGGTATCATCGAAATCAAAGAGCAGGCTGGCATTGCTATTCAAATGTCTTACGCTCAGTACCAAGAATATGGTAATTTCCTTAAAGAACATAATCTCATAGAACTAGAAACAAACTTCACAGATCAAGTCGATACGATGATTTATGTCGATAAAGAAGAAAAAGAAAATATTAAAGCTGCACTGGTGGAGTTTTTTAATGGAAAAGTTACTTTAACTGATCAAGGTTTACGAGAAGTTGAAGTTCCTGTAAACTTACTGTAAACAAAGGAGAAAAATATGGCATTTGGAAAATTCATTCAAGGGCTCGCTGGTAACTTTAGCGAGCAAAACAAAGAAACTCTTATCAAAGAATATGGACAATATCTACTAGAAAATGAAGAAATTCAAAGTGGATATAAACTGATTCGTGACTCAATTATATTTACAAATATCCGTATTATCTTTACAGATAAACAAGGCGCTACTGGACGTAAGATGTCCGTTAAATCAATCTTTTTGATGAACATTGTTAACGTTGAAATGGAAACTGCAGGAGCAGGTATAGATGATAGTGAAATTACTATTACTTATTTAGAAAATGTCTTTCTAAAAGCACATAATGAGCATTTTAGTTCTCATAAATTTGAATTCCCTAAAAAAACAGATATCATTCCACTTTATACATATTTGCTAGAATTAGCTTATCACAATCGCTTGAAAATTAATGGCTTAGACTTCTGATATAAAAAAATCCTATCACTTCGATAGGATTTCTATATTTTACAAATGGTATAGATAGCGTTATACTAGAGATATCTTATACAAAGAGGTATTCATATGTCTATTTATAACAACATTACTGAATTAATCGGTCAAACTCCGATTGTTAAACTCAACAACATAGTGCCAGAAGGTGCTGCGGATGTCTATGTAAAGCTTGAAGCATTTAATCCGGGTTCATCTGTAAAAGACCGTATCGCTCTCAGCATGATTGAAAAAGCAGAATACGATGGAATTCTAAAACCTGGTGCTACTATTGTTGAAGCAACAAGTGGAAACACTGGTATTGGACTTTCATGGGTAGGTGCTGCTAAAGGGTATAAAGTTGTCATCGTTATGCCTGAAACTATGAGTGTAGAACGACGTAAAATTATCCAAGCTTATGGTGCTGAACTCGTCCTAACTCCCGGTAGCGAAGGAATGAAAGGTGCTATTGCTAAGGCTCAAGAAATCGCTGCTGAACGTGATGGTTTCCTTCCTCTTCAATTTGACAATCCAGCTAATCCAGAAGTACACGAAAGAACAACAGGAGCTGAGGTACTAGCTGCTTTCGGTAAAGATGGATTAGATGCCTTTGTTGCTGGAGTTGGTACCGGTGGAACAATTTCTGGTGTTTCTCATGCACTCAAAACAGCAAATTCAGGTATTCAAGTTTATGCAGTAGAAGCAGATGAATCTGCTATTCTATCTGGTGAAAAACCTGGTCCTCACAAAATTCAAGGTATCTCAGCTGGATTTATTCCTGATACACTTGATACAAACGCCTATGATGGTATTGTTCGTGTAACATCAGACGACGCTCTGGCACTTGGCCGTGAGATTGGCGGAAAAGAAGGATTCCTTGTTGGTATTTCTTCAGCTGCAGCTATCTACGGAGCAATTGAAGTTGCTAAAAAATTAGGTACAGGTAAGAAAGTCCTTGCTCTAGCACCAGATAACGGCGAACGTTATCTTTCTACAGCACTCTATGAATTTGAAGTGTAGTCTCCTAAATACATTTAGCCCTTATTATAGGGCTTTTTGTTTATCTTAACTTTCCCTATAGGAATCTACTATATAACTAATAATAAAAAGGAAGCAATTTGGCTTCCTTTTTATTATTAGTTATTCAAGGCTGCTGCCATTGTAGCTGCAACTTCAGCTTCGAAGTCGTTTGCAGCTTTCTCGATACCTTCACCAACTTCAAAGCGAGCAAACTCAACTACTGAAGCGTTAACTGATTCAAGGTATGCTTCAACTGTCTTGCTATCATCCATGATGTAAACTTGTGCAAGAAGTGTGTATGCTTGGTCAACTTTAGTGTTGTCAAGCATGAAGCGGTCCATTTTACCTGGAATGATTTTATCCCAAATTTTTTCAGGTTTACCTTCTGCAGCCAATTCAGCTTTGATAGCTTCTTCAGCTTGTGCAATTACTTCATCAGTCAATTGAGCTTTTGATCCATACTTCAAGTGTGGAAGAGCTGGTTTGTTAACCATTGCACGGCTTTCGTTGTCTTGGTCGATTACGTGGTTCAATTGTGCCAATTCATCTTTAACGAATTGCTCATCCAATTCTTTGTAAGAAAGAACTGTTGGTTTCATCGCTGCGATGTGCATTGATAATTGTTTAGCAAGTGCTTCGTCTCCACCTTCAACAACTGAAATAACACCGATACGTCCACCGTTATGTTGGTAAGCTCCAAAGTGTTGTGCGTCTGTTTTTTCAATCAATGCAAAGCGACGGAATGAGATTTTTTCTCCGATAGTTGCTGTTGCAGATACGTATGCAGCTTCAAGAGTTTCACCTGAAGGCATTGTCAAAGCAAGTGCTTCTTCATTATTAGCAGGTTTTCCTTCAGCAATAACTTTAGCTGAAGTATTTACCAATTCAACGAATTGAGCGTTTTTCGCAACGAAGTCAGTTTCAGCGTTTACTTCAATAACTGCTGCAACATTACCGTTAACATAAACACCAGTCAAACCTTCTGCAGCAACACGGTCAGCTTTCTTAGCCGCCTTAGCCATACCTTTTTCACGAAGTAATTCAATCGCTTTTTCGATGTCACCGTCTGTTTCTACTAGCGCTTTTTTAGCGTCCATAACACCGGCACCAGATTTTTCACGCAACTCTTTTACAAGTTTAGCTGTAATTTCTGCCATTTTGATTCTCCTATATTTTTTAAAAATAGGAGAGCCGGGCTAAGCCCCGCCCTCCTAGGTAATTACTATTTGTATAAATTAAGCGTTGTCGCCTTCTACAACTTCAACGATTTCTTCAATTGAATCTGCTTGAGTTTCTGAAGCTGCAAATTCTGCTTCAACTGCTACTGCATCTTCACCTTGACGTCCTTCAATGATAGCGTCAGCCAATTTAGCTGTGATCAATTTAACAGCGCGGATAGCGTCATCGTTAGCTGGGATGATTACATCGATATCATCTGGATCAGTGTTTGTGTCAACCATCGCTACAACTGGGATTCCCAATTTTTTAGCTTCTTTAACAGCGATTTGCTCTTTATGTGGGTCAACTACGTACATCACATCTGGGATACGAGGCATATCTTCGATACCACCCAAGAATTTTTCAAGACGTGCACGTTGTTTGTTAAGAAGTGCAACTTCTTTCTTAGGTAGGACTTCGAAAGTTCCATCTTCTTCCATACGTTTGATTTCTTTCAAACGAGCGATACGTTTTTGAATAGTTCCCCAGTTAGTAAGAGTTCCACCCAACCAACGGTGGTTGATGAAGTATTGACCTGAACGTACTGCTTCTTCAGCAACTGCATCAGCTGCTTGTTTCTTAGTACCAACAAACAATACAACTGCATCGTTAGCTGCTGCATCACGCATGAAGTCATATGCTTGGTCAGCGTATTTTACAGTTTGTTGCAAGTCGATAACGTGGATTCCATTACGTTCAGTAAAGATGTATTTAGCCATCTTAGGGTTCCAGCGACGAGTTTGGTGACCAAAGTGTACACCAGCCTCAAGAAGTTGTTTCATTGAAATTACTGCCATGAGTATTTCTCCTTTTTGTTTTTTCCTCTTCTCGATTTCAACTTGCGAAACGACCCAAGGGCAACAGTTTCACAATTCATCAAGAATGAGTATTATCGTTTACACGACAGCTATTATTTTATCATACTTACTCAATATTTTCAAGCTATTTTTAGTAATATCCACTAAAAATGGTAATGGGGTAACTTCTCAAAGTAACTTCCACTTGGCTAGCCGAAGTGGAAATCGGTCTAAAACGGATTTTTATGGTGGAATTAAGTGTGAGACGTTTGAGTTAGAAATGAGGTCCACTATGACAAAACATAAACACCTTACCCTTTCAGACCGCAATGATATCC
>NZ_CABFMF010000013.1 GCF_901875575.1 uncultured Streptococcus sp.
GTTTTATCCGTACTTGTCCATTCTCCTGGCGTTACTACTTTTGTTACTAAGTTGTATGTTGCACTACGTTTGAAGTGCGCTGTTTGTTTCTTAGTTGGTTTCGCATTTTCGATTTCAGGTCCGTCTGCAGTTTCTTTCTTAACGTAAGTAATTGTACGTTTTACTTCTTTTTCTAAGTCAGATTTTGCTAATCCTTCTGCTGGCCATTTTGGTCCTTCTGGTTTATCTGGATCTACTGGATCATTTGGATTTTTCGGCTCTGTTACTGTTACAGTACGTTCCTTAACAAGTAATTTGAATACTTGCGTTGGATCTCCATCTGTTGGATCTTTTTCGTTATCAAATTTTTGATTATTTAATAACTCTTTATTTTCAACTACATATCCACGTTTTTCTAAGTCTGCAATCTTAGCTGTTACTGAATCTGTTGGAATTGCTGCATCTGTTGTTCCGTTATCAATACTTACTTTCTCAGCTGGTAATTCTACCTCTGTTCCTGTTGTTGTATTGAATACTTTCACTACTGCTTTTTGTGGATCTGCCACATATGTGATTTCTGTATTTGTTTTCGGATCTGTTGGTACTGGTGGATTGTATCCTTCCGTTAAATCATCTGGATTTTTCGGTACTAACGGGTTCCCTCCAACTTGTGGTGTGTATCCTGGTACATATGGGACCGTTCCTGGTGTTGGATCTCCTGGTTTTGTCGGATCTGTCGGATGGTTTGGATATGGGATTGGCGTTGGTGTTTCTTCACCTGGTTTATTAGGTATCCATGATCCTAACTTAGTATACACAACTTTCTTATCTAAGTCTGTTGAATTTACGTTTGTTTCCACTTCTTCGACAGATGCTTTGTCTGCTACATAACCATCTAATTTTTCTGTCGGTACAGCTGCTAGAGTTTTATCCGTACTTGTCCATTCTCCTGGCGTTACTACTTTTGTTACTAAGTTGTATGTTGCACTACGTTTGAAGTGGGCTGTTTGTTTCTTAGTTGGTTTCGCATCCGCTATTTCTGGTCCATCCGCAGTTTCTTTCTTAACATAAGTAATCGTACGTGTAACATCTTTCTTAAGTGACAATTGGTTCACTAACTCTTCTGTCCATTTTGGTCCGTTTGGATTTTCTGGATCAATTGGTGTGTCTGGAGTTGGTGGAGTTGTTACTGTTACTACTTTTTCTCTTACAGTTACATTATACACCTGACTTGGCTCTTGTCCGTCTACATCAGTTGTTGAATCAATTGTTTTACTATTTGTATCAAATTCGTTTGTTACAATCTCATACCCAGCATTTTTCAGTGCTGTTATTCTAGTATCTACATCTGTTGAAGAGAATGTCTCTCCTACATTACCAGAAAGCGTAATATCACCATATCCAGTTAACGGTTCTGTTACTGTCTCAGATACTTGTTTCTTGAAGTGAACGACACCTTTACCTGTTGTTGGCGTTACTGGTTTTACCGTTTCTTCATATACAAAAGTAACAACTTTATCTTCATCGGTAGTATCAATTGTTCCAGTCGTTGGTGCTGAACCAGTTGCTAAACCACCGTTATCAGCTACCAAACTATAATATTTATTATTTGTTGTAGATAGTGTTGTATAAGCTCTAGCTGTTACGTCGTAAGTAGAACTGATAAGCACATCCTTAGCTGCTGTATATCTATTTTCGCTGTCTTTCTCACCAAAAGTGTTTTCGTTTTCGATATTTGTAATCACATTACCTGCTTTATCAACATATCGAACTTTTACATTCCTAGACATAGCCGATCTTATTTCAGATGTCTTCTTACTCTTGTTGATTTCTTCTATAATCTTATTTTTCTTATCTTCTGGAAGATTTGACTTGCGAATTATTCTTATTGCTACTTCTTTTGATGGTCCTGTCGTATCTTGAATAACTGAGAAATCGGCTAGAATTGGCATATTATACTGAATACGAGAACTTTGAGGGTTTACCCCAACTCTTTCATTATCAGATGGAATTACTTGTACAGTATATGATACAATATCCGTTCCTAAAGGAATGTCCGCAGTAGCGAAGTAGCCTGCTTTTCCTAGTTTGCTATATCCAGGACCCACTGCTTCCTTAATCTTAGCCGACAGTTCTTCATCAGAAATCACATTCGTACGCACAATCCCTTTATCTACTCCTAAAATGTGTGAGAAATGTTTGAATTCTTCATTATTAGATTTAGCCCAACCATTATTAAGATTATTCGCTATTGTATTCGTTTTCGCTCGTTCAAAATCTGCAGAGGTAAGACCATATTCACTCGCAGTTCCAGTTGCTTCTATGCGAGACCCTTGAATACCAACTTCCTTGCTACCGTTTCTAGCGGCAGTATATGTGTATTTATCTGTTTCAACTTCCAGCTGATCATCGTTAACATGATAGGTAATTTTCTTAGCACCTGGTATAAGAGTAGTGAGTAATCTATATGCTCTGTCATCAGCTTTAGCTTGAGGCTTAGCTGTACTTAGCCAAGTTGGGGTATTAGGATTATCTTTATCAGCATTTTTCATTAAATTATTCAAGTCATTTGCTAGCTTTATAGGTAACTGAGCTGTACTTGTGAAAGTTTTCTTCCACTCTGAATCTCTTTCCTTTGATTTTCCTATACTTAAGAAGTCTTCAGTA
Source organism: uncultured Streptococcus sp. (assembly GCF_901875575.1). Taxonomy (GTDB): domain Bacteria; phylum Bacillota; class Bacilli; order Lactobacillales; family Streptococcaceae; genus Streptococcus. The sequence goes on from NZ_CABFMF010000013.1 coordinate 2,647, forward strand.
ACATTCATCACAATATCGCCTTGTTTTTTAGCTTCTTCCGTAGCTTCTGCTTCAAATTGAGCGTATAACTCTTGTTGTTTTGAATCGTAATCTTTTTTGTTTATACCTTTTAATGAACTATTTTTTACTTTCTCATTTCTAATTTTATTAATGCGATAAGTAAACTCATCTTTTAAAAATCTCAAAATGTTTGCATGTGCCGCTTCAACATTTAAACCTTTCTTATACAACTCTTCATTCTGAACGATTTCAGCTACACGAGAAATAGTTTCATCATAAACTTTTGTTTCTTCGCCCTTGCTATTTTGAGCTTTAATTACTACTCGATAACTTCCTTTAGAACCGTTAATATCTGTGATGTACCCTGTCACAAAATCAACACGAACACGACTTCCGTATTTAGTAGAAAAGGCTGTGAATTTCTTCTCTATCCCATTGTAGCCAACGACACCTGGAGAATATTTATTAAATTTATCCTTTTCTAAAAACGGAAGCGTCTTAAAATTAGCACCAACCGCCTCTGCACGTTCATTCTGAGTCCGTGGATCATATGTAGAATTATCCGCTACAGTATCATTACGATTGGCACGTGTACGCCCTTTAACAAGCATCAGCATATAATCAAAACGACGATCTAAGGCTTGCTCATGCACATAGACGTTATCTAAGGAATCTGCCCCAAGCATACCACCTTGTTCAATTATCGGAATCCCATTCTCAGTTTGTCCAACTTTATGCCAACCTGTGAAGTAACCTTGTGCGTTCTTTCTACCGATAACGAACTTACCTTTGTTTCCATTTTCATCAATGGCATGCCAACCACCAAAGTCATGAAGTTCTCTAATTTCACCCGGTTGAAGAGGTACACCCTCTGGATTCTCAGCAGTTTTATCAAATCGAAGTTCTCTTCCTAGAGTATCCATATTTCTCAAGTATGAACGCTCGTTATTTTGGAAGTCATCCGGCATATGTTGGATAATTTTCCACATTTCTTCAACTGTAGCATCTTCCTTAGGATCGTCAAACTTCAAGTGAGCATTCGGATCATGTGCTCCATCCTCATTTCCTTTTGGTATAGATATCCCCGGTTGATCTGGTTGTACTGTAGACCCCTTACGTTCGGTTACAGCAGAATCTAATACTTCGTTATTTCCAGTAGAAGCCCCGGCAGGTGTCTCAGTTCCAGTAGAAGTATTAGAAGTTCCGCCAGCAGGAGCATCTCCTGTTTCTCTTCTTACACGGCGACTTCTAGTATTAGCAGACGTAGGCGCCTCTGCCCTCTGCGCCGCATTAAGGGTTTCATTATTTTCTTTCTCTTTAGGTGTTGTTGGCTCTGTTGATTTTCCAGAAACATCTGGATTTTGAGCAGCCACCGCCCCATAGCCAGACGAAGCCAGACTGTTAGGTTGGCTTGTCTCCGATTCTGGAGACGGACGAGAGTGACTTGCCCCTCCATCAGTAGTAGTATTCGTTTCCGCGTGTACCACACCTGCCCCCATGGCAAGGTAAAAAGCACCAATGACGACACTAGCTGCACCGACACTTACTTTTCGAATACTATATTTTAGTTGTTTATCAAATTTACCCATTTTAGACTCCAATCATATATATATATATATATATTGTTATACTATTTCTTGCATAATAGCATACAATCTCATTTAAATATTATACATCAAACAACTATAAATTTCAACTTTTTTGATTGAAATGAAAGACTAGCATATAGACGACTCTTTTTACCAAAACCAAAGGTAGGTTAGGAGTCCCTCATCAGTAAACCAACAGCAAAGATGAAGTCCCATCAGCCTTGCCCTGTCGTGTGCATCTGATGGACTTGCTTCCTCCTATCAGCAAGCTCAGTCCTGTGCTTTGAGACCTCCCCAGCTTGCTTTAGGATTTTTACATTTATTTCTTTAAAAATGAGACAATTTGAGATTTTTTCTACCCTTTTTCTTCTTTTTCCGAATAAATAGATAGAAGCATCAAATTTAGTAAAACTAGATTAAAAAATGTGCTATAATGAAAGGAGAGGAAGTATGACATTACGTCATCCGGGCATCAGCCCAACTAATGATTTGGTTGCTAAGAAAATCTTTAGCAATCCAGAAATCACTTGTCAATTTATCCGCGATATGTTGGATTTACCAGCCAAAAATGTAACCATTTTGGAGGGAAGTAACATTCATGTCTTGCCTTCCCTACCCTACTCGGCCCAGGATTTCTATACTAGCATAGATGTCTTGGCGGAGTTGGACAATGGTACGCAAGTAATTATTGAAATCCAAGTTCATCATCAGAATTTTTTCATCAATCGTTTGTGGGCTTATCTGTGCAGTCAGGTCAATCAAAATCTCGAAAAAATTCGCCAACAAGAAGGTGATACCCACCAGAGCTATAAACACATCGCACCTGTTTACGCTATTGCTATCGTGGACAGTAATTATTTTCAAGATGATTTAGCCTTTCACAGTTTTAGTATGCGAGAGGACACGACGGGTGAAGTCTTAACCATCACAAACAATGGACAAGAAAATCATCTAGTCAAGATGGCGTTCTTAGAACTAAAAAAATACAGAGAAACCAGCAAAGACGAGGTTCGCAAGCCCTGGTTAGAGTTTTTCGGCAACAAGCCCTTTACCCAACAACCAGATCGAGCCATCAGCCAAGCAGATCAACTGCTGGATTACAAGAGCTGGTCCGAGGAGGACAGGAAGATGTTTAGTGAACAACGCAGACGCGAAGAACAAGCCTTGTTAGCACAGGACTATGCCTTGGAACAAGCTGAGGAAAAAGGCTTAGAACGTGGTCGTGCAGAGGGGATTGAACAAGGACTTGAACGTGGAAAACTCTTTGCCTTCCTAGATATGGTCCGCCAAGATCTTCTGACTTCTGAGATTGCCAGTCAGCAGTTAGGCATGACTGTCACTGAATTTGAGGCATTATTGTAAAATCATCACAATAATGAGTTCTTTGAACTAAAAAATACAGAGAAACCAGCAAAGACAAGGTTCGCAAGCCGTGGTTGGAGTTTTTCGGGAATAAACCCTTTACCAAACAACCTGAGCGAGCCATCAGCCAAGCAGATCAACTGCTGGACTATAAAAGCTGGTCCGAGGAGGACAGGAAAATGTTTAGTCAACTACGTATGCGTGAAGAACAACCGTTATTGGCTCATGATTATGCCTTAGAAACTGCTAGGGCGGAAGATCTTGAACGTGGACGAGCTGAAGGCATCGAACAGGGATTAAAAAGTAGGTTTAGCAAATCTAGTTCGTCAAGGTATTCTGACTTCCGAGCTTGCCAGTCAGTAATTAGGTATGTCAGTATCTGAGTTTGAAGCCTTGCTGGAAGATTATCACCAATAACGGTCAAGAAAACCATCTAGTCAAGATGGCATTCTTAGAACTAAACGTCTAGTCACAGATTAAAGATGCTGTGTAAAAGTCTTCTCATAATAAAACGTTTGGTATCAATGTTTTATTATGAGAAGACTTACTTTTTTACTGAGATTGAATTTTTCCCCGCATCAACATCATACACACAGCAAAGTTAAGCTGACCTGGTTTATCGAAAAGATTTTAGAGGAGTATAAGCATTTACTAAAACTTAAAAAAATGATATAATGAAGCCGATTAAATGTTTTAAAAATAAAGGAGAATTTTAATGTCTTACCAAGAAAATTACCAGAAATGGGTTGATTTTGCGGAGCTTCCTGACTACCTTCGTCAAGATTTAGAAAATATGGATGAAAAAACAAAGGAAGATGCCTTCTATACAAATCTTGAATTTGGTACTGCTGGTATGCGTGGCTTGATTGGTGCAGGTACTAACCGTATCAACATCTATGTTGTACGTCAAGCAACAGAAGGTTTGGCACGTTTGATTGAATCAAAAGGTGGAAACGAAAAAGAACGTGGTGTTGCGATTGCTTATGATAGCCGTCACTTCTCTCCTGAGTTTGCCTTAGAATCTGCGGCAGTTCTTGCTAAACATGGTATTAAATCTTATGTATTTGAAAGCCTTCGTCCAACTCCAGAACTTTCTTTTGCAGTTCGTCACCTCAACTGTTTTGCTGGTATTATGATTACTGCCAGCCACAATCCTGCTCCATTTAACGGCTACAAAGTATATGGTGAAGACGGTGGACAAATGCCTCCACACGATGCAGACGCTTTAACTACCTATATTCGTGCAATCGAAAACCCATTTGCAGTTGAAGTTGCTGATGTGGAAGCTGAAAAAGCTTCTGGCTTGATTGAAGTCATCGGCGAAGCTGTCGATGTGGAATACCTAAAAGAAGTCAAGGACGTTAACATCAACCCTGCCTTGATTGAAGAATTTGGTAAAGATATGAAGATTGTCTACACACCACTTCATGGTACTGGTGAAATGTTGGCTCGTCGTGCTCTTGCCCAAGCAGGATTTGACTCTGTTCAAGTCGTAGAAGCTCAAGCAACTGCTGACCCTGACTTCTCAACTGTAAAATCTCCAAATCCAGAAAGCCAAGCAGCCTTTGCCCTTGCTGAAGAACTTGGTCGTCAAGTTGGTGCAGATGTTCTTGTGGCAACTGACCCAGACGCTGACCGTGTTGGTGTGGAAGTTCTTCAAAAAGATGGTAGCTACCTCAACCTTTCAGGTAACCAAATCGGTGCTATCATGGCAAAATACATCTTGGAAGCCCACAAAAATGCTGGAACTCTTCCTGAAAATGCAGCTCTATGCAAATCTATCGTTTCAACTGACTTGGTAACGAAGATTGCTGAAAGCTACGGCGCAACTATGTTCAACGTCTTGACTGGTTTCAAATTTATTGCTGAAAAAATCCAAGAATTCGAAGAAAAACACAATCACACATACATGATGGGATTCGAAGAAAGCTTCGGTTACTTGATTAAACCATTCGTACGTGATAAAGACGCTATCCAAGCTGTTCTTGTCGTTGCTGAACTTGCTGCCTACTACCGTTCACGTGGTTTGACGCTTGCTGACGGTATCGAAGAAATCTACAAAGAATACGGCTACTACGCAGAAAAGACTATCTCTGTTACCCTTTCAGGTGTCGATGGTGCTGAACAAATCAAAGCGATTATGGCTAAATTCCGTAACAATGCTCCAAAAGAATGGAACACAACAGCTATCACTGTCGTAGAAGACTTCAAGGCACAAACTGCTACTGCTGCTGACGGTACTGTTACAAACTTGACAACTCCTCCAAGTGATGTGTTGAAATACACACTTGCTGACGGTTCATGGATTGCTGTTCGCCCTTCAGGGACAGAACCAAAAATCAAGTTCTACATTGCAGTTGTAGGGGAAACCAACGAAGAATCACAAGCTAAGATTGCTAACATCGAAGCAGAAATCAATGCTTTTGTAAAATAACGACCTAAAAAGATGAGACTAACCAATCTCATCTTTTTTCGTATCAAATCTAAGCAATTTTAGAAACTTTATGGCATACTAGACATATCAATGAAAGCGAGGTAATCTCATGGAACAATTTTTAGATAACATCAAAGACCTTGAAGTCACTACAGTTGCGCGTGCGCAAGAAGCTCTTGATAAAAAAGAAACTGCAACCTTCTTTATCGGTCGCAAAACTTGCCCTTACTGCCGTAAATTTGCTGGTACATTGGCAGGTGTCATAGCTGAAACCAAAGCTCACATCTACTTCATCAACAGTGAAGAATCAAGCCAACTCAATGAGTTACAAGCATTCCGCTCACGCTATGGAATCCCAACTGTACCAGGCTTTGTTCACATTGCGGACGGACAAATCAATGTCCGTTGCGACTCTTCAATGTCAGCACAAGAAATCAAAGATTTCGCTGGATTGTAAAAAAAGTCACTCGTATGAGTGGCTTTTTTGTGTTTTCTATAGAAAAGGAATGATTTCCATCACTTTGACCATTGATTTCAATATATAAAGGTTAAGTTGCACCTGTCTAGAATAGTAATAATTTCCACCATTTACATAAAGTTCAGCTCCATGCAGAATAGATATAGGATGGATATACCTATATGTTTTTCCTGTAGTATTTCCAAGTGAGGGAGCAACTGTCTCTCGCGAGTACTGTTTTGCTAATGAGAGAGTATTTTTCTTACCATGTTGAGCAATAAAATCAATATAAGTTGGTCCAAAATTATAAGCCTGCACGGCCGTCCAAACATCAACTCCCTTATTTTGAGCCTGATAGAGATTATCTGTCAGAGTTTGGATTCCTTGGCGAATGCTAATAGCTTTGTCGTTGATGGAGTTTGTTGAGCCAGTTGCAGACTCACTTGACTGCATGACATCGCCTTCTTTTCCTTTGGTTTCGGTATAGATCATAGCGAGCACAAGCTCTTCATTTGCTGGTGTATCTTTTTCACTCAAGATTTCCCTAACCAAGGTTTGGTAAGTCATCACTTGCTTAACATCTTGATGAATACGGTATAGTTTATAGCCAACAAAAAGTAAGACTGCTAGCACTAGCACTCTTCGTAATAATTTAAACATTATTTGCTTTGTATATCCTCGATATTTTTGATTAAGATTGAGTAGGTTCCATTATCATTTTGGATAAACTCAACAGACTCGGCGTCTTGATAGACGTTATTGGGAACGATGAGCTCAATTCCATTTGACAAGGAGAGTTTTTGGTTTTCAAATTTCTTTAATTGGCGACTGGCATCAATTTCATCAAATTGAACAGGCTCTGGTACGGCTTCCTTGACTTGATCAATAAAGCTTAATCGAGCTGTCAGGTTGTTATCAAAAAGATCATTGGCCAATTTTTCAGGTGACAACTCATTGCTTTCTTCTAAATTGTTGAAAATAGCAGACTTGACCTTGGATTGAAATTGAAAATCATCTGTGTTAAAAGATTCAGCAATTCTCTGGGCCGTTTTTTCCAGCTCCTTGATGGATTTCTTGGGAGAAATCTTAGGGGCAACAGCTAAAAGATTATCTGAAAAATAGTTCAAAAAAGTCCCGTTGTATTTGATTCGTTTTTCAATCAAGTGATATTTACGACTCTGAAGATTGACAACCAAGGCCTCGTCGGCACCCGTTCCAAATCCAGGCAGGTTATTCTGAGTCAGCTTGATTGGATTATCAACTTCTCCACCGAGGTGGGTCAAGGTCTCACGCAGGGCAATTCGCAAAAAAGCAAAATGCTCGATACCTTCTTTAGAAAATTGCACAAAAATCAAATCATTGGTCTTGAGATTCTCAGAAATACTGAACTCCTCTTTCCAGAGATTAGCCAGTGTTACTGATGTCTCCAACAAATCGTCTGTGATGTGATTGAAGAAGGGATTTTCTTCTTCGAAAATCCCAGTCTTGGCTTCATCTGAATACACACGTTCAATTTTTTTCCGCAGGTATTCTTCGATTTTTGGAGTGATATTGAGAAACTTATTCGCTAGAAACAGCTCAGTATCATCTGGGCTGAACTGGTGAATAATAGCTTTCTTAATATAAATGTCCATAAAATTTTTAGTCCTCGTATAATGGGAAGGCATCTGTCAATTCTTTGACTGCACTTCTCACTTCTTCTAAAACAGTCTCATTTTCTGCATTTTTAAGGGTTTTAATGATCAATTCAGCCACTTTGCGACTTTCTTCTTCACCAAATCCACGTGCAGTAATGGCTGCTGCTCCGATACGAATACCACTTGTCTTGAATGGTGACAAGCTTTCGTAAGGAATTGAGTTTTTATTTAAGGTAATATTGACTTCATCCAGCAAGTTTTGAGCAACTTTGCCGTTTTCTACAACTTTGGTCACATCCACTAGGAAGAGGTGGTTTTCAGTTCCGCCAGAAATGATACGGAAATCAGGGTCTTGCAAGAAGACAGCTGCCATAGCCTTGCTGTTCTTAATAACATTAGTAGCATATTCCTTGAAAGCTGGATCTAATACTTCTTTAAAGGAAACTGCCTTAGCAGCAACAACATGCTCCAATGGACCTCCCTGAATACCTGGGAAAATTGCTGAGTTGATTTTCTTGGCAAGTTCTTCGTCATTAGTCAAAATCAAACCACCACGTGGTCCACGAAGGGTTTTGTGGGTCGTTGTTGTAGTGATATGAGCGTATGGCACTGGGCTTGGGTGAAGACCAGCCGCAACCAAACCAGCAATGTGAGCCATATCCACCATGAGCTTAGCACCTACAGCATCAGCGATTTCACGGAATTTTGAAAAGTCGATAATTTGAGAATAGGCTGAAGCACCTGCTACAATCAGTTTTGGTTTTACTTCTTGGGCTTGTTTCAAAATAGCATCAAAATCTAAAAGTTCAGTTTCAGGATCCACACTATAAGAAACAAAGTTGTAGGTTTGACCAGAGAAACTAACAGGAGCTCCATGAGTCAAGTGACCACCTGCAGCCAAATCCATTCCCATAACCGTATCGCCAGGCTCAATCAAGGCCATGTAAGCCGCACAGTTGGCTTGGCTTCCTGAATGTGGTTGGACATTGGCAAATTTAGCACCGAAAATTTCTTTGGCACGTTCGATAGCTAGACTTTCAACTACGTCTACCACATCAGTTCCACCATAATAACGGCGTCCTGGGTAACCTTCGGCATATTTATTTGTCAGGATAGACCCTTGAGCGGCCATAACAGCCTTGGAAACTACGTTTTCCGAAGCAATCAACTCGATGTTGTTTTGTTGGCGTTCTTCTTCTTTGGCAATTGCATTCCAGAGATCAGCATCGTATGCTTTAAAATCGTCTTTGTCAAAAATCATAGGTCTTCTCCTTTATAGTGTGACTGGTCCTTCAGCTTGGTTTTACAATAAGAAAATAAACTAAAAGATGCGAATAAACCGTTTCTGCACTTTATCACAAGTATAACCAACTTTTTCGTAAAATGCATGAGCAGCCAGACGATGATCGGCAGAGTTTAAGCGGATAAAACTATAACCACGTCTTTTTGCTTCTTGCTCCAACCCTTGTAACAAGCTTTTACCGATACCTTGACCTTGCGCTTGAGGTGAAACTGCTAAGGCTAAGATATTAAAGCCTGCTTTGGAATAGAGTGATTCGTACACTTCAGCGTGGACATATCCAAGTAGGACATGACTGGCTGCATCCTCATAGCCAAGTAGGAAATGATGGGAATTCTGAGATAGTCTAGCTAATTGACTAGCTGTTTCCTCTGGACTAAAAGAATAACCCAAAGCCTCTTGGTTGATGTCACATATAGCATTCACATCTGTTTCTTGCAAATCTCTTAGCATTTTATTCCTCCTCAAAAGAAATCTCTGGCAACTGAGCAAGAATATCCTCTCGCTTAATGGCCCCTTGGCGTAAGATTTTCACCTTGTCTCCAGACAAATCCAAAATAGTTGAATCCTGTCCAGTTAGAAAAGCATCGTCTTCAAAACCCAGAACCTCTTGGTCAAAATCCTCTAAAATTTGATTAAAGGTTACTCCACTTGCCTGACCTGAGATATTGGCAGACGGCCCAATCAGAGGTCCTGTCACTCGAATTAAATCCAGTGTGATAGGGTGACTGGGCATCCGAAATCCAACAGTTGCAAGGCCAGAATTGACCCAATAAGGGACTCTATCATTGGCTTCGAGAATAAGGGTCAAGGGACCTGGTAAAAAGGACTCTACAAGTTTTTGGAGATATGTTGGCTGATTCTTAGAAAAGTGTAAGATATCCTCTAGAGAAGCGACATTGAGATTGAGTGCCTTATCTCTAGGACGACGTTTGAGCTGGTATACATGATCAACTGCTTTTTCGTCTAGAGCTTTCGCAAAGAGACCGTAAACTGTCTCGGTAGGTAAGACGACTGCTCCGCCCTTCTCTATCTCTTCTCTAATCCTGTCCATCATCAACCACAACCATCCTATCTTGACCGAATTGGTCCTTGAGTGTCCGAACTCTTTTATCAGGAAGATGTTTCCTAAAAAGTTCAGGAACACTTTGACCTTGCTTGTATCCAATTTCAAGGTAAATCTTACCACCATCTTTGAGATAGTCTTTTGCATCTTCCGCAATTCTACGGTAAATAGCTAGACCATCCTCATCTGCAAAGAGGGCTAGGTGAGGTTCTGAATGCAAAACATTCAAACCCACTTCTGACTCATCTTCACGAGAGATATAGGGTGGATTGGAAACAATTATATCATATTTTTCAGAAATTTCTGCAAAACAATCAGATTTTTTAAAAAATATATTAAGATTTTGATTTTTAGCATTCTCTAATGCAAGGTCAAGCGCCTCTTGAGAAATATCTGTCGCTGTCACTGACCAATCTGTTCTGTTTTTTGCTAATGCAAGGGCAATAGCGCCACTTCCTGTTCCAATATCAAGTACTGAAAGATTCGTATCAGGATTTTCAGCCAGGATGAGCTCCACTAACTCCTCTGTCTCTGGACGAGGAATCAAAACCCGCTCATCAACTCTCAACTGCATTCCAAAAAAATCTGCCTGTCCGATGATATACTGTGCTGGTTTATGATCTACTAACTGTTGAAAAATTTCCTCTACAAATAATTCCTCCTCTTTTGTCACTTCCTGCTGGAGGGCAAAAATAAAGTCTGTAAAAGATAGATTTTTCAGACTACGATAGACAAAAGAGAGGCTTTCTGCTTCCTCTCCTTGTCTTATCAACTCTTCTTCAAAATCTGAAAATAATTGAGCTAATTTCATTATTTGTTTAATTCTTCTAATTTTTGTGTTTGGTCATAGAGCACCAAGGCATCCACAACTTCATCCAATTTACCAGACAAGATAGTATCTAGTTTTTGGAGGGTCAAACCAATACGGTGATCTGTGACACGGTTTTGTGGGAAGTTATAAGTACGAATCCGTTCTGAACGGTCACCAGTACCAATTGTAGACTTACGCTCAGCGTCTTGTTCGTCTTGTGCAATCTGAGCAAAGTGGTCAGCAACACGCGCACGAATAATCTTCATAGCCTTCTCACGGTTCTTCTGCTGGGTACGTTCTTCCTGCATCTCAACCTTGATATTGGTTGGCAAGTGAACGATACGAACGGCAGTCGCAACCTTATTGACGTTCTGTCCACCAGCACCAGAGGCATGATAGATGTCGACACGAAGGTCTTTTGGATCAATGTCGTATTCAACCTCTTCTACTTCTGGCATAACAAGAACTGTCGCTGTCGAAGTATGAACACGGCCTTGGCTTTCTGTCACAGGGACACGTTGCACACGGTGGGCACCTGATTCGTACTTAAGCTTAGAGTAAACAGACTGACCTGAAACCATGGCAACCACTTCTTTGAAACCGCCGACACCATTCATAGAGGCTTCCATGACTTCAAAGCGCCAGCCTTGGGCTTCAGCATACTTTTGATACATGGTTAGCAAATCTCCAGCGAAAAGTGCTGCTTCATCTCCGCCAGCCGCTCCACGGATTTCAAGGATGATGTTTTTGTCATCGTTTGGATCTTTAGGAAGGAGCAAGATTTTCAGTTTTTCTTCGTATTCTTCTTTTTCAGCCTTGGCATCTTTGAGTTCTTGCTTGGCCATTTCTTCCAAGTCCGCATCTCCACCTGATTCCTTAATCATCTCTTCAGCGTCAACAATGTTTTGAAGGACTTGTTTGTATTCTCGGTAGGCTGTTACTGTGTCACGAGTTGAAGCTTCTTCTTTTGAAAGCTCCATAAAACGTTTGGTGTCAGAGACCACATCCGGGTCACTGAGCAACTCTCCTAATTCTTCATAACGGTCTTCTACAGCTTGTAGTTGATCATAGATGTTCATTTTTTCTCCTTAGTTCTCAATTGTTAAATCATAGATTGCTACTACTTCGTTCTCGGATATTTCCCCAGTTTCTTTAAATCCATAACTGAGGTAACAAGATCTTGCATGTTCGTTTTCTGGTTCATAAGACAACCAAAGTTTATTGCCTAAACCTGCTGGCGCTGTCCGAACATAGTCTAGTACTTTATCCATAATTGGTTTAAAATATCCTTGATTTTGAAAATTCTTATCAATCATAAAACGAAATAGTAAATAATTTCCACTACTAACTCCGATCTTTTTATCATAAGCTATCATCACAAAACCTATAATTGCATCATTATCATAAACTGCCAATGGAGCTACAAAATCTCTATTTTTAGTGTAGACATATGCTTCAGCTAAACTAATTGCATTGGTTGCAATGAATTGTTTTTGATATTCCTTGACATCCAAATTCAAAACATCAAAATAATTTTCCATTGTAACATCTCTTAGTTCAATTGTCATAGTTTTGCTCCTTGTTAGAGGTTATCATTGGCGCAAAATAATGTTTACGGCAAACCGAGATATAGGTTTCATTGCCACCAATCTGAATCTGTTCTCCATCATAAACGGGCAGTCCATCCTGTGTACGTAAGACCATAGTCGCTTTTTTCTTACAGTACTGGCAAATGGTCTTAATTTCATCAATCTTATCTGCTAAGAGTAAGAGATATTTAGAACCTTCGAACAGTTCATTGCGAAAGTCATTTTTCAAACCAAAAGCCATGACGGGTATATCTAACTCGTCAACAACACGAGCTAGGTCGTAAACATGGTGACGCTTGAGAAACTGGGCCTCATCAACCAACACACAGTAAGGTTTTTCAGGTAGGTCTCGGATACAGCCAAAGATATCCGTCGTTTCCTCAATCGCAATGGCAGGGCGTTTCATACCGATTCGACTTGACACATAGCCAACACCGTCACGAGTATCCAGAGCTGAAGTCATAATCACAACACCTTTTCCTTGCTCCTCGTAGTTATAGGCCACTTTGAGAATCTCAATCGTCTTACCAGAGTTCATGGTCCCATAACGATAATACAACTGTGCCATGTTTCTTGCTTTACGTCCATTTCTAAATTTTTGCTACATTCTAGTATATCATAATTTTCTTAAGCTTTAAACGGCAAAATGTGGTAAAATAGAAGAAATAAAAACTAGTGGAGGAAGCCATTATGCCATTTGTACGCATCGATTTATTTGAAGGACGCACGCTCGAGCAAAAGAAGGCTCTTGCTAAGGAAGTAACGGAAGCTGTTGTTCGTAATACTGGAGCCCCTCAATCAGCTGTACATGTCATCATCAACGACATGCCTGAAGGAACTTACTTCCCACAAGGGGAAATGCGCACCAAATAAGCTAGCTTAAGCAGAATTGCTTAGGCTTTTTCAATCTCCAAGTAGCATTCATTGAAGAAATAGATCAAATTTGTTACAATTTTAGAATAGATTTACAAACTTATAAAAGAATAATTTTTAAAGGAAAAGATATGATTACACGTGAATTTGATACCATCGCTGCTATATCTACTCCACTTGGTGAAGGGGCTATTGGTATTGTCCGCCTGAGTGGAACAGACAGTTTTGCTATTGCTCAAAAAATATTCAAAGGAAAGGACTTAACCAAGGTTGCCAGCCACACTCTCAACTATGGACATATCGTCGACCCACTAACTGGTAAAATCATGGATGAAGTTATGGTCGGAGTCATGAAATCTCCAAAAACCTTCACTCGTGAGGATATTATCGAGATTAACACCCACGGTGGGATTGCGGTTACTAATGAAATATTGCAACTAGCTATCCGTGAAGGAGCTCGATTGGCTGAACCTGGTGAATTTACCAAACGTGCCTTTTTAAACGGTCGTGTAGACTTGACACAGGCTGAGGCGGTCATGGATATCATCCGTGCAAAAACTGATAAAGCAATGAATATTGCAGTGAAGCAATTGGATGGTTCTCTTTCTGACCTCATTAATAATACTCGCCAAGAAATCCTCAATACACTTGCCCAAGTTGAGGTCAATATCGATTATCCTGAGTACGACGATGTTGAGGAAGCTACTACTGCTGTTGTCCGTGAAAAGACAATGGAGTTTGAACAATTGCTAACCAATCTTCTTAGAACAGCCCGTCGTGGAAAAATCCTTCGTGAAGGAATTTCAACAGCTATCATCGGACGACCCAACGTTGGTAAATCCAGCCTTCTCAACAATCTCCTACGCGAAGACAAGGCTATCGTGACTGATATTGCTGGTACCACACGTGATGTTATCGAAGAATACGTCAACATCAACGGTGTCCCTCTCAAACTGATTGATACTGCAGGAATTCGTGAAACGGATGATATCGTGGAACAAATCGGAGTTGAGCGTTCGAAAAAAGCTCTTAAGGAAGCCGACTTAGTTCTTCTAGTGCTAAATGCTAGCGAGCCACTGACTGCTCAAGACAGACAACTCTTAGAAATCAGTCAGGATACTAACCGAATTATTCTACTTAATAAAACTGACCTGCCTGAAGCGATTGAAACTTCAGAACTACCTGAAGACGTCATCCGTATTTCCGTCCTTAAAAACCAAAATATCGATAAGATTGAAGAGAGAATAAATAACCTCTTCTTTGAAAATGCTGGTTTAGTTGAGCAAGATGCTACTTACTTGTCTAACGCACGTCACATTTCCTTGATTGAGAAAGCAGTCGAAAGTCTACAAGCTGTAAACGAAGGCTTGGAACTAGGTATGCCAGTTGATTTACTTCAAGTTGATTTGACTCGTACTTGGGAGATTTTAGGTGAAATTACTGGAGATGCTGCTCCTGATGAACTCATCACCCAACTCTTTAGCCAATTCTGTTTAGGAAAATAAGAAAAATCCATGATCCTTCATTCGGTCATGGATTTTATTATCTTTATTAGTAATCTGGTCTTAAGACACCTGTTACAGTTGCCTTAGTCGCTTCGTAGTCGCCATCTACGACAACCTTAATAATGCGTTTGGCATCTTCTTCTGGTGCTGGAACAAGAGGTAGACGAGTTGGACCAGCTTCAAATCCCATATAGTTGAGAACGGCCTTGACAGGAGCAGGACTTGGATATGAGAAGAGGGCATTAACCTTAGGAATAAACTTACGCTGAATAGCTGCGGCTTTCTTCATATCGCTTTCTGCAATGGCAGTAAACATCTCGTGCATTTCATCCCCATTTGTATGAGAGGCAACAGAAATAACTCCATCCGCACCAAGATTCATTGCATGGAAAGCATCTCCATCTTCACCAGTGTAAATCAAAAACTCTTCAGGCTTATGCTCAATCAAGTAAGCCATATTAGCCAAGCTAGTACATTCTTTAACACCAATGATATTTGGATGATCCGCTAAACGAAGCATGGTCTCAGGAGTCAACTCTACCACTACCCGACCTGGAATGTTATAGATAATAATAGGCAAATCTGAAGCATCTGCAATGGCCTTAAAATGTTGATACATGCCTTCTTGAGAAGGTTTGTTGTAGTAAGGAACAATAGCAAGCCCAGCAGCAAAACCACCGAATTCTGCTACTTCTTTAACAAACTCGATTGAGTCACGCGTATCATTGGTACCGACACCAGCAATAAGCGGTACTCGACCATTAACAACTTTTTGTACAGCAGTAAAAATCTCCAACTCTTCATCGTGAGTCAAGGTAGGACTTTCAGCTGTCGTACCGGCAAGAAGAATTCCATCCGTGTGATGAGCCAGCAAATGCTCAATCAAGGCTGGAATAGCATCAAAATTGATAGAACCATCATCATGAAAAGGAGTAATAAAAGCTGTGATGATTTTACACTCTTTTAAATCTTGATAAGACATGAGAAACACCTCTCTATTTCAAAGAAGGAGTTCATCTGAACTCCTAAACAATATGACTATTTTAATTCAAATTTCAATTCAGCCGTTGGACGAACCAAGCCACGTTCGTGCAAAGTTTCAGCAATCTGAACCGAATTCCAAGCAGCACCTTTGAGAAGGTTATCTGAAACAACCCACATGTGAATTCCCTTTTCAGCATCCAAGTCTTTACGGATACGACCAACAAAAGTATCACGTGACCCCACTGCATTGATAGCTTGCGGATAGATTTGATGAGCTACATCATCTTCAAGAACTGCACCAGGAAATGCTGCGATAGCTGCTTTTACTTCTTCGATTGGAGCCACTTCTTTTGTTTCGATATAAACTGACTCAGAGTGAGCTGACAAGACTGGAATACGCACACATGTTGCAGATACTGCAATGCTGTTATCTTCCATAATTTTCTTAGTTTCCTTAGTCATCTTCATCTCTTCGTAAGTGTAATCATTGTCCGTGAAGACATCGATTTGTGGAAGAGCATTGAAGGCGATAGGATAATGTTTCTTGTCACCACCTGAAGGCAAAATTTCCGCATGCAAATCACGTGGTTTCACTCCATCATTCAAGACTTCACGAAGTTCACGTTGTGTCTCAAGAATTGCTCCCATACCAGCACCTGAAACTGCTTGGTAGGTTGAAACGATAATGCGGTCCAAGCCCCATTTTTGGCGAACTGGCTCAAGAGCTACCATCATTTGAATAGTTGAGCAGTTAGGACAAGCTATAATCCCATTGTGAGCATCAAGAGCATGAGCATTTACTTCTGGAACAACCAAAGGTACATCTGGATTTTGACGGAAGTAGGAAGTATTGTCAACTACGACTGCACCTGCTTTTACAGCATATGGAGCATATTTTGCAGATGTAGAACCACCTGCTGAAAAGAGAGCAATATCCACCCCTTCAAAAGCTGTCTCAGTTGTTTCTTCAATCGTAATATCTTGACCTTTAAATTTCAAAGTCTTACCTGCTGAACGAGCAGAAGCAAGTAAACGAATTTTATCGATAGGAAGAGTTGATTCTTCCAACATTTTTATCATCTGAGCACCGACTGCACCTGTCGCGCCAACTACTGCAACTGTATATCCCATAAATAACCTCTTTCGGAATTTTCTAAAAATTTCTATAATAGATGTATTATACTACTTTTTCAATGAATTGCAAACCTTTTTTCATAAATTTTAAGAAAATAAAAAATCCCTGATCATAGACCAGGGATTAAGAGGCATCTTCATGTGATGAGCAGGTTCACACAACTCATCAAGGTCCGCTCCTGCGTTATGACCTCCTTATGCTCAATAGTGGTCCGAAAACCACCTATCGACTCATCGCATAGACCATTCTACTAGATAAGAACTGTTTTGTCAAGAACAATTTATTTTCAACCTCTTTCTATTGAAAGAGGTTAAATCATTATTGATGAACGGCTTGAGCTGCTGTGATAAGAGTTAACTTGTAAACATCATCAGCATTACATCCACGAGAAAGATCGTTAACTGGCTTGTTTAAACCTTGCAATACAGGACCAACAGCCGCAAACCCTCCAAGACGCTCAGCCATCTTGTAACCAATATTTCCGGCTTCAATACCTGGGAAGATAAAGACATTGGCTTGACCAGCAACATTACTTCCTGGAGCTTTAAGCGCTGCTGTTTCAGAAACAAATGCAGCATCAAATTGCAACTCACCGTCAATCTCAAGGTCAGGACGTAAATCATGAGCGATTTTCGTTGCTTCCACTACCTTATCCACACTTTCTCCAAAACCTGAACCCTTAGTAGAATAGCTTAGCATAGCTATTTTAGGTTCAATTCCAAACATTTTTGCTGTGATTGCTGAGTTAATCGCAATTTCAGCCAAGGCATCCGCATCAGGATTAATGTTAATTGCACAGTCTCCAAACAAGTAACGTTCATTTCCACGAACCATAAGAAAGGCACCAGAAGTACGACTTACATTTGGACGAGTTTTAATGATTTGTAGGGCTGGGCGAACTGTTGAAGCAGTTGAGTGAATTGCTCCAGATACCATACCATCAACCAATCCCATGTATACTAACATAACACCAAAGTAGTTGACATCTTCAACCAAAACTTTGCGTGCTTCTTCTTCAGACATTTTGCCTTTACGACGCTCCACCAAGGCAACAACCATTTCTTCAAATTTATCGTAGTGTTGAGGGTCGATGACTTCATAACCACCCTCAATTCCTTCGATTTCAAGATAGATTTTAATTTTTTCTGGATTACCAAGCAAAACAGGAATTACTTCTGTTTCTTTTACCAAGCGTTTAGTCGCTTGAAGGATACGTGGTTCTTCCCCTTCGGGGAGAACGATACGAGCATTTTTGCCAACTAAGTTGGCTTTTAAACTTTCAAAAACTTCCATGAGTTTTCTCCTTTAAATAAATAATAAATTACACTCCAAATAGATTCTAGAGAGTATTAATTGATAACTGTTTAATAAGATTGCTAAAATCATCCGGTAAAGGACTTTCCATTTGCAAATCCTGTTCTAAAAATGGATGATAAAAAGATAAATAATGGCAATGTAAAGCCTGGCGTTGCATTCCGTCATCTAGACTACCACCGTACAAGTCATCTCCCAACAAAGGAAAACCAATATGGGAAAAATGGACTCGAATTTGATGAGTACGACCAGTATGGAGTCTAATGTCAACCAAGTGAATATTGCCATACGATGCTACAATCTTGTAGGAAGTATGGGCATATTTCCCACCTTTTGCTACCCGTCTGGTAATAATGGAATCTTCATCACGCGCGATCGGAGCAATAATCTCTCCTTCTAGTTCCAAGTGTCCATCACCTTTAACCAGAGCATAATAGCGCTTTTCAATGGATTTTTTTTGTAACTGCTTATCTAGCCGAGCATGCGCATAGCCATGTTTAGCAAAGAGCATCAAACCAGAAGTATCTCTATCAAGCCTAGTCACAATGTGAACCTGCTGGTTTTCATAATTTTGCTTGATATAGTAACCTTTTATAAAGTTGGCTATGGTATTGGAGTGATTCACACTTGGAATGGAGGCAACACCATAAGGTTTATTCAAAATTAAGAAGTGATCATCTTCAAATAAAATATCAAGTGGACGCTCGATAGCTTCTAATGTTTCAAATCCTTCCTCGGCTGGAATATCAATAGTAACTCGGTCTCCAATATCCAAAAGATAAGTTGCATTTTGAGTCTCGCCATTAACTTGAATATCCCCACCTCTAAACTTAATCTTGGCTAGAAGTCCTTTAGAGACCTCATGTTTCTTTAAAAAGGTTTTGACCTTTACATGCTCATCTGCGATAAATTCAAACCTCATTCTTTCACCTCACCGATGAAGGCATCTTTGACACGATTCCAAAAGCTGGTATGGCTAGGAGATGCAACAAAGTGAATTTTATGATGGTCAATCTGGTACTCTATTTTTTCTATATTTCGCAATGAATAGATACTATTATCAACCGAAATTGTATGGTAGTCATTTCTGGTTGGAATAAGTTCGATCTTATCTTTTTTTGGAATAATAATTGACGAACCTAAGGTCCGATAAACACGATTGTTTAGACTGGCAATCTCAGTCAGCTGCAAAGCTTCAATCGTAGGATGTAATACTGCTCCGCCAAGCGATTTGTTATAAGCAGTACTACCAGTAGGTGTTGAAACTGTAAGTCCATCTCCTCGAAAACGTTCAAAGTGAACTCCATTTATGAATATATCTGCTACCATAGTTCTGTCTGACCGACGGATACTAGCTTCATTGAGAGCTCTGAAAATCTTGACCTCTCCATTTTCCAGAAATACCTTGACGTTTAAAACAGGATAAGATATCCTAGCTCCCGTATCAAGTTGTAAATTAGTCACCAACTGATCCAACTCAAAATCACGATAATCCGTATAAAAGCCCAGATGCCCAGTATGTACTCCTATAAAACGAACCTTATCCAGCTGGTCTTCATACTTATGAAAGGCTGATAAGAGCATACCATCTCCTCCAATCGAGATAACAATATCGGGATTGGTATCATTAAGTATAAACTGATGCCTCTTCAAACGATCTCTCAATTCATACAAAACCCTTTGACTTTGCGGTTTTCTATTTGCAATTAGATCAATTCGTTTACCTGTATTCTTCATCTGTATCGTCACTATTTCCTACACCATCATTCAATTTTCTACTCAAAGGATCAAAAAGAGCTTGCGCTTCCTGGATATCATCACGAATTTTCCCCATTTCTTCATCCAATTGATGGGCAATCTTAGCAGTGATTTCTAGTCGCTTCTTTATTTCCTCTGGGAAATCCCCTTGGTATTTGTAGTTGAGAGAATGCTCTATCGTTGCCCAGAAATTCATTGCCAAAGTACGAATTTGAATTTCTGCCAAAATGGTTTTGGCACCACTAATCGTATCAACAGTGTATTCTACTACAACGTGATAAGAACGATATCCGGAAGCCTTTCTATGATTGATATAATCTCTCTCCTGCACAATACGCATGTCCTGACGCTTACGTAAAATAGCTACTACTTCTTGGACGTCATCAACAAATTGCACCATCACTCGTAAGCCAGCGATGTCTTGCAAATCATGTTCCAAAGTCGTATAGGTAATTCCACGACGAGCCATTTTTTCCTTGATACTCTCAATAGGTTTGACTCTGCCTGTAACAAACTCAATCGGAGAATGCTTATTTTGCTTGCGATATTGCTTACGAATACCTCGAAGTTTAATCTTTAACTCACCAACAGCTTGAATGTAAGGATCTAAAAATTCTTCCCATTCTATGGTCATATATTCTCCCTTGTTTCATATTATCCTTTAAAAATATCTTTGATTTTTTCTCCAGATTCATATACAATAAATACACTGCTATTATATCATAAATCGCTTTCAATGATAAAAAAAAGGTAAGGAAAATGAAACATTTAGAAATTGAACTGAAAACACTCTTGAAAAAAGATGACTATTCTCGACTTAGAGAACAGTTTACTACAGTATCTCCAGTCCTTCAAAAAAATTATTACATCGATACACCTGATTTTCAACTGCGAGAAAAGAAGGTTGCCATGCGCATTCGTACCTTTGATGACTGGGCAGAATTGACTCTAAAAGTCCCCCAAAGTGTTGGTAATATGGAATTTAATCAAAAGTTGAATCTAAAAGATGCAGAAAACTATCTGAACAAGGGAGAACTTCCTCAAGGTCTTGTAGTTGATGAACTGGCTAAACATGGCATTAAAAGTACCCAATGGAAGGTACTTGGGTGCTTAATGACCTTTCGCTACGAAATGGAAACCCCGATCGGCTTAATGGCTCTAGATAAGAGTCAGTACTTTGATATCACAGATTACGAATTAGAACTCGAAGTAACAAATCATGAAGTAGGAAAAATAGATTTTCAAAAATTTTTAGAAGAAAATCAAATCACTTACCAAAAAGCACCTTCAAAATTGGTTCGATTTGTCAAAAGCATGAAAAATTGCTGAAATAATCTCCTTTTTTTGGTAAAATAGAAAAGATAAGAATACTCGAATCCTGTGTCTTAAATGTAAGGTGAAAAACAAGGATTCGCAAAGTTTACAGAGGATGGTCTAAAATGTCAGATAAAAAAAATATGAAACTTTTCGCACTTAACTCTAACCAAGAGATAGCACAAAAAATTGCGGACTCAGTAGGTGTCCCTCTTGGTAAACTGTCATCTCGTCAATTTTCTGACGGAGAAATCCAAGTAAATATCGAAGAAAGTGTCCGCGGTTACGATGTCTACATCATCCAATCAACTAGTTTCCCTGTTAACAACCACCTTATGGAATTGTTAATCATGGTAGATGCTTGTGTTCGCGCAAGTGCCCACAGCATCAACGTTGTACTTCCGTATTTTGGCTATGCACGCCAAGATAGAATTGCATCATCTAGAGAACCACTAACAGCAAAACTAGTTGCTAACATGCTGGTTAAAGCTGGTGTAGATCGTGTCCTTACCCTCGACTTACACGCAGTTCAAGTTCAAGGTTTCTTTGATATTCCTGTAGATAACCTTTACACTGTTCCTCTCTTTGCTAAACACTACTGTGATAAAGGATTAAGAGGTTCAGATGTTGTTGTCGTTAGCCCTAAAAATTCTGGTGTGAAACGTGCTCGCAGTTTGGCTGAATACTTAGATGCTCCAATCGCTATTATCGACTACCCTCAAGACGATGCAACTCGTAACGAAGGCTATATTATCGGTGATGTTGAAGGTAAAAAAGCCATCTTGATTGATGACATTTTAAACACAGGACGTACCTTCTCTGAAGCAGCTAAAATCGTAGAACGTGAAGGGGCTACAGAAATTTATGCTGTTTCTAGTCATGGTCTCTTCGTTGAAGGTGCTGCTGAACTTCTTGATAAAACTCAGATTAAAGAAATTCTTGTGACCGATTCAGTAGCAACAAAAGAAAAAACTCCTAAAAATGTATGCTACATCACTGCTAGTGAGTTAATTGGTGATGCTATCGTCCGTATCCACGAAAGAAAACCAGTCAGCCCACTCTTTGCCTACAACAAAAAGAAATAAGGTGATTCTTTGATTTATTTGGACAATGCTGCAACGACTCCCATGTCAGCAGTTGCTATCAAAGCTATGACTGAGGTCATGAAAGAGACTTATGGCAACCCTTCTAGTATTCACGGTCATGGTCGCCAGGCAAATAAATTATTGCGTCAGGCTCGCCAAGATTTAGCCCAACTATTAGGTACCAAACCCCAGCATATCTTTTTCACTTCTGGAGGAACTGAAGGTAATAATACTGCCATTATCGGCTATTGCCTTCGCCACCAAGAACGGGGAAAACACATCATCACTACAGCTATCGAACATCACGCGGTTTTGGAGACCATCGATTACTTGGTAGAGAAATTTGGTTTTGAAGTTACTATTATCCAACCCGTAGATCAAGAAATCACAGCCAAACAAATACAAGATGCTTTACGTAAAGATACAATTTTAGTATCTACCATGTTTGCTAATAATGAAACTGGAAGTTTACTTCCAATCGCTGAAATTGGTCAAATCCTAAAAAAACATCCTGCCGCCTATCATGTAGATGCGGTTCAGGCTATTGGAAAACTTCTGATTCATCCTGAAGAGTTAGGAATTGACTTTCTCACTGCTTCTGCCCACAAGTTCCATGGTCCTAAGGGAATCGGCTTTCTATACGCATCTAGCATGGACTTCGATTCCTATCTACATGGCGGAGACCAAGAACAGAAAAAACGTGCAGGAACTGAAAATCTGGCTTCCATCGTAGGCATGGTTGCAGCCCTAAAAGAAAATTTAGAAAAGCAAGAAGAACATTTTCAACAGGTACAAAATCTAGAAACTGCCTTTCTTGCAGAACTAGAGGGAATTCAGTATTATTTGAATAGAGGACAAAATCATCTCCCCTATGTCCTCAATATCGGCTTTCCTGGTCAGAAAAACGACCTCTTACTCCTTCGTCTAGATTTAGCTGGAATTTCTATCTCTACTGGATCAGCCTGTACTGCAGGTATTGTTCAATCCAGCCATGTTCTTGAAGCCATGTACGGGGTTAATTCAGAACGCTTGAAGGAATCCGTTCGTATCAGTCTCTCGCCAGAAAATACTGTTGAAGAACTACAAACCCTCTCAAAAACCTTAAAAGAAATTATCGGAGGTTAGCCATATGGCATTTGAAAAAACCATTAAATTGAAAAATTGTCGTTACGACTACACGATTAGTCCATCAGTTAAAAAATTCACACTCAAAGATAATACCTTCTTTGAAACAAAAGTTGGTAACTATGAACTCACTCGACTTCTTGAAAAAGTACCAAATAGCGGAGAAGGTTTCCAACTCAAAATCATCATTAACAAAGAACTAACAGGTGCAAAAATCAACATCACTGACAAGTTTGGGCTACGTCTAGTTGATATTTTCAAATCAGAAGACCACCACATTCATCAGGAAAAATTCTATTTCCTCATGGATAGTTTAGTAGAGCGTGGTGTCTTTACAAAATCGGAAAGATAAATCAAAGATGTTTGAACTTACCTATAAGGACAGCTATCATGTAGAGCGTACACTCAAGTATGAGGATTATGAGGCTCTCATGCTGGCTTTGTCAGGATGTGTGACCCTACCAGACACACTTTATGTGACTTCTTTGACTTTTGAGGGGCAGGAAGTTTACCAGGGACTGGTCGGAGACCTCTACCGTTTTCTATCAGATACAGAATTTTTACATCAAAACTAAGTTTTTTCTTAGTTTTTTCTCGTTTTTGTTGATTTTTTCACAATCTTTCTATAAAATAGTAGATAAGAAAGGTTGTGATATTGTGAAAGATAAACATGCTGCTATTCCAAAAGCAACAGCAAAAAGACTCTCTCTCTATTATAGAATTTTTAAGAGATTTAATGCAGAAAAAATTGAACGTGCAAATTCCAAACAAATTGCTGAGGCTATTGGTATTGATTCTGCAACCGTTCGTCGTGATTTTTCCTATTTTGGAGAACTAGGGCGACGTGGTTTTGGTTATGATGTCAAAAAACTAATGAACTTTTTTGCTGATTTATTGAATGATAACTCTATTACCAATGTTATGTTGGTTGGAATCGGAAATATGGGTCATGCCCTTCTCCACTACCGATTCCATGAACGTAACAAGATGAAAATTATCATGGCATTTGATCTGGATGACCATCCTGAAGTAGGAACAGAAACTCCTGATGGTATTCCAATTTATGGAATTTCTCAAATTAAGGAAAAAATTAAAGATGCAAATGTAAAAACTGCTATCTTAACAGTACCGAGTGTTAAATCACAAGAAGTTGCAAGTCTTTTGGTTGATGCTGGAGTAAAAGGTATACTCAGCTTTTCCCCAGTCCATCTTAACTTACCAAAAGATATTGTAGTTCAGTATGTTGATTTAACAAGTGAACTACAAACCCTCCTCTATTTCATGCGAAAAGAGGATTAGAAAGCGAAAATCATTTTATGAAAAAACCAGTTATTGGGATTACAGGAAACGAAAAAACTCATCCAGATGATGACATCATGATGAGCTACGCAGCAAAAAACTTTGTTGAAGGAGTTAAAGACGCTGGAGGAATTCCCATCATCCTACCGATTGGTGATCAAGAAATGGCTAGCCACTATATTAGTTTGATTGACAAGCTCATCTTGACAGGTGGGCAAAATGTCGATCCAAAATTCTATGGCGAACTGAAAACCATTGATAGCGATGACTACCACCTTCAAAGAGATCTCTTCGAACTGGCCCTCATCAAGGAAGCTATTAAACAGAAAAAGCCTATTTTTTCTGTCTGTCGTGGGACTCAACTCTTTAACGTTGCCATGGGTGGAACTTTATATCAAGATATCGAAGGCCACTGGCAAGATTCCTCTGTTGAGTATACAACTCAACGCCTAGTTACTGAGCCAGATAACATTCTTCGTGAAATCTATGGAGAAATCTCCCATATCAACTCCTTCCACCATCAAAGTATAAAAGATTTGGCACCTAATCTTAAGGTTATCGCCCACGACCCAAAAGATGGTATTATTGAAGCTGTCATGAGTACGGATGATTTCGCCTTTCTCGGTGTCCAATGGCATCCAGAATTTCTATTTGAAAATCGTCCCAAAGATAAAACACTTTTTGATTATGTTGTCAATAAACTTTAAATCAAGTCAGTCTTTTCCCTGTAACTAAAATAATCGGAATGAGAGACAATTAAATGATCTAAAAGAACAAGCCCCATAAGCTCACAGGCTTCCTTTACTAGTTTGGTTACATGATTATCATTGCTACTTGGAGATACGGCTCCTGAAGGATGATTATGTACCAATATTACAGATGTCGCCATGTGCTTGATTGCATAATGTAGAATCTCTCGTGGTTCAGCAATACTGCGAGTAGCTGAGCCGATAAAAATGGTCTGTTGATGGATGATTTGATTTTGAGTATTGAGATAGAGCGCCACCAGGTGCTCTTGTTTTTTATCTCCCAGTTCCTGTTGCATTTTTTTAGCTAGTTTTTGACTACTAAGAATAGATTCCATCTCTAGCGTTTCTTTTTTTTGGATACGATGACCTAATTCTATCATAGCTTGTAATTCAATAGCCTTTATTCGTCCAATCCCTGACAATCCTTGCAATTCTTGCAAGGTCATTTTTTTTAAATCCGTTAAAGAGCTGATACTATTTAAGACTTTTTGGGCAATTTCAAAAACACTTGCTTGACGTGTCCCAGTTCTAAGTAAAATTGCTAATAATTCTTGATTGCTTAGTGCCTCAACACCCTCCTTAACTAATCTTTCTCTTGGCAATAGTGAATCTTCTTGAAATGAAATACTGTACATAAAAATCCTCCTCACTTTATTATTCGTGAGCAGGATTGAAAATTAGATTTTTTTCTCAATTGGAGCAACACTGGCAAGTAATTTTTTCAGACCCACTTCAGGAAAATTGATTTTCAATTCCTGTGTTGCACCGCTACCTGAAACTTCAAGGACAGTTCCTTCTCCCCATTTTTTGTGTAGAGCAATATCCCCAATAGACCAACTAGTATCAGTTGAAGTTTCTTTCTCACCTGAAGCAAATTGTCCAAAAGGCAAAGCACTAGATTGGATAGATGTTGGAGAGGCATTTCGTTTACGATCCTGAAGTGCCTGTGCCAAGCTCATGCCTTGCCCAAAAGCTATTCCACCACTGCTGTATGACGCCTTAAAGCTAGTGTTGGCTGGTCGAGCTAAACCTTGGTATTCAAGCAAGTCTGAACTAATTTCATTGATAAAACGTGTAGGGCGATTGTAGCTAGTACGACCAAAGAGTAAACGAGAATTAGCATTTGTTAGATAGAGAACCTTCTCAGCACGCGTGATACCAACATAGGCCAAACGACGTTCTTCTTCTAGTTCGTCAGGGTCTTCAGCTGCTCGACTCAGTGGAAAAACATTTTCCTCCATCCCAATCAAAAAGACAACTGGAAACTCGAGACCTTTGGCAGCATGCAGGGTCATTAGGGTCACTTCTGATGTCTCCTGACTACCTGTATCTGTGTCTGCAATCAAAGCCAAGTCATTTAAGAAACGACTCAGTTTATCCAGACCAGTTTCTTCTTCTGGACCATCAGAGGTATCATCAAAGTTTTTCGTCACAGAAAGGAACTCTTCTATATTTTCAACCCGAGCCTTACTTTCCAGAGTTGCTTGGGCATTAAGAATATCAACGTAACCTGTTTTTTCTAGAACCGCCTCAACCAATTCTGTAATAGTTAAGTGGTCTAGCTGCTCCCGCAAATCCAGAACCATATTGGCAAAATCCCAGATAGACTGGGCTGCTTTACCCTTGATACCAGACAACATAATATTGGCTGAAGCATCTAGCATGGACATGTCCTGCATATTTGCAAAGTCACGAATTTTCTCAACAGTACCTGGCCCAATTCCACGTTTAGGCTCGTTGATAATACGCTCAAAACTGATATTGTCACTCAAATTAGCAATGAGGTTAAGGTAAGCGATAATATCGCGAATCTCCTTACGGCTGTAGAACTTGGTTCCGCCAATCATGGTATAAGGGATATTTGACTTGAGCAAGGCTTCCTCAATAGTACGGGACTGCGCATTAGTACGATAAAGAACTGCAAAATCCTTGTGAAGGAAGTTTTGACTGCGACCAAGTTCATCAATAGTTTTGGCTACAAATACAGCCTCATCTAGCTCATCATTGGCACGATAGTAAACGATTTGTTCCCCATCAGCATTTTGAGTCCAGAGATTCTTAGGACGGCGATTTTTATTGTTTTTAATGACCTCGTTGGCCGCTTGCAGAATGGTTTTGGTGGAACGGTAATTCTCCTCCAACAAAACAACCTTGGCTTGGGGGTAATCCTTTTCAAAGTCCAAAATATTCTGCATATCAGCACCACGCCAACCGTAGATAGACTGATCCGCATCCCCAACAACACAGATATTTTTAAAACGGGAAGCCAAGAGTTTGACCAATTGATACTGGGCATGGTTGGTATCTTGATACTCATCAACGTGGATGTACTGGAACTTCTGCTGGTAATAGGTCAAGACATCAGGATTTTGATCAAAGAGACGTAGGGTCAACATAATCAAATCGTCAAAGTCAACAGACTCAGACTGACGAAGCTCTTTCTGATAGGTTGAATAACACTGAGCCACGATTTGCGTGTACATATCTCCAGCTTGGGCGGCATAAGCTACATCATCAATCAAGTCATTCTTAGCATTGGATATGGTCCCCAAAATAGTTCGTTCATTCCATTTTTTAGGATCCAAGTTCAACTGCTTAAGAATGCGTTTCATGAGAGTTCGCTGTTCACCAGGATCCACAATAGTGAAATTGCGGTTGTAACCAATATGATCCGCATCACGACGCAAAATACGTACACACATGGAGTGGAAGGTCGCAATTAAACAGTCCTGAGTGGCTGGATTGAGGCTATAAGCACGCTCTTTCATCTCACGCGCAGCCTTGTTGGTAAAGGTAATGGCCAAGATATTCCAAGGATTGACCAGCTTTTCATCAATCAGATAAGCGATACGGTGGGTCAAAACACGGGTCTTTCCAGAACCAGCCCCTGCCATGATTAACAAGGGACCTTCTGTCGTTTGCACCGCCTCAGCCTGACGGTCATTCATTCCATTTAATAATGCGTTCATCTTCTCTTCCTTACTCTTGAAGTCAATATTTCTATTATATCAGAAATCAGGGAAAATATCTTTACCTAGACTGGTTACGTCTAGAAGGCAACTCCTTATATCTAGATAAAAAAATGAGCTTGGATTACAATTTCCAAACTCATTTAAAGTCAATTGCATTATACTAGAACAAGCCTAATACTGTTCCATCGCTTTCAACATCCATGTTGAGGGCTGCTGGTCGTTTTGGAAGTCCTGGCATGGTCATGACATCACCAGTTAAGGCAACGATGAAGCCTGCACCTAATTTTGGCACCAATTCGCGAATGGTAATTTCAAAGTTTTCAGGTGCTCCAAGTGCATTTGGATTGTCTGAGAAGCTATACTGGGTCTTAGCCATACAGATTGGCAATTTGTCCCAACCGTTTTGAACGATTTGAGCGATCTGTGTTTGAGCTTTCTTCTCAAAGTTCACTTTGCTACCACGGTAGATTTCGGTAACAATCTTTTCAATCTTTTCTTGGACAGAAAGGTCATTGTCATACAAACGTTTGTAGTTAGCTGGGTTTTCAGCGATAGTCTTGACAACCGTTTCAGCAAGAGTTACTCCACCTTCTGCACCATCAGCCCAGACACTTGCCAACTCAACTGGTACATCGATTGAGGCACAAAGTTCTTTCAAGGCGGCAATTTCAGCTTCTGTATCAGATACAAATTCGTTGATAGCTACAACTGCAGGTACTCCAAACTTACGGATATTTTCAACGTGGCGTTTCAAGTTAGCAAAACCTGCACGAACTGCTTCTACATTTTCTTCAGTCAGAGCATCTTTAGCCACACCACCATTCATCTTAAGAGCACGAAGGGTTGCGACAATAACTACTGCATCTGGAGAAGTTGGCAAGTTTGGTGTCTTGATATCAAGGAATTTCTCGGCACCAAGGTCTGCACCAAAACCAGCTTCAGTAACTGTGTAATCAGCCAAGTGAAGGGCTGTGCTTGTTGCCAAGACTGAATTACATCCATGAGCAATATTGGCAAATGGACCACCATGTACAAAGGCAGGTGTTCCGTAAATTGTCTGAACCAAGTTTGGCTTAATCGCATCCTTCAAAATCAAAGCCAAGGCACCCTCAACCTGCAAATCACCTACAGAAACAGGCGTACGGTCATAGCGATAACCGATAACGATATTAGCCAAACGGCGTTTCAAGTCCTCGATATCCGTTGCCAAGCAAAGAATGGCCATGATCTCTGAAGCAACGGTAATATCAAAGCCATCCTCACGTGGAATACCATTTAGAGGACCACCAAGTCCAACCGTCACATGGCGAAGGGCGCGGTCGTTCAAGTCCACAACACGTTTCCAGAGGATACGACGTTGATCAATTCCCAACTCATTTCCTTGGTGCAAGTGGTTGTCAATCAAGGCAGAAAGCGCATTGTTGGCAGTTGTAATGGCATGCATGTCTCCAGTAAAGTGGAGATTGATGTCTTCCATTGGCAGCACTTGGGCATAACCACCTCCAGCAGCACCACCCTTAATCCCCATTACTGGACCAAGAGATGGTTCGCGGATAGCAATCATTGTTTTCTTGCCAATCTTGTTCAAGGCATCCGCAAGACCAATAGTAATAGTTGATTTCCCTTCACCTGCAGGTGTTGGGTTGATGGCAGTAACCAGAATCAATTTTCCAACTGGATTGCTCTCAACTGCACGAATTTTATCAAAGCTGAGCTTAGCTTTGTACTTTCCGTACAACTCTAAATCATCGTAAGAAATACCAAGTTTCTCCACAACATCAACGATTGGTTTCAACTCAATACTCTGTGCGATTTCAATATCTGTTTTCATTCAAAACTCCTCTAACCTCTAATGTGATAATTCATTATAACACAAAAAACAGATTTTTAATAGAAAGGAACTCTGTTAACGTTCGTAAAATTTGCGTTTTTAAAGGATTTTAGCCTTCTTTCTTAATTTTTATATGGTTTTATAGTTTGAAACTATACTCTTTTCTTTTACCAAAATTTTATCGCTTTCATTTTACTTACCGTTTATTTTTGTGTACAATAGTGCTATGAAAATTTTAGTTACATCGGGCGGTACCAGTGAAGCTATCGATAGCGTCCGCTCTATCACTAACCATTCTACAGGTCGCTTGGGCAAAATCATCACTGAAACCTTGCTTGCTGCAGGGCATGAAGTTTGTTTAATGACGACAAAACGAGCTGTGAAGCCAGAAGCCCATCCTAACCTAAGCATTCTAGAAATTACCAATACTAAGGACCTTCTTCTTGAAATGAAAGAACGGGTTCAGGATTATCAGGTCTTGATTCACTCAATGGCCGTGTCTGACTACACTCCTGTTTATATGACGGGGCTTGAGGAAGTTCAGGCTAGCTCCAATTTAGAAGAATTTTTAAGCAAGCAGAATCATCAAGCTAAGATTTCTTCAACTGATGAGGTTCAGGTTTTGTTTCTGAAAAAAACACCCAAAATCATCTCTCTAGTCAAGGAATGGAATCCTGCTATTCATCTGATTGGTTTCAAACTGCTGGTTGATGTTTCTGAAGATTATCTCATCGAGATTGCCCGAAAAAGTCTTATCAAGAACCAAGCAGACTTAATCATAGCAAATGACCTAACTCAAATTTCAGCAAACCAGCACAGAGCTATCTTTGTTGAAAAAGATCAGCTTCAAACAGTTCAGACTAAAGAAGAAATTGCAAAACTCCTCCTTGAAAAAATTCAAGCCTATCATTCTTAGAAAGGAAAGCTATGGCAAACATTCTCTTGGCTGTAACAGGTTCAATCGCCGCTTACAAGTCGGCAGATTTAGTCAGTTCTCTAAAAAAACAAGGTCATCAAGTTACTGTTTTAATGACTCAGGCTGCTACAGAGTTTATCCAACCATTGACACTACAGGTACTCTCACAGAATTCCGTCCACTTGGATGTCATGAAAGAACCCTATCCTGATCAGGTTAATCATATTGAAAGAGGAAAAGAAACAGACCTTTTTATCGTTGTCCCTGCTACTGCCAACACTATTGCTAAACTAGCCCACGGCTTTGCGAACAACATGGTAACCTGTACAGCTCTAGCCTTGCCCAGTCATATTCCCAAACTAATAGCTCCTGCTATGAATACAAAAATGTATGACCATCCAGCAACTCAGGCTAATCTGAAAACATTAGAAACCTACGGCTATCAGCTGATTGCTCCTAAGGAATCCCTACTAGCTTGTGGAGACCACGGAAGAGGAGCTTTAGCCGACCTCACAATTATTTTAGAAAGAATAAAGGAAACTCTCGATGAAAAAACGCTCTAATATTGCGCCTATTGCTATCTTTTTTGCAACCATGCTCGTGATACACTTTCTGAGCTCACTTATCTTTAACCTTTTCCCATTTCCAATCAAACCGACCATCGTTCATATTCCTGTCATTATTGCCAGCATTATCTACGGACCACGCGTTGGGGTCACACTTGGATTTTTGATGGGACTACTTAGCTTGACAGTTAATACGATTACGATTCTACCAACAAGCTACCTCTTCTCTCCTTTCGTACCAAATGGGAACATCTACTCAGCTATCATTGCCATCGTCCCACGTATTTTGATTGGTTTAACTCCTTATCTGGTCTATAAACTAATGAAAAACAAGGCTGGGCTAATTCTAGCAGGTGCCCTTGGTTCACTTACCAACACAGTCTTTGTACTTGGTGGAATTTTCTACCTTTTTGGAAATGTCTTTGATGGTAATATCCAAAAGCTCCTAGCAACCGTTATCTCAACAAATTCAATTGCCGAATTAGTCATTTCCGCGGTTCTAACCCTAGCCATTGTTCCAAGACTACAAACTTTGAAAAAATAAAAACATTCTCCACTTTCAGGATTGAAGGTGGAGATTTTGTTTGATGTAGTTTCTTTTAGTGAAATCTTTACCAATATTTATAGTCAATGAAAATCAAAGAGCAAACTAGGAAGCTAGCTGCAGGTTGCTCAAAATACGGTTTTGAGGTTGTGGATAGAACTGACGAAGTCAGCTCAAAATACTGTTTTGAGGTTGCAGATGGAAGCTGACGGGATTTGAAAAGATTTTCGAAGAGTATTAACTTAAAAATGACCTATAAACCCAAGTAAATCCTTGCTTTATTATCTTGTTTATTGTACCATACTAATGTATATACAGTTAAAAGGAGGTTCTTATGAACATACGGAAAAAGACACAATTTATGACAATGACTGCCCTCTTGACGGCTATTGCAATTTTGATTCCAATTGTTATGCCTTTTAAGATTGTCATTCCACCTGCTTCTTATACTTTGGGAAGCCATATTGCTATTTTTATCGCCATGTTCTTATCGCCCTTGATGGCCATCTTTGTCATCATAGCCTCTAGTTTTGGTTTTTTGATGGCTGGCTATCCCATGGTTATCGTTTTTAGAGCTTTTTCGCATATCTTTTTTGGAACTTTGGGAGCTTTTTACTTGAAGAAATTTCCTGAAACGTTGGAAAACTCCAAAACCTCTTGGATTTTCAACTTTGTTTTAGCTATTATTCATGCCATTGCTGAAGTATTAGCCTGTGTCCTTTTTTACGCAACTTCTGGTACCAATGTAGAAAATATGTTTTATGTTCTATTTGTCTTAGTTGGATTTGGCACAATCATCCATAGTATGGTAGACTATACATTAGCACTTACAGTATTTAAAGTGCTTCGAAAACGTCGTTAAGAGGCATCACTATGGCAAAAGATCGTAAACAAGCCCTGCTCCAACTATTGAAAGAAGCTCCTAAAGCCCTCAATGGCCAAAGATTAGCTGAGCACTTTCATGTCACTCGACAAGTTATTGTCCAAGATATTGCAATTTTAAGAGCTGATGGTGCCCCAATTCTATCTACCAATCGTGGTTATATCTATAAAGATGCTAATGCAAACACTTATCATCACAAATTATTTAAGGTCAAGCATGAAGTTGAAGAAATTGGACGAGAATTACTTGCTATCGTAGATAATGGTGGTCGCATTCAAAATATCTTGATTGATCATCCCGTTTATGGAGAGATTGAAACCTTACTAAAACTGACCTGTCGCCGCGATGTTCAACACTTTCTAGAACAAGTTGAACGTTCTGACTTTAAGCCAATTTCTGAGTTAACAGATGGTATTCATTATCACCTAGTTGAAGCAGAAACGCAACAAGACCTCCACTATATAGAGGAGGCCTTGGATCAGCTAGGTTATTTAGTAAAAGACTAGAAGATTTTCTTTTCCCAATCGTCTTCTGTACGGCGAGGGTAAAAAAATTCAGATTTGTCCGGAGCTTCCATCATTTCCATCAAGGGTAACATATCATAGGCCAGATCCAAGTTTGGAATCTGGTCTTTTTGCACCCAATAAACTTCTCCTTCATCTGAAGAGCGAAGAGTTCTAGTAAACTCTGTCGTTTTATAGTCAATTGAACCATATAGTAGATTGAAATAAGATATGAACGAATCGATTAGGGAAGTTAAATTAATTTCTAGAAATGTTTTATCAGTTGTAGTGCACTATTCTAGTTTCAATCCACTATGAAAACCTCCAGATTAGAAACTATGATTGAATTCACTAACCTGGAGGTTTTAGATAATTATTCGACTCTTACAAATTTGCTAGCTATTTGAGCAAGTAAATATACTGATTAAACTTCTTCATCCTCTTTACGACGACGTCCTCCTACAAGACCTAAACTAAGTAAAGCACTTGTAATTGCAACTGGAATAGCTAATGTTGATTTTACTGTACCAGTATTAGGTAATGCTTTCGCTGCTGCCTTGACATCATCTAGACTTCCAACTGTATGAACTGCTTTGATAGCCGCCACTCCAGCTGTCTTGGCTGCTTCTACTTTGTCCGCATCATCTGCTGCTGTAATTTTTGCTTCTTCTTCTGCTTTCTTATCATCAACGGCTTTTTCTTTCTCTGCACGTTGGGCTGCTGTTAAGCTCTTATCGCCTGCGATTTCTGCTTTTTCTTCTGCCGCTGCGGTCGCTAACTCTGCTTTTGCTGCTGCCTTGACATCATCTAGACTTCCAACTGTATGCACTGCTTTAATAGCTGCCACTCCAGCTGTTTTGGCTGTTGCTACTTTGTCCGCATCATCCGCTGCTATAATCTTAGCTTCTTCTGCTGCTTTCGTATCATCAACGGCTTTTTCTTTCTCTGCACGTTGGGCTGCGGTTAAGCTCTTATCGCCTGCGATTTCTGCTTTTTCTTCTGTCGCTGCTGTCGCTAAATCTGCTTTCGCTGCATTTTTAACTGCATTTAAATCGCCTGCTGTATGTACTGCTTTGATAGCCGCCACTCCAGCTGTTTTGGCTGCTTCTACTTTGTCCGCATCGTCTGCTGCTGTAATCTTAGCCTCTTCTGCTGCTTTCGTAGTATCAACGGCTTTTTCTTTCTCTGCACGTTG
>NZ_CABFMF010000014.1 GCF_901875575.1 uncultured Streptococcus sp.
GATAGTATCAATCATCCTAAAGTCATTCAATTTTATGAACAGTTCGGATTTGTTGCTTACAGTCAATTGATTAAAGACGATCATCAAGTAACTTATCAGCCTATGGCATTAAATATGTCACTCTATAAAAAATAAGAGCCTGGGACAAAATAGTTCTCGACCACAAAAAAGCTAGAGCTTTCCAAGTGTGGAACTCTAACTTTTTAATTTTGAGTCGTTCTCTTATTGTATTTTAAGAGATTATTGGCCATAAGTACCAATCCCATGTCAATTCTCACTTGACGCTTGCCTCTCAGATTACATCTCTTGTAACCCAAACAAGCCTTTATCTGCCTAAAGACAGGTTCCACATCAATCTTGCGTTGAGCGAAAATCTGTCTTCCTTCGGGAGATAAAAGCGTCTGACATTCTTTAGTTTTCAAGTTTTGATAGCGTTCGTTCATATACAGTCCCTTTTGAGGAGCTGATTCAGGTTCATCAGCGTAGTAAACCTTGATTTCCTGTTGAAAGTCCGTCTGTGTTTTCTGATGTTTGATATAGTGAAAACGATAGCACCAGCCATCAGGATGTGTGTAGCTATCCTCCTTGTCATCATAGTGCCAATTCGCTAAGTTTCTAGCTGACTGTTTATACCCTCTCTTCTGTTCCTTGTCAAACATGGTATATTTAATCAGATGGTTTACCTGCTTTTTATCTAAACGAAGGAGATTCTCTTCACTTCTATATCCAGCATCTGCGACAACTGTCATGAGGATAGGTTTCAAGTAAGGGGAGAAGAGTCTTGGTGTCTGTCGAATTTGAGAAGACATCTATAGTGAAGAACAATCTGGTTTTCAGTAGCGATTTGAAGATTATAAGCAGCCTTGAGTTGGCTATTTTTCATATGCTCTTCTTTCATCCGCATAAAAGTGGCATCTGTATCTGTTTTGGAAAAGCTGTTGCGACCTTCAAATGTCTCCTGATAGCTCTCATATTTTTCAGCACGTACTGAAAAAGCGTATTTGACTTTACGCAAGACTTTCTTGAGTTTACGACGCTGGATTTTACGTTCATCCTTTCCTTTAACGGGTGTCTCCTCAATATCTTGGTTCAGTTTTCCAGTTCTTCTTCAAGAACTTGAGCGAATGCAAGCAACTGCTCTGAGGAGATAGGCTCTTGTGTATCCAGTTCGATAGCTTGATGGATAAGGGGTGTGATTTCTTCTTGAAAATAGATTTGTATCTGTTCTTGAAGTTTGGCGGAGAATTTCTCTGTCGCTTTCTTCCCCACGAAACTATACTTATTGGCATTAGCTTCAATCTTAGTCCCGTCAATAAACAGACAATCTAAAACCACTAACTCTTCCATTTTTAAACGAAGATTGAGAACGATGAAAAGATTACGAATGAGTTCTTCCATCCCTTCAGCTACACGAAAACGATTGATGGTGCGGTAGCTGACAAGCAACTGCCCTGTTAGGTATTGCATAGCGAGATTTTCAATCATCATTTTTTCAATTTTTCGACCAGAGAAAATCCCTTGGGAATAGGCAAATAGAAGAGTAGATACAAGCATTTTAGGGTGATAAGACGGGCGACCAAAGGCATGATAGAAGGCATGGAAGTGACTATCTTCCAAGGTATTCACCACTTTTTCAATAGTAAAGACGAGATAATCTTGTGGCAATAAGGAACTGATTTCTAGTGGTAAAGTTGTTTGATTTGTGTTATAGTGAATATGCATGGGATAGCCTTTCTAAATGGTTTATTGTGCAATTCTATTTTACCAAGACTATCGCAACCATGCAAAAAAGCAACGGCAAATCCGTTGCTTTTTTTGGAGATAAAGGACTATTGTCCCAGACTCACGATAAATTTGTTAAAAAGAAAAACCCTGCCAAATTAATTTTTGGTAGGGTTTTTGGTAGGAAACTAAATTAATTTATCAGTTTCTAAAATGTGTTCACGATTCTAAAAGGCTGATACTATAGTATTCCGAATTCTAATTGGTATATGCCTCTTATTTAAGAGTAACTGAAGCTCCAGCTTCTTCCAATTTAGCTTTGATTTCTTCAGCTTCTGCAGTTGCAACGCCTTCTTTAACAAGTGCTGGTGCACCGTCAACAAGTTCTTTAGCTTCTTTAAGTCCAAGACCAGTGATTTCACGTACAACTTTGATAACGCCAACTTTTTTGTCGCCTGCAGATGTCAATTCAACGTCGAATGAATCTTTAGCAGCACCAGCGTCAGCAGCACCAGCTGCAGCAACAGCTACAGGAGCAGCTGCAGTTACACCAAATTCTTCTTCGATAGCTTTTACAAGGTCGTTCAATTCAAGGATTGAAGCTTCTTTAATTTCAGCAATAATGTTTTCAATGTTCAATGCCATTGTTATTTCCTCCAAATATGTTTTTAAATTTATAATATTTTTTGTAGCTAGGCTACGCTGCGTAGCTTAAAATTAAGCTGCGTCTTCTTTGTTGTCTGCAACCGCTTTGACTGCAAGAGCAACGTTGCGCACTGGCGCTTGAAGTACAGAAAGGAGCATAGAAAGAAGTCCTTCGCGGTTTGGAAGAGTTGCAAGAGCAAGAATCTCTTCTTTAGATGCGACAGCGCCTTCGATTGCACCACCTTTGATTTCAAGTGCTTCAGCGTTTTTAGAAAAGTCGTTCAAGATTTTCGCTGGTGCGATAACATCTTCATTAGAAAATGCAATTGCAGATGGTCCAACAAATACAGATGCAAGATCTTCAAGACCAGCTTTTTCAGCTGCACGACGTAAGATTGAGTTTTTAATCACTTTATACTCAACTTCGCTTCCACGAAGCTCACGACGAAGAACTGTATCTTGCTCAACTGTCAAACCACGAGCGTCTACAACGACGATAGCTGCAGCAGCTTTCATTTTTTCAGCTACTACGTCAACTAGTTCCGCTTTTTTAGCAATAATTGCTTCACTCATTAGTGTGTTCACCTCCGTAATTATTTTGCTTGGGGAATTTTTCCAAAAGAAAAACGCGCCCAAACCTAGACACGAAAGTACAATACGCTTCTTTTTACATGATACGTTTTGTCCTCGGTAGGATATTTATGAGTCCTGCTCCCCTACTGTCTTAGGCAGTTTTTTCAAACCGTATATAAGTATAGCATAGTTAAAAAAAGAATGCAAGATTTTTGCAAACTTTTTTAACTTTTTTCGTGATTTTTCTTTTAAAGTTCTACTGTCAAGACTTGACCGTGCTTAACAACCTGTTCTCCAGCAATATAAACATCATCTACATCACTGGATTTGACAGCATAAACCAGGTGGGAAAGCATCTTTTCTTGTGGTTGGAGATGAACTTTTCCTTGAGGTTGAATGACAAGAAAGTCCGCTTGTTTTCCCACCTCTAGACTACCAATCTGATCTGCCATTCCCAAGACCTTAGCACCTTCTATTGTCAGCGATTTCAAGGCAGTTTCGATAGGGAATTGACTAGCATCCCCACTCTTCATTTTTTGAAGAAGGGCTGCTGTCCGTCCTTCCTCAAACAAGTCTAGATTGTTATTGGATGCAACCGAGTCTGTCGCAATACCCACAGACACGCCTGCCCTTTGTAGCTGAATAATTGGTGCAATTCCTGATGCTAGCTTAAGATTGCTGATGGGATTGTGAGCAATAGCCACCTGAGAAGTAGCCAAGCGCTCTATTTCCCCCTTATTTAACTCAACTCCGTGTGCAAAGACAGAAGGGTGGTCTAAGTAGCCAAGTTCATCAAGAAAGGCGACTGGGCGTTTCCCATAGCGTTTGAGAATAATACCTGACTCCTCCTTGGTCTCTGCAACATGAATATGGATTGGAATAGTTAACTCTTTTGCCATATCCAAGCTAGCTTTGAGTAAATCTTTACTACAACTATAAGGAGAATGTGGAGCTACCATCACTTTAAACTGAGCATCATTGTATCCTAGAATTTCTTCTATAATAGCTCGCGTTCTGTCTATCGTTTCTTCACTTGTTTCTATCTCCGATGAAAATAAGGTCGGAGAGAAATAACAACGCATTCTGGATGCTTTTACTATCTCATAAATCTGCTTTATGTCCACACCATTTGGATTATACATA
The DNA here is from genome assembly GCF_901875575.1 of uncultured Streptococcus sp. Lineage (GTDB taxonomy): Bacteria > Bacillota > Bacilli > Lactobacillales > Streptococcaceae > Streptococcus. The sequence continues at coordinate 4,084 of NZ_CABFMF010000014.1, forward strand.
TCATTGAAGGTTGTTGTTCCTGACAGAAGCATCTCTGTCAGAGCTTCTTTGACCGCCTTAGTAGTCATGTCGGGAGTAAACTCAGCTTCTGCTGGCCAGATATAGTCATTGAGCCATTCATGGAGGTTGCTATCATCACGAATTCCTCTCAATCCTGTCATGGCTGAATGAGTATGGCAATTAACCAAGCCAGGCATAATCCATGCACCTTGATAATCGATCACTTGGTCAGCCTGCTCTAAAATCGCTCGATTCTCTTGACCGACATAGACGATTTGAGAATCCTTAACGGCTAAGATTCCATCTTGATACACATGGAAATCTTGGTCACAGGTCACGATATTTACATGCTGATAGACTTTCACGGAGGCACCCCTTTTCTATAGATAATTTTACATCACATTTTTCTAGTTATTGTAACAAAAAAGTCACCCTAAAACAACTTTTCTTATATTGCTAATTAGTGGATTCGTTTGATGAAAATGCTGATGCTTGTTACATTTGATACTATTTTCCTTTTTTGGCTATGAAATCATGATGATTCCCATACTCAGCAATATCACTATCCACCAGAACAAGAATCAAGGCTACATCCTGAATGGTAGATAAACGGTGGACGATCATAAAACTGTTCGTCCCTTCATCAGTTTAGCGAAAGCATCTTGAACCAGTATTTCCGTGCGCGTATCAATGGAAGATGTTGCCTCGTCCAAGATTAAAATCTTAGAAATGGCCAGAAATATCCTCGCAATGGTTAAGAGCTTGGCTTGTCCGACCGATAAAGACTCACTAGCATTTTTCAGAAATGTATCGTATCCCTGAGGCAACTACTGGATAAAAAAGGCTGAGTTAACATCTTTAGCAGCCGCTATGACTTCTTCTCGACTGGCTTCTGGTTTTCTAAAGGAAATATTGTCATGAATGGTACCTTGCTTGAACCAAGTTTCCTGAAGAATCATGCCAAACTGCTGTCTGAGAGAGGCTAGGCTATAGTCACAAATGGAGTGTTCATCTAGTAAGATATCTCCACTGATATCATATTTGAAATAAGGTAATCAGTGTTTCATAAGTCTCTTCAATTTTAAAAGTGAAAAAGATGAGAAAGCCCACCATCACCTATTTATTTGTCCAAGTAAGGTAATAGATAGCCGTAACCTTCCTTATCCATCTCGTCCTTAGCTACAAAGCGCAAAGAAGCAGAATTAATACAATAACGAAGACCACCTTGCTCACGAGGTCCATCAGTAAATACATGCCCTAAATGAGCATTACCTACACGAGAACGAACTTCAATTCGCTCCATACCATGGCTCAAATCTTGATAATAGTGAATCAATTCCTTAGAGATGGGCCTGCTAAAACTTGGCCAACCACAACCTGATGCAAACTTATCTTTAGCAAAGAACAAGGGCTCTCCAGTTGTGATGTCTACATAAATACCCTCTTCAAAAGTCTGGTCATAAGCATTAGTGAATGGAGCTTCTGTAGCAGCTTCTTGAGTGACACGATAGGATTCTTCTGACAAATTTTCTCGCAAAAAAATCTGACTAGGCTTCTCATAATGAGATGCATCAATCAACGGTTTAGCAGCATCTGTAACATCAATATGACAATAACCGGATGGATTTTTCTTAAGATAGTCTTGATGATAGTCTTCAGCTGGGATATAATGACGAAGTTTCTCTACTTCTACTGCAATTTTACGTCCCATTAGAAGATCTTGTTCTCTAACCACTGTATTAATAGTCGGTATATCTGATTCATCTTGGTAATAAATCCCTGTTCGATATTGACGACCACGGTCATTCCCTTGTTGATTGACTGATAGGGGATCAATCACACGGAAGTAATAGAGTAAAATCTCACGAAGAGACACCATAGTTTCATCATAAATTACTTGAACTGTCTCCGCATGATCGGTTTCTTTTAACAATCGATAATTGGTTGTCTCAACTTTCCCGTTAGCATAACCGACACTGGTTTCAAGGACACCAGAAATACGTGAAAAATATTCTTCTAATCCCCAAAAACAACCACCTGCTAGATAAATTTCAGCCATCTTATTTTCTCCTTAATTTAATTTTTTAGTCTACTAAATCCATTTTCAAAAAAAGGATAGGAAGCTCTCTGATCGAGTGTTTCCCCATCCTAATCTCTTTTATTTATTTGGCTTCCACACGCACTCCTTGTGTATCCACCTTTAAATCATGTAACTGACCTTTAAAGGCTTGCTTTTTAAGCTCTGCCTTAATTGTTGGCATCTTATCATGAGAAGCCAAGACCATAACTGTCGGCCCAGCTCCTGAAAGATAGGTTGCGTAAGCTCCATTTTCTTTTGCTACTTGCTTAATCGTTGCAAATTCACGAACAAGACTTTGACGGAAACGTTCATGAAAGAGGTCTCCTTCGATGGCTTTCCCTGCTGTCACCATATCTCCTGCCAACAAGGCTGCGACAGCAACATTGGCAATAGAACTTGCTGCAACAGCTTCCTTATAAGACAATTTCTTAGGTAGGACACCACGACTATCACGAGTTCGTAATTCATAGTTGGGAATGTAGGCAAGGAAATCACATTCTGGGAAATCTGCCATAATGGCAGAAACCTGTCCTTCAACTGAACTTGCAACAACGAGATTACCATAAATAGCTGGAGCTACATTATCAGGATGTCCCTCAATCTTAGTCGCCAACCGCAATTTTTCATAGTCTGATAAGTTGAGCTGGCCCAATTGGTTAGCTAATTCAATCCCAGCCACAATGACAGAACTTGACGAACCCAAGCCACGTGCCAAAGGAATATCACTAGTCATTTTCAAGCGTCTTGGCTGTAATTCCGGTGCAATTTCAAGTGCAATCTTAAGCAAAAGATTACGCTCATCATGTGGAATCCATTTACCAATTTGGTGTTCAATCAACCATTCATCCCGTTCTTCACAGACTTCAATTTGAAGGTACTTGGTTACAGCTACACCAACAGAGTCAAAGCCCGGCCCGATATTGGCACTGGTTGCAGGTACAATAATCTTCATCCTATACTCCTAACACTTTGAAGGTATTCAAGAGATCAAAGTCTGTAACCTTCTTCAATTTATCTGAAACATTTTCAAGCTGTTTCTTATTGATTTTATGTGTGATGATTACGACGCGAGCCTTGTCGCCTTCGTTACCATCTTGAAGGATTTGCTTGAAGGAAATATCTTCTGCATTAAAGATTTCTGCAAGCTTTAATACTTGACCTTTTGAATCAGGTGCCAAGATAGAGAAGTAATAGTTTGCTTTCACATCTTCGGGATTTGCAAGAACTAAGTCCCGACTATACTCATTGAAGTCTTTACCAATAGTGCCATCATTTAAACGACGAACAATACGAACAATATCAGCGACAACACTGGTTGCAGTTGGTTTTTGACCTGCACCTGGTCCATAGTACATAGACTCACCAATACCGATAGACTCTACAAAGACAGCGTTCATCACTCCATTGACACTTGCAAGTGGATGAGTTTTCGGTAGGAAGGTTGGTGTTACTTCTGCCGCAATACCTGAAGCAGTTTCTTCAATTGAACCAACCAACTTAACAACATAGCCAAGTTCTTGAGCAACAGCAACATCTTCTGGTGTGATATTGCGGATTCCTTTATGGGCTACATCATCAAAAGCAACCTTCATCCCAAAGGCAAATTGGCTCAAAATAACCATCTTATAAGCTGCATCAATGCCATCTACGTCATTTGTAGGATCGCTTTCTGCAAAACCTAGGCGTTGCGCTTCGGCCAAAGCATCCTCGTAAGACCAGCCTTCTTCAACCATCTTAGTCATCATGAAGTTAGATGTCCCATTAACCACACCAAGCACGCGCGTGATTTTATCTGAAGCAAATGAGTTTGCTAAGGTACGAAGAATTGGAATTCCACCTGCTACTGCTGCTTCATAGTAAAGAGCAACATTGTGTTCTTTGGCGATTTCTAACAATTCTGAACCATGAACAGCCAAAAGATCCTTGTTAGCAGTAACCACATGTTTTCCAGCTTTCAAAGCACGTGTAATAAAAGTCTTAGCTGGTTCGATACGACCCATCAACTCTACTACAATTGTGATTTCTTGATCTGATAAAATATCCTCTACATTGGTCACAAAATGATAATCATTCCCTGCTGCAAGCAAGCGATTTTTTTCATCTTCATCCTTAACCAATACTTTAGCAACTTCAATCTCTGAATGAGCTGATTGAACGATTTTTTCTCCGTTTTCCTTTAGGAGGAAAGGTACACCACTTGCCACGGTACCAAATCCTAGTAAAGCAATTTTAACTGTCATCTTTGTCTCCTCGAAATTTTCTAATATAGCCATTATAACAGAATTTTACGAAAATTCCTATTCAATAAAACCACTATTTATAGATAAAAAAACGAGTCAGATAACTCGTCTTTCTTATGAACCAATTTTTTGCAAATCAAGTACTGCATTATGTTGAATCAAGACTTGACCATATTCTTGTAAAACTGAACGACTAATATCACTATCATCTGCAAATTCACGCATACGAGCCAAAAGCCAGGCTGGGTATGGGCTTGGGTGATTTTCAATATCCACTAAAATTGTTAGGAAATAGTCATTGTTCATCTTAAAAAGTTCAGAAGTTTCCGTATCAAAAGTCACTGTTTTGGCAAAAGCTACCAAATCTGCTAATTTTGTAAAACGTAAAATATAGTAGATATAAGGTTCTTTCTTGCTATCAGACTCTTTGTCAATCTGCTCTTCTTCCTCTTCCTTGGCTTCGACTTGTTCTAACGATTTAATCGCTTCAATATCGTCTTTTGTTTTATCTGCAATACTCTTTTCAAGAGTTTTTAGGAATTCATCTGGCGACATTTGGGCCAATTCTTCCATATCAGGTAGGTCAGCCAAATCTTCAAAATCTAAATTTTGATCAATCTTAGACTTGGTCACAAAGACATCCACCTTATCTGGCTTTGGAGTAACACGGAAACTCAACATTCCTGTATCTAAAAAGCTCTCTGGCATCTCTAATTCATCCAAGATAGCATAAAAGAACTCTTCTGTTTTTTCCTGAGGAACAAGAAAGTCAGCAATTTCCATTCCTCTATCCATTAAGTCTTCCAACGACATCGTGATTTTTAAAGTTGTATCACTGATTTGTTTCATTTTCATTGCTAGTAACCTCATACTTTCAGTTCTATCTATTATACTAGATTTTTACGATTTTATCAAAAGAATGGCGCTGGAATATAATATAATCCTAGAGACCATTTTACAATACAATACAAGAAAGAAAGTACAATGAAAAATATAAAAGTTAATGCACTGGCTAGCTTACTAGTCAATGTTCTCAATATCGTTTTTCCACTGATAACCAATCCCTATCTAACACGGATTCTCAGCAAATCCAACTACGGTTATTTCAATACTGCTAATACCTGGGCCAGCTTTGTCATTCCTTTAGTCGCCTTTGGAATATACAACTACGGGATTCGAGCTATCAGTAAGGTAAAGGATGATAAGGAGAAAATTAACTATGTCTTCTCCAAGTTATTCTATATCTAAGTGATTACATCTGTCCTTACAACAGGTATTTACTTCTTATTTATTTTCATGGATAAGAGTATTGAACATTTCAAAGAACTATACTATATACTTGGAGTACAAGCACTTTTTCAATTCCTCTATATCGAATGGATGAACGAGGCTTATGAGAATTATGCTTTCATATTATACAAGACCTTGATTATTCGAATTGCCATGTTGGTTGCAATCTTCACCTTTGTAAAAACTGCTGATGATATCGTGCCATATGCTATAGTCATGAGTGCAACTACTATTCTTAATTATCTACTCAGTTTTCTCTGGATTAAGCGAGAAGTTTCCTTTGTTAAGATTGGTTTTGTAGAATTAGTCAAAGAATCTAAGCCACTATTAACCATGTTACTTCTGGCTAATGCCAATATGCTCTACACTTTACTGGATAGAATGTTTATCACCAAAGGGCCTGATGAAAACTACATCTCTTATTACACCATTGCTTCCAGCATTGTTATGTTGATTGCCAGTGTCCTGAGTGGAGCTATTAACGTCAGTATTCCACGTCTCGGCTACTATCTCGGTAAGAAAGACTACGAATCTTATAAAAATCTTCTGAACCAGGGAGCTGCTCTCTTCTACTTCCTAATCATTCCGACTAGTATTGGAATCATGGTCTTAGGGAACTACGCTGCTGTCATCTACTCTTCTGAAAAATACCTCGAAGCTGGAATTGTGACTAGTGTCTTCGCCTTTCGTACTATCATTTGGGCTATTGAGTTAATCCTTGGTAAACAAATTATCTTCATCAACGACCACGAAAATCGTTTAACAGTCTTTTACTTTATAGGTGGCGGCGCCAATATCCTACTCAACAGTCTCTTGTATTTCAATAATATTTTTTCACCAGAGTACTACATTGCTACTACTATTATTGCAGAAACTGTAGTTGTTCTACTGGAAATTTACTTTATCAAGAAACATCATCTGCTTGATTTAAAGGAAATCTTTACTACTTTAACACGCTACACTATTGTGTCTCTTGGTTTTATACCAATTTACTTAGTCTTTAAATTTCTTTTCCAGATCAATTCCTATACAGTGAATCTCAATATGATATTCATGGTTCTCTCGACTGTAACAGCTTGCGGAATCTACTATCTCTTAACGCTATTTCTTACCAAAGATAGAACACTCCACTATGCACTCAATCTTGCACTTACTAATATAAAAAGGTCTCTATAATATTTGTAGTGGATAAATCCCCTATAGATATTATGGAGCCTATTTTGTTGTAGAAAAAAGTCCCATATGACCTATAATGAAAAGCGACAAAACAACTCATTAGAAAGATTCATATGGAACAATTATATTTTATCACAAAACTACTCGATATCAAAGACTCAAATATCAAAATTGTAGATATCATCAATATGGATACACATAAGGAAATCATCGCTAAACTGAATTACAATGCCCCATCTTGCCCTGAGTGCGGAAGCCAAAAGATTGCTCAAAAGTTGATTGAAAAGACTTCTATGACCGATATTTCACGCCAGCTTTCCATTTCAACTTCAACTGTCATTCGAAAGCTCAGTGACTTCCATTTTAAACATGATTTTTCTCAACTTCCCGAGATTATGTCTTGGGATGAGTATGCCTTCACTAAGGGAAAAATGAGCTTTATTGCGCAAGATTCTGATAACCTCAATATCATCACTGTCCTTGAATGCAGAACACAGGCTATCATCCGAAATCACTTTCTGCGCTACGATAGAGCTGTTCGTTGTCAGGTGAAAATCATTACTATGGATATGTTTAGTCCCTACTATAACTTGGCTAAACAGCTGCTTCGCTTTCGAATTTCTAGACTCAGGCTAAAACAGTCCACTGGACTGTTTTACTCCAACATCTCAGCCGTGCTATGAGTCGTTTGCGTGTTCAAATCATGAATCAGTTCGATAGAAAATCCCATGAATACAAGGCCATCAAGCGCTACTGGAAGCTTATCCAACAGGATCGTCGTAAACTAAGCCATAAACGATTTTATCACCCTACTTTTCGTATGCACTTGACGAATAAAGAAATTCTAGATAAGCTTTTGAGCCATTCAGAATACTTGAGACACCACTACAATGTCTATCAGCTCTTACTCCTACTCTTTCACTTTCAGAACAAGGAGTCAGACAAATTTTTCGGACTTATCGAGGACAATCTAAAGCAGCTTCACCCTATTTTTCAGACTGTCTTTAAAACCTTTCTTAAGGACAAAGAGAAAATAGTCAACGCTCTTCAACTACCTTATTCTAACGCCAAATTAGAAGCAACCAATAATCTCATCAAACTTATCAAGCGAAATGCCTTTGGTTTTCGGAACTTTGAAAACTTCAAAAAACGGATTTTTATCTCTATGAACATCAAAAATGAAAGGACGAAATGTGTCCTTTCTAGATCTTAGCTTTTCTTCTACCCACTACAGTTGTAAAACTAAAAGGACTTAGTCCTGTGCAATACAGAACTAAATCCTTTCAATAATTATTTTTCCAACTTTTTGGGGTAGTACACAACGTTCTCTCTTAAACTTAAATCGTAACAGAATCTTTATCCTTGAGCATATAGCGTTTTAAACGAGTTAAGCTAGCTAACCAGTACAATAGACCTCCAAAAATTGCAGTGAAGCCACTACCAGTTGTGAGCAGGAACATAGGACTCTGGATGTGCTTTGTTATAGGGTTGTAAACAAATAGTACTGCAACTAACAAAGAAATGATTACACAAGATAATCCTACCATATTAAAGCCATTTGTAAACTCATAGGCGTCATGTCCTTCAAGGAAATAGGCTGAACGCAAATCGAGTTTTCGTTTTCTCAAGATAAAGTAGTCGACAACGATCATACCAATAATGGGGCCTTGAATATAGGCAGCCAGCGAGATGAAGGAACCGAAGTATTCATCCACTCCTCCCCAGATGGTGAGTAGGCTCACGTAAACCATGGCAATCCAAACCATTAGTTTATAGCTTACTTTGGGCATCCCGCTTTTTACAATCATACAGTTCACATAAGATCCTGTACCTTGGGTTCCAATATTGGCAAAGGCTACTAGTAGTAAACTTAAAAGGGCAAAGGCTGGGGTACTTAGAGTTGATAGCATGGTTGTTGGATCACTTTCATAAACACCTGTTTTGACAAACATGGCTAGAGCCATGACTCCACCTGTCGCAGCAAAGAATGGCGCAACAACCCCATATGACAAGGCTGTAGCCCAATAGCCACTGCGTTCTGATTTTGCCAAACGTGGTAAAACCAATGCCTGTGTAGACCAAGAAAAGGCTACGGCCACATTTCCTTCCCCTGACATCATAAAACGTTCAATCGGTGTCAAATTTTCTTGGATGGCAGGTTGGACATTCATAATATCCCTAATCGGAACCGCAACAAAACAGATTCCAACGATAATTAGCCCAACAAATAACAAGGCAACCACCAGAAAGCGATTAGTACCTTTAATCACCTCTGGGCCCCCAAGAGCAATCAGCGTTCCAAGGAGAACACAAAGGGTACCTAGAATCGGTGCCCATACTCCCTTGTCTAAACCAAGCCCAAAATTATTTGCCAAATGAATCATGGAGCTGGCAAAAAGATTGGCGGTAACGGCGTACCAACCAAAATTTGCCAGACTAATCACGGTTGATAAAACGGCAACCCCTTTTTTACCTAGAACGGCTCTCAACCAAATCCATAAATCAATTCCATATTTAACTGCAAACAAGATTGGGAGACATTCAATAAAGACCCAGATAATGTTAAAACTAAAAATATTAATCAACATTTGATTAAAGGTCAAATATTGAGCCACATAGGCTCCTTGGGTATAACACCAGGTTGCGATGGCAAAACCACTTGTCGATAAGAAGAGATCCCAGAAAGAATACTGACGATCCTTGTTGGTCATAGGAACAATTCCTGTTATGGTTTCTTGTTGGATATAGTCATTCATTTTAGACATGTTATTGAATACCTCCTGTCATGGCTAGGATAATCAGAATATGATTGACTATCATATTAATTACTTATGTAAAATAAACTTTTAAGAAAGGGGAGATAAATACACATAGACTAAGGTTTTCATTTTTCTAGTCATTTTTTAGTTTCACCTACAACTAATTGATCAAGTTCAATACCAATTCTTATTTTGTCAGTCCTCCGACTAAAAATTAATTTTAGTTGACCATACTGCTCACTATAGTGGTACCAAATATAGAGAAACTTTCCTAATGGATTTACTTAAAATAATCCTCACAAAAGAGTGATAGTATGATGTTCCAAACACCTGAGCTAGATAGCTGTATTTCGTTTTCACGTTTGGAATTTCTTCTACAGAAATTTCAAATACCTGTTCAGCCTATTCTACCGTACCAATAAAGATTTTCTAAATTCTCTAGTAAGGGGGACGTTTCTAATCAATCCTCTATCCTTAAATCGTAACAGTGTTTCGATCTTTTATCATATATCGTTTCAATGGAGTAAGACTAGCTAGCCAGTATAATAAGCCACCGAATATCGCAGTAAAACCACTGCCCGTTGTGACTAAAAAGATTGGACTTTGAATTTGTGCGTTTACAGGGTTATAAACAAACAATACTGCAATAATCAAAGATAAAAATACGCAAGACAAGCCAACTAAGTTAAATCCTTTAGTAAATTCGTAGGCGTCATGCCCTTCAAGGAAATAAGCTGAACGCAAGTCAAGTTTTCGTTTTCTTAAGATAAAATAGTCGACAACAATCATACCAATAATTGGTCCCTGAATATAGGCAGCTAGGGAGATGAAGGAGCCGAAATACTCTTCTACTCCTCCCCAGATAGTGAGTAGACTCACGTAAACCATCGCAATCCAAACCATTAGTTTATAGCTTACTTTTGGCATCCCGCTTTTAACAATCATACAATTCACATACGATCCTGTCCCTTGAGTTCCAATATTGGCAAAGGCCACTAGTAGTAGACTTAAGAGAGCAAAGGCTGGGGTGCTTAGAGTTGACAGCATCGTTGTTGGGTCACTTTCATAAACACCTGTTTTTACGAACATGGCTAAAGCCATGACTCCACCTGTCGCAACGAAGAATGGAGCCACAACTCCGTATGATAAGGCTGTAGCCCAATAGCCACTGCGTTCTGATTTTGCCAAACGTGGTAAAACCAATGCCTGTGTAGACCAAGAGAAGGCAAAGGCTACATTTCCTTCCCCAGAAAGCATGAAGCGTTCTAATGGAGTTAAATCTCCTTGGGTAGCCGGTTGAATATTCATAATATCAGTTATAGGAACGGCGACAAAGCAGATTCCAACGATAATCATACCAACAACTAACAAGGCAATAACTAAGAAGCGATTGGTCCATTTTATCACTTCTGGGCCTCCAAGAGCTATGAGAGTCCCTAGAAGAACACAGAGGGTACCAAGAATAGGTGCCCATACTCCCTTGTCTAAACCAAGACCAAAATTATTTGCCAAATGGATCATGGAACTGGCAAAAAGATTGGCCGCAACAGCATACCATCCAAAGTTAGCCAAGCTAATAATAGTTGATAACAGGGCTACTCCTCTTTTTCCTAGAACAGCTCTCAACCAAATCCACAAATCAATTCCATACTTAACCGCAAACAAAATAGGGAGACATTCAATAAAGACCCAGATAATGTTAAAACTAAAAATATTAATCAACATTTGATTAAAGGTCAAATATTGAGCTACATAAGCCCCTTGGGTATAACACCAAGTAGCAATGGCAAACCCACTTGTCGATAAAAAGAGATCCCAGAAAGAATACTGACGATCCTTATTGGTCATAGGAACAATTCCTGTTATGGTTTCTTGTTGGATATAGTCATTCATTTTAGACATGTTATTGAATTCCTCCCGTCATTGCTAAGATAAGCAAAACAAGGTTGATTAGGACCATGGAGATGATTAAAATGAAATCACTTTTTAGAAAGGGTTGAACAAACTCGTAGTTTGGTGACTCCATTTCTTCTAATCTTCTCTTTGTTTCAGCTGCTACTAATTCTTCAATTTCGGATATCGTTTTCATCTTAGTTTTCCTCCAAATACAAATCAAGGGCCAGTTGTCCATATTGTTTGGTGTAGCGATACCAGATGTAGAGAAACTCACCGACTGGTTTTCCGACACTCTCCTGGAACAAAGCCCACAAGAACCAATAATATGAAGTCACTGATACATAGGCAAAATAATGACGTTTTGTTTTCTTATCTGGAACTTCTTGTAAATAGATTTCAAGTACCTTTTCAGCTTCTTCTACTGTATAATTTGAACACCCAATAAAGGTTCCTAAATCTCCTGCTGGATCTCCCATACCAGAATATTCCCAATCAATCAAGCTCATTTCGCCAACTTCATTCAACAAGAAATTCGGGCTATAAGAATCTCCGTGGCAGAGAACCTTTTTCGTCTGCTCTTCTTGTAGAAACTTTTCGAGGACTGAGACATTCTTATCCAACTCTTCAAGTCCATCAAATTCAAAACGATTGCTGGCTTTTAGTTTTTGTCTAAATTTATCAATTTCCTCAAATTGATTAAAGGAATGATTTGTTTTTTCTCCAGATTGGTGCAAACGTCTCAAAAGCTCCATTGCTTTTGAGACATCATCCCAATTATCATAATCTAGTTGCTTGGCATTAGGGATAAATTCTGAAATTTTCCAGCCCTCATCCTTATTCATAGCAACAAAAGTACGGTCAATCTTTAATTTTGCAGCAATTTCCATAGAAGCCGCTTCACTAGCACGATCGATATAATTCTCCGTTCCTCTACCTGGATGACGGTAAACATATTTCTTACCTAGGCAGTCAAATGAAAATGAAGTATTGGTTAACCCATCTTTTAAAGGTTTTATATTGACAATATCTGAAGCTACACATCCCAATGTCTTACAGATGTTATCAATGATTTCTGAATTAGTATTCACCAAATAGTGTTCATCAAACTGACGCAACTCATCTAGTGAATCAAACTCCTTAACAATGTCTGCTGAATAATGCCGGGCTTCCAAAGGAAGCTCCTTGACGTGACGACTATAATAATCTTCCCAGAGCTGTTCGCGATATGGTTCATGCTTAAATTCAGTTTCTAAAATATCTACGAATTTTTCACTAAATGCACGATCAAAATAAACATGCCCTACCATAGCCCAAGTATTCGTCCCACCGATTTGAATATCGATAATCGTGTGATTTGAGTCTTCCTTAGAGCAGTATTCGTCTGTGTCCCCTTCTGCAAATATAGTCGAATAATAACCCCTGTAAATGTATCGTTCAAACGGATTTTCTACAAAATAATTATCCGATGAACAGATATAAGTGTTGGAAAGTTGATCTCTGACTAGCATGAGAGAAGAACAGTTATTGTATTTGTAGTAATCATTATTCACAACGATTTTAACGCCAAACTTTTCTGCCAGATAGAACATTTTTTCTTGTAGATAACCTACAATAACGGTTATATCTTCTATTCCTGCTTCTTGCAGTTGTCTGATTTCCCTCTCTATCAAGCGTTCCCCCTTGACTTGAAGCAATCCTTTGGGAATTTCATAAGACAAAGGAGCAAAACGACTACTCATTCCAGCAGCCATTATAATAGCATTTTCTACTCGATAGGGTTCTAAAACGTTCTTGCCTAGTTCATTTAAGTGATGTTCCTCATCAATCCACTTCTCTTCTTTAAGTTTTCTAACCAATGCATTGACTGTTCCTAAAGATAAATCTAGCTGTTCAGCCAATTGTCTCTGCGTAAAGTTTTCGTCTTTGTGAATCAACAAAAAACGTAAAAGTTTAAATTGTTTTTCTGATAGCATATCCTTAACCTCTTTCGTTCAATATTTTTATCCATTTGATTATACAATGAACATTTGTTTTTGTCAAGTTAGATTCTATATTAAGAAAACAGGGAATTATAATATTTGCAGTGGGTAAATTCCCTATAGATATTATGAAGCCTATTTTGTTGTAGAAAAAGTTCCGTAATATCTAGAATGAAAAATGACCAAACCATCATTAGAAAGAATCGTATGGAACAATTAAATTAACAGGGATACCCACAAGGAAATCATCGCTAAACTGGATAATGATGCTCTATCTCGTCCTGATTGCGCTAGCCAAATTAAGAAATATGATTTTCAAAAATTGTCTAAAATTCCTTACCTTGAAACAATTGGTATCCCCAATAGAACTCCTTCTTAGAAAAGCTGTTTCAAGTGCTATCATTGCTCGAAAATGATCCTCTCCAAAACTTCTCTCATCAATAAAAATTGAGCAAAAGTTGATTGAAAAGACTTCTATGACTGATATTGCACATCAGCTGTCCATTTCAACTTCAACTGTCATTCGAAAACTCAATGACTTCCGTTTTAAGTCTGATTTTTCTTACCTCCCTGAGATTATGTCTTAGGACGTTGAAACAGTCAGGGAAGTGACTGTTTCAATCGGGAGATGAAGATGAGTTTCATTGCGTAAGATTTTGACAATCTCAATATCATCACTGTTCTTGAAAGTGGAACACAGGCTATCATAAGTAATCATTTTCTGCGCTACGATAGAGCCGTTCGTTGTCAGGTGAAAATCATTACTATGAATATGTTTAGTCCTTACTATGACTTGGCTAAACTGCTTTTTTCCATGTACTAAAATCGTTCTAGATTGTTTTCATATTGTACAACATCTCAGCCGTGCTATGAGTCGTGTCCGTGTTCAAATCATGAACCAATTCGAGCGAAAATCCCATGAATACAAGGCTATCAAACGTTACTGGAAGCTTATACAGCAGGATAGTCGTAAACTGAGCGATAAGCGATTTTATCGCCCTACTTTTCGTATGCAACTAACCAACAAAGAGATTCTAGATAAGCTTTTGAGCTATTCAGAAGACTTGAGACACCACTACAAGTCTATCAGCTCTTGCTTTTTCACTTTCAGAATAAGAAGCCAGACAAATTTTTCGGACTTATCGAGGACAATCTAAAGAAAGTTCATCCTCTTTGTCAAACTGTCTTTAAAATCTTTCTAAAGAACAAAGAGAAAATCGTCAATGCCCTTCAATTACCCTATTCCAACGCCAAATTAGAAGCGACCAATAATCTCATCAAGCTTATCAAACGAAATGCATTTGGATTTCGGAACTTTGAAAACTTCAAAAAACGGATTTTTATCGCTCTCAACAATCGAGTAGGGGATAATCTCTAGCTCCTCTCACACCACCGTACGTGCCGTTCGGCATACGGCGGTTCAACTAACTTTTAACGCATGTCGTTCAAGGTAATAATCCAAACACGAAACCAGTCCACGTTTTTCAAGGACTGGTTTTGATATAGCACGTTTAAGTACCGACTTCTGATCTACTAATTGATAATGGTCGCCCCAGTCAGATACCTTATCTGCTATCCATTTAGGAACTCCTAACTTAAGCAATCCCCATAATCGTCTAGATTTCTTCTTCCATTGCTTCCAGATAATCACTCGTAGGCGAGTACGCAAGCGCTCATCTATGCTAGTGACTATACTTTTCATATTTCCCAATGAGAAATAGTTTATCCAGCCTCGAATGGACAAATTCAGTTCCTCAATACGTCTTGTTAAGTCTATACTCCATTTCCTCTGTGTTAGTTTCTTCAATTTAAGTTTAAATCTCCGAACACTATCTTGATGGGGGCGACTTTTCCAACCAGCTGATGATTTCCAGAACCCAAAGCCTAAGTATTTCAACTCGCTTGGTCTGGTAATCTTAGTCTTGGTCATGTTTACTTTCAAACCTAGTCGTTTCTCAATAAAACAACTGACTGAATATATCACACGCTTAGCGGCTGCCTCGCTCCCGACCGTAATTACACAATCATCTGCTTAGCGCACAAATCGAAGTCCCCTCTTTTCTAATTCCTTGTTCAATTCATTAAGCATGACATTGGATAAGAGAGGAGATAAATTTCCTCCCTGTGGTGTACCAACTAGCGTTTTATGACGCTGACCGTTAATGATAACACCTGAATGAAGATACTTACGAATCAAGGATTCCGTATCTCCGTCTTCGATAATATTATGTACTAAGGACATCAATCTATCTTGAGTAACCGTATCGAAAAATTTCTCTAGGTCTATATCCACTATCCACTCATAGCCGTCATTCAAGTACTCTAAGAGCTTCATGATGGCTTTTTCACATGACCTATTTGGTCTGAAGCCATAACTCGTATCTGAGAAATGGGGTTCACAAATGGGGCTAATGACTTGGACAATGGCCTGTTGAATCATTCTATCCATAACTGTTGGAATTTCTAGTTGACGGATGCCTCCGTTTGGTTTGGGAATCTCAACTCTAAGAACTGGTTGAGGCTTATATTTTCTCTGTTTTATCAGTTCCTTAGTCAGACGTCAGTTGTGTCTGAGATAGTCATCCATCTCTTCGATAGTAATTCCATCAATCCCAGCTGAGCCCTTATTGGATTTTACTTGATTGTAGGCTTCCAGCATATTTTCGCGTGATAATATCTTATCTAGCAATTTTGACATGTGCGTATTCCTTTCTTGTTTTGATGCCTGAGGGACATCTTATATGGGTGAACCTTCGCCCAGTCAATACGTGACAGAGTCCAGTTCTATCAGACCGCTCGTTTTACAGACACAAGTGAAGTAGGATTACTTCGATTAGTTGGTCACCCCTTCGCTCCACTTCCATTACAGAAGCTTCCTCACTACTATGGGCTCGGCTGACTTCTCATGTGATTCGTTGTTACTACGCTTTCAGCGCTCATGAGACCTCACGGGATAAGTCGTACATCTTTCCTCGTTTATACAAGATACGAGGACGTTAAAAGGTTACAGTGAAAATAGGAAATCTGACGCAGAGTCTTTAGACTCTAGGAAGATTTATCTTTTTCACACAAACCTTAGTCCGAATTCAATTACTCTCGTGATTTACGCATATAGGTTACGACTACCTTTTTGGACTTTAGAGTTTTAAGCCCCCTTATCCACTATATACGCCTTACTATCATGTTCCTGTTCGTAGAGCCACGATTTCGCTATCCCTTCCTCTGACGATTCTTATTTCTAGCGTCAGACTTAAAACGGTCTATCCCCAGACCGTTTTAATCTGCTACCTCACGATAGTCAGGCTTGGGAATCGCTATTGGGTTCACCGGTAGCGGGTGCCCACGGAGGACTTACACCTCAGATGCACGACATGCCCGTCGTACTTAAAAAAGAAAGGACGAAATGTGTCCTTTCTCGATCTTAGCTTTTCTTAAACCCACTACAGTTTACAAAGAGTTGACATATGTACATAATCTAACTGATAATTTCAACATCCTTATAACTACACAAGCGATGAAATACTTCGCTTAAACTACTTCGATATTGATTATAGACTACTTTTCGTCTATACAAGATGTGATACTTACAGCGCCACTTTGTGTACGATAAACTATGAGACTTTTGTACCATATCTTTTCACTTTTCGATTTGCAGAAACAACTTTATTGTATCGCATTTGAAGTTTTTAGGCTATAACCTTCGACGCGCACCTAACGGAGCGAGAAGGATCAATAGTCACATAATTAAAACAAAGTACCCTTAGCTTTCTAAAAGAATAGTATAACTCCCTGACTTAGATTTTACATTAATAAAGTGGATGCGGATAATTTGGCAGCCATAATTAAAGGACATACAAGAAAACTAAATAATATTAAATTTCTTATCATTATGTTCTTCATGTATATCACACTTTCCTTTACCATCTCTACAGACTACAATTTGCAATATTTTCTGCTGATGTATAAAAAATTGGTCTTAGTAAACTAGAACTCCTTTTTGTGTCCAAGCTTGTATAAGAATATCAATGTCCTAATCTCCTCAATAGACACTCGCAAGATTTGTTCTCTCATAAAACAGAATTACTTCTCCACCTTGCGAAAAGCTTTTATACTATGACTATACCACTCCTGCATTTTTTTTGAAGGAAAAGTCATGTAATCGCCATACATCTGGGTTAAAAAGACATCATAATTTTTAGGAATTGGTAACATTCTTCCCTCAAACTCTGTTAAGATTAAGTCTTTGAAAGTATTTATTTGGAAAACACCCTTCATTCCCTCTTTATCAACTCCAACCATTCCCTCATATTTCGGCTGTTCTACAACACTATTCTTAACTAACTTATCTATTTTCTTATAGAAGTATCTCGGATTGACAAATCGTAGGGCGTACCAGCTACATAATCTTAGAAAATCTTTTAATTTGCTGTCACCGTGAACTGCGCGTGATTTTTTGATATAAGCTAGTTGACGAAGGGCCACATACTTATAACTCTTGTCGACAATGCTCAAATCTGTAAATCGATCAATTGGAAAGACGTCGATAAAGAGACTGGTGTCATGACGTTTGTACTTAACATGGTCTTCGATAACGGTAGAAGTATCTAAAATCGATGCAAAATTATGGAAGTACCAAGAAGAGGTGTCATAGGAAAGAACCTTGTAGCGAGGGTGATTTTCTTCCTCAATAATCTTCAATAAACGTTCATAATCTTCACGATAGAGAGAAATATCAATATCATCATCCCAAGGAATCATACCTTTGTGGCGGATAGCTCCAAGCATGGTTCCATAACTGAGAAAATAAGGAATATTATGTTTCTTACAAATCTCATCAATATAATCTAGCAGGGCTAGTTGGATTTCTTTAATCTCTTCTTTTTCTAAATATTGCATCCTAATCCTCCAATTTATAAGCGTGAAATTCATGACTGTAGAAACGTTTTTCTTCAGGTGGCAAGGTCATATAATCCCCATAAAATTGAGTCAAAATAGTATCAAATTTTTCAGGTGCAGGAAGGTTTAAATTCTCAAAGGGCAAATTGATTGTTTTATCGAAAGTACCACTTGGGAAGACTTCCTTTTCCTTAGATTTCGAAGGGATAAAGGCTATATATTGACCATTCTCACGACTATATTTTTGAATTTCTTTCTCGATTTTATGTGCGAAATAACGAGGAGAAACCGGTCGAAGGAGCAACCAAAAGGCTGTTCGTATCCAATCTTTTATAATACTATCTTTATAGACAATATTTTTATGTTTACTGAAAGACAGAAGTTTGAAACTTTCCAGTTTATAACAAGTATCAATGACCTTAGGATCATCAAAGCAATCCATGGGAAAAATATCGATAAAGACACCAGAATCATAGGTTTTTGTATTTCGAGTATCAATGATTTTGGTCGTACTGTCGATTATTTTGATAAAGTTATTAAAGTAGTTCCTATCAGTTTCTAAGGATAGGAGCTTATACTTGCTTTTTTCCTTTTGAAAAATGTTAATAAATCGTTGGTAGTCTTCTCGAGGCATGGATAAATCAATATCGTCGTCCCAAGGGATAAAGCCCTTATGTCGAACCGCCCCAATCAGAGTACCGTAGTTAATAATATAGTTGATATTGTGCTTTTTACAGAGAGTATCAATATAATCCAAAATTTCTAATTCAATTTGTTTGGCATCTTCAATGCTTAGTTGTTTCATTCTATACTCCTATGATCTTTTGAATTTATTTTTTAAGGCTATGATATGGTTTAAAAATTCATAGAAAATGCTATCTTTTGTGAAGACAAGTAGACCAATATAAGAGATTACTGATAGCAAGACAATCAAACCAGTATTAATCAAAAATGGAAAATTAATGACCATATCCACAGGATACAAGAAATTAATCAGGAAATAAATTGCTACAAAGGAAAGTGAAAAGAGAGAGTATCGAACAGTGTAGCTGAAGATATGTCCCAAGTGGATAAGCTGTTTTCTATGGATGAAAATGATATAGAAAACAAGTAGAGAGGCCTCTGATAACATAGTTGTCAGTAAGTAGTATTCAGGAGTCACGATATGGTTGAAAAAGAGGAGACTATTTAAGCCCAAATTGAGTAGACCAGCAAAGACTGTGTAAACTGTGATACGTTTTTCATAGCCATTTGTAAAGAGAATTTGGGAACCAAGAATGGTATCTAAGGCCAGGATAATAGTACGAAAAGCGAAGAGAGAGGTTAAGATACCGCCTCCGATATATTTTTCACTACCGTAAAGTAGGATGGCATTTGGTCCTAAAACCATGAGTCCAAAACTTAGTGGAATGATAAAGAAGTTAAAGATTCGACTACCTCTATTAACCAGGGAAACATAGGCTTCTTTGTCTCCTTTACCCAAATAGTAACTGAGACGAGGCACACTCACTCCAATTGCACCTGTTACAACCCCAGCTATAACGGTTACAATTCGTTGAGCCATGATATAGTAACTAACGTTGACATCAATCCCTGTTTTAACGAGGAAGAGACGATCCAAAAATGTGAAGAGCATATTGGCATTGGCAAAGACCAACATGGCTGTCAGAGGGAGAAAAAGCGGTTTAAAATCACTTAGGTGAATCTTAACCAGCTTAATGTCTCTTTTAATCCAAAAATAACTAATCAGATAGTTAATCAGTGTCGATAAACTCATCACAAGTGTGTAGACAACAATATCGTGTTCATTTTTGACAAACAGGAAAATAGAGACCAGCATCAGGATACGAATAAAGGCAGTCTTATAAAAAAGAAAACTGTAATTTTCTAGAGCTTCATTGACCCATTCGATTGAAAATATCTGCGCAATGAGTTGAATCCCCATAACAAGGTAGACTTTTTTAATGATTAGATTATCAGTAAAGAATAGAGGATAGGCGAGGATATAGACAGCAGTTGTTAAAATCGTACATGCTATACATAAATAAAAAAGACTAGAAAAAGTTCTATTAAGATCTTTTTTATTATCCTTTACATTACTGATGGCCCGTAAACCGTAGTTATAGACTCCATAAGTCGCAAAGGGCAAGAAAAATGACAAAATAGTGTCGACTGAGTTGAAATATCCATAGTCAGTTCGATCCAAGACACGCGCTACGTAGGTTCCAGTTAGAATGGGAAAAATAATATTTAAGACACGTATTCCCATATAAGATAGAGCATTTAATTTTATACTTTTCATTAAATTTACCTCGTTTTTCATTATATCATAAAGTTAGTTAAAATAAGCCTTTTGTTTTTAACAACTAATTTTTACTTATTCTTGACCATTTTTAAGAACTCAAATCCCTCAATATTTAAGATTAAAAACTAACTTTTTGAGTGTTTCAAATAAAATTTATTGGACTTGAATCAAGGCCAACTATATCATAAAAAACAAAGAACTCCAGTTGGGATTGACAATACAAAATTGTCAAAGACTTAATCATTTAGTTGCAGTATGATTGTTGTAAAAAGATTGAATGTTAATGATTGATATCTATCATAGAAGTCTTTTCAATTAACTTCTTACCATTCTTTGGGTTAAAAATGTATCGGATTTGTTAATTTTTCTTTACTAAAGAAGTCTCAGTGACTACCCAATTTTCGAGCAAGACAGCAAAATAGGCTCCATAATATCTATAGGGGATTTACCCGCTACAAACATTATAGGGCCTCAAAAGCAAACCTCTTGTCCAACTTTGAGGACATAATATATCAGAATGCTTATAATTTAAAGGTTGCTACACCGAGGATAGAACGATTTAAGTTTCGAAGTATTTGAAGACTTTGCTCAAATTTCTTATAACGAGTAACGCCGTACTCTTCAACAAGAAGAACTGTATCTCTTTCTAAAAGGGATGGTATGTCATGTAAATCTACAAAATGAATTCCTTTTAAAGCATCTTGATTTTGTTTCAATTTATCTAAGATAGCTTTGTTTGAGCTAACGATGGTTAATTCTTGTCCAGCATTTTTGTATGATAATACAAGTGCTAGGTTGGCAATTGTTGTAATCTCTGTTACAAAATCAATTTCATACTGAGAAAAATCACTTGCTCTATTGATTGTTGGATTAAAGAGATAAACCAATACATTTCCCATCACAATCAAAATCACACAGACAACTCCAATAACTGCTAGACGAAGAATTAGATTCTTGACATTTAATCCCAGCGCTGTCTCACCATTTGCGTTCAATTCTTTAGAGTTGATCGTTTCCAATTTTTCAATTTTCACGTTTGCATAGGTATTTTTAAATTTATCAATCAATCCATCAAATTTTTTCTCTAACAGGTCATTCGCGTCTTTACTTGGTGTCAAGATTTTCACACCAACCCCCATATCATCAATCATATAATTAACTGTTAGTTTTTTCAACCAATAGTCACTTGTAGAATTTTTCAAGGTTGTTTCTGTTGTATCCAATTCACTGGCAATTTTTTTCAACTCACTCGGTTCTACATCATTGAAAAGATAAGCTCCATTCAAATTACCATCAATCAATTTCCCGTAAAAATCACTATAACCACCAATTTGATGATTCAAAATCGTTTTAGCTGAATCTTCCGGAGGTGTGATTTTATAGCTGATATAAGTTGAATAACTTGTTGTGTCTTTGACAGTGTTTTTATTCTTAACTGCTTTAATTGTAAATGGTACTGCAATGAGAGCAAATAAAGCGATTAGAGCTAGAATATTTATTTTTCGTTTTTTGTAAAGATTTGCAAACAAATCAGCTACTGAATAATGTTCAAACATGATTTTTTTCTCCTTTGTTTAGTAGATACTGGTTTTCTTTTGTAAACATTTTTGATACGAATATAATCACAAGAACAATTCCCCAGAATTGCATTGTAAATAGATTGAAGAAACTTTCTGAAAAGCTACTTCTTGGCATAAAGAATAGATTATTCAAGATGAGTAGGGACAAAGCAAATAGGATTGTCCTTGAGCGATAGGCTACTTGCAACATGGCTATAAATAACATACCAAGTAAGAGACTAAGTAGAAAGACTCCTATCATACCATAGTCTGTATACAACTCCATGATATAGCTACTTCCGATACCATGTCCTTTCAAGTATTCCTTATTCAAAACAAGATAGGACAAATTGTGGGCATAACTATTACTATCAATAGCTAGTTCCACACTATTGGTTGTATGTTCAAAGGCTTTTCCTCCGAAAATGGCCCCCAAGCTGCCCCTTGCAAAATAATCAAGGACAGGACCAAAAGTAAAATTACGGAAATCTCGGTAAGGGAGGCTACTGTTAAATAGAAAACCTCGAGCCAAGACACCAAAACTAGTCCCTTGTTTATAGATAAAGTCAAGTAAGATATCCCAGAAACCTGTATGGGAAACTTGGACATTATCCCGTACATAATTGAGTACTCCCATCGCTAACATGAGAATAGGAGATCCTACAAAAATCGCTAACTTTTCTTTAAATCCAATCCATTTTCCTTTTTCAGTTTGCTCCCGCATAAAGTAATAAACAAAAGCAAATAAAATACTTAAAATAAAGGGATTTCGTGTCCCGATTGCCAAATGAATAGTATTGGCTGCAATAAAGGAGATAAGCACTGCTGTTGCCTGCCATTTCTTTGGCTTGGTTGCCAAATACATACACATTGCATAGACCGTAAATGTTGATAAGATATAGGTAAAATAAGGCAGTTTACTTTCAAAATTTGCATAGTAGGCATAGTAGGAAGTCTGCAAGCGATACAGGAGTCGTTCAAATAACCGAATGAAATAGAAAGGATAGGTTAGAAGAAAAACTCCTAGTGATACAAAGCGTAACCGCTTGGTATAAACCTCTTTTAGAGAATTTCCTATATTTGCTACTTTTATTTTCTTCCTAGCTATGAAGTAACGAGCCAGGACGCCTCCTGTGGTCAAGCCCAGAATCGAAACCATGACAACTATAAAGACAAAACGATAAGCTATCGGATGATAGGTATCCAAAGCTCCATCCCTAAAGTAATCAATGGTTGGCCTTGATACTAGAAAGATAAAAATAGTTAAAAAGAAAATAAAATGGATTAAGTAATACTTGATATCATTCCAACAAGCAATTAAGCTACTAACCAGTAAGAACAATAAAGTAGAAAGCAAGCTAACATTGTTATTATTAAACAGATACACAATTCCACTTACTAGCGTCAAGGCATAGCTGACTATGGTCAAACTAAATAATAATCGTTTCCCATCAATCACTCGCTCACCCCCGTTCTAATGTAATTTTTTAGATTTTTCAATATTTTTTAGTAATAAGAATCGGTATAAGGAAATATTTATGAATAGAGCCAAAGCACTAATTCTTCTCCCCTTACGGAAAATTGGATTCCTAGAAATAGCAAGGGCATGGCCTTTTAAAAAACGATGAATCCGAGAATAGGCTTCAAACTGTTTATACTGATCATCTAGCAACATCTTATCCAGAATAAAGAAGTAAGCATAGGCCAATCTGAAAAAAGCGACCTCTTTTAAATCAGGATAGTTTTTCACAACTTCATTATAAAACCTTTGGTAGATATCAATATAGGCTAAATCCTTCTCTGCATAGGGTTTGGTCGTAATACTATCCCCTCTATGGAAATAGTAATAATAGGGTTTGGTATTAACCACGTACTTCTTAGCCAACTTGATCAAATCAAAATGATAATAGGCATCTTCGTAAATCAATCCCTTTGGAAAGGATAGGGCAGTTGCAATCTCTCTCTTGATTAGCTTATTGCAGATCGTTCCAGGTATTTTTTCACCTATGAGGTATTCCCTTAAAAATGTTTGAGAATCACAGACAAAATAGTCATCCTGATTGGCTGACTGTGGGCTTTCATCATTAGCATAGACATTCATGACACCACAGCTCGAAACATCCGCATCTTCTTGAACTAATTGCTCATATAAGTTCTGAATCATTTCTGGATGGATATAATCATCTGAGTCAATAAAAATCAGATAATCCCCGTGAGCCTGCTTCATTCCATCATTTCGTGCTTGCGACAATCCTTCGTTCTTTTTATGAAGCACTGACACCCTGTCATCTTGTTCAGCGATTGAATCACACAAGCGACCACTCTCATCTGTTGCACCATCATCAACAAGAATAATTTCCAAATTCTGATAGGTCTGCTTCTGAATGGAAGCTATCGATTTTTCTAGGTACTGCGCCACATTATAGACTGGCACAATGACACTAATTAATGCAGTTTCCATGCTACTCCTCTAATAGTTTTTCTACTTGTTCAATTTGTTTGGCAATTGTGAATTGTTGAACAAATTGGCTAGCCTCATTGACATCGAAGTTTGAGGCAGAGGTCATGTAGTTCGTAATTGCCTGAGCTGCTTCTTGATTGCTCTCAATGATTTGTCCAAAATGTCCTTCTTGGGATAATTCCTCAGCCCCTCCAACATCCGTAGAGACAAAAGGAAGTCCCAGACTCAAGGCTTCCACATACACTCCAGGAAAACCTTCTTGTTTAGACATAGACAAAAGAACTTTCGTCTTAGATAAATACTGATAAGGATTTTTTTGATAACCAAGGAAATGTACATAGTCTTCAAGATCATATTCTTTGACGCGTTTTTTCAGTTCCTCTTCCATATCCCCAGCCCCGATAAAATAGAGATGATAGTTTTTTCCCTCTTGGTGTAATAGTCGTATCACTTCCACCACACGGTCAGAACCCTTATTTTTCTCAATCCGTCCGATAGTACAGATACTTTGAGGCGCAATCTCGATATCGATTTTCTCTTGAGATTTTTCTAAAATAGTCTTAAAATCATATCCATTGTAGACCGTCTGTAATTTCGAAGCATAATCTGGATAGACTTCCTTGATAGAATGACTGGTCTTTTTTGAAATTCCTACAATGGTATCCGCAGCATCCAACTGGCGTCTATGTGATTCCCTTTTTGAGCTATCCTTAAGAAATTCTTCGATACTTCCATGAATCCAAGAGATTTTCTTGACTTCTTTTCTTTTAGAAAACAACAGTGGTGGATTCATAATGGTAAAAGAAACTTCAACATCATAGTCATCTTTTACAAGCAAGCGACGAGTCAGCCTTGGAAAATAAATTCTCATTCTCCACAAAAAAGCTCGTAACCATCTAGCTTGGCGATAATCTTGAAAGGATTTTAAAATACGTACATGCTTGGGAACAGATTCGTATCCCTTATCAAAGTGCTCCATTTCAAGAATATCAATAGCATACTTTTCTGGATCCAGATTTGAAACAATGGTAGATAGAATCTTCTCTGCGCCACCCCCGAGAGAAAAAGACCACATAAAAAATAAGATTTTTTTCTTAGCCACCATATTCTCCCTTATATTCTGTATAAGACTTATCCATATCAGCGATGACAGCATCATGATGCGGTAGCTGCTTGTCTGCTGGTGGAGGTGTCATATAATCACCAAAAGCAGTGCTGAGATAGGCATCGTAGCCAACTGGAATGGGCATCTCTGTTCCTTCAAATGGCAAGAAGAGATTATCTTCAAAGGATGCGATTGGGTACTTGTTTCTCATGTAGCCAGGACCTGAGCATAATTCTGTGATGCCATCGCTCTCATCCAAACTATACTTGGTCATTTCTTTATCAGCTTTTTTCCAAATGCGATAACGGAGAGATTTTGGAGTCACACCCAGTAAAATGCGGCTTCCCCATTTCATAAGTGCGCCATGCTTTTCTGGAATAGTTTGAGCACAAAAAAGAGAATAAATCAGTGCCCAACGAACCTGTTTTTTCCGCTCAGCTGGATTTTTCGGATAATAATCCAAAGGCAAAACATCCAAGGCCAGACCATGTGGCAAATCCAAATCCTGCTGATAAGGCTTGATGCAGGTCGTTTCCTTGTCACGAATGGTAATAAAAAGATTACGATCGACAAAATCCTTGTGACTCTTTGACAAGAAATAACGCTCATCTGCATAGCGAGGCCATAATTCTGCTAGTTTTTCATAATCCTTACGAGGCATAAAAAAGTCTAGATCGTCATCCCAAGGAATGAAACCCTTGTTTCGAAGGGCACCAATAGCGCCTCCCCCACAGAGATAGCAAAGCAAATCATGTTCTTTACAAAAGGCCACAAAGTATTCAGCCATCTCCAGACTTCGAGCCTGAATTGCTTTTAAATCAGTCATATTATTCATTATTCTTTCTATCGTATCGTTTCATTATACCACAAATAGGGGGTGAAAATCTATTGCAGACTGTAAAAAATCAAAGCCTGATTGCTAGAGTAACTTCTCAAAGTAACTTCCACTTGACTGGCCGAAGTGGAAATTAGTCTAAAACGGATTTTTATGGTGGAATTAAGTATGAGACGTTTGAGTTAGAAATGAGGTCCACTATGACAAAACATAAACACCTTACCCTTTCAGACCGCAATGATATCC
>NZ_CABFMF010000015.1 GCF_901875575.1 uncultured Streptococcus sp.
CAGTAACACCAACAATGGAAAATGCCGAAGTAGTCGTGAAGTATCCACAAGCAAAAGAAGACGAAGTAGAAACAAAAACTATTACACGTACAATCAACTACCTAGAAAAAGGTACAAATAAAGTCTTGAAAGATCCAGCGGTACAAAGCGTGACGTTATCAAGAACAAAAACAACAAACAAAGTCACTGGAGAAGTTACATACGGAGAATGGAGCAAGGGCAGTTGGTCAGAAGTAATACCAGAATCAATAGCAAACTACAAAATTCCAAGTGTCACAAGAGTAGAAGCGACAGAAGTAACATCAACAACAGATGATAAAACAATTGATGTATACTATGAAGCAGATACAAAACCAGAGCCTAAGCCAGAGCCTAAGCCAGAGCCTAAGCCAGAGCCTAAACCAGAGCCTAAGCCAGAGCCTAAACTAGAGCCTAAGCTGGAACCAGCACCAGTTCCATCAACACCAGAGACTCCTGAACAACCAGTAGCTCCAGTGCAACCGGAACAACCAACAACTCCAACCCAACCTGCTGTTCCAACACCAGCTGAAACATCAGTAGAAACTGATTCAGCTACTCAACCAGCAACACCTAAATATGTTGAAGGTCAAAAAGAGTTACCTAACACAGGTACAGAAGCTAATGCTAGTCTAGCTGCACTTGGACTCCTTGGAGCTTTGAGTGGATTTGGACTTCTTGGACGCAAGAAAAAAGAAGACTAAAGATAGTTAGTTTTTAAGAAGATGATTCGTCATCTTCTTTTTTTATTTAGAGTGTTTTTACTTGCCTTAAAAATGATTTTCTAGTATAATAGTTTATTGTGAGCGAACCTCACTTACCCCTTGCAAAGACTTGGGGTCATTAGACCAAAAGGAGGAACATATCAATGGCTAAATACGAAATTCTTTATATTATTCGTCCAAACATTGAAGAAGAAGCTAAAAACGCTTTAGTAGCACGTTTTGACTCTATTTTGACTGACAATGGTGCAACTGTTGTTGAATCAAAATCATGGGAAAAACGTCGTCTTGCATACGAAATCCAAGATTTCCGTGAAGGACTTTACCACATCGTTAACGTTGAAGCAAATGACGATGCAGCTCTTAAAGAGTTTGACCGTCTTTCAAAAATCAACGCTGACATTCTTCGTCACATGATCGTCAAACTTGACGCGTAAGAAGGTAGATTATGATTAACAATGTTGTACTTGTAGGGCGTATGACACGTGACGCTGAGTTACGTTATACTCCATCAAATGTCGCAGTTGCGACTTTTACTCTTGCAGTAAACCGTACATTTAAGAGTCAAAATGGCGAACGTGAGACTGATTTTATCAATGTCGTTATGTGGCGCCAACAGGCTGAAAACCTTGCTAACTGGGCCAAAAAAGGCTCACTTATCGGGGTGACAGGTCGTATCCAGACTCGTAGTTACGATAACCAGCAAGGACAACGTGTCTACGTGACAGAGGTCGTGGCTGAGAATTTCCAAATGTTGGAAAGCCGTAGTGTGCGTGAGGGTCATACAGGTGGAGCTTACTCTGCACCAAGTTCAAACTATTCAGCGCCTACAAATTCAGTACCAGACTTTTCACGTGATGAAAATCCATTTGGAGCAACCAATCCTTTGGATATTTCAGATGATGATTTACCATTCTAATGGACAACTAAAATTATAAAGGAGAAAAAACATGGCTCAACAACGTCGTGGCGCATTCAAACGCCGTAAAAAAGTTGATTACATCGCAGCAAACAAAATTGAATATGTTGATTACAAAGATACTGAGCTTCTTAGCCGTTTCGTTTCAGAACGTGGGAAAATCCTTCCTCGTCGTGTAACAGGAACTTCAGCTAAAAACCAACGTAAAGTAACAACAGCTATCAAACGCGCTCGCGTAATGGCTTTGATGCCTTTCGTAAATGAAGATTAAAGAAAAGACCCTGACGGGTCTTTTTTTCATGAGCATTGAAATAAGAAAGCGAATTAAGACCCGGGTGGGTCTTTTTTTCACGAACCTTGAAATGAAAGAGCGAGTTGGGCTCTGGGTGGGCCTCTTTTTCATGAGCATTGAAGTGAGGGAGCGAATTAAGACCTAGGTGGGTCTTTTTTTCATGAGCACGAAAATAAGAAAGCGAATTAAGACCCCGACGGGTCTTTTTTTCAGGAGTTTTGAAATGAAAGAGCGAGTTGGGTCCGGTGGATTTCCTTTACCATCCTCTATGTTTTTTAACGATTTTGGAAATACAAAATGAATTAGCCTCTTATAGCTTGGTTCAGGCTTTGATAAGCTTTTTCTTGCTTTCTATAATATAAAAAGAGTTAAAGTTATTTCAGACGAGGAGAGACTTGGTGTAGATTTGTAATCTGTCTATGGATCTGACCTAATATTTTACATCAGATGTGAAAACATTCTAGACAGTACAGATGTCTGACATAGAAATCACACTCTATAAATGAACTATACTAGTCAAAATGATGATGATTTGGTTTTGTATGCAGTGAAGGAAATCCAATAGGAGACAAGGATATAATCGAAGATGTGGGATTTCTCTATTTTATGGTATAATGAAAAGAGTTAGATTGAAAGAGGTAGAGAGATGTATGCAAAATTAAGATATAAGGCAAAAAAGATAAAAATTGTCTTTTTTGATATTGATGATACATTACGAAATTCTAAGACGGGTTTTCTTCCAAACTCTATTCCAACAGTGTTTAAGCAGTTGAGAGAAAAAGGAATCATGACAGGAATTGCTTCTGGTCGTGGTATTTTTGGTGTTGTGCCAGAGATTCGTGAATTGAAACCAGATTTTTTTGTAACCTTAAACGGGGCTTATATTGAGGATAAAAAAGGTCAGGTCATCTATCAACATCTGATTGAAAAGAAGGTTGTTGAGGATTACATCTCTTGGACCAAGCAGGAAGGTATTGAGTACGGTTTAGTTGGTAGCCATGATGCTAAATTATCAACTCGTACGGATATGATTAGTGAAGCTATTAACCCAATCTATCCAAACTTGGATGTAGATCCTGACTTCCATGAAAAAGAAGATATCTATCAGATGTGGACTTTTGAAGATAAGGGAGATGGCTTGGAACTGCCTGACAGTCTCTCAGACAAACTTCGCATGGTTCGTTGGCATCAACATTCGTCTGATATTGTACCGATTTCAGGCTCCAAAGCGACGGGTGTGGAAAAGGTTGTGGAACACCTTGGCTTGAAACCAGACAACGTCATGGTTTTTGGAGATGGCCTCAACGACTTGGAACTCTTTGATTATGCTGGAATCAGTGTAGCCATGGGAATTTCTCATGATAATATCAAAGAAAAAGCAGATTATATTACAAAAACACTAGAAGAAGACGGCATTTTTGATGCCTTGAAAGAATTTGGTATGGTAGAAAAAGAATTACATTTCCCACAAGTTGATATTACAGCAGTAGAAGGTCCTTTAGCGATTATTAAAACAAATCATGGAGATTTGCGTATCAAGCTCTTCCCTGAACAGGCACCTAAAACAGTGGCTAACTTTGTTGCTCTTTCAAAAGATGGCTATTATGATGGAGTTATTTTCCATCGTATCATCAAAGATTTTATGATTCAAGGTGGAGATCCGACTGGTACAGGTATGGGTGGAGAGTCTATCTATGGAGAAGCTTTTGAGGATGAGTTTTCTGAAGAACTATACAATATACGTGGTGCCCTTTCAATGGCCAATGCGGGTCCAAATACCAACGGTAGCCAGTTCTTTATCGTGCAAAATCAACACTTGCCATACTCTAAGAAAGAGATTGCACGTGGTGGTTGGCCAGAACCAATTGCGGGAATCTATGCAGAACAAGGTGGGACTCCTCATCTAGATCGACGTCACACTGTTTTTGGACAATTAGTAGATGAAAATTCTTACGCTGTCTTGGATGAAATTGCTTCTGTAGAAACTGGCGCTATGGACAAGCCTATTGAAGATGTAGTGATTGAGACAATTGAAGTAGAGGATTAAAATGAAAATCGGTGATAAGTTAAAGGGACGAATTACTGGGATTCAGCCCTATGGAGCCTTTGTTGAGCTGGAGACAGGAGATACGGGACTGATTCATATTTCAGAGATTCGAACGGGGTTTATTGAAAATATCCATGAAGCTATAAAAGTAGATGAAGAAGTTCAAGTTCAGGTTGTTGATTTAGATGAATTTACTGGTAAGGCTAGTCTCTCTATCCGGACGCTAGAAGAAGAAAAGCATCAGTTACCGAGACGCAGACGCTTTTCAAGTGACCGAGTTCGTTTGGGTTTTTCTCCTTTGGGACGCATGATGCCTATTTGGACAAGAGATGCCCTACAACATCTAAAAAAGAAACAATAGAGAGGGAATTCCCTATTGTTTGTAATGTTAATATAAACATGTTATAATAATGCTATGGAAGAAGAACTATTATTAAAAGAAGGGGAGAGGATTAATCAACTCTTTTCAACCGATATCAAAATCATACAAAATAGAGAAGTTTTTAGCTATTCAGTAGATAGTGTTCTTTTGTCACGTTTTCCACGCTTTCCCAAAAGAGGATTAATTGTAGATTTTTGTGCTGGGAATGGGGCAGTGGGACTTTTTGCTAGTACCCGAACTCAGGCACAAATAGTGGCTGTAGAGATTCAGGAGCGATTAGCAGATATGGCTGAGCGTTCGGTTCGCTTGAATGGTCTGGAAGAGCAGATGGAGGTTATTTGTGATGACTTGAAAAATATGCCTTCGCGGATGCAGGGAAGTAAAGTGGATATGATTTTGTGTAATCCTCCTTACTTTAAGGTTGATCCCCACTCTAACCTTAATGAAAGTGAACATTATCTTTTGGCGAGGCATGAGATTACGACTAATCTGGAAGAGATTTGCCGCAGTGCTCAAAGTATTCTCAAGTCTAATGGACGTTTGGCTATGGTGCATCGTCCTGATAGACTATTGGATATTTTAGAAATGTTAAAAAAACATAATTTGGCTCCTAAACGTTTGCAATTTGTTTATCCTAAACGAGAAAAGGAAGCTAATATGCTCTTAATCGAAGCGATTAAAGACGGATCAACGAGTGGTTTTAAGGTTTTGCCTCCCTTAATTGTCCATAATAATGATGGTTCTTATACTCCAGAAATTGACGAGATTTATTATGGATCATAAGGCTTTCATGTATATAGTAGAATGTAGAGATGGTTCTTACTATACAGGATATACAACAGATGTCAAGAAACGAGTAGCTGTGCACAATAGTGGTAAGGGAGCCAAGTATACTAGGGCTCGCTTACCAGTGAAACTTATTTATGCAGAAGGTTTTGCCAGCAAGGAAGAAGCTATGTCAGCTGAGGCTCTGTTTAAACGAAAAAAGCGTCTGTTTAAAGAAAGTTATATCAGAGAACAGCAAGAAGCGAATCTGGCACTTTCTTTTTATAAAGAGTGAGGAGTTATTTGACTCCTCTTACTTTTGTCAAAAAGCGAAAAAAATGCTACAATAAAGAGAATAAACAAAATGAGGTATTATCATGTCTAAGATTCTAGTATTTGGTCACCAAAATCCAGACTCAGATGCCATTGGGTCATCTGTAGCTTTTGCTTATCTTTGCAAAGAAGTATATGGTTTGGATACAGAAGCAGTCGCTCTTGGAACTCCAAATGAAGAAACAGCCTATGTCTTGAATTATTTTGGTGTAGAAGCACCGCGCGTCATCACTTCTGCAAAAGCAGAAGGTGCAGAGCAAGTTATCTTGACTGACCATAATGAATTCCAACAATCAGTTTCAGATATCGCTGAAGTAGAAGTTTATGGTGTTGTGGACCACCATCGTGTTGCTAACTTTGAAACTGCAAGCCCACTCTACATGCGTTTGGAGCCAGTTGGTTCAGCGTCTTCAATTGTTTACCGTATGTTCAAAGAACATGATGTAGCTGTTCCTAAAGAATTGGCTGGTTTGATGCTTTCTGGCTTGATTTCAGATACCCTTCTTTTGAAATCACCAACAACACACCCAACAGATAAAGTTATTGCTCCTGAATTGGCTGAATTGGCTGGTGTGAACTTGGAAGAGTATGGTCTTGCTATGCTTAAAGCTGGTACAAACTTGGCAAGCAAGTCTGCTGAAGAATTGATTGACATCGATGCTAAGACTTTTGAACTCAACGGAAATAATGTCCGTGTTGCTCAAGTCAATACGGTGGATATTGCAGAAGTCTTGGAGCGCCAAGCTGAAATCGAAGCAGCTATGCAAGCGGCTAATGCTTCAAACGGTTACTCTGATTTTGTCTTGATGATTACAGATATCGTCAACTCAAACTCAGAAATCCTAGCACTTGGTGCGAACATGGACAAGGTAGAAGCGGCTTTCAACTTCAAACTTGAAAATAACCATGCTTTCCTTGCTGGTGCTGTTTCACGTAAGAAACAAGTTGTTCCTCAATTGACCGAAAGCTTCAATGCTTAATCCGTTGATGGAAGATTAGAACAGGAAAACACTTTTTCCAAATATCGAAAGGAGTTTCGACTCCTTTTTTTCTAGGAGTGAAGTATGTTAGAAAATGGCGATTTGATTTTTGTGAGAGATGAATCAGATATGGGACAGGCTATCCAGATTTCCACAGGTAACTATAGCCATGTTGCGATTTATTTGGATGGTATGATTTACCATGCTAGTGGACAGGCTGGTGTTGTCTGTCAAGAATCGGCAGGCTTCTTTGAGCCAAATCACTTATATGATATCTATGTCTACTCAGAAATGGATATCCAATCTGTGAAGGAAAGAGCTTGTAAACATCTTGGGGCACCCTACAATGCTTCTTTCTATCCAGATGGAGCTGGTTTTTACTGTTCCCAGTATATGGCAGCAATCCTCCCCATTTTTGAAACTATTCCCATGAAGTTTGGAGATGGTAATCAGGAAATTAGTGATTTTTGGAGAGAGTATTACAGAGAACTAGGTATGCCTGTACCTCTGAACCAGCCTGGAACAAATCCTAGTCAGTTGGCAACGTCCCCTCTTTTGAAATGTAAAGAAAGGAACCTTCATGATTCAGATTTTTAATCCTTCACGTTTGACGAGACAGCCGTTTTTTATGGGATTAGTTGCTTACCTTGATCAGCATTCTGATGTCATCTTACGTGAAATCAAGGCAACTTTCCCAGATGTGCCAGTTGATCGATTTTTGGAAGACTATATAAAGGCTGGTTTCATTCTACGGGAAAATAAGCGTTATTATCTTAATCTGCCTTTTTTAGAATCAGTAGATTCCCTTGAGCTTGATCAGCAAATTTTTTTGAGAGAAGAGAATCCAGTTTATCAAGCTTTGTTAGAGCAGAGTTTTGAGACGAAATTACGAAATCAAACCAATGCAGCTATTTTAGTTGAAAAGACGGACTTTGCGCGCACTAAAATGACCCTGTCCAATTATTTCTACAAGGTTAAACATCAGTATCCTTTGACAGAAAAACAGCAGGAACTCTATGCCATTTTAGGAGATGTTAATCCTGAGTATGCTCTCAAATATATGACGACTTTTTTGTTGAAATTTCTCAAAAAAGACCAACTTATGCAGAAACGCCGTGATATTTTTGTAGATAGTTTAGTCGTCCTAGGCTATATTGTGCAAAAGGAAGACGGAAAGTATGAGTTAGCTGTCAGATTTGATAAGGAAAGTCTAAGTTTTTATCTAGCATAGTATTCTGTTCTGAGCAGTTTGTTTGATTTAATGATATAATGAGTATATACTTAAAATAGCGATAACATATATCGGAATAAACCTAAAGGAGACAATCATATGTCACTTGAAAACAAATTGGAACAAGCAACAGGCGCTATCAAAGAAGGATTTGGTAAAGTTACTGGGGATAGCAAGACTGAAGCAGAAGGAGCTGTAGAAAAGACAGTTGCTAAGGCAAAAGAAGTAGTTGAAGATGCTAAGGGTGCTGTAGAAGGTGCTGTTGAAGGTTTGAAAAACGCTTTTAAATAAAGATAGAAAAAATCAAGGGTTTCATTTCCCTTGATTTTTTACTATCTTATAAATAATTTTCTGCGACGGCTGCATCTCCTGGATAGGCTTCTTTCTTGCCTTGAACGATTTGGTAGCAATCGGCTCCCTTACCAGCAATAATGACAGCATCTAATTCGTGATTTGTGATAGCCATTGCCGCTTTGATGGCTTCTTGGCGATCGGCAATCTTTTCAACAGGATGGTTGATATAACTACTGATTTCATCAGCAATCGCCATTGGATCTTCATAGTTGGGGTCATCAGCAGTCAGAAAGACTTGAATCTCAGGGTGTTGGTTTAGGAGGAGTCCAAAATCCTTACGGCGACTTTCTCCCTTGTTTCCAGTAGAACCTAGGACTAGGGCAATCTTGCCAGTCTGATGAGTTTCTACCACATTGATGAGTTTTTTTAGACTATCCCCATTGTGAGCGTAGTCGATGAAAACCTTGGCTCCGTTTTTCTGCGTGAGGACTTCCATACGACCAGGAACGCGGGTTGCAGCGATTCCTTTTTTGATGTCCTCAAGACTAGCTCCGAGACGGAGACAAGCAAGTCCAGCAGCAACTGCATTTTCTTGGTTGAAGTGGCCAATGAGTTGAATATCATAATCTCCAGCTAATTTTCCTGTAGCTGAGAAGCTAAAGGCTTTGGAATTCTCGATTTGGTTACTTGACTGACTACCATAGAAATCATGGTCTTGCTCTGCCACTTGTTCTTTCAAGATAGAAAAATGGTCCATGTCGCTATTAATGACAACTGCTCGGCTATTTTCCATGAGAAGTCGCTTGTGGTAGAAATAGTCTTCGAAGCTAGGGTGTTCAATCGGTCCGATATGGTCTGGGGTAATATTGAGGAAAACTCCCACATCGAAAGATAGTCCGTAGACTCGATTCACTAGATAGGCTTGACTGGAAACTTCCATTACCAGATGGGTTCTTCCATTCGTAACAGCTTGGGCCATCATATCAAAGAGATCGATATTTTCAGGTGTTGAGAAGGAAGATTTAAAGAAGGTCTTGCCATCTAGAGTTGTGTTCATGGTTGACAAGAGGGCTGTTGGGTAACGTTGAGATAGGATGTGATAAGCAAAGTAAGCTGCTGTTGTTTTTCCTTTTGTACCTGTGAAAGCGAGAATTTTGAGTTTCTCTTGTGGTTTACCATAGAATTCCATAGCAATCAAACTCATGGCTTTCTTGATATCGTTCACAACGATGACAGGAATACCGACCTCGTAGTCTTTTTCGGCGACGTACCAGGCTAAGCCCTGAGTTATAGCGGAAAGAAGGTATTCTTTTTTAAAGGCAGCACCTTTTGCAAAAAAAAGAGTGCCTTCTTTTACTTTTCGGCTGTCGTAACTGATGCTGTCAAAAACAACTTCGCTGTAGTTGTAGTGGTAGTGTCCTTGGTCGATAATCTCGCGGAAGAGACCATCTTTCTTTAATATATCTAATACGATTTCAATCTTTATCATACTTTATATTGTAAACCGAAAGTCTGAATTTTACAAGTAACAAGGAAAAGTTTATAATGGAAGATAAGGAACTTTTTCCTAGTTATCAAAAATGAATGAGGAAGTTATGTCTAATGAACACAATCATCAGCAGGTCCAGATGTTACGGGGGACTGCTTGGCTAACGGCTAGTAACTTTATCAGTCGCCTACTCGGGGCCATTTACATTATCCCTTGGTATATCTGGATGGGGTCTAATGCGGCTACAGCAAATGGTCTCTTCACCATGGGTTATAATATCTATGCTTGGTTTCTTCTGATTTCAACTGCAGGAATACCTGTTGCGGTTGCTAAGCAAGTAGCCAAATACAATACCATGCAAGAGGAAGAGCATAGTTTTTCTCTAATTTGTAGTTTTTTGGGATTTATGACTGGACTCGGTCTGTTTTTTGCCTTGATTTTATATCTGTTTGCCCCTTGGATGGCTGATTTGTCTGGTGTAGGTCAAGACCTTATCCCGATTATGCAGAGTTTGGCTTGGGCGGTTTTAATATTCCCTTCTATGAGTGTTATCCGAGGCTTTTTCCAAGGGATGAGCAACCTCAAACCTTACGCCATGAGTCAAATCGCTGAGCAGGTGATCCGTGTCATCTGGATGTTGGTGGCTACCTATATGATTATGAAAATGGGGTCAGGGGATTATTTAGCAGCTGTTACCCAATCCACTTTTGCAGCTTTTGTAGGTATGATTGCTAGCTATGCTATTTTGATTTATTTTCTTGCCAAGGAAGGACTACTCAAAAGAGTCCTTAAAACAGGAGATAAGATTAATAGTAAGCGTCTCTTAGTCGATACCATTAAGGAAGCCATTCCTTTCATCTTGACAGGGTCTGCCATCCAACTTTTCCAGATTCTGGATCAGATGACCTTTATCAATAGTATGAGCTGGTTTACCAACTATAGTAATGAAGACTTGGTTGTTATGTTTTCTTATTTTTCTGCCAATCCCAATAAAATCACTATGATTCTGATATCTTTAGGTGTTTCAATAGGAGGTGTTGGTATCCCTCTGTTGACCGAAAATTATGTCAAAGGTGACTTAAAGGCGGTCTCTAGATTGGTCCAAGACAACCTTGTCATGCTTTTATTGTTTTTATTACCAGCAACAATAGGGATGGTGATGGTCAGTGAATCTCTTTATACAGTCTTTTACGGTAAGCCAGATAGTTTAGCTTTGGGATTATTTATATTTGCAGTTCTGCAGTCAACCATTCTAGGTCTCTATACGGTCTTGTCACCAATGCTTCAGGCTATGTTCCATAATCGTAAGGCAGTACTTTACTTTGTTTATGGTTCAATTGCAAAGTTGCTCTTACAGATACCAAGTATCTATCTCTTTCAAAGTTATGGGCCTTTGATTTCGACGACAATAGGTCTGGTCGTTCCCATTGTCTTAATTTATCGTGAAATCTGTCAGATAACGGGTATGAGATCGAATGTGGTTTTTAAAAGAACTATTCTAATCAGTCTATTAACTCTTACTATGTTTCTTCTTGTTGGATTTGTGCAGTGGATTCTGGGATTTTTCTTCCAACCAAGTGGTCGATTATGGAGTTTTCTTTATGTAGCGCTTGTTGCTATTTTAGGGGGCAGTCTTTATGGAGTTATGAGTCTTCGTACTCATTTATTGGATAGAGTTATTGGGAAAGCACAGGCTGACCGTTTAAGAATGAAATTTAGATTAACTTAAAAATATTTTATAAATAAAAGGAATAATTTGAACGTTCTTATCATGGAATGTTTAGATTATTCTCTTTTTATTAATTTATAGTATATTTTTATAATTTTTAGCTAGTCATTTTGTTTTTTCTTAAATTTTTCTTAAAAAAACTATTGACTAAATAAAACCTGTAATGTATAATAAGACAAATATTTAAATCAGGAGGTTCTGGAGATGAAAAAGTCTAAAGCCAAGTATGCAACACTTGCAGGTGTCGTGTTAAGTGCAGGTATTTTGTTAAGTGCCTGTGGAAATTCTAGCACAGCATCAAAAACATACAATTATGTTTACTCAAGTGATCCATCTAGTTTGAACTATCTAGCAGAAAACCGTACAACAACCAGTGATATCGTGGTTAATTTGGTAGATGGGCTCATGGAAAATGACCAATATGGGAACTATATCCCATCCTTGGCAGAGGATTGGAGTGTTTCTCAAGACGGTTTGACCTATACCTACAAGCTGCGTAAGGAAGCGAAATGGTATACTGCAGATGGAGATGAATATGCTCCAGTAACTGCTCAAGATTTTGTCACTGGGCTGAAATACGCTGCTGATAAAAAATCAGAAGCCTTGTACTTGGTGCAAGAATCCGTTGCTGGTTTAGATGACTACATTAATGGTAAAACGAAAGACTTTTCAACTGTTGGAGTTAAGGCTCTTGATGACCAAACCGTTCAATATACCTTGGCACGACCAGAACCTTACTGGAACTCAAAAACAACTTCAACAATTCTCTTTCCTCTTAATGCGGATTTCTTGAAATCAAAAGGGGATGATTTTGGGAAGGTAGATCCATCTAGCATTTTGTACAATGGGCCTTTCTTGATGAAATCCTTTGTTTCAAAATCAGTTATCGAGTACAAGAAAAATCCGAATTACTGGGATGCTAAGAATGTCTTTGTAGATGATGTGAAATTGACTTACTTTGATGGTAGTGACCAAGATGCACTAGCACGTAACTTTATGGAGGGTGCCTATAGTTATGCTCGTCTTTATCCAAATAGTTCAAGCTTTGAAGGGATAAAAGAAAAGAATAAGGACAATATCGTATATAGTATTCAAGATGCCACTTCTTACTACTTAAACTTTAATCTTGATAGAAAATCTTATAAATTCACTTCTAAGACAAGCGATGCTGAGAAGAAATCGACTCAGGAAGCCGTTCTTAATAAGAACTTCCGTCAAGCTATTAACTTTGCCTATGACCGTACAGCCTATGGTGCCCAATCTCAAGGTGAAGATGGTGCTACTAAGATTTTGCGTAACTTGGTTGTTCCTCCGACATTTGTAACGGTAGGTGGTAAAGACTTTGGGGCAGTTGTATCTGAAAAGATGGTGAACTATGGCAAGGAATGGCAGGGTATGAATTTTGCCGATGCCCAAGATCCATACTACAATCCAGAGAAAGCCAAGGCCAAATTTGCAGAAGCCAAGAAAGAATTAGAAGCTAAGGGTGTAACATTCCCTATCCACTTAGATAAAACTATAGAGTTGACCAATAAGGCTGAAATTCAAGGAATCAATTCCATGAAGCAATCAATTGAGTCTGTCTTAGGTGCAGAAAATGTTGTGATTGATGTCCACCTACTTTCTACAGAGGACTATGATAGTTCAGGTTATCTAGCTCAAACTGCAGCTCAGAAAGATTACGATCTTTATAATGGTGGATGGAGTGCGGACTACCAAGACCCATCAAGCTATCTTGAAATCTTTAATGTGAAAAGTGGTGGAGTTCTACAAAACTTAGGTCTAGAGCCTGGGGAAGTTAATGACAAGGCTAAGGCAGTTGGACTAGATACTTACACTCAGATGTTAGAAGATGCTAATAAAGAGCAAGATCCAGCAAAACGTTATGAAAAATACGCTGAGGCTCAAGCTTGGTTGGTAGATAGCTCACTAGCAATTCCAAACGTATCCCTTGGTGGTACACCAACTTTGAGAAAAACAGTTCCTTTCTCTAGCCCATTCTCATTGGCGGGTAATAAAGGAATCGAATCCTATAAATACCTCAAATTACAAGATAAAACAGTTACAAAAGATGAATATGAAAAAGCTAAAGAAAAATGGCTGAAAGAAAAAGAAGAATCTAATAAAAAAGCTCAAGAAGAGTTAGCAAAACATGTCAAATAAGGATTTTTCAAGAAAAACGATGGTTTCGAAGGAAACTGTCGTTTTTTATAGGATGACGGCAAATTTGGAAGAAAAGTGCTTACATTTTTTAATTTGTTTATCAGATTTATGATATAATGAATATAATAAAAGTTATGAGAAGTTATTTTCGAAATTTTATCAGAGCTAATTGAAGGATACCTATATCAAGTTGACTTTGTAGGAGGGATTCCGTCTACTGAAAAAGTAAGATAAAACGCAATAATTGATAAGTTCTTCTTTTATGTGAAGAGTCCTTATCTGCCTATTTACTAATCGTTATGGAGGTAACATCATGGGCGCTATTATGGAGTTTGCAACAGAAAAACAGATTGAATCATTTCTTTCAACATGTCATATCGAGGAACAAAGGAACTTTCTGATGGCTTTCAAGAAAAAGACATGGTTGAAATCCTTTATTGATTTTTTCATTATAGGAGGTAGTTACTATGTTCAGTCGAGTGTGAAGCCTAAGATTATAGCATTCACACCTAAGGGTATCTACTTGATGGACATCAGTGATGTAACTGAAAATCGTTCTCATCAAGTCGTAGAGATGCCTTGGAATCAAGTTCAAGATTTTACTTATCAGACAGCCTTAAATGCAGTTAAGTTGAATTGGAACTATCAAAATGAAGCCTATATTTTTTCCGTGGATGTCGGTCAGATTAGTCAGCGTATGGGGCAGTATCAATTTAACAAAGAGCATTATGACTATTTAGCCCAACACGATTTCTTTCGGTCTAAGTAAGGCCTAGTAATCATCGTCACAAAAGAATCTAGAAGCTTTTCTGGATTCTTTTTTTTGTTTTAGTCGATAAGTCTATAGTTTGAAACTATAACTAGCTCTTGAAAAGAAGAAAATGAGTTGATGTAAATAAGTGGTACAATAGTTTTATAGATTTGGAGGAATTGTATGAGCAAAGAATTACACATTAACACAATTTTGGCCCAGGCGGGTATTAAGTCAGATGAAGCGACAGGTGCACTGGTGACACCGCTTCATTTTTCAACGACCTATCAGCATCCAGAGTTTGGTCGATCTACTGGGTTTGACTATACGCGCACCAAAAACCCAACTCGTAGTAAGGCTGAGGAAGTCTTGGCAGCTATTGAGTCCGCAGATTATGCCCTAGCGACTAGCTCAGGGATGTCAGCTATTGTACTGGCCTTTAGCGTCTTTCCAGTAGGAAGTAAGGTCTTGGCAGTGCGTGATCTTTACGGTGGTTCTTTCCGCTGGTTCAATCAAGTGGAGCAGGAAGGTCGTTTCCATTTTACCTATGCCAATACAGAAGAAGAGTTGATTGCCGAGTTAGAAAAAGATGTGGATGTTCTCTATATCGAAACACCAACCAACCCTTTGATGTTGGAATTTGACATCGAAAAACTAGCAAAATTGGCTCATGCTAAGGGTGCTAAAGTGGTGGTGGACAATACCTTCTACAGTCCGATCTACCAACGTCCAATTGAAGATGGAGCGGATATCGTTCTTCATTCAGCAACCAAGTATCTAGCAGGCCACAATGATGTCTTGGCTGGAGTAGTTGTGACCAATAGTTTAGAACTATACGAGAAGCTTTTCTACAATCTCAATACGACAGGAGCAGTCTTATCGCCATTTGACAGTTATCAATTGATTCGTGGTCTCAAGACCTTGTCTCTTCGTATGGAGCGCTCAACAGCCAATGCCCAAGAAGTGGTTGCTTTTTTGAAGAATTCTCCAGCAGTCAAGGAAGTTCTCTATACTGGTCGTGGGGGCATGATTTCCTTTAAAGTAGCGGATGAAACACGCATTCCGCATATCTTGAACAGCCTCAAGGTCTTCTCTTTTGCAGAAAGTTTGGGTGGGGTGGAAAGTCTGATTACTTATCCAACGACACAAACTCACGCTGATATTCCAGCAGAAGTGCGTCATTCTTATGGTTTGACTGATGATCTCTTGCGTTTATCAATCGGTATTGAAGATGCTAGGGATTTGATTGCAGATTTGCGCCAAGCCTTGGAAGGATAAGACGAAGATGGGAAAATATGATTTTACAAGCCTACCCAATCGTTTAGGTCACCATACCTATAAATGGAAAGAGGCAGAAACGGATAGTGAAGTCCTACCAGCTTGGATAGCGGATATGGACTTTGTGGTCTTGCCTGAAATCCGCCAGGCCGTGCAAACTTATGCGGATCAATTGGTTTATGGCTATACTTATGCCAGTGAAGAGTTAATCAAGGAAGTTCAAAAGTGGGAAGCTACACAACATGGGTATCACTTTGACAAAGAAGCTCTTGTCTTTATCGAGGGTGTGGTACCGGCCATCTCAACAGCTATTCAAGCCTTTACAAAAGAAGGCGAAGCGGTTCTGATTAATACACCTGTTTATCCACCTTTTGCTCGCAGTGTCAAGTTGAACAATCGCAGATTGATTACCAATTCTTTGGTGGAAAAGGATGGTCTGTTTGAGATTGACTTTGACCAACTTGAAAAGGATTTGGTGGAAGAGGATGTCAAACTTTACATTCTCTGCAATCCTCATAATCCTGGTGGACGTGTGTGGGAAAAAGAAGTGTTGGAGAAGATTGGCCAACTCTGCCAAAAACACGGTGTTTTGCTAGTTTCAGATGAAATTCACCAAGATTTGGCCCTCTTTGGTCATAAACACCAGTCTTTCAATACCATTGATCCAGCCTTTAAAGATTTTGCGATTGTCTTGAGCAGTGCTACTAAAACCTTTAACATTGCTGGGACAAAAAATTCCTATGCCGTCATTGAAAATCCTAAGTTGAGACGGGCTTACCAGAAACGCCAGTTGGCCAATAATCAGCATGAAATTTCAGGTTTGGGTTATTTGGCGACAGAAGCTGCCTATCGCTATGGGAAGGATTGGTTAGAGGAACTCAAGCAAGTCTTTGAAGACCACATCCATTATGTGGTGGATTTATTTGGAAAAGAGACCAACATCAAGGTCATGAAACCGCAAGGAACCTACTTGATTTGGCTTGATTTTTCAGCCTATGACCTGACTGATGAAACATTGCAAGAGCTGTTGAGAAATGAAGCCAAGGTTATCCTTAACCGTGGTTTGGATTTTGGGGAGGAAGGAAGTCTCCATGCTCGACTCAATGTAGCCATGCCTAAATCTTTGTTGCAAGAAGTTTGTCAGCGGATTGTGACCACTTTTGCCAAACTTTAAAAATCCAGCCTTCTAGGAGAAAAGTCTTCCTAGGAGGCTATTTTCATAGGGGAAAATATGGTATAATAAAAAGATAAGGTAAAGGTAGAAATATGGCTAAATTGATTCCGGGGAAAGTCCGTATCGAAGGCGTTGCCCTTTATGAAACTGGTAAAGTTGATATCATCAAGGAAA
Source organism: uncultured Streptococcus sp. (assembly GCF_901875575.1). Classification (GTDB taxonomy): domain Bacteria; phylum Bacillota; class Bacilli; order Lactobacillales; family Streptococcaceae; genus Streptococcus. Next base: position 16,742 of record NZ_CABFMF010000015.1, read on the forward strand.
AAAATAATCGGCTCTACGCTCGCGTTGCAGAAGAAGAACTACGCTATAGTTTAGAGGATGATTTGGTTTTTTGTGCCTGTGATTTTTTCCAAAAAAGGGGCTACTGTGTGCATCTGGCAGCGCTAGAGTATTTTCTGAAAAATGATGAGCGTGGCCAAGAAATTTTGCAGAGTCTGGAAGAAGGTCATGAAGAAAAAGAAGCCGTTGAAACCAAGGTGACCTTGGGTGGCAAATTTTTGGAACGAGTCTTGTCTCCAAAATCAGAACGCGCCTATGAATTATCCGCTGTGGGACAAGTGGAAGCAGGAACCAATCATATCTTGTGGACCCTTAGAATCGGGCAAATCAATAGTCAAAAATACTATGTTATTCGGGATCTTCCACTCTTTTTAAAAGTTGTCGAGCAGCGAAAGTCGTATATGATTGGCAAGATCTATGAGGAATCCTTGTCTTGGGAGTCCTTTGATGAAGCCAGCCAAGAACTTCTGATTTTCTTGCGCGGACTAACGGAGGAAGGACTGGCTCCAGACCTCTTTTTTCAAAATCAAGGTCGGCACCTCTTTTTCCCTCTGACCTTTTTTGAGCAGGGTGTAAATTTACTGATGACCTTGCCCCATTTTCAATTTGACCATCAAGTGGATAGTTACCAAACCCTACTTTTTCAGGATTTGCATGCAGGTGCTAATCTCTTTGCCTTTACAGTAAAAGAATACTCGGATTATTTTGAAATGGAAATCAGTGAGAGTCCAAGGGTCAATGTCTTTTATCAGGGAGCTGTGCTTTTCCATAGAGGGCAGGTTTATTTTCTAACTGACCAGCAGTTGCATCTTCTCAAAGAAATCAAAGCACTGCCTTTGGATCAACATGGAAAGAAATACCTGCAATTTGATAGCAGTGACCGAGATAAGTTGGCTTCCTGTCTAACTCTCTTTAGCCAGATGGGGACCGTTTCAGCTCCAGAACGCTTACAAATCAAATCCTTTGCGCCCTCTTTTTACTTTGATAGGGAAGAAGACGATCGGATTCGACTAGAAATCCAGTTTGATTATGGGGATAGGCAAGTATCAAGCCGAGAAGAGCTAGAAGAATTACCATTTTCAAGTGATGCTGACAAAGAAGGAAAAGTATTTCAACTTTGTTTAGCGGCAGGCTTTGAAGCCGATTTTCAATCTTGGCGTCAGGCCTTAAAAGCGGAGTCCGTCTATCATTTCTTCCATGAAATCATTCCAGTTTTTGAAAAACTAGGGAGTGTCCTATTATCAGAAAGAGTAGAAGAACTTTATCAATTAGCTAGTCCTCAAATTCAAATCGCCTCAAAGGGAGGACTATTGGAGATTCAATTTGATTTCCAAGATATTGGTCAAGAGGAAATCGACCAAGCCATGCAGGCTTTGCTTGCCAGTCAGGATTTTTATATTGGCGCTTCTAAACAAGTTTTCTTTTTTGATGAGGAAACCAAAACGATTCGTCAGAATTTACAAAATCTGGGGCTTTTTGAACTGAAAGATGGCTGTTTACAGGTTCGGAAATCATTGGCCTATACCTTGTCCCACCTCTTTGAAGGACATGATCGTGTTTCTTTTTCTGAAGAGTTTCAGAACTTGGCTCATGATTTGACGCATCCGGAAGATTTTCCCCTGCAAGGGGTTCAAGTCGAGGCTAACTTGCGAGATTATCAGGAAAAGGGGATTCGTTGGTTACAGATGCTCCATCATTATGGTTTTGGTGGGATTTTAGCTGATGATATGGGACTTGGTAAAACCCTTCAGACCATTGCTTTTTTGACTAGTCAAGTGACAAAAGAAAGTCGGGTATTGATTTTAGCTCCGTCTGGTTTGATTTACAACTGGGCAGATGAGTTTGAGAAATTTGCTCCACACTTGGATGTGGCTGTTGTTCATGGTTTGAAAGCTGGTCGTGAAGAGATTCTTGCCGAGAGTCATCAAATCTATGTGACGAGCTATGCTACCTTCCGTCAGGATAGTGAGTTTTATCAGGGGATGTCCTTTGATTTCCTCTTTTTAGATGAGGCTCAGGTTATGAAAAATACCCAGACCAAGATTGCCCAGACCTTGAGACAGTTTGTAGTACCAGCAGTCTTTGCCTTATCAGGAACTCCTATTGAAAATCATTTAGGTGAGCTTTGGTCTATTTTCCAAATCGTCATGCCAGGACTTTTACCAAGCAAGAAAGAATTTATGAAATTGCCAGCTGAGCGTGTGGCCCAGTTTATCAAGCCCTTCGTGATGAGACGTAGGAAAGAAGAAGTTCTGACTGAATTGCCAGACTTAATCGAAGTAGTTTATAAGAATGAACTGGAAGACCAGCAAAAGGCCATCTACCTAGCTCAGTTGCAACAGATGCGAGAACGTTTGTCTCAAGTTTCAGATCAGGAATTCCAACGAAGTCGAGTGGAAATCTTGTCTGGTCTGATGCGCTTGCGTCAAATTTGTGATACCCCAGCTCTCTTTATGGATGATTATCAGGGAGCTAGCGGTAAACTGGATAGTCTTCGAGATTTACTGGTACAGGTGGCAGACGGTGGCCATCGGGTCTTGATTTTTTCCCAATTTAAAGGAATGTTGGAAAGGATCGAAAAAGAACTGCCAGACTTAGGATTGACTTCCTTTAAAATAACAGGTTCAACCCCAGCTAAGGAAAGACAGGAGATGACTAAATCCTTTAATCAGGGAGATAGAGATGCCTTTCTGATATCCCTTAAGGCTGGGGGTGTCGGACTAAATCTGACCGGAGCTGATACGGTTATTTTGGTCGATCTCTGGTGGAATCCTGCTGTAGAAGCCCAGGCTATTGGTCGTGCCCATCGAATGGGACAGAAAGAAATGGTTGAAGTTTATCGTCTTGTGACTAAAGGAACAATAGAAGAAAAAATACAGGAACTTCAAGAACAAAAGAAACATCTTGTTTCTCAAGTGTTAGATGGGACAGAGTCTCGTGGCAGTCTAACATTAGCAGAAATTCGAGAAATTTTGGGAATTTCTTAAGCCAGTACTTGAAAAATCAAGACAATACGCTATAATGAAGTGTTGAAAGGAAATAGAAAATGAGAGAAGAACGATTTCCATTAGTGTCAGATGACGAAATCATGCTAACGGCAATGCCTGTCATGGATTTGTATGATGAGTCTGATTTTATCAGTAATATAAAAGGGGATTATCAAGAAAAAAACTACCTTGATTGGGCTCCTATTTCTGAAGATGTTTCAGTAAAACCTCTAGAAAAACAAGCAGATAAACCCAAAAAAATTGCTTTAGGAGTTAAGAAAGAAGGTAAGACGTATGCTGAGAAAGCACGTGAGGAAGCTCGTGCTGATTTGAAAAAGAAACGCTCGGCTACCTATTTAACTAAGGATGTTACACATACAAGACGTCACTCTCAACCAACTTTAGTTAGGAAGGGAAATCAACCTACAGCTCCTTTCCAAAAGGAAAATCCTGGTGAATTTATCAAATATAGTCAAAAATTGACTCAATCTCACTACATTTTAGCGGAAGAGATAAAACACATATCAACAGATAGTGTTGAAAAACAAGCTCGAACTGCAAATAAAAACAACTATGATTTTCTTAAGAAGAGTCAAATCTACAATAAAAAGAATAAACAAATAGAACAAGAACGTCAGCTTGCCCAAGAGTTGAATCTGACGAGAATTACTGAATAAGGGGGAAAAGATGTCAAAGACATATCATTTTATAGGAATTAAAGGTTCAGGTATGAGTGCCTTGGCTTTGATGTTGCATCAAATGGGTCATAAGGTTCAAGGTTCAGATGTGGAGAAGTACTACTTTACACAGCGTGGTCTTGAGCAGGCAGGAATTACCATTCTTCCTTTTGACGAAAAGAATTTACAAGGAGATATGGAAATTATTGCTGGAAATGCTTTTCGCCCAGATAATAATGTAGAAATAGCCTACGCTGATCAAAATGGAATCAGCTACAAACGTTACCACGAATTTCTAGGTAGCTTTATGAGAGATTTTGTCAGCATGGGAGTTGCAGGAGCGCATGGAAAAACCTCCACAACAGGTATGCTATCTCATGTTTTGTCTCACATCACTGATACTAGTTTCTTGATTGGAGATGGAACAGGTCGTGGTTCAGCTAACGCTAAATACTTTGTCTTTGAGTCGGACGAATACGAGCGTCATTTTATGCCCTATCACCCTGAATATTCTATTATTACCAACATTGATTTTGATCATCCAGATTACTTTACTAGCTTAGAGGATGTCTTCAATGCATTTAATGATTATGCTAAGCAAATGACTAAAGCTCTATTTATTTACGGTGAAGATGCAGAATTGCGCAAGATTACAGCAAATGCTCCGATTTATTATTATGGTTTTGAAGCAGAGGGCAATGACTTTGTAGCTAGTGATTTGCTTCGTTCAACAAGTGGTTCTACCTTTACTGTTCATTTCCGAGGCCAGGATCTGGGACAATTCCATATCCCAACCTTTGGTCGCCATAATATTATGAATGCGACTGCAGTTATTGCTCTTCTACACACAGCAGGTTTTGATTTAGAGCTGGTACGTCAACACTTGAAGACTTTTGCTGGTGTTAAACGTCGCTTTACGGAAAAAATTGTGAATGATACGGTTATCATTGATGACTTTGCCCATCATCCAACAGAAATCGTTGCAACCCTGGATGCTGCTCGTCAAAAATACCCAAGTAAAGAAATTGTTGCAGTTTTCCAACCCCATACCTTTACCAGAACCATTGCTTTATTAGATGAATTTGCGCAAGCTTTGAATCAGGCAGATGCAGTTTATCTAGCACAAATCTATGGTTCAGCGCGTGAGGTGGATCATGGTGATGTCAAAGTAGAGGATTTATCAAACAAGATAAACAAGAAACATAAAGTCATTACAGTTGAAAATGTTTCTCCTCTTTTAGACCATGACAATGCAGTTTATGTTTTTATGGGAGCGGGAGATATTCAGACTTATGAGTATTCATTTGAACGTCTCTTGTCAAACTTGACTAGCAATGTTCAATAAGTTCTACCTATGGAAATTCCAATTAAAATCAATCGTGCAACGGTTTCCGATTTATCTGAAATAGAGTTTATTCGCTTTTCTTATTTGTCAATAGGAAAGAAACCTGTTTCCAATATTTTTGAAGAAAGTATCCGTAATCTTACGGATACCTTTCTTGTAGCAAGATATGAAAATCACGTTGTAGGCTATATACTAGGAAGTTTGCAATCACTTATTCCAAAACACATAGAAGTAAAGGAAATCGCAATTCACCCTGACCATAAAGGCCAGGGTTTTGGGACTCTTCTTCTAGCTAGCTTGAAGCAAGTTACAGTAGAGTTCAATTACCAAGGCATTTGTTTGAACTGTCCTGATGAGCTTTCTTCTTATTTTGAAATGAACGGTTTTGTGGAGGTAGAAATGCCAAATTCACTTTATGAAACGAACAGTAATTTTAGTCTAGTTTGGATGAATCCTTTTTTTGAGGAGATACTATGAGAATAAGGCAAGCAAGATTAGATGATTTGGATCGTATTGTTGAAATTGAATTAGAGAATTTCTCTGTATGGGAAGCTATTCCTCGTTCAGTTTTTGAAGCGCATTTACGGAAAATTCAAACGAGTTTTCTAGTTGCAGAAGATGAAGGAAGGGTCATTGGTTACGTAGAAGGGCCAGTTGGACCCCAACGCTACTTGCAAGATCAGTCTTTTACTGAGGATATAGAAGACCATAGTTACCTTCCTGGAGGTTACATAGCAGTAACCTGTCTCTCCATTGCTAAAGAGGCTCAAGCTTTGGGAGTAGGTAAGAAACTATTGACAGCTCTTAAAGAAATTGCTCTAGAGAATAAGAGGGAAGGGATCAGTCTTACCTGCCATGATTATCTCATTGCTTACTATGAAAAACATGGTTTCGTAAATGAGGGACTATCTCAATCAACCTTTGCAGGAGAAAAATGGTATGATATGGTTTGGGAAGTGAAAAAATAGGCTAGGAAAGCGTGGTAGGTTGCTTTTCTTCGGTTTTTAAGATATAATATTATGGATTGTCAACGAGGAGGAAAAACTTTTGAGTGAAAAATCTAGAGAAGAATCGCTAAGCTTTAAGGATCAGATTTTACGTGATTTAGAAAAAGCAAAAAGTTACGATGGAATTCGTAAAGATTCGGATGAATTCATTGGGGCTAATGCTTCTATGTCTGTCTCTGAAAGAAAAGTTTCTGATGAAGATGTGATGGCGGCATCCTTATCAGCCGTAGAAAGAATCATGGATAATGCACCGCGTGTACCACAAGAGTCAAGCGGAGAACTTCCTGCTTCACCAGTAGATGAGAGTGTAGCAAAACAAGGAGTCGTGCGTCCTAAAAAAATTGAAAAAGAATACAATGAAATTCCAACAAGAGTAGCTGTATCTTATAAAACAGATAGTGCTGAAGAATCTATTGCTTCAGAAAAGTCGACGCCAGCTAAGGAAACAGTGGAGATTGTTAACGATAAATCTCGACGTAGTCGCCTAGACACAGCTAAACCATCTAAGGTGAAAAAAGAGAAAAAATCACATTTCAAAGCCTTCTTTATTTCATTTATCTTATTCCTTGCTTTACTTTCAGCAGGTGGTTATTTTGGGTATCAGTATGTGCAGGCTTCTTTAGAACCTGTCGATGCCAACTCTAAAACTTTTGTCACTGTTCAAATCCCAGAAGGTGCCAATGTTCAAGAAATTGGATCTACTTTGGAATCCTCTGGTCTAGTTAAACATGGCTTAGTATTTGCTTTGTATGCTAAATATAAACATTATGATGATTTGAAATCAGGATACTACAATTTGAAAAAGAGTATGAGTACAGATGACTTAGTACAAGAGTTGCAAAAAGGTGGAACACCTGAACCTCAGGAACCAGCACTTGCTAAGTTGACTATTCCAGAAGGCTATACACTTGAACAAATTGCTCAAACTGTAGGTCAACTTCAAGGTGACTTCAAAGAACCATTTACAGCAGATGCATTCTTGACAAAAGTTCAAGATGAAACATTTATAGCTCAAGAAATTGCTAAATATCCTAATTTGCTAGAAAGCTTACCAACTAAGGAGAGTGGAGTTCGTTATCGCTTAGAAGGTTTTCTGTTCCCAGCAACATATTCTATCAAAGAAAATACAACAATTGAAAGCTTGATTGATGATATGTTAGCAGCTATGGATAAAACGTTAACTCCATATTATTCTACAATTAAGTCTAAAAACTTAACAGTAAATGACTTACTAAGCATTGCTTCACTTGTTGAAAAAGAAGGTGCTAAGACTGAAGATCGTAAATTGATTGCAGGTGTATTCTATAATCGTTTGAATCAAGGAATCCCTCTTCAAAGCAATATTGCAATCTTGTATGCTCAAGGAAAACTAGGCGAAAAGATTAGTCTTGCAGATGATGTTGCTATTGATACATCAATTAACTCACCATACAATGTTTATACAAATCTAGGGTTGATGCCTGGACCAGTAGATAGTCCAAGCCAGGATGCGATTGAATCTAGTATCAATCAAACGAAGAGTCAGAACCTATACTTTGTAGCAAATGTTACAGATGGTAAGGTATATTATGCTGTTACTCAACAGGAACATGACCGTAATGTTGCTGAGCATGTCAATAGCAAGCTTACTCAAAATAGTGGTTCAAACTAAGACTTAAAAATAAGAATCTCAGTTGAAGATTCTAAATTATTGAAAGAAAGTTGAGAAAAATGTCAGAAAAAACATATCCTATGACAATTGAGGAAAAGGAAAAACTTGAAAAAGAATTAGAAGAATTAAAATTGGTTCGTCGTCCAGAAGTTGTTGAACGTATCAAGATTGCCCGTTCATACGGTGATTTGTCAGAAAACAGTGAGTACGAAGCAGCTAAGGATGAACAAGCCTTTGTCGAAGGACAAATCTCTAGTTTGGAAACAAAAATTCGTTACGCTGAAATTGTTAATAGCGACTCAGTTGCCGATGATGAAGTTGCAATTGGTAAAACGGTAACAATCCAAGAAATTGGTGAAGAGGACGAAGAAGTCTACATGATCGTAGGATCAGCTGGAGCCGATGCTTTTGCTGGTAAGGTTTCAAATGAAAGTCCTATTGGACAAGCCTTAATTGGTAAGAAAACAGGTGATAAAGCAACTATTGAAACACCAGTTGGTAGCTATGATGTAAAAATCTTAAAGGTAGAAAAAACAGTCTGAGAAAGTTAAAGGAGTGGGGAGGCGGACCGCCTTGCTCAACTCCTTTTTGGTTTTTTAATACAGTAGGAGACGTTATGAGTGAAAATAAGAAAAAAAATAAGATGGAGCGTGGCTTAACCAATCGACATGTTCAGGTTATGGCTATTGCTGGAACAATAGGAACTGGCCTTTTTCTAGGAGCAGGTCGTTCTATCAGTTTAACAGGCCCTTCGATTGTTTTAATTTATCTAATTACAGGAGCCTTCATGTTCTTGATGATGCGAGCAGTGGGAGAAATGCTCTATCAAGACCCTGAGCAACATACTTTTATCAACTTTATTACTCGTCATTTGGGTAAGGGTTGGGGATATTTTGCAGTCTGGTCTTACTGGTTATCGGTTGTCTTTATTGGTATGGCAGAAATTACGGCTATTTCGCACTATGTTCAGTTTTGGTTTCCTTCATGGCCTAGTTGGTTAATTCAAGTTGGATTTTTAACTGTTTTAGGTTTGGTCAATCTAATAGCTGTTAAACTTTTTGGAGAAGTTGAATTTTGGTTTGCTATGATTAAGATTGTAGCTATCCTTGCTATGATTGTGACTGGTATCTTTATGGTTCTGACAGGTTTTGAAACACCTCATGGAGTAGCTAGCTTAGCCAATATTACGGATAATTTCTCACTCTTCCCTAATGGTAGTGTAAACTTTGTGATGGCTTTCCAGATGGTCTTCTTTGCCTACCTCATGATTGAGTTTATAGGAGTAACGACTTCGGAAACAAAAAATCCACGTCAGGTCTTGCCAAAAGCAGTTAAGGAAATTCCTTTACGTATTGCCTTTTTCTATGGGGGTTCTCTAATTGCCATTATGGCGATTATTCCATGGAGAGATCTAACTTCAGCAGACTCACCATTTGTTACGGTATTTGAACTAGCAGGTGTCAAATGGGCAGCAGCCTTGATTAACTTCGTCGTCTTGACGTCAGCAGCATCAGCTCTAAATTCAACCCTCTACTCAACAGGTCGCCATTTGTATCAAATAGCTCAGGATTTACCAAATCCGTTCTTAAAAGCAATTAAAGCAGATACCTTATCTCGCTATAATGTTCCTCAAAATGCAATTTTGGCCTCAACTATTTTGATTGCTACAGCTGCTTTTATTAATGTCCTGCCAGGAGTTTCCGATGCCTTTGCCTTGATAACAGCTTCTTCATCAGGTGTTTATGTAGCTATTTATATCTTGATTATGGTGGCTCACCTTAAATACCGCAAGTCACCAGATTTTATGGCAGATGGTTATCTCATGCCACATTATCGTTTCCTAAATCCTTTAACCATACTCTTCTTTGCATTTGTCTTTGTAACCCTCTTTTTACAAGAGTCTACATTTGTAGGAGCAGTCGGTTCAGCTATCTGGATTATCGTTTTTGGTATTTATAGCCAGTGGAAATTTAGAAAATAGATTTGAAACTCATCAACTCAGGTTGGTGAGTTTTTTCTAGTTTGACAGTCTATTGAAATAAGGCTATAATCAAGCTATAACAGTGTTTGAGGAGATTTAGATGTACTTTAGATTGGAAAATAAGGAATCTCATAAATCACAAGAAATAGGGAATCTGATTCGTGTTTATAACCGTTCAAAAAGAGAAGAAGCTGAAAGTGAGCCACTTACTCTTTATGTCGAAGATGAAAAGGGTAATCTCCTGGCAGGTTTGATAGCAGAGACTTTTGGAAATTGGTTGGAAATTGAGTATTTGTTTGTAAAAGAGGAACTGCGAGGGCAAGGAATCGGTTCAAGACTATTGCAGCAAGCAGAAACTGAAGCTAAGAATCGAAATTGTCGTTTTGCATTTGTCAATACTTACCAGTTTCAGGCGCCAGACTTTTATCAGAAACATGGCTACAAGGAAGTCTTTGCTTTGCAAGACTATCCCTACACAGGAAAAAGATTTTATTACCAAAAAGATTTGTAAGGAGAATAAAGCAAAGAGGGGCTTTATAAAAGTATGGAGGTATGATGGTGGCTATGGGTAACGTTTAAGTAGATTCTCGATAAATACTAGTTAGAATCTAGAAATTGTGTCTGTCTAGAGGATATTTAGGACAATCCAATCACAGCTGAGACATTGGGAATCAAGTCCTATCAGGTCAAGAAAAGAAGTGATGTCGTCGATATTTTGAAATCCTATATTTAAATGTAACACTCTCTATCTTTTTGTAGTAGAGAGTTTTTTGTTAATAAAATTTTACAAAATGACATTTATATATTGCATTAAGTTAGATATATGATATAATATATTAAAAAGAGGCGCAACTTTTTAAAATTAATGAGAATCAAAGAGAAAACCGAGAATATTAATGGAGGAATTACAAAATGGAAGTTATAAATGTAAGTAAAAATTATGGTCATTCAACCATTCTCAAAGATATAAATTTTGCACTTAATAA
>NZ_CABFMF010000016.1 GCF_901875575.1 uncultured Streptococcus sp.
CCTGCTTTGGCTTTTTCTAGCGCTGCTTTCTTATCGTTTACTTTCGCTACTGCTGCTGCAACTTGTTCTGGTGTCGCACTTGCATTGTCTAATACTTTTTGCGCTTCTGCAATTTCTGCTGTTGCTGCTTCTTTTGCTTGTGTATACGCTGCTAGACTATCTGCTGTCTTACCTGTTGGAGTTTCTTCTCCTGTTAATCCTTCTAATGCTGTCTTAGCTTGTGTTAAACCGTCTTTATTAGCTGGATCTTTTAGCGTTGCTGCTGCTTCTGCTAGTTTAGCTTTAATCGCATTTACTTTTTCTTGGGCTTTCAATGCTTCTACTTCGCTCGCATTAGCTCCTTTGTCTGCTACTTCTTTGGCTGCTTGTTTGGCTGCTTCTAGTTCAGCTGATAATTGACCAAACTTCGCATTGTATGCTTCAACACTTTCTGGTGTTTTACCTTCTGTATCTGCTTTCTTCAATGCTGCTGCATCTGTTGCTAATGTTTGTTTTTGCGCTTCTGTTGCTGCTGTTACTAACCCTGCTTTGGCTTTTTCTAGCGCTGCTTTCTTATCGTTTACTTTCGCTACTGCTGCTGCAACTTGTTCTGGTGTCGCGTTTGGATTCGCAATTAGTGTTTCTGCATCTGTAACTGCTTGATCTGCCTGTGCTTTTGCTGCATCATATGCATCTTTTGTAGATGTTGTTTTTCCATCTGTTACGTTTGCTACACCTGCTAATGCTTTTAATTCGTCTTTAGCTGTGGCTAGGTCGCCAGTATTCGCTTTGTCTTTTAGTAATGCATTTGCTTTTGCTAATTCAACTTTTAATTCTTCTACTTTTGCGATTGCTTCTGCTGCTTCTGCTTTTGTCGCATTATTTTGTCCTGCTTTTGTTACTAAGTCTGCTGCTTTGGCTTTCGCTTCTGTTAATTGTGTTTGAATCGCATCTACTGCATTTTTGTATGCTGCAATACTTGCTGGAGTTTTTGTTGTTTCGAATGTACTTGCTTCTGCTGGTGTTAATGCTGCTTCTGCTCCTTCTAACGCTGCTTTTTGCTCGTCTGTTGCTTTGTCTACTAACACCGCTTTAGCTGCTTCTAGTTTTGCTTGTACTGCATCTACTGCTTCTTGCGCTTTTAATGCTGCGTATTCACTTGCATTGTCTCCAGCTGCTTTGACTGCTGTTGCTTTGGCTTTTGCTTCTTCTAACCCTGCTGTTAAATTATTGTATGTTGTTTCATACGCATTAATACTGTCTTGAGTTTTTCCTGCTGTATCTGCTTTTACTAGTTTTGCTGCATCTGCTTCTAATTTTGCTTTTTGAGCATCTGTCGCTGCGGGCACTAAGTTCTTTTTAGCTGCCTCTAACTCTGCTTTCTTAACTTTGATATCAGCTAAAGCATTTGCTACATCTTCTACTGTTGAATTTTCACTAGCAATTACAGCTGCTGCATCTTCTACTGCTTTATCTGCAGCAGTTTTTGCAATAGCATAAGCATCTTGACTATCTTTTGTTTTTCCAGCAGTTACATTGTCATTTGTTTGTTGAGTAATATAATCACTTAAAGCATTCTTAGCTTTTTCTAATTCAACTGTATTTCCTTTTTCTTTCAATAAGGCAGCAGCTTTTTCTAATTCAGCTTTGATTTTATCAACTTCAATTTGAGCATCAGTAGCTTCTACTTTACCTGCATTTACTGTTTTATCTAATACTGCTTTAGCCTGAGCTTTTGCAGCTGTTAATTCTGCTTCCAATTCTTTATATTTAGCATTGTACTCTGCAATACTCTTCGGCGTCTTGTTTGTCTTATCTGCTTCTTTTAGCGCATCTGAATCATTTTGTAGTTTTGTTTTTTGAGCTTCTGTTGCTGCAACTACTAGAAGTGCTCTTGCTGCTTTTAATTCAGCTCTTTTAGCTTTCACGTCTGCTACTGCTTGAGCAACTTGATCAACAGTTGCATGGTCATCATCGATGACCAATTTAGCTTTTCTAGCTTCTTCTTCTGCGGCATTTTTAGCTATATTATATTCTGAAACAGTTTCAGGTGTTTTACCTGGAGTTGGATCGTCATCTACTAGTTGTTCTAGTTTTCCTGTTGATGTTGTCAAAGCCGATTTATCAACTTTTAACGCCTCTTGTGCTTCTAAAGTATCTGTTAATATTTTTTTATACGCATCCGTTGGTTGTAGCGTACCATCTAACAAAGCTTTTATAGCATCTAATTGGTCTTGATATGCTTTTTGTGATTCAGGAGTTTTACCTCTCTTATCTGCATCTCGTGTGTCAAGTAATTTATTATAAACTCTTTCCAAAAGTGTTCTAGCAACTCTATTCGTATCCTGTGTAATAGTAAATCCAAGCCCTGAAACAGGTAATGCATATTGAGACCATGTAGTTTGATATCCCATTCCTAGTCTAGAATTATCTGAAGCACTAATTCGTACAGTATATTCTACAGCCCCTTTAGGTAATTCTATATTTTTACTAGTAAAACTACCTGTTCTATTCACTTGACGATTTTTGTATGTCGCTAACTGTTGGTTAAGACTACTTATTGTTGGTTCTGGTGGTCTTCCGACAGTAAACCTAATGCTATCATTAGCATCAACTTTTGCAACTACCATATTTGCATTATTTATAGATTGATCAGGACGAAAACTTTGATTATAGATAGATTGCGTATGTCCGTCTTCAAATCTTGCAATTACTTCAACTTTATATCCAGCTTTAAAACCGTCAATATCTCCTGTAAATCCTGTTTTAAAAGAAATATTTACCCCTGTTCCTGTTGATGAAGAATAGGCTTTATAAGTTTTTTCTATTCCATTGAACCCTTTTAGCCCTTTAGCTATTTGACGACCTTCTCCTATATCTTTAAATGGTTGTCCATCAAAGGTTTCTTCACTTTTTGTTGCATTTGTTCTAACTTTAGAAAGAAATAGTGCATATTCATGAGAGCGATCAAAAGAATTTTCTTCGACATGTGCTGTATATTCATATGCTGTTCTCGTAACATTCACTGTCTCAATAGGGTATACTCCCGCTTCAGTTTTACGTGCAATAGCAAATTTTCCTTTTTTGCCATCTGCTGAAACTGCTGACCAACCACCAAATTCATCAATTTCTTTTACTTCACCAGCCTGTACATTTTTAAGACGTCCCACTTCATCAATAGAAGCTAATTTAGTTTCATTGCTTATAGAAGAGTCCAATCCCTTTAAACTATTAGCTAATTCAGCAACACTCGCACTATCTCCTGGCAATGTATACGTTTGGTTCGCAGATGGATCTGTATCCGTTGTAGCCCCATCCGTACGGAATGGATTACTTCTATTCAATGCTTTTCCATGACGTTTATCTCTGGCACCTGAGTTTGCGATTGAGTTGGAGTCTGAAGATTTCTCAGTATTTGTCGCTTGAAGACCTACAGTTGGTTTTCCATTTGTCGTATCGCCTGCTGGTGGTTGTTTTTCATCTTTTGGTTTTGTTTTTAGCTGTGTAGTTGCTGTAACCAATCTACTATGAGCTTGTGTGAGTTCACCTTCTGTTGTAGCAGCATTCACAGTTGCTTTTGCTTCTTCTAAGACAGTTTTTAATCGATTTACACTGTCTTCTGTTTTCTCATCATAAGCACCTGAGGAAATTTTTCCATCGATTTCTTCAATTAATTTTGCTAAGGCTTGCTTTTTAGGATTTGAATCTAAGATAGGTGAAACAACCGTGCCTGATCCTGAGTTGTTCTTGTCTTCTTCTGGAGGCATGCTAGATGGGCTGAGTTCTTCAGACTTAGCTGTTGGTACAGATCCTAAATCTTGATCAACATTATTGGCAAGCACTGTGTTTGAACTTGCTTCCATGGCTTGCACTTCTGTCACTGAGTTGACCGCAAAAAAGACTGATCCTAATAAGACTGATGCCGCACCAATCGAAAACTTACGAATTGAAAAACGCTGGCGTTCATTGAATTTAAATTGTTTCATGTTTTCTACCTTTCTTTCATTTCTGCAACTATCCTAAACCGTACTGATAAAAATTGACTTAGAATGTTATCCAGAAAAAGAGCTCCCTAAAAAGAAGCTTACCAATTTTATTAATAATCCATTATATCAAATTTTTAATAAAGATACAAGATTATCTTCGGAAAATCACATAGTTTAATATATATATATGCAAACCCTTATTCCATAGGGTTTATAAGGGATTTTTTATCGATTACAGTAATTAAACTTATTTTAGAATATTTACATTTTGATGACATTTAAACTAACCCTATATTCTATTGAATAAAGAATTGTATCCAAACAAATATCTAGACAAAAAACATCTAAGAATTTGTAAGCAAAATAGGCATTATTCTTCTTATTTTCTAACGGATAACATGGTAATGATGGTCCTCACAAAGTATGATTAAGCATATAAATTGACTTCTATATTTTTACTGGTATACTATAAGTAAAGGCCACTCGTTAAGCATAATTTTAAAAATTTTGGAATAAAGGAAGGAATTCAAAAATATGAAATCAAAAACAATTGCACTTTCTATTGCTACATTAGCAGGTCTTACTCTATTAGCAGCTTGTGCTCCTGCAGCGCAACCACAGCAACAAAACCAACAACCTGCTCAACAAACACAACAATCTAAGCAAAACCAACAGTCTGACCAGCAAAATCAGCAATCTAACCAACAAAACGCTAATGCTAGCAACAACCAAGCCGCACCAGCTCAAAATACTCCAGTAGCTCAACCTGAAAACATCGATGGAACCTATAAAGGACAAGATGAGCGTGATCAAATTACTTTGACAGTTACTGGTAAAACAGGAACATGGACAAAATTAGAATCTGATGGTGACCAAGAAGTGAAACAAGTCACTTTTGACCCCGCAAACCAACGCATGATTATTGGTGATGATGTACAAATCTACACTGTTAACGGAAATCAAATTACCATTGACGATACTGACTTTGACCCATCTGATCGAATTGTTTTGTCTAAATAAGTATTAAAAAGAGACTTAAGAAATTAAGTCTCTTTCTTATTCTCTACTTTACTAGACACATAAAGCTATCCCAATAATAGAATCATAATCTCATTTGGGAATTCCACTATTAAAAAGAGCCTGGGACAAAAAGATTTTGATTTTGGGAATTCTACTATCAAAAATCCCCTGCATATCTACATTGCAGGAGACTTGTGTGTTATTCTTGTACTTCTTTCTGGGCGGCCTTTCCTTGGACTAGAAGGGCTTGGACGATTTTTTCCTTTTTTGACGAACTCTATTCCGTAACGTTCAATCAATTTAATCATGTACCTAAGATTAGAATTGTTTATCCCAAATTTATTTGAAAGCTTCTCTAAACTATATCCTTGTTTTCTAAGTTCATAGATCTGAACTTTATCATCATAAGTTAATTTCATAATAAAAACACCTCAAAAGTTAGATTTTTTCTGTCTAACTTTTGGGGTACAGTTCACCTATAGGCGCTATTTTTTCTTGAACAAGCGGATGTAGTCCTGTTTGCTATGAATCATATCTGATACAAAGACAGCTTTTCTTTCCTCTAAAATATGATAGAAGGCTAGGTAATCGCCTAAAATGATGCAGCGAGTTTTGTGGGGTGGGTATATAATACATCCTACTCTTTCGTCAGCATCAAATCCTGCTTCTGGGAAGACTTCAAGACGCTCCAAACCATAAAGAATATTCTTAACTGTGTTTGCTCCTGCCTGTTCTGAAAAGTAGTTATCTGAGATATAATCTTTAATACCTCTTAGCTGTTCTTGTACCGTTTCTGAGATAATCAGGCTATATGAGTTCTCGTTAAATTCCAAGGTTAGCCCTCACTTCATCAAGGCTGTAAGTTCTTCCATGTTCTAAATCGTCAAAGCTACGGGCAATTTCAGCACGCAACCCTGACAGAAGTTCTTCTCTTTCTTTATCTACTTGAGTTTCAAATGGCAAGGCTTTATTTTCTACAATGTGTTCTAAAAACAAGTTAAAACTGGCTGTCATATCAAGATTTTGCGCTGTGATAATAGCTCTAGCCTTCTCTAACAAGTCTCTGTTAGTCTTAAAGTTTACCTGTGTGTTTTTTTCTAAAACATCCATAGTAGTACCTCCTTTTAGACCATTATATCACTTTAAACTATACAGGTCTAGTCGCGTATAGATATTTATAGCTATATGCTTAAAAGCTATTGTAAAATGTAAAAAAGCACTAAGGGAAAAGGCCCCAAAGTGCTTAATATCAAGGCTCTAAAGCCTATCTGATTCAATAAAATATTACAACATCTTGTTGTAGAATTCAACGACAAGTGCTTCGTTGATTTCTGGGTTGATTTCGTCGCGTTCTGGCAAGCGAGTCAATGAACCTTCCAATTTTTCAGCGTCGAATGATACGAATGCTGGACGTCCAAGAGTAGCTTCTACTGCTTCAAGGATAGCTGGAACTTTCAATGATTTTTCACGAACTGAGATCACTTGACCTGGAGTTACGCGGTATGATGGGATATCAACACGTTTTCCGTCAACAAGGATGTGACCGTGGTTTACGAATTGACGAGCTTGACGACGAGTAGTCGCAAGACCAAGACGGTAAACAACGTTATCCAAACGGCGTTCCAAAAGAAGCATGAAGTTGAAACCTAGGATTCCACCTTTGATTTTTGTAGCTTGTACGAACAAGTTACGGAATTGTTTTTCACCTACACCGTAAGTGAAACGAAGTTTTTGTTTTTCAGCCAATTGCAAACCGTATTCTGACAATTTAGAACGGTTGTTTGGTCCGTGTTGTCCTGGTACGTAGTTACGACGTGCCAATTCTTTACCTGTACCTGTAAGTGAAAGGCCAAGGCGACGAGCTTGTTTCCAAGATGGTCCTGTATAACGTGACATGTGAATGTCCTCCTGATATAAATAATATTCGGTGGAAATAGTCACTTAGAAAGCCCTGATTCGTGCAGATGCCCTTCGCCTAAACAGCCAAGGTTACTTATCACAAGACACCTGTTGACGAGCTTCATGCTTTCCTGCTGATATTTCACACAAAATCCATTTTACCATGAATGGCTAGATTTGTAAAGGGGTTTAAAGCTTTATTTTCACTACCAGAGAGGTTAAGAAGGAGGGTAAAGGTGCTTCCGAGGCCGTACTGGCTTGTAACTGTGATTTCCCCACCCAATTGATGGGCCAATTCACGCGCGATCGCAAGCCCTAAGCCATGACCACCTGTTTTCATGTTACGCGAAGTTTCAACACGATAAAGGCGTTTGAAAATATTCTCCAAATCCTCTGGGGCAATGCCCTGCCCCTCATCGGTCACACTGATTGAAAGCTGGTTCTTCTCCAGCTTAGCCACCACTTCCAGCTTGGTTCCTGGATCAGAGTATTTAAAAGCGTTATTGATCAGATTCACCAAGATACGAGAAAGTTTGGCATAATCTCCCTCAATCCTAGCAGACTCTGGGATTACCTGCAAATGGACATCTCGCTCCTCCTGCTCAATCAAGAACTGAAATTCACTCATGCACTCAATCAAGAGCTGATCCAGAAAAATGCTGTCTTTGCTGGTCATTTCCATCTGATTTCTAGCTGTATTTAAGGTCAAAAAATTCAATTCCTCAACCAGTTTATTGAGTCTTTCCGTCTGGCGCCCAATGGTTGCTAGATAATGGTCCTGTTCTCCTTCCTTGATAACCCCATCCAAAATCCCTTCTACCGTCGCTTGGATTGAAGTGATGGGGGTCTTGATATCATGCGACAGCTGGGCAATCATCAAGCCCTTTTCTCGTTCGCTTTCTTCCAAGGAATCAAAGGTCGCCTGCAAATCATGGGACATTTCATTGAAAGCTTGGCCTAATTGCTGAAATTCTACAGGGCCTTGAACCTCCAGATTTGATGGAAAGTCCTTGTCCGCTACCCGCTTAGCATGTTCCTTGAGTTTTCCCAATGAAGTAAAGACCGGTGATAAAAGAAAGAGACTAATCCCAGCACCGACAAAACTAGCTACGAGGGTCATACCCACTAGAAAATAAATTTCTCTTTCTTCAATTAGCATTCGCTGAATGGCCCAAAAGACCACGATAATCGTTAGAAGTGTTGAAATGACATACCCCACCAAGATATAACTTTTTAATTTCATTGACTACCTCGTGCTTTCTCAATTTTGTAGCCCAAGCCCCAAACGGTTTTGATGGTGGGTGTTTCTGCACTAGCATATTTAGCCAACTCCTGTCGCAGAGCATGAATATGAACATTCAAGGTATTAGTATCATCCACATAGTCTTCCTGCCAGACCTTTTCATAGAGATCTGTCTTAGAGAAAACTCGCTCTGGATTACTGGCTAAAAGCCATAGAAGTTCGAAGGATTTAACTGTCAAATCAAGCGTCACATCTCCTACTTGGACCTCATGACTACCGTGATTCATCCGTAAATCCCCGAGACTGACGACTTCTGTCTCACCTCCACGATGAAGGCGACGCAAAATATTGTGGACACGCAAAACCAGCTCACGAGGGCTAAAGGGCTTGGCAATAAAGTCATCTGCCCCTAAGCTCAGGCCATAAATCTTGTCCTGCTCGCTAGTCTTAGCCGTGATAAAGAGAAAAGGCTGATCTGGAGATTGATACTGAACCTCACTAATCAAATCATAACCATCCATCCGAGGCATCATGATATCTGTAATAATCAAATCAATCGGTTTTCTCTTGAAGATTTCTAAGGCCTCTACTCCATCATGGGCCACCAAAACCTGATATCCTGCCTGAACCAGATAACGTTGATGAATATCTGTGATTTCTACCTCGTCGTCAACGAGTAAAATTGTCTTTCCCATCTGTCTCTCCTTTGAAAAAACAGTGCTATACCACAATAGTATAACACTATTTTTATCTCTTTACGAACATTCTAAACGATATCTGGATTTTTCATATCCTAGATAGAAAGTCTGTAGCTAGACTAGTCATTTTCCTCTTTTTTAGCTTTCAAGCCGAGTCCACCTAGCAGTCCAGCCAAGGCTAATCCAAAGAATCCAAGAGTAGCCATTGAGGTTTGGGCTTCACCAGTATATGGAAGCATGTCTTTTTGTTCTTTCATGTGAGCAGCCATCATTGGACTTGACACCTTGTTAGTAGATGCCATCTTGCCTTCATCAGGCATTTTACTTGAGGTTACCATAGGCTGGCTGGTATTCATGGTTTTGTCCTGCTCTTTGTTAGTCATCATCTTATCTTGGCTAGCAGCTGGCATTTGAGATTTCATCTCATTGAGGGACTTATACCCATTCAAGTTCACTGTCAATTCTTTAGTCGCTACTAGATTGCTCAAGTCTGCCTTGCCGTCTTTCGCACCGTACACCTTGATGGTAGCTTTATAGCTTTGTGTACCATTTTGTTTCAAGAGTTCAAGCAAATCTTTATCAGATTTACCTTGGGTACCTGCTAAATCTACTTCATAGAAGTAAAGGCCTTTGCCCAATTTCTCTACTGGTGGAAGAGCAGGATTTTTGGCCGAACCATTGTCTGACCATGGAGCCTTGTCGGATGCTTTCAAGATAAGGCGAGTTAACATACCATCACCAGCGAAGAATTCATATGGAATGACTTGGTTGACACCAGCTGTGAATGGACCTGGGAAGTTGGCTTTGTCTAGGTAAGTTGCTGGGACATCTACTGTATCTTTAGTATTGTCAGCCACACCTTTTTGGACTTCATCTGGAGTAGTTAAGCCATTCAAGTTGACATCCAAATTTTTAGTCGCTACAAGGTTGCTCAAATCGGCCTTGCCATCTTTGGCACCGTACACCTTGATAGTAGCTTTATAGCTTTGAGTGCCGTTTTGTTTCAAGAGGTCTAGAAGCTCTTTATCTGATTTTCCTTGAGTACCTGCCAAGTCCACTTCATAGAAGTAGAGGCCTTTACCTAATTTCTCTACTGGTGGAAGAGCAGGATTTTTGGCCGAACCATTGTCTGACCATGGAGCCTTGTCGGATGCTTTCAAGATAAGGCGAGTTAACATACCGTCACCAGCGAAGAATTCATATGGAATAACTTGGTTGACACCAGCTGTGAACGGACCTGGGAAATTAGCTTTGTCCAAGTATGTAGCTGGGACGTCTACTGTATCTTTAGTATTGTCAGCCACGCCTTTTTGCACTTCAGCTGGAGTGGTGGCTGGTTGCGCTTCATTTGCTTCACGGTCTTGTCCAGAAACTGTAGATGCAGGGCTTTCTACAGGTTTAACCGCATCTTCTGCTTGTTTCTTATATTCTGGTTTTGCTTGCACTTCTTCTTTTGGTGCTACTACTGATTCTTTAGCACCTGCATCTGCTTTTTCTGGAGAGCTTGCAGTATCCAAGCTTGCTTTAGGTGTTGAGTCTGCCTGTTCTGAAGGAAGAGCTGTATCGACTGCTTCTTTGAGAAGTTCTGCTGGCAAGTCACTCTTTTCACTCACCGAAGTAGCATCTGGCACAACTTGAGCAGGGGTCGGATTGACCACATCAGCACGTACAGAACTTGGCTGACCAACTAGGACAAAGAAGCCACTGGCCACAACAACTGAGGCAACACCGACACTAAGACGGCGGATAGACCAACGAGTATATCTTTGATTTGGATTGAATTTCATAGGATTCTCCTTAGAGTTTTTCTTTATTTGATGACTCTAGTATAATCTCCTAAAATTAAAAAGGATTAAGAAAAAGTTAAAATTTTTCTTAAATCCCTCTTATAAAATACTTATATTAATTTTCTACGAATTTAATTCCGCCAAGTCATCTAGATACTGGTTGTTAATGACCGCCAAGATATAGGCATCTGCCTTCAAGAGGTCATTAGGTCCAAACTGGACATCCAGCGGTGAATTTTCTTGTTCACGAAATCCTAGGACATTGAGGTTATACTTGCCGCGTAAATCTAGCTGACTCAAACTTTGACCAACCCAAGCACTCGGTATCTTCATCTCTACAACAGAAACATTTTTATCTAATTGAAGGACATCGACGCAATTATGAAACAAAATATTCTGTGCGAGAGACTGTCCCATTTCATACTCAGGTGAGATGACCACATCTGCACCGATTTTTTCCAAGACCTTTTTGGCTGTATGACTTTTGACCTTAGCAATAACAGTCGGTACTCCCAAACTCTTACAGTGCATGACTGCAAGAACACTGGACTCTAGACTTTCTCCCGTCGCAACGACAACCGTATCACAGGTATCAATCCCCGCAGTTCTGAGGAGTTCCTCATCTGTAATATCGCCCACAACTCCACGCGCCAAAACTGGCTCAAATTGATTGATATGCTCTTCGTGGTCATCAATGGCAATAATATTCATATCTTGTTTGGCGAGCGCTGTCAGGACACTGGTCCCAAAAATTCCCAAACCTAATATTCCAATCGTACGATCTGACATCGTTCTTCCTTTCTTATCCAATGCTAATATCTGCTTTCATATACTGAATCAAATCTTTCTTATCAGGCTGGTAATCCGCTAGACTAACCAGCAAGGTCAAGGGACCGATACGGCCAATAAACATGAGCACCATGACAATGCTGAGAGCTAGTTTGCCCAATTCTGGCGTCAGATTTGCCGTTACCCCAACTGTCGCAAGAGCTGAAATGGTCTCAAACATGAGGTAGATAAATCGCGGTGTTCCTTCTGCCGTAATTCCCAACAACATCAAGCCCAACAAGAAGGTCATCAAAAAGATAATGAAGACACTAAAGGATTTTTGGACTGTTCGAGCCTCAATGGTTCTCTGCGCAACATTGGCATGAGGTAAGCCCAGCAATTCACTACGCGCAAAAACCAACAAGACAAAGAAAGTCGTAATCTTGAGCCCCCCAGCCGTCCCTCCAGGCGCTCCTCCGAGAAACATCTGTAGGATATAGATAAACAAGGTCACAGGTCGAGCTTGGGTGTAGTCAATAGAAGCAAAGCCAGCCGTTCTCATGCTGACAGTTTGGAAAAAACTGACCAGCACTTTCTCTGGAACGCTGAGATTGCCAATGGTTCCTGGATTGTACCACTCCGTAAAGAGTGTGGATACTGTCCCAAACAGCAAAATCCCTGCAGTCAAGAAGAGGACTAGTTTGGTGTGGAAACGCAGACGGCGTTTTTTCTTCTTGTCAAACTGGGTTGCCAAGTCAAACCAGACCATAAAGCCTAGACCACCAGTGATAATCAAGCCAGCAATGACCAGATTGATCAAGGGATCCGTCTGAAAAGCCACTAAACTGCTACTACCAAAATTATCAAAACCAGCATTACAAAAGGCTGAAATGGCTAAGAAAATAGAGGTAAAAATGCCCCGTCCCCAGCCGAACTCAGGAATAAAACGGAAACTTAGCAGGAAGGCACCCAAGCCCTCCACCAGAAAAGTCGTCAAAAAGATGGACCGCATAAAGGCCTTCAGCGACCGAGTCTCCCCGTAACTAAAACTCTCCTGAATGGTTTCACGACTGCGAAGACTGAGCTTTTGCTTTCCCTGAATATAAAAGACCCCGATAAAAGTCATGAGCCCCAGACCACCAATCTGTATCAAGAGCATACAAATCAACTGCCCCCAGACATTATAGGTCGTAGCCACTGGTTGCGTAAAAAGGCCAGTCACACAGACCATGGACACCGTCGTAAAAAGATGGTCAAAATAAGTAGCCTGCGAACCACTCGCCTGAACAAAAGGTAAGCTCAAAAGGAGAGAACCTATAAAAATAACTCCAGCGAAACTTAAAAAGATGCGACGAGCTGGTGAAAGTCCACCCAAGACCCTTTCAATTTTTTTCACAAATAATTTGAATAACATACATCCATTGTACCATAAAAAGAAGAGGAGTAGCTAGATCTGAAAGGCAATCTCAAGGCAGAGTTCCAAGGCCTTCTCGAAAGCTTCTGAACCCCAGTCACGACTATCGTACTGGTCCAAGTCTGCTAAGGAATCAGCTGTGAACAACAACTCTCCCCAGACAACCCCACGCAGTTGGGCTACTGCCGCAAGCGCAGAACACTCCATCTCTACAACAGCACAGCCTTCTTCCTTACGATAAACCACCTTTTCAGCCGTTTCTCGGTAAAAACCGTCTGTCGTCCAGGTCACGACTTCTTCATAAGGAATCCCTCTGTCTTCCAAAACTTGCTCAATAGCAGCAATAGCCTCTGCCTGCATTTCCATATAACGAGAAGGTGCCACATAGTGATAACTAGCTCCTTCATCTCGCAGAGCCCGAACAGGGACTAGAAAGGCATTTTCCTCTATATCAGCTAAGACTCCACAGGTACCTGTTGAAATCATCTGCTCCACACCATAGCCAATCAACCAATCCATAAACTGGGCCGCTGGAGCGGAGCCGACAGGCGCTTGAGCCAGACAAATCTTCTCACCCTTGTAGTTGATGACGTAGACTGGATAGGTCTTGGTGGCAGAAATGAATTCGCCGACACATTCTGCCCCTACTTCCCTGGCATAGCGGTCAATCTCCTCACCTAAAAAAGCATAGACACACTTCTTTGGCAAGTGCAAATCCATCCCCTCGTGATTGGGCATGATGACTGCCTGAGGATTGTTATCAAACTCTAAAATAGGAATCGCATGTTTCTGAATCATAGCCCACCTCCTCTGATTTTGTACTATTGTATCAAAAGATGACAAAGTGTCAAGGAGGAGGCTGAGGAACTGAGGAGAAAAACAATACAATCGCAACATTTTTAACATAGACTCTTTTTAATGGTACAATGGACTTGCTTAAAAGTTCGATGAAATAAGCATATAAGAAAACACCACCGGTTGCCGCTAGTGGTGTTTTTTTGCGCTTGTTCAAGGCACTCAGGCTATTTCTTTTTCTTGTCGCATTTGCTTGCTACAAATCGGATAAGCCACTCTGATAAGATATTCGCTAGTATACCAGAAGGAAAACTACTCAATACCCTCTTTAATTTCAAGAAATTTAAGTAAACAAAAACAAGTGACTTAACAATCTAGCCTTGAGAGCTACGATTATAAAATCACTCGTAAACTATTAATCTATAATCGATATAAAAAATATACTAGTAATTGCCTATAATTGCTGCCTTGAAAGAAAAGTATTTGTGTCTTACTCTATCTGGAAGTTATTATCAAATTTTTAAGAGATCCACTTTCAAGATAATCATTCACTATAAAGAGCTTCTAACTCCCTCTTTAAATATTCAGCCAGATGTTGATGAGCAAAGATGTCAGCATTCTGTTCCGCTATAGGATTATAGTTTGTATTGGTATTTACATCATACACATAAATATCTCCGCTTTCTGATTGAACCCATTCTATAGCTGCCACATCAATATGAGCATTTTTAAGGAAGGCTTCATAAGCTTCTTTTTGAGATTCTAGTAGAGGTTCTGTAATTTGGAATTTTTCAGAAGTTTCCAGTTGTTCTGGCCTCTTACCGATTTGACAACCATCTGCTGGACAAAGTTGGAAACCATCTGAAGAATCAATTGAAACAGTATAAAGAAACTTCTGATTGATAAACTCTGAACGACGGATACGACCATCACTTGGTTTGATGTAGGCTTGTAATAAGGTAATCCCGTCCACTGAAGGTTCAAAGAGGGGACTATTAACATAAGCTTCAAGTTCCTCTTCATTTTGAAAAAGTTGAACTCCTAATCCTTTTCCTGCTCTATTATGCTTGGTAATCAAAGGATAGATATTCAATTTTCTTGCTGCTTCAATAATATTTTCCGATCCCAAAACAGCAACTGTCGCTGGAGTCTCAATACCAGATTCATTTAATTTCAAATATTGTTTCACTTTACTGATTTCTAGGTTGATAGCTCCAGTTCCATTAACTACTTTACGTCCATGAGCCTCTAGCCAAGTAAGCACCTGCTCCGTAAACTCTGGTGCATAGCGATGCCCTCTCGTATGAGAAGATGCGGACATCCTATTGTAAAAAACTCCTTGTGGAGGAGGACTTTGAAGATCTAATATCCCACTCGATAGGTCCCATAATTCATAAGGTACTTGTATTTTTTCTAACCATTTTACTAAATGCTGTGTCCATTCAATATTTTCATGAATCACATAAACTTTTGCGTTACTCATAACTCATATCTCCTTTAAGAAAAATTAACTGACAATTGATGTTGCTTATCTTCTTCTAAACTATAACCTTCTGTTTTTTCAATGACACTGACTGTTAAGATTTGACCCAAAACATTAATCATTGTACGGCCAGCATTCACAAAGAAATCAACTGCAAAAATCAAGGCTACTCCTTCTACTGGCAATCCAAGCTGGGGTGCTGCAGCCAACAAAACTACGATAGCTCCTGATGGGACAGTAGCTGCAGTTTTCCCAATCAAGGTCAAAAGTAAAACTGTAAAAAAGAGACTTGATAATGAAAATTGGATACCGTAGGCATGTGCGATAAAAATAGTAGCTACTGAAAAATAGACAGCTGCTCCTTCTAGATTAAAGGTATATCCTAAAGGGACAACCAAATCAATCGTATTCTTATCATGTCCCTGTTTTTTTAAATCCTTTAATAAGGACGGCAACACTACACTCGAACTACCTGAAATAAATGCTAGAGTCAAAAGGCTCCAATTTTCACGAAAAGCAGTCAAATATGGAACTTTAAAGATAGAGGCGATTAGAGGGAAAATAACTAAAATGAGAACTGCATAAGCCAAATAAGTTCCGACAACAAATTGACCAAGTCCAACTAACTTATCAATTCCTGTACTAGCGACATCTTTTGCAATAAAGCCAAAGATTCCGATAGGAGATAATTTTACAATAACAGTTACAATTTTATAAATAGCTTCAATCCAAATCTGGAAACCTTCAAGAATTTTTTTGCTTTTATCACTCTTCAAGCTACCAATTCCATAACCAAGAAAAATAGCAAAAACAATAATTGGAAGAAGAGATCCTTCTGAAATTGACTTCACAATATTTGAAGGAATAAAACCAAGTAAAAACTCACTCAATTGGACATTATTAACTATCCCATCGATATTACCACCAGTTTGGCCAATATTCACACCTTGACCAAATCCCAAATAATAACTAGAAAATACAAATAATAAAGTAATCACAGTTGTAACAGCAAAAAAGTAGAGTAAGGTCTTCGTTAAAATTTTACCAAACGATTTTTTTCCAATAACACTAGCCACTGCAACTACTATAATTGGAAATATCAGTGGAATAATGACCATGTTCACCAATTTGATAAACGCTTGTCCTAGAAATTGATAAAAACCTGCAAATTGTGGCCAGATTACTGCAAAAATAACACCTAAAATCAAAGCTAGCAATAATTGCAAACCGAGTGAAAGTTTTGACCATAAATTAACTAATTTCATAAAATAACCCCTTTGCTTTTATTTGCTAAATATTCTACTACGAATCTTCCATCTTGACTAATATATATTTTCTATTATGAGCATAAAAAAGATTTATAACAATATCTCAAAGTGAATTCATATCTCTTTCGCTATCCATTATAAATTTTTTATGTTAGAAAAATACCACCATCTAAACTACTCAACAGGATGGAGCAATTCCATAATGATCAAGAAGAGTGACTTCACTATAAGAAGTCTGATAAAACTCAATTTCAGAAGAAAATGGAATAAATCTTCCCACAATAAAACGCATCATATCAACGTTTTGTAACACTGGATATGATGCATTTTTCTTATCTTAAAAACTTTTTTACCAATCTCTTTATTTCACAGGTATCTCCTTAATCACGCGCGCGGGATTGCCACCTAGAACAACATTGTCTCCAAAGGACTTGGTGATCACGGCTCCGGCCGCTACGTTATTACCCAGCGTCAAACCAGGAAGAACAATAACACCACCACCTGCCCAGAAATTATCTCCGATGGTAATGAACTTGCCATATTCGACCCCTGAATTGCGTTCATGCGGATCTAGTGGATGGAGGGGAGTCAAGAACTGACAGTTGGGCCGATCATGACATTGTTCCCGATACGAATAGGACAGACATCCAGCATGGTCAAGTTCCAATTAGAATAAAAATTTTCCCCTAGACGGATATTGACTCCATCGTCGGCCACCAGGCGTGGATTGACATAGAAATTTTTA
This sequence comes from uncultured Streptococcus sp., assembly GCF_901875575.1. Lineage (GTDB taxonomy): Bacteria > Bacillota > Bacilli > Lactobacillales > Streptococcaceae > Streptococcus. The sequence goes on from NZ_CABFMF010000016.1 coordinate 17,086, forward strand.
CCAGTTGAACCAAGTCTTGATAATCTCCGCCCCTTTCAAGGGGGCTAGCTCATGGTTGAAATCCGCCTGCTTCTGACTTGCTGTCTGAGCCAAGACCCGCAACTCGGAATCAAATGAATGATAGGGTTCTCCTGCAATCATTTTTTGGTATTCACTGGTCATTGTATTCTTCTCTTTATTCCCTACTATCATATCAAAATATTTACATATCTGACTAAATAAGGAGTACTGTCTACAATTTATGCCCTGATTCTCATCACAGCCTGTCTATCTTTCTAAACGAATACGGGTCACGATTCCGTCTGGGTCTGTAATTTCCAGCTGGCTCGATGTCAGCCACTTAACTGGTGCATCAACTTCTTGTGTTCGTTGCGCAATCGTTAGCAGTTCTTCCTTACTCGCAACCTCAATGACATAATAGGCTAAGCCTGGCAAGCCTTGCTTACGCGGAGCTAGGCCTTTTCCTCCCCATTCGTTGACTGCCAAATGATGATGATAGTCTCCAGCTGCAATCCAACTAGCGCTAGGCACACTGAATTTATCCTCTAGTCCTAACACCTTTTGATAAAACTGGCTGGACTTTCGACTATCCTTGACGGAAAGATGAATATGCCCCATTCTCGTACCATCTGCTAGAATAAAGGGCTCTACTCTTTCCCCCAACTCATAGATATCCTGCGCCTCAAGAGCCTCCGTCACTCCGATAATGCGTCCATCTTCTCGAATATCCCATGTGGAAACTGGCTTATCTCGATAGAGCTCGATGCCATTTCCCTCCAAATCTTCCAAGTAAAGGGCCTCGCTGTAACCGTGGTCTGCACCGCCGACAAGAGGAATCTGTAAATCTGCCAAGTGTTTCAAGACATCAGCCAAGGCCTTGCGTGTCGGCAAGAGAATAGCCAGATGGTAAAGACCATAATGCTCCCTTACTTCTCCGCTCTCTTGTGTATGAATCAACTGTACCAAGGCTTTTCCACCCAGGCCCAGAATGGACTCTGTTTCAGTTTGAGATAGGATTTCTAAACCAATAACTTGCTGATAAAAGGCTGTTTGACTTGCCAAATCCTTTACATTTAAAACTGCCTCTGCCAAATAAATGTGGCTCTTGTATTCATAGGTCATAAATAGTCCTCTTTTCTGTTGTAATAATTTTTGTTACAACTATTATATCATTCCCATCAAGAAAGTCAAGTCAGACAACTCAAGATATGCTGAGTAATAACGTCATTTTAGAATAAGATAAAGTAAATCTTTTCATAATAAAACGCATATTATCAAACTTTCAGCACCTGACAATATGCGTTATTTTAATTTTAAAGACTTTTTGACCAGCTGTTTTTACTTAACAACAAGCTCATAACGTGTCTTACTAGTGAAGATTTGACCGGCTTTGAGAATGACTTGGTCTTTAAGGTCACTGTGAATGGCATCTGGTAAAGCTTGCGCTTCAAGGGCAATCCCATTGTGCTGTAGCATTGGCTGACCTCCTATGATGACACTTTCATCCACAAAGTTTGCTGTGTAGACCACAAAGCAAGGAGCCTCTGTCTTGAAAAGCAGGAAGCGTCCTGAGTGCTGATCATAAAGGAATCCAACATTGTCATGACCTTCAGAAAGCGCAAATGGATGGTCTAAACCAGAAACTAGCTGGATTTGCTCATCATCCTCTTCAAATATATCCTTCAACAAGGCACCATTATAGATGTGTTTAACCACATCACGATCAGCATCCGGAGTTTTAGCTGGAACACCATCGGGTGCAATTGGGTAAATGCCTTTTGTATTTAGTTGGAATACATGTCGATCAACCGTCTGCGTGAAATCACCAGACAAGTTAAAATAGCTGTGGTTGGTTGGATTAACCAAGGTATCTTGATCTGTTGTTATTTTATAGCTTACCTCGTAAGCTCCATTTTCTTCTAAGCGATAACTAATCCAGATCTTAAGATTTCCTGGAAATCCACCTGTCCCATCCACTCGTTCTGTATAAAGAGTCAAACCATAGTCACTTACTTCTACAACTTCAAACAAGCTAGAATCCCATCCAGTTGAACCACTGTGATTACAGTTGCTTGCATTGTTAACTTCCAGATGATAGGTTTGACCATCTAGTTCAAAAGTCGCACCAGCAATACGACCTGCTACGGGACCCACACTAGCTCCATGCTTGGGACTGTTTCCCACATAGCTTTTAAAATCATCAAATCCCAAGATAACATTGGCAAAGTTTCCAGACTTATCAGGAGTTACATAACGCAAGATAGTCGCACCATAAGTCATAACCTCTAACTGATAACCTGCATCAGTCTCAAAGCGATAAGCTAGGACATCTTGTTCATCAACTCTTCCAAATACACGCTCTGTATATGCTTTCATTCGTTTCTCCTTCTTTCTAATTCTATTAAGCAAACAAACCATAGAAAGGCTATTCACAATCTATGGTTTACTTGTATGATTTACAAAATCCTTTATCAAGAATTTATAAACACTCCCTTATTTTTGATACTCATGAATGATTACACCTTGTACCACTCGGTTTACTGTACCTGTAGGTGATGGTGTATCTGGTTTATTTTCAACTTTGAGTGAAGTCAATAGGGCAAAGAGTTGAGCGTAAACGATGTATGGGAAGACACGGTAAATATCGTTCAAGACACCGCCACATCCAAGCGCTACTTCTTTTACATTTTCAAGACCAAAGGCTTGGTCACTCAAAAGTACAACACGACGAGCAATCTGATCACCTGCAACTTCACGAACCAAATCCAAATCATACTTACGAGTATAATCTGTCGTTGTACCAAAAACTAAAACGACTGTATCTTCGTTGATCAATGATTTTGGACCGTGACGGAAACCAACAGGGCTTTCATACATAGTTGCAACTTGACCAGCTGTCAATTCTAAAATCTTAAGTTGCGCTTCATGAGAAAGGCCGAAGTAAGGACCCGCACCAAGGTAGATAACACGGTTAAAGTCTAGGTCAACAAGCTCTTTGACATCTTCTGCATTGTCTAGGACTTTACGTGCAAGACTAGATGCAACTTCAAAACGTTCAGATTTCACAGCAAATTCTGTTGGATCAAAGACCAAGAGAGCTGTCAACATCATAGAAGTAAAGCTAGATGTCATGGCAAATCCAGCGTCATTTGAAGCAGCAGGTTGCAAAAGCAAGAGGTTACGTTCATCCCCGTGTGCCTGAAGAGCCAACTTCCCTTCTGCAGCACAAGTAATGGTCACTTGGTATAGCTCATCAACCAAGGCTTTAGCCAAATCAACAGTCGCCACACTTTCAGGCGAATTCCCACTACGAGCAAAAGATACAAGAACCGTCGCTACATCTTTTTTCAAATAAGTTTCTGGATTGGCAACGATATCGGTTGTCGCAATGGCATTGAAATTCCACTTGCGTTCGTCATAAACTTCCTTAAAGTAAGGTACCAAGGTATCTCCTACATAAGCAGACGTCCCAGCACCTGTCAAGATGACCTTGATATAGTCATGTTTAGCAGCAATCCCTTGTAGGAAGGCCGCAATTTCTTCACGTTGTTCTTGATAAGATTCAAAAGCTTCTTTCCATACATCAGGCTGTTGGTAGATTTCACGTGTTGTAATTTCAGCACCCAATTTAAGTAAGTCTTCTTTTGTATAATTTAGCATTGAGTTCCTCTTTTTCTATTAAATATGGGAACGGGAGTAAGCCCCATTCCCATGTATATTCTATATAAGATGCTCTAACGATTTTCACGTTTTCACATGAATTGAATTGAGTTCCAACTAAAATCTTTGGGAAAAAGACCGATTATCGTCGAAGCATCGCTCCATTCTCTTATCGCCTATTTTCCCTGTGATTTTCACGTTGTCACATCTTATTCGTCTTCATCATCATCGAAGCCCGCTAACAGATCATTGACTTTCACGATGCTTTCTGCAGCACGGCTCTTATAGTCCGCATCTGCGCCTGTAAGGCTCGCATTGATAAATTCAATCACCATTGGAAGATTCATCCCTGCGTAAAGGTCAATATCACGACCTTCCATAATCAAACGGCTTACCACGTTACATGGTGTTCCACCTAGAAGATCTGCAAAGACTAGGAAATCATCCAAACCTTCAATAGCAGCTTCAAATTTTGCAGTAAAATCTTCTGGTCCATCTTCTGGAAGAAGAGCCACTGCATGAATATTGTCTTGTGGACCCATAATCATTTCTGTGCTACCTTTAAGTTCTTCACAGAAGCGACCATGACTCACCAAAATTAATGATTTCGTCATAAATTATACGCCCATTCCAAGTAAGAATTTACCGATGAATGAAAGACCTACTGCAAGAGCAATGATAATACCAATTGCTTTAGTAGAGTTCATACCTTTCTTACCAAGCAACCAGAAGATAAAGGCAGTAAAGATTGCAGGAAGCAAGCGTGGGAAGATTGAGTTCAAGATATCTTGGAAGTCAATTAATTTTTCACCGATTGGTAATTTGTAAGAAACTTCAAAGTTGATCATTGTTGCTACTAGAGCACCCATCATGAAGACACCAAGTACAGATGCAGCATCAATCAAGGCTGTCAAAGTACTTTGCATGTTGTTGATCAGGTTAACCCCTTCTTTATATGCAAATTCCAACTGTTTCCAACGGAAGATGTCATACGCTACTGCAACTGCAATCCAAAGGAAGATACCCCAAGGTTGGCCAGCAATAGCCATTGTTGCAGCGATAGATCCCATGATAGCAGGTACTAGTGAACCAAAGATAGTATCTCCAAGAGGAGCGAATGGTCCCATCAAACCTGTCTTGATACCGTTAACGGCATCTTTTGAACCCACACCATCTTTTTCTTCCATGGCAAGGTCAAAACCAGCGATAATAGTATGGAAGAATGGTGAAGTATTGAAGAATTGAGTATGAACTTTCATCATTTCTTTCAATTCAGGAGTTCCATCCCCGTACATTTTACGCAATTGAGGCAAGATCATGTACAGGTAACCAGAAGCTTGCATACGTTCGTAGTTCCAACCTAATTGGAAAGTAAACAAGCTACGTTTATTGATTTGATTAAAATCTTCTTTTGTTAGTTTGTAATTAGAATTCGTCATCTTCGATTTCCCCACTTTCTGATGGTGTAGAAGGTGCTGCTACAGCTACTTTTTGGCTATTTTTGAAGTGAAGCACTGCAAGGAAGATACCTACGATAGAGATACCAATCATAGACAAACCTTTAAAGTTGTTGACAAAAGCAATTTTTTCAGCAACATCTTTTGGTAGAGTACCTACGATACCAGCAACAGCGCCACCAAGACCTGTTACGTATGAGTAAAGAACAGTCAACATAGCTGTTAAACCGAATCCCATAGCAAGGTAGTGAAGGTTACGCTTAACTGGAAGGTAACGAAGCAAGATTGCGAATCCAAGACCTGGAAGCATACGACCAGCAAGAGTTAAGCCATCTGCAACCCATTGGTATTGTTTAACCAAGTCTACTACTGTTTGTACAAATGCACCACCAAAGGCAAGGGCAAAGAATACTGGAAGGGCACGAGAAAGAGCCCAAGGAAGAGCACCAAGAAGATAGTTGCGCTCGATTCCTTTGTAATCAAAACGTTCAATCGCAGCATCAATACGGTGTGCGAAGAATGTAGTAGTCATACGACCAAGTACGTCAAAGTAAGTCAAAAGAGCTGCTACTGGAACGGCGATTGTAGTAATTGCAAGGTCTGTAGCAATCCCTTGTGAAACTGAGAAAGCTGTTGCAAGAACCGCACCAGAAGTTGCGTCGATACGAGAAGCACCACCAAAGGTACCTACCCCAAGCACGAATAACTGCAAGCTACCACCGATAAACAAACCAGTTGTCACATCTCCCATGATTAAACCAGTAATGAAACCAGCAAATACAGGGGAACCTGCAGATGAAACGATCGTCAACTCATCACAGATTTGATAAGCTGAGTACAAAGTGAGAAGTAAAATTTGCCACCATTGTATCATAACAATGACCTCCTAAAAATTTTTTCCTATTTTAATAAGCTCAAAAAGTCTGAAACTGGATCATTTGGAACCATTTGAGCAGTAAGTTTAACACCTTTTTCTGCTAATTTGTGGAAGTCTTCCACATCTTTATCTACCACGTTTATAGAACGTGTAATAGAACGAGTTTCTGGTGTTTGAGACATATTCCCAACATTAAGGGTTTCAAGTGGTACACCTGCTTCTACCAAACCAAGGAAGCGGTCTGGTTTACGAGCCACGATAAAGAGACGTTGGCTATCGTATTTACCAGCAAGAATATTGGCTGCCGCTTTTTCAATTGGCAAAATACTCAATTTTACTCCTGGTGGTGTCGCAAGTTTCAAACCACTCTTTTCAACATCGTTGTTAACAACCTCATCGTCTACAACCATAATGCGTGAAACATTTAGTTTTCCTGCCCAAAGATTGGCTACTTGTCCGTGGATCAAACGTCCATCAATACGGCATCCTACAATTGTCATAAGTTTTCCCCCTTTATGTGTTTTAGTGTAGGTTTACGAGTTAAATGAATCTCTTCTTTATATTGACCTTCTGTTTCAAAAATTATAATGCGATTAGCACCTTCTTTAAGAAAGCTGTGAGGAATATAAAGCGAGAGGGTTGGCCCGACGTCCCAAAAACGTCCTAGGTTATGCCCATTAACAAAGGCAACTCCCTTACCAAACTCAGACAAGTCTAAGTAGGTATCCTTTGGCGCTTCAACTGTGAAGTCGTAAGCGTAAAAGGCAGGTTGTCCTTCTGTCCATCCTTTTGAGAAATCAATTTTCTCAGGATTATCCAGTGGTAGTGGATAGTGTTTCCAATTAAGTAAGAAGTGTAAATCCTTGCAGACACCTGTTCGGATTCCTTTACGTTGCGTGTCAGCTAAAAATTTGTGACCATAATTGACACGCCCCATATTTTCTATCAATATATCAATCCTAGATAACGCTTTCTTTTCGCCTTGATAGAAAATATCTTCCCCAATCTCTGTCTGGTATTGAGTGGTAATCCATTGACCATCTACAAAGAGTTGAGCACGGTCACGTCCATCAATGATACGGAGACGTTCCTCTTCTGCATCCCAACTTGCTTCAGTGCGATAGAGAAGATAGCCATAACTTTGTCCTAGCTCCTCCATCTTTTGAGGATAGAGACTTTCTACTGGACTTGAGAGACTATCCAAGGTTTCAAACAAGGAGACCTTTTCCGTTAGACCAATGGAAGTTAATCCCATACTCTCTTTGTAGAGTGGTTCTAACTGTGGATACTCTGGGAAATGCGTTGCCATCATCTTTTTGACTGCTAAGTATTTGGCAGTTGGATTCCCTTCTTCATCAAGAAGAGCATCGTAATCATAAGATGTCACTTGAGGTAAGTCCAAGGTTCCTCGAGCCGAACAACCATTCATGAAACCAAAGTTTGTACCACCATGGAACATATAAAGATTGATTGATCCTTGCTCCAAGACTTCACAAACAGCGTCTGCCAATTCTTTCGGATCTCGAGTGATAATTGGTTCTTTCCAACGATTGAACCAACCATCCCAAAATTCCATACACATGAGTGGCCATTTTTTACCATGCTCATCAAAGAATTCCTGCATCTGTGAAAAGTTGAAAGGAGCTTTGGAACCAAAGTTTCCCGTTACAAAGAGATCATCTTCGATTAGAGTTCCTGCTTTTAGAGTAGCTCTCCACGGACCATCTGAAGTAAAGAGTGGGCAATCAATCCCTCGTTCTTCCATCAATTTTCGAATCGCTCTCAGATAAGACTTGTCTTCCCCATAAGAGCCATATTCATTCTCCACTTGCATCATAAGAATGTTTCCGCCCTTATCAAGCAAGTGTGGTACAAGTCTTGGCAATAATTGGTCATAATAACGACCAACTGCCTCAATAAAGCTAGAATCGGATGAGCGAATTCTCATGTCTTTATTCAGAAGCCAAGCTGGTAGGCCACCAAATTCCCATTCTGCACAGATAAACGGTGACGGACGCACAATAGCGTAAAGTCCCAAATCCTGTGCTATTTGGAGAAACTTCTCCAAATCCAGAGCACCTTCAAAATTAAACTCCCCTTCAACAGGTTCGTGTAAATTCCATGCAACGTAAGTCTCAACCGTATTAAAACCAAGTGCTTTAAGATTGTATAGTGAATGATACCAATCCTCTGACGGAATTCTAAAATAATGAATGGCACCGGACAAAATCTTGAAGGAATTCCCATCTAAATAGAAATCCTCCCTAATTTCAAATCGTGTCATAATACTACCTTCTGACAATTAAAGTTTACGCTTTCATTCATTGACATAGTAAATATACATGAATATCTTCCATTTGTCAATAGGTTTTCACATTTTTTTCATTTTTTACTAAATTTCCCAAAAAAACTTATAATATATAAAATAGTAAGATTTGTGCAGCAAGTATAAATATGTATCATTTTATAATAATTCTATGTAAATTAACCTTATAGCCTATTATCTTAAATTTTTTATTCAAAAAACTGTTAATCTTTTAATTTTTATGGTAGAATCTTTAACGGAGAAAGAAAATCGAGGTAAAAATATGGCAATTCCTAAATATCAATATATTAAAGACGAGTTAAAGAACAAAATCATCTCTGGTCAATTTGCCAGTGGAGATAAATTTTACACCGAAGCTGAATTGATTGCAATGTATGATGTAAGTTCGATTACTGTTGTCCGTGCCTTGAACGACCTTGCCAAAGACGGCTATATTGTCCGCCAACAAGGGAAAGGAACATTCGTTTCACGCGCCCGTAAGCATAAACTCGTAGAGTTTTCTGATGTAGAAGTTTTCGAAACCAAAGATGACAAGGTTACTGTTCTTTCGATTGAACGTGCAAACAAACTAAACTACTTAGAAAAACTTGGACTTCGTGGTGATCAATTCTACTATAAGATTGAACGCGTCCGTAAAACAAACGGTGTCGCATATATCTATCATACATCTTATGTTCCAGAACAATACATCAATGCAAATTATCCAAATCTTGAATATTATAGTTCAATATATAACCGTTTCAAGTTAGATTACCACATTCATATGAATGATGAACATTTTGAAGAAATCAATGAAATAGCATTCCCAACTCCAGAACATGCTGCTACGATTCTAGGAGTCAATGAAGAATTCCCTACTGTTTTACAAACCAAAACCACTAAACTAGAGTCTACTGGTCAAGTTCTCGCCTATAGCGAAACTTATAAACGAGCTGATTACTACAAGATTAAATTCATTTCATGTGACCGTGATCACTAATAAAAAAGCTGAAGTTGAACTGCACCCCAAAAGTTAGACAGAAAAAATCTAACTTTTGGGGTGTTTTATTATGAAATTGAGTTATGAGGATAAAGTTCAGATTTATGAACTTAGAAAGCAAGGGCAAAGCTTCAAACATCTTTCAAAAAGATTTGATGTGGATGTTTCTGGGTGCTAAATCCCCAAACTAAGTTCCACCGCTAGTAGAAGTAGAAGTTAGTCTGATAAGAATCGTAAAAACCAGTAGAATTCCGTGTCAGGGTAAGTTCCACTGATTTTAATAATGCTTGATTTCATCGCTTTTGTAGCCGAAATGAATAGAAAAAAGAGCGCACAAAATCCCTCTATCTGAAAGCGTTTCAGATTAAGTTCCGCTATGGTGGAAGTTAGTATGAGACGTTTTAATGGGATTTTAGGTTAGTTTTTAGAACTTATGTTGGAGTAATGTATAGTCAATTGAAACAAGAGCAGGATAAAAGAGCCCCGAAAAAAGTATTACAACTCGGTAATACCTTTTTGAGGTGCTTTTTGATACGAGCCCATGTTTTCTCAATAGGATTGTACTCAGGTGAGTAGGGAGGAAGAGGTAAAATTTTATGCCCAAACTCTTCACACAAGAGTTCTAGCTTACCCATTCTATGGAATCTTGCATTATCCATAATAATAACTGATGGTGTATTTAA
>NZ_CABFMF010000017.1 GCF_901875575.1 uncultured Streptococcus sp.
AGTCCGTACGGGATTCGAACCCGTGTTACCGCCGTGAAAAGGCGGTGTCTTAACCCCTTGACCAACGGACCTGAGTTGTTTTCAACTCTTTCTATTATACCCACTTTTTCTTCCTTGTCAACTACTTTTTTAACTTTTTCTGATAAAATATTAGCTCACTGAGTATAGACTATTTATTTTTTAACTTTTCTTCTTAATTTGACTATAGCCTCGGTCCTAGCTGTATGTGGAAACATATCTACCGACTGAATGTATTCAACATTATATACCTTTACTAATTTGACTAAATCTCGTGCTAATGTTGAAACGTTACAAGAGATATATACCATTTTTTCTGGGGCATAACTTACAATAGTATCTATTAACTTATTAGCTAATCCAGTTCGTGGCGGATCTACAATCAAGGCGTCTGCTCGATAACCTTCCTTATACCAACGTGGAATAATCTCTTCTGCCATTCCTACCTCATAATAGGTATTGTCAAATCCCATTCTTTTTGCATTTCTTTTGGCATCTTCGATAGCTTCAGGAATGATATCCATTCCTCTTAGAGTTTTAACTTTTCTAGCAAATGCAAATCCGATAGTACCGACTCCACAATAAGCATCAATCAAATTATCTTCTTGACCGACATCTAAAGCTTTGACTGCTTCACCATATAAAATTTCAGTTTGCTCTGGATTAAGTTGGTAGAAAGCTCTAGGAGATAAAGCAAACTCATAATCCAATACACCTTCTTGGATACTGTCTTGTCCCCAGATGATTTCTGTTTTATCCCCATATATTTCACTTGTTTTTGCAGTATTGGTATTAACAGCAACTGTGACTATTTCTGGAAAGTCTTTAACTAAGTCTTTTATTAACTGGTTTAAATTGATCTGACGATTTGTAACAATAATTATCTGAACCTGTCCAGTCTTTTTAGCTCTACGCACCATAATAGTACGAATTCCTAAGTTTTTTCTTTCATCTGTAATTGGTATCTGGTGATAGGTTAATAATTCTGCTAGGCGGTTTGCAATAACCTGTGTTTCCTTATCTTGAACTAAACAATCTTTCAATTCAACCAAGTAATGCGAATTTTGTGCATACAAACCTGCCTTGACTTGATTTTTAAATTTTCGAGTTTGAAATTGCAACTTTGCTCGATAGTATTTTGGTTCTTTCATACCAATAGTTGGACGAACCTCATAGTTTTCATATCCTTCAGGTGCAAATTTTTTAAGTGCTTGGTGTAACAAATCCGTTTTGAACTCTAGTTGTTTATCATAGTGGAGATGCATTATTTGACAGCCACCACATTCATTATAGATTGTACAAGCGGGTACTACTCGGAATTTTGACTTTTTATTAACCTTTAGTAATCTTGCTTCTGCAAAATTACGTTTAATAGAAGTAATTTCGCAATAGATGTCTTCTCCTTTGAGGGCTCCTGGTACAAAAATTAAGGTTTTTTGATAAAATCCAATCCCCTCTCCATTGATTCCCATCCGCTTGATTTTTAATGGTATTTTTTGTTTCACTTTCAGATTCATATCCCTATCTTATCACATTTTACGATATAATAGAAACATGAAAATCACAAAACTTGAAAAGAAGAAAAAACTTTATCTGATGGAGCTAGACTCTCAACAAAAATACTATATAACAGAAGATACTATTGTCCGTTTTATGTTGTCTAGAGATAAGATTATTACCCAACAAGAATTTGATAAAATCCAAGCATTCGCTCAATTCTCTTATGCTAAAAACCTGGCACTTTATCATCTTTCCTTTAAAGCACGCACTGAAAAAGAGGTTAGAGAATACCTAAATAAACATAATATTGATCTTCAAATAGCTTCGCAAGTCATTTCAAATCTTAAAGAAGACAATTGGATAAACGACCGTCAATATGCCTATACCATCGTCAATGCCAACCAACTCTCTGGTGATAAGGGGCCTTATTCGCTACTTCAAAAACTATCGCAAAAAGGTGTTGTTAAAACTACCGTTGAGGAGGTCTTGAATGAATTTGATTTCTCTCAAGTTGCTCAACGTATTGCTGAAAAACTCTTTAAAAAGTATGATGGAAAACTCCCAGCTCGTGCCCTACAAGAAAAAATCATTCAAAACCTCGCTAACAAAGGCTTTTCTTATGCAGATGCAAAATGGGCTTTTGAACAGTTGGATAGTCAAGTTGACGAAGACACTACTCAGGAACTCATCTTCAAGGAGCTTGATAAGCAATATACTAAGTATGCTCGAAAATATGAAGGATACGAACTTAAACAGAGATTAACTCAGGTTTTAGCTAGAAAAGGCTATGATTTTTCAGATATAGCTAGCGCCCTCAGAGAATATCTTTAATTTTTTAGATAAAATTCATAAATTTTGGGCTATTTTATGGTACAATAGTAAACGATAAACTTATAAATTGTAGAAAGTTGGTTAGTTATGAAGCTTCCAAAAGAAGGCGACTTTATTACAATTCAAAGTTATAAGCATGATGGGAGTCTCCACCGCACTTGGCGAGACACCATGGTACTAAAAACAACAGAGAACGCCATTATTGGTGTTAACGATCATACACTGGTTACCGAAAGTGATGGTCGTCGTTGGGTGACTAGAGAACCTGCTATTGTTTACTTTCACAAGAAATATTGGTTTAATATCATTGCCATGATTCGTGATAATGGAATTTCCTACTATTGCAATATGGCTAGTCCCTACTATCTGGATGAAGAAGCGCTGAAATACATTGATTATGATTTGGATGTCAAAATTTTCACAGATGGGGAAAAGCGTCTTTTAGATGTGGAAGAATATGAACGCCACAAACGCAAAATGCATTATTCTGATGATTTAGACTATATTTTGAAAGAACATGTCAAAATTCTTGTTGATTGGATTAACAATGAACGCGGTCCTTTCTCAGAAGCCTATGTCAACATTTGGTACAAGCGCTATGTAGAACTAAAGAATCGGTAAAGTTGTCAAACTAGGGTGAAAATCCTGGTTTTTTTGTTTTAATACTCAATGAAAATCAAAAAGCAAACTAGGAAGCTAGCCGCAGGTTGCTCAAAGCACTGCTTTGAGGTTGTAGATAGAACTGACGAAGTCAGTAACATATATACGGTAAGGCGACGCTGACGTGGTTTGAAGAGATTTTCGAAGAGTATAAAACCCAGTTTTTCAGCTGGGTTGGTCTCTATATATCTAATTTAGTAACAGTAAATTTGATGTGGGAATAGTCTTTTTCAACATCCTTATCCAGCAAGAAAGCTGAGGCATCCTTCTTAACTTGAACCAGGTCAATATTCTGGGCTTGTGCTGCATAGACACATCCACAATAACATTGACGGTAGATATCATACTCTTCACACATCTCTACTGAACGTTTGTAACCCTGATTTTTCTTGAAATCGCTGGGAAGATAGTGGGTGGTATAAATTTTTTGCACATCGATTCCGATGCTGTTGATGGTTTGAGAATTCTTATGAGGACTGATGGTTAAAGCCGAACCGAAGTAGTCAAAGCCCAAGTCCATAGCCACTTGTGCTGTCTTATCCAGTCGGTAGTCAAAGCACACCTTGCAACGGTCACCACCTTCTGGTTCTTCCTCTAGCCCCCTAACTAGTTTTCGATATTCATTTGGTTCGTAGGGAGCTTCTAGATACTGGACCGTATTTCCTGTTCGCTCATTAAAATCACTGACAAATTTCTTGGTAACATAGGCTCGTTTATGGTATTCTGCCTTGGGATGGATATTAGAATTGGCAAAATAGATAGTCACAGCTGCATACTTGGTCAAATATTCTAGGGTATAGGTACTGCAAGGAGCACAGCAAACATGCATGAGAATAGTTGGACGTTGCTCATTTTTCTCCCATACTTGTACCATCTTCTGCATAACACGGTCATAATTAATCTTCTGATTGGGGTTCATCTTACTCAGAATTTCTTCTACATCGATCATGTTCTTCTCCTTTTTCTAGTCTTATTTTATCATATAAGTTAGGAGAGCTCAAATCTATTTAGAAATGAATATCATAAAAAGGAGGGATAAACATTCCCTCCTTTTGTGTTTTTTATAAGTTACTTTCTACAGAAAGATTACATCATGCCGCCCATCATACTTGGATCCATGGCTGGAGCTGGGGTTGCTGGTTCTGGTTTATTGGCTACGACTGCTTCTGTTGTCAAAATCAAGCTGGCTACAGATGCTGCATTTTGTAGGGCTGAACGACTGACTTTAACTGGATCAATAATCCCTTGATCAATCATATTAACCCACTCGCCGGTTGCCGCGTTGAAGCCTGTCCCAACTTCAGCATTCTTCAAGCGGTCGATAACGATAGAACCTTCAAATCCTGCATTATGTGCAATTTGACGGACTGGTTCTTCCAATGCACGGAGAACAATATTACGTCCTGTTGCTTCATCTCCTGTCAATTCCAAATTCGCCACAGCTGGGATAACATTTACAAGGGCTGTTCCACCACCAGCAACGATTCCTTCTTCAACAGCTGCACGAGTAGCGTTGAGGGCATCTTCAATGCGGAGTTTCATTTCTTTCAACTCCGTTTCAGTTGCAGCACCAACCTTGATAACAGCGACACCACCTGATAATTTGGCCAAGCGTTCTTGCAATTTTTCACGGTCAAATTCAGAAGTTGTGGTTTCGATTTGAGACTTGATAACTGCAACACGGTGGGAAATAGCTTCAGGATTTCCAGCACCTTCTACGATAACCGTGCTATCTTTGTCCACGGTCACTCTCGCTGCTTGACCAAGAGCTTCAATTGTCGCATCTTTCAACTCAAGACCAAGGTCTTCTGTGATAACTGTTCCACCTGTCAAAATGGCGATATCTTCAAGCATGGCTTTGCGACGGTCACCGAAACCAGGAGCCTTAACAGCTACTACATTAAAGGTACCACGAATCTTGTTCAAAACAAGAGTCGGAAGAGCTTCACCATCCACATCATCCGCAACAATCAAGAGTGGACGACTAGTTTGGAGAATACTTTCTAATAGTGGCAAGATTTCTTGAATATTGGAAATCTTCTTATCTGTAATCAAAATGTATGGATTTTCAAGGTCAGCCACCATTTTCTCACTATCTGTCACCATGTACTGTGAAAGGTAACCGCGGTCGAACTGCATTCCTTCAACCACTTCAAGTTCAGTCTCCATACCACGTGACTCTTCGATAGTGATAACACCATCTTTGCCAACTTTTTCCATAGCTTCAGAAATGTACTCACCGACTTTTTCAGAACGAGAAGATACGGCAGCAACCTGAGCGATGGCTTCTTTGTTGGCAACAGGAATAGCATTGTTTTTCAAGGCTTCAACTGCTGCAGCAACTGCTGTTTCAATCCCACGACGAATGCCGATTGGATTTGCTCCAGCAGTAACGTTTTTGATTCCTTCACGGACAATTGCTTGGGTCAAAACAGTTGCAGTTGTAGTCCCGTCACCTGCGATATCATTGGTTTTTGAAGCTACTTCTGATACCAATTTGGCACCCATGTTTTCAAAATGGTCTTCTAATTCAATTTCTTTGGCAATAGTCACACCGTCATTGGTAATCAATGGTGAGCCAAATGATTTTTCAAGCACAACGTTACGACCTTTTGGTCCCAAGGTTACTTTAACAGTATCTGCAAGGATATCGACACCACGAACCATAGCTGAACGGGCATCTGATGAAAATTTAATTTCTTTTGACATACTTACTTTCTCCTTCTATTCTTCAATGATTGCCAAGATGTTAGCTTCACCTACGATGACGTACTTTTCATCACCATCTTTGACATCAAGACCTGCGTGGGCTTCAACTAAGACACGGTCTCCAGCTTTAACACTTGGAGCAACCAAGTCACCATTCAAGGTACGAACACCTTGTCCTGTAGCCACAACTTGAGCTGTTTTTGTTTTTTCTTGGGCTGAACCTGCAAGGACAAAACCTCCAACAGTTTGTTCTTTTTCTTCGATTTTTAAGACCACACGGTCTCCTAATGGTTTCAACATCTGTTTTCCTCCATGATGAAATAGAAATTATTAGCACTCTTTACACATGAGTGCTAATTCATAGTTCTATTGTATCACTTGGTCAGAAATAGTCAAGAAAAAAGTCTGACTTTCTCAAGATAAAAAGCCTGAGACCAACTCAGACTTTTCAATGTTTATACTCAATGAAAATCAAAGAGTAAACTAGGAAGCTAACCCCAGGCTACTCAAAGCACAGCTTTGAGGTTGTGGATGAATCTGACTTGGTTTGAAGAGATCTTCGAAGAGTATTAAAATGGCAATTCCTCCTCTTCCAATACCAAGTCCGCTAGGTCTTGACCTGCATTATTTTCACGCATGGCACGTTGGGCACGACTTTCCAATAGTTGGAATCCTGTCACAAGTACCTCGGTCACATAGTTCATTTGACCATTTTTCTCAAAGCGACGAGTGCGCAATTCTCCATCAACGGAAATGAGACTACCTTTTGTTGCGTAGCTTGCCAAGCTTTCTGCTAATCTGCCCCATAGGACAATGTTAACAAAGTCAGCTTCGCGTTCACCATTTTGGTCTTTGTAACGGCGGTTGACTGCAATAGTCGCTCGAGCTACTGACTTGTCATTGTTGGTTTTGTGCAATTCTGGTGTAGACGTTAAACGTCCAATCAAGATAACTTTATTATACATATTTTCTTCCTCCTACTTATCTATTCGTAGGAAATCAAAAAAAGTTACAGATATTTGTAACTTTTCGAGAAAATTTTTTACTTTTTATGAACCATGAAACCTGTCGCCTGTTGATTGGCCATAATGGTCATATCTGTAATCTGCACACGGCGAGGTTGACTGGTCACATAGACTACTGTGTCTGCAATATCCTGAGCTTGCAAGGCTTCTATTCCCTGATAAACCGTCGCAGCTCGTTCTTTATCACCGTGAAAACGTACCGTCGAAAAATCTGTTTCGACAATCCCTGGCTGAATGGTTGTCACCTTGATATCCGTTGCTATGGTATCAATTCGCAGACCATCTGAAAAGGTCTTAACTGCTGCCTTGGTGGCTGAGTAGACTGCTGCACCTGCATAAGCGTAGATACCTGCGGTCGACCCCATATTGATAACATGACCCTGATTGGCTTTTACCATTGCAGGCAAGAAACAGCGAGTGACTGCCATCAAACCTTTGACATTGGTATCCAGCATAGTCAGCATATCCAATTCTTCATAGTCTTGATAGGGAGCCAAGCCAAGAGCTAGTCCAGCGTTGTTGACCAAAATATCAATCTGCCCTATCGTTTCTAGAATATCGGAGCAGACAGTCTTGACCATGGTCATATCCGTCACATCCAGTGGAAAGATCCAAACTGTTTGATTTGGATATGTTGCTGCAAACTCTGACTTGAGAGCCTCTAATCTGTCTGTCCGTCGCCCTGTTAGAACAACATTCTCCCCCTGCTCCAGATAAGCACGCGCAATCGCTTCACCAATTCCTGATGTCGCTCCTGTAATCACAACATTTTTTGCCATCTTATTTCCTTCTATCTGGTCTATCAGATACTGACAAGTTCCTAGGCAGTCCAGTGCTTCACTGGGTCAAAGGGAGTTCCGACAACTTGCTCTTCTGATAATTCAAGCACCCCACGTTTTTGCGGAGCATTTGGCAAGGCAAGTTCACGAGGGCTACACATCATGCCAAAACTCTTTTCGCCACGAAGCTCGCCTGGGAAAATGAGATTGCCTTTTGGCATCATTGCTCCAGGAAGAGCTACAATGGTTTTCAATCCAACACGCGCATTAGGAGCCCCTGCAACAATTTGCACTGTCTTGTCATTTGCGACTGCAACTTGGCAGATGTTGAGGTGGTCACTATCTGGATGAGCTACCATCTCGACAATTTCACCAACAACAAACTTAGGTTCCTTGTCATTAACAATTTCTTCTGCAAAACCTTCCGTTTGTAATTCTTGGTTCAAACGAGCAACTTGCTCATCTGTCAAAAAGACTTGACCGCGCTCTGCAATTTCAAATAAACTTGAAACTTCAAAAATATTCCAAGCCACTGTTTCCCCATTCTCTTTGAGGAAAACACGAGCTACCTTGCCTTTGCACTCCACATCCAGTTTGGCATCTCCACTATTTTTCACGATGACCATAAGGACATCGCCGACATGCTCTTTGTTATATGTAAAAATCATTATTTCTCTTTTCTCCTATTTCAGTCCTGCTAAAAAGTCATTGATTTGTTGCTTGCTTTTACGGTCGCGATTGACAAAACGGCCGATTTCCTTGTCTTTTTCTAGAACAACAAGGCTAGGAATTCCGTAAACATCCCAGAGTTTAGCTAGATCCATGTACTGGTCTCGATCCACGCGAATAAAGGTGAACTCTGGATTGGTCTCCTCAATTTCTGGCAAGGCAGGATAGATATAACGACAATCACCACACCAGTCTGCCACAAAAAGAAAGACTTTTTTGCCATCTTTCTCTACTAAAGATGCCAATTCTTCTAAACTTGCTGGTTGTATCATAAGACTTCCTCCTCATAGACCAGGTCTCCATTTTCATAGACAAAGGTATAATGACGGCCATCCTCAAAAATGACGCCACCAACTAAGCTCTCCAGACTACTTTCATAAACTTGAACATAGAGGGTCGCAATTTCCCCCATATCTGAAAAATGGTCTCGCACAATCTCAGTCAACTCTTCCTGAGTCTTCATGAGCTTACGGTCATCTGCAACTTTTTTCGTAGCAAGAGCAAGGCTTCCGATACCAAGCAGAGCCAAGCCTGCCATCCACATTTTTTTAGTTTTCATACCCTTCATTTTAACACAAAAAAGGCTTCAGGACAAATGAGGAAGCAACAGAAAAGCAAGTAAAAAGAGTCTGGGACAATAGTCTAACCTTAAATATAAAAAGCGAACAAAACGAGTTATCTGACACTCAGAATTCTGTTTTGTTCGTTTTTTTGTCTAATCTATCGATTTTAAAATTTTATAGCTAATTAAAACAGGAGCAGGACAAAAGGGACTGTATATGAACGAACGCTATCAAGACTTGAAAAGCTAAAGAAAGTCAGGCGTTTTTATCTCCCCAAGGTAGACGGATTTTCGCTCAACGCAAGATTGATGTGGAACCTGTCTTTGGGAAGATAAAGGCTTGTTTCGGTTACAAGAGATGTAATCTGAGAGGGAAGCGTCAAGTGAGAATTGACATGGGATTAGTACTTATGGCCAATAACCTCCTAAAATACAATAAGACAACGACTCAAAACTAAAAAGCTAGAGTTCCACAATTGGAAATCTCTAGTTTTTTTGTGGCTGAGAACTATTTTGTCTCAGACTCTTATACGAACTATATTCTCATAGCCTGTACTCTAATTAAGGAATCCACTTTCAATCAATAGTTGAACTTTTATTTCACATGCTTTTCTAGGTCTTTTTGATATTGAGCGTTTGATTCCAATTTTTCCTTTTGCCATTTTTTAAGTGCTTCTTCGTACTCTTTGGTTGTCACGATATCATTTTTAAGCTCTAAACCTTTAAAAATAAATGGATCTCCTTTGATACCAACCTGTGAATAGGCTTTCGTAAATGGAACAGCACGACTAACCATCGGTGATCCTCCTGAAGAGGCAACTGGAATAAGAAGAGAACTATCAGTAACCCAGGCCTGTGCCTTAGCATATTTTTCGTAGCGTTTATTTAAATCATTTGTTTCAGATGCTGCATCATCTAACAGTTTTTTATACTCATCCAATCCAACTTTAGCTACTACTTCTGGATCTTTGCCTTTGGTAATACCTAAGTGTTTTAGAGCTGATCCTTTCTTAGCATCCAAAATATTGAGATAGGTGGCTGGATCTTGATAATCTGGGCCCCAACCTGTCCCATTCAAATCGTAATCTTTCTGAGTTGGAACCTTGGCTTGTGAAGTAATACTTTCCTTTTCGTTATCTGTCATTTGTAGGACATCAACAACCACATTCTCAGTTCCAAGAGTTTCCTCAATTGATTGTTTCATGGAATTTGTTTGCTGTACAGCAACAACATCAGTCTGTTCAACTGGAACATCCAAATGAATTGGGAAAGTAACTCCGTTTGATTGTAACTCTGACTTAGCTTTTTCAAATGCAGCTTTAGCCTTCTGTGAGTTATAAATAGTGTCCTTACCATCATTCAGAGTTACATCTTTCCACTGGTCGCCGTATTGCTGCAATTCAGCCTGAGCAAGTTGACCGAATGTCTTTTCACCTACTTGAACGTAATTGTCTGGCACTAAACTGTTACGAATAATCTTATCCGCACCCTCTTCGCCATTTAACTGCGCAGTATAAGCATGACGATTAAAGGCAAAGTTGATTGCCTGACGGAAGTTTTTATTAAGCAAAGCTTCTTTTGTAGATGTTTTTTGTGTTTCATCAGTTTTCGCAGTTTTGTTATACGATTGACGATTTACATTAAAAGTGAAATAGTAACTAGTCGCTTCCTGAGGGCTATAGATAATTTGATTCCCATATTTTTCTTTAGTGGATGCAAAATTAGAACTATTTGGGAATAATCTAGCCGTATTATATGCTCCAGAATCGAAGCTTCGAATTAAAGATTCCTGATCTGAACCGTCATAGAATGTTAATTTGACATGATCAACTTTAACATTTTCCTTGTCCCAGTAATTAGGATTCTTTTCATATTCAATGACAGATTTAGAAATCAAAGATTTCAGCACATAGGGACCATTGTAGAGAATACTTGATGGAGTTGGTACCCCATAATCCTTGCCTTTGGCATTCAAAAATTCTTCATTTACTGGAAGCATGGTTGCCGTAGTAACTTTTGAATTCCAAAAGCTTTCTGGCTTATTTAAGGTGTATTCTACAGTATAATCATCCAGAGCCTTCACACCTACAGTAGAGAAATCATTTGTCTCTCCACTGACATAAGCTTCCAATCCTTTGATCGATTTCTCAACCAAAGAAAGACCATCAGATTTTCCATCGGCTGCATGTTTGAGACCTGTAACAAAATCTTGCGCTTTCACTTCAGCGTACTCTTCACCTTCAGAAGTATACCATTTAACACCTTTGCGAAGCTTGTAAGTATAAGTTAAACCATCTTTAGAAACGGTCCAATCTTCAGCAAGAGACGGTATGAAGTTTCCATATTTATCATTTTCTAAAAGTCCATCTACTACATTCCCAATTACATCTGAAGTTGATGTTTTGCTTGTAACACTATAGTCTAAGGATGAAGGATCAACCGCATAAACATAAGAAAAACTTTTAGGTATATCTGCTTTCTTATCACTTTGGGCACAAGCCGTTACCAAAAAGGCCGAACTTAAAATTAATCCTGCTCCCAAAAGCCACTTTTTAGATTTCATAGACGATCTCCTTTAATATAGTATTTTTTACTATTATAACCTATTTCAGACCTAAAAGTAAAGGGGTTTTATATGATTTTTTTGAAAATTCTAAAAATTGCCCCTCATTCTCTTTTAAAAAATCAACGTATTAGAAATCATCCTATTTACTAAGATTTTTCATCCTTCTTGGAATCATCTTTCCATTGTTTTCTGTAAAATAACATGTGGTCCTTTGAAAATAGTTGGGTAATTAGAAAAAATTAAAATAATCTTATTTCAATTAGTGCCAATCTATAACTCCTTTTCCTATTTTTTTGATTTCTTTTTAACTCCGTAGTTTCCTAAGTCTCAATTTTTTTATATAATAGAGATCAGAGGTAAAAAAATGAAAAAACAAGCTTTTAGTTCTGAACAATATTTAAACTTGCAACGCGACCATATTTTGGAGCGTATCAATCAATTTGACGGCAAACTCTATTTGGAGTTTGGTGGAAAAATGTTAGAAGATTTCCATGCCGCTCGTGTCCTTCCTGGTTATGAGCCTGATAATAAAATCAAGCTCTTACAAGAATTGAAAGAGCAAGTTGAAGTTGTAATCGCCATTAATGCTAGCAACATCGAGCATTCCAAGGCACGTGGTGACTTGGGTATTTCTTATGACCAAGAAGTCCTTCGTTTGATTGATAAATTCAATGAATTGGGAATTTTTGTTGGCTCCGTTGTCATCACACAATACGCTGGCCAACCAGCTGCAGATACCTTCCGCAACCAACTCGAGAAAAACGGAATCGACTCTTATCTTCATTATCCAATCAAAGGATATCCGACTGATATGGACCACATTATTTCTCCAGAAGGTATGGGGAAAAACGACTATATCAAAACCAGTCGCAACCTGATTGTCGTAACCGCTCCTGGACCTGGTTCTGGAAAATTGGCAACTTGTATGTCTAATATGTATCACGACCAAATCAATGGTATCAAGTCTGGTTACGCTAAATTTGAAACATTCCCAGTTTGGAATCTTCCCCTTCATCATCCCGTTAACTTGGCCTATGAAGCAGCAACGGCGGATCTTGACGATGTCAACATGATTGACCCCTTCCATCTCCAAACCTACGGAGAGACCACTGTCAACTACAACCGCGATATTGAAATCTTCCCCGTGCTCAAGCGCATGTTGGAACGCATTCTAGGAGAGTCTCCATACGCTTCTCCGACAGACATGGGTGTCAACATGGTTGGTTTTGCTATTACAGACAATGAGGCTGCTGTCGAAGCTTCTAAACAAGAAATCATCCGCCGCTACTATCAAACAGTTCTTGATTTCAAAGCCGAAAAAGTTGGCGAAGGCGCTGTCAAGAAAATCGAGTTGCTTATGAACGACCTCGGCATCACACCTGCAGATCGTAAGGTTGCTGCTGCTGCACATCAAAAAGCAGAAGAAACTGGCGGACCAGCCCTAGCCCTTGAATTGCCAACTGGGGAAATCGTCACAGGTAAGAACTCAGAACTCTTTGGTCCTACAGCCGCTGCCTTGATCAATGCTATCAAGAAATCAGCTGACATTGCTAAAGAAGTAAAACTAATCGAACCTGAAGTTGTCAAACCGATTCAAGGTCTTAAAATCGATCATCTAGGTAGTCGCAATCCACGCCTTCATTCAAATGAAATCCTGATTGCACTAGCTATCACAGCTACGGAAAATCCTGATGCTGCCCGCGCTATGGAAGAACTTGGTAACCTCAAAGGAAGCGAAGCCCACTCAACTATTATCTTGACCGATGAAGACAAGAATGTCCTTCGCAAATTGGGTATAAACGTAACCTTTGACCCATACTACCAATACGATCGCTTGTATCGTAAATAAGAATTTCAGCCTCTCCTATTTTGGAGGGGTTTTTACTTAGTAAACTTCCCTTCTACCTCCAGACCAGTCTTTATGATATAATGAAGGAAGAAAACTGAAAGGAAATCTCATGTCAAAAGAAGTTATTGTTGAAAGTTTTGAACTAGATCACACCATTGTTAAAGCACCCTATGTCCGCTTGATTGGTGAAGAAACAGGACCAAAAGGAGATATCATCTCCAACTATGATATTCGTCTCGTTCAGCCAAATGAGGACTCTATCCCTACTGCTGGACTCCATACGATTGAGCATCTCTTGGCAAAACTCATCCGCACACGAATCGACGGTATGATCGATTGTTCACCGTTTGGTTGTCGTACTGGTTTTCATATGATTATGTGGGGACGCCACACCAGCGCTGATATTGCGGCTGTTATCAAGGATTCGCTCAAAGAAATCGCCGAAACCACTACTTGGGAAGACGTCCCAGGAACAACTATTGAGTCTTGCGGAAACTACAAGGACCACAGCCTCTTTTCTGCCAAAGAATGGGCAAAACTCATTTTAGAGCAAGGAATTTCCGACGACGCTTTTGAACGTCATGTCATCTAATCGCAAAAAAGGAACCGTCTTTTCAGATGATTCCTTCTTTTTTATCCTTGAATATTTGTTTTAAACTATTTCCCTAATAACCAAAACGCCATCTTCCATATCTGCTTCCAGATGTTTAGCATCTAAATGATCCAAGTGGAAGTCTGTCACCTTATCCCGAATTTCTTGTTCAACTATGCGACGGAGAGGTCGAACACCCATGACTTCATCATAGCCTTCTTCTGTGATATAGTCTTTAGCCACTTGACTGACTGCCAAGTCAATGTTTTTCTTGGCCAAGGTTTGGTTGACTTCAGCCAACATCAAGTCCACAATCTTAGAAAGGTCTTCCTTGGTCAAGTGTGAGAACTCGATAACTGCGTTAAAGCGGTTGAGGAATTCTGGACGGAAGAATGGTTTCAAACGATCCATCAACTCTGGTTTATCCGCATCTTCTGTCAAGTTAGCTTCATAGCCAAATCCAGCATTTGATGTCGCGATAATGACAGTGTTCTTGAAGTTTACTGTATTTCCCTGACCATCTGTCAAACGACCATCATCTAGGACTTGGAGGAGAAGGGTAATGACTTGAGGATCAGCCTTTTCAATTTCATCTAAGAGAATGATAGAGTATGGATTGCGACGAACACGTTCTGTTAAGGTATTGCTATTGTCATCATAACCCACATAGCCTGCTGTTGTACCAATTAGCTTAGAAACAGCTGTGCGGTCACTATACTCAGACATATCCAAACGGATGATAGCATCCTTGGTACCAAACATATCTAGCGCCAATTGCTTAGCAAGCTCCGTCTTACCAACCCCAGTTGGACCTACAAAGAGGAAGCTACCAATTGGGCGATTACCTTCATCAAAACCAGCACGGTTACGACGGATGGCACGGGCTACAGCTTCAACTGCCTTATCTTGACCGATTACCTTGTCTTGCAGGCGATGAGCCATATCTTTGAGACGTTCAATGTCAGATGCACCCATTTGAGATACTGGAATCCCTGTCATTCGCTCTACAGACTCAGCCACATCATTGACAGTAGCCGTCACCTTCATATCTTCTGTGTGGTTTTCGATTTTCTTTTCCAATTCTGCGATGCGTGTTTTATAGTTTAGAGCTGCTTCAAAATCTTCAGCCTCAACTGCTTTTTCTTGCTTGTCTTTTTCTACCTCTATTTCACGTTCAACAGCATGCACATCTGTTACTGGATGTTGTGCTGCCAAGTGAGCTGCCGTAACATCGACAAGGTCAATAGCCTTATCTGGCAAGCTACGTTGCGGAATATACTGGACAGAATAATCTACTGCTGCTTTCAACACTTGATCGGGCAGGATAACATTATGGTGTTCTTGATAGAGGTCACGAATTCCTTGAAGGATTTTAAAGGTATCCTCTGCAGAAGGAGCATTAACCTTGACTTCGTTGAAACGACGAGCAAGAGCTGCATTCTTCAAGATAGTGTTACGATATTCGTCTTGAGTCGTTGCCCCAATCACGGTCAATTCTCCACGAGAGAGGGCTGGCTTGAGAATGTCTGCAAGCCCCTTAGAACCACTGTCACCTCCAGTAGAACCAGCACCGAGGATTTGGTGAATTTCATCAAAGAAGAGGATAATATTCCCTGCTGCTTTCACTTCATTGACTAGGTTTTGAACATTTTCTTCAAAGCTACCACGGTATTGAGTCCCAGCCTCAAGGCCTGAGATATCAATGGAAATAATTTCCTTGTTCTTAATAGCAGCTGGAACATCTCCATTTACAATAGCTTGGGCTAGTCCTTCAACCACTGCCGTTTTACCAACCCCTGCATCCCCGACAAGAACAGGGTTGTTTTTAGTTCGACGAGATAGAATCTCAGAAGTCTCTTGAATTTCCTTGTTTCGGCCAATAACAGGATCCAGCTTGCCCTCGCGAGCTTCTGCTGTCAAGTTACGACCTAGTTTAGCAAGGAGACCATCTTGTTTCACAACTCCTGCCTTTTCAGACATTTGTGCATCCGATTCCATCTGACCTTTCAACTCTCCTGTTGCACGATAGTGGGCAAATTCTTCCGGTGTTACTTCACGTCCATTGATTAGGTAGCGACGGTTTTCAGAACTATATCCTCGCATCCCTCCCATCAATTGATTAAATAAATCATCCATGTTGTTAAAATTATTAAAATTGTTGTTCATATTGATTACCTCTTTATTACTTACTTATCATTACTGATATTGACTAACTTTGACTTTTGTTTTAAAAAATTTAGACTAGCTAACAAGCTACTCTGAGCACAATTTCTGGTTTTTCTTTTTCAAGCAGGAGTAGACTATCTTTACTTCTGAAGATTTCTAGATTAAACATAGACCCACCTCTTTCTATTTTACTTTAAATAAGTGTTCTAGTAAGGCTTTCATTTACCTTACGTTCCTAATATAACACTTTGGTCAGTAAAAGTCAACAACTTTGTTTGACTAAAATTGACCATTTTTAAACATAAATTATGATCACCCGTCAAACGGGTGGTTTGTACCATGACTATAAGCCCAAATCACCGAGGCTGAGATAAAAAGATTTTGATTTTAGGAATTCTTTATTATAAAATTTTAAAATCGATATATTATACAAAAAACGAACAAAAACAGAATTCTGAGTATCAGATAACTGGTTTTGTTCGCTTTTTATATTTGACTCTATAATATTTATAGTGGGTAAATCCCCTATAGATATTATAGAGCCTATTTTGTTGTAGAAAAAAAGTCCCATATGACCTATAATGAAAAGCAACCAAACCATCATTAGAAAGAATCATATGGAACAATTACATTTTATCACAAAACTACTAGACATTAAAGACCCTAATATCCAATTTATGGATGTCATCAATAGGGATTCACACAAGGAAATCATCGCTAGACTGGATTATAATGCCCCACCTTGTCCTGATTGCGGAAACCAAATGAAGAAATATGACTTTCAAAAACCGTCTAAGATTCCTTACCTTGAAACGACTGGTATGCCTACTAGAATTCTTCTGAAAAAGCGCCGTTTCAAGTGCTATCATTGCGCTAAAATGATGGTCGCTGAGACTTCTATCGTCAAGAAAAATCACCAAATTCCTCGTATTATCAAGCAAAAAATTGCTCAGAAGCTGATTGAAAAAACTTCTATGACCGACATTGCTCATCAGTTGTCTATTTCAACTTCAACTGTCATTCGCAAGCTCAATGACTGCCGTTTTAAGCATGATTTTTCTCGTCTTCCTGAGATTATGTCCTGGGACGAGTATGCCTTCACTAAGGGAAAGATGAGTTTCATTGCGCAAGATTTTGATAAGCTCAATATTGTCACTGTTCTTGAGGGGAGAACACAAGCTATCATTCGAAATCACTTTCTTAAATATGATAGAGCCGTCCTATGTCGAGTGAAAATCATTACTATGGATATGTTTAGCCCTTACTATGACTTGGCTAAACAGCTTCGCTTTCGAATTTCTAGGCTCAGGCTGAAACAGTCTCCCAGACTGTTTTACTCCAACATCTAAGTCGTGCTATGAGTCGTGTACGTGTTCAAATCATGAATCAATTTAAGCGAAAATCTCATGAATACAAGGCTATCAAGCGCTACTGGAAGCTCATTCAACAGGATAGTCGTAAACTTAGCGATAAACGTTTTTATCGCCCTACTTTTCGTATGCACTTAACCAATAAAGAGATACTAGTCAAGCTTTTGAGTTATTCAGAGAACTTGAAACTCCACTATAATCTCTATCAGCTCTTACTTTTTCACTTTCAGAATAAGGAACCTGACAAATTTTTCGAACTCATTGAGGACAATCTAAAGCAGATTCATCCTCTTTTTCAGACTGTCTTTAAAACCTTTCTAAAGAACAAAGAGAAAATCGTTAATGCCCTTCAACTACCCTATTCTAACGCAAAATTGGAATCGACCAATATTCTCATCAAACTTATCAAGCGCAATGCCTTTGGTTTTCGGAACTTCGAAAACTTCAAAAAACGGGTTTTTATCGCTCTTAACATCAAAAAAGAAAGGACGAAATTTGTCCTTTCTCGAGCTTAGCTTTTCTTCAATCCACTACAGTTGACAAAGAGCCTATTTGTCTCGCACCTAGCGGAGCGAGACGGACTGAAAGTCACATAACGAAAAAAGATACCTATGGTATCTTCTGTATATCGGGAAGACAGGATTCGAACCTGCGACACCTTGGTCCCAAACCAAGTACTCTACCAAGCTGAGCTACTTCC
>NZ_CABFMF010000018.1 GCF_901875575.1 uncultured Streptococcus sp.
TTATGATTAAGAATTTTTAGAGCATCTTCGTTTGTTAGTTTTATATCACGTGTTAAACTGATTGTAGCCATTTGTTCGACCTCCTGTTTCTACTTAAATTCATTATAGCTTATTTTGAACAAAAGTTCAATCTGAAGATAGTGTATGTTTTCTATAGTGTATAAATCCAAAATAAGTTTTTCTCTTGCATTTGTAGCTCATATTCGTTAGAATAATGGTGTAGATGAGTGGTTGGCTCACGGTCAATCTGATAGTAATCTTGGACATAAGGGCCAAGCGGTGGCGGACACCAGAACAAAATCCGATAGCAATCTTGGACGTAAGGGCCAAGCGGTGGCAGACACCAGAATAAACCGACTGACTAGGTGGCTTACAGGTTCTGTAATTCATCTTTTTTACTTTGATAGTAATGTATTACCATTTTAAGGTGAACGCAGTTTTAGCTCGTTCTCTTTTTTGTTGATGATATGCTCCAAACAACCTACACTAGATTGGATATGAAATAGTTTGTGACTACATAATTTATCTTCAGGGAAGTTATGGACATTATCTCAATTTCTGTTATGATAGACATCTCTAACAATTTCCGTTATAACAGATATTGGCTTACAAAGTATTTCTTTTCTGAACATACTAGCGTTATAATATAAATGCAGTGTTACACTGTAGAATATTAAGAAAATAGGATACTATAGGTTTAAATTAAATGTATAAGATAAATAGTTGGATTGGTAAAAGTTTCAAGTCTGATAAGAACAATATTACATTTCATACAACTGAATGTATATATTTTATAAGAGAGAGGGATGCTTGGTTGGGGAAAATCATTCAAAATACAGTTATAAGGATTTTAATAAGAATGAAAGTGTGATATTTATTTTTCAATAATCTTCTAAATGTATTAAAATTAAGCTTTCCACTTATGTATTCTGCTAATAAACTTCAATACATTTCAATAGATTTTCAAAATTTGGTGGGGATTTTTATTATACTTTGTACGAGCTTTTCAATACCCTATCCCAACCTTTAAAATCCCTCAAGTTATTTACTCAAGGGATTTTTTATCTGCTTTTTTCATACTCAAACAGTCAGTCTAACTGTTTGATTTTCTTTGTGACTAACTCCCCTAAAAATAGTAGAATTAGCTACTTTACTGGTTTTACAAGATAATAACAAGACCTAAACGTTTAATTTATTTAGGTTTACCAATCATGACTTTAACATTTTCCAATAAGGTCTAACTCAACCGTACCCAAAGTTAAATCCTTTACTTTATTTAGTAATTCATTAACCCAAAAGCCATTTTTTAGTCCTGTTTTCTCTGATAATGCAAACACTTTTAAAGTATAGTTATGGTCTCGATCAGGTGGAGTCGGTCCAACAAACATTGTATCAATTTCAGAAAAATCACCATCTAAAAATTGACTAGAAAAACTATTTTTACCTTGAATTAATTGACCAATTCGGCTCATATTTTCTTCAATCTGAATACTATCACCATTAACTTTTAAATCAGCAACGCTCCAATGAATCCAAGGAAAAGAGCAAACAGGAATGGCATCATAATCAATAAGAGTAAAAGCGATATATTCAGTACCTTTGGGTAAATTATCAACTTCAAACGCAAAAGAACGAACCGGATTTCCTTGCATTATATCTTCCCTTTTTGCTTCCTTTCCAAACTCCTTTGGTAAAATATTATTAAATGTTGTTTTAATTTTCATTTTTTTCTCCTTTAAGAATTATAAAGCTAAATATACAATAAATAGCTAAAGCGATTAGCGACATACATATTACCCCTTCAAAATTAAAATTTAAATATAAGAGACCTCCTAACATAAGAAATATGATATTAAAACAAGCATAATACACTTCTGCAATTTTCATAACAATAGACAATTTGCTATTACTCTCTTTTAACATTTTAATAGTCTGAGGTCTAGTAATTCCAGACGATAGCCCCAATAAAACCATACCTAAACAAATACAAATAATATTGTTGGTAAGAAATAATAGCAAAGATGGGAACAATAGTACAGAAGAAAAGTATCTATTCTTATTAACAAAAAATTTCGAGGAGATATTTCCCATCAAAGTGTATGAAGCCAATATTAAGACAAAATATTGAGTTGAAATATGCAGGTCTGTAAAAAAATAAAATGGTAAAAATCCTGTAAATAGTCCTAGGATGATTCCTCTTAGGAAAACATAATGACCAACCCAATATTTTTCAAAATTCGTCAACTGATATTTAGTAGTATTTCTAAATTCACGCTGCTCTTTCTTATAATCTAAAGGTACTAATAAAGAAAGTAATATTGTATTAATAATCGTGGCAATAATCGTGGCATAAATCGGATAACTAGGATTCAGTTTATAAAGAGTCCCCCCAATAATTCCAGAAAATAATAATGAGATGAACATATAGCCATTTGTTCTATTTTGAAAATCAGTTGCTTCAGAATCTAAGAAGTACTGGATAAGATTAGTATCCTCACCAGCTCCAATAGAATAGCTTGCTCCTAAGCATAGTTGAGCAATAACAATTAAAATTGTACTATCAGATAAACTTAATAACCCTAATCCAATTAATTTGACAACTTCACTCAGAATTAATAATCTCTTTGATGGAATATTGCTAATGTACCTTTTAATAAAAGTAGAACTTACAAACGTTCCTATTCCATAACAAGACATCAATAATTCTATACCTATAATTGAGTATCCTTTTGAATATAAAATTATTAATAAAAAGGGTAAATAGAAATATGCTCTTGATAAAATCCGATAGAATATTATTCCCAACTTATTTTTCAATTACATATCCCTCCTTTTGTAATACATTTTGGATTTCTTTTTTGCTAATATCTCCCTCCCTCAAAATAGTGACAGTTCCAATATCATTAACTTTTATTATAGTACTTGATTTAGTAGCCAATGATTCTACATTTGATTTTAACAAATAATCAACTTTATCTCCCATATGTTCATCAGCAACCTCCTCTGTGATAAGTAGGTCATCAGCTGTTCCAGAGATATTAGCTGAGGTAATTGCAACTACTCCTCCTAAATATTCTACAAATTCTCTAAAAACTTCATTTTGAACACATCCCAAGGAAATTGTGGAACTATCATTTATTGCATAATGAAATGGACTAATATTTTCTACCACTATATTTAGTGCTCCTGGCCAAAACTCATCGACCAATAATTTCATTAAATTTGTTTGTGAAGTCTTACCATATTTTTCCCAATCATTAGGATTGGACATGAAAATAGAGAGAGGCTTATTTTTAGGCCGAATTTTATATTCAAAAATTCGGTTAATAGCCATCCTATTATCTGGAAGACAACACAAATTATAGTTAGTATCTGTTGGAACTATGATGGGATATCCAGCGTTTAATTTAGATTTGAGAATTTCTAAATTCTCCTGATTTAATTCTAAAATTTTCACTATTAACCTCTTTCTAATTTAAACAATTCTAAACAATCTTCTGGACTAAGCTTATCAGTAATTTTACTCAATTTTCTATAAAAACCTATTAGTTCATCAATATTGACATCACCTCCTACTAACGATTCAAAATATCTATATAAAACCTTTTTACTAGATATTCCACTAATTGTATAATTAGTGGAATTAGGAATTCCTAATTCATTCGGCAATAAATACTGGTACATTTCAATATTTTTCATAGTTCCATCTTGATGAATTCCTGATTCGTGTACAAAGACATTCTTCCCTATTATAGGTTTAGTGGGTGCTACATCATACTCTAAAATATCACTTATCTTTATAGACAGTTGATATACAGTCTGCAAATCAAAGTCAATTTCATCAAACTTCTTCTTTTGTAAAATAGCAATCACCTCATCTAAAGATGTATTACCAGCACGTTCCCCAATTCCTAAAAAGGTTGTCTCAATCTGACTTGCATGATTCATAATCGCAGCTACTGTATTAGCTGTTGCTAATCCTAAATCATTATGACAATGCGCTGATAACTTTAGAGCTGGAAATCTACTATGAATATCACTAAACATTTTTCCATATTCATCTGGCGTAGAACATCCAACAGTATCTGCTAAAGTTACAAATCCTACTTCATAGTTTGAAACAATATCTAATACTTGGAATAAAAATTCTCTATTAGCACGTGTTGAATCTTCTAAGACCATATCTACATGCAGTGATTTTTCTTTAGAATAATCCAAAATTCTCTCTAAGCGTTTTAGATAGATATCCTCTCTAGTTTTTAATTTTTCGGTTATATGCATCTTAGAAACAGGTACCAGTAGTTTAATAACCGTATTAGGAAACATACTATACAGCTGGAATGCTAAGTCAATACTACTCTCAATCAAGCGAGTTAAAACTACCCCAGATTGATCTTTTCTTAATATACGCATATAGCCTTTTAAAATATTCAAATCTTGAATAGTATCACACATACCAATCTCAACCGAATGAATTTTGGATTTACTAATCTCAGTAATAACCTTTTTCTTAGTTGCAACATCTTTCTTAATCGACGTTTGCTGCATACCACCTCTAATTGTATTATCTTGAATGTATATCATACCTCACTCCTTATTTTATTAGATACGAGCTCCTATCTGTAATAATATGGTATACTATATCAAGGTATTTTAAAATTTGAAAAAAGTTTAGAAATCATTAAGAAAAAATTTATAAATAGGAGTAACTATGAACTTAGATTGGTATTACACTTTTTTGGTATTATCAAAACATCTCAATTATCGTAAAGCCAGCGAAGAGCTATTTCTTACCGAACCAACGCTACATCAACAAATTAAGAAATTAGAAAAGCACCTTCAAGTTCAACTTTTCGAAACAGTGGGAAGAAACTTGACACTAACTGCTGTTGGAAGAGAATTTATAGAGATTGCTGAAAATCTTATACAAACCTATGAGCAAAGTATTCAAAAGATTAGGCTACAAAATAAAAAACAACAATTTCATATAGAAATTGCCGTATCTCCTTACATTGCCACATACCTTTTACCACAATTTTTACAAGAATTCTTTCAGCGCTATCCAGATATTGATATCTCTGTATCCGTGCTAAATAGCCATATTGAACAAGCTATTGAAACGAATACATTCGATATTGGTATTGATAGAGAAGTTCCATATAGTAAAAAAATCATATCCGAACAAATTTGTGAAGGAAAGATTGCCCTCTTTTATCCTAAAACAACAGTCAAATGCGACGAATTACAATTATTTAAAAACTATAAAATATTATCCGATAACCACCCCGTCTATTGGGAAAATCTAAAAAAAGAAATCATTGAGCTAGTTCCAGAAGCCGATTTCACTACTATCAATGATATTACAGTAACTGCCAAACTAATAGAAATGAATCAAGGCATTTCCTTTCTGCCCCTTTACTTAAAAAAGACTTTTACAGATAAGATTGCTCATCTTGAAACCACTACAGTAACCACCCCCGTTTCTTTTACTTACTTAATGAGCAGAAAAGCTTCTAAAGCTATCACTATTTTCAATAATGCGTTTAAAGACTTTATTTTAAAGGAGCAAAATTCAATTTAAGAATCAAAGGTAACTGATACTATTAGTGATTTTTTGGTTTACATATTAATCAATGGATTAATGACTGAAACGGAAAATAGTTAATGAGAGATGAAATTTATAAAATAGTACGTGCATAAATTATAGTAAAATGATATAATTAATTTATGGAAGAGTTAAGCTTTAGTAATCAATTTAGCAACACAGCCGTTTGGTATCACGGAACGACATCTACTCAGGTTCCATCTTTAAAAGATGGAATAAATGTTTATCATAGTAAACGGAACTGTGATTTTGGTATAGGATTTTATGTGACATCTAAATTTGATCAGGCTGTTAAATGGGCTCAGCGAAAATCAAAAGATGAACTTCCTTTTAATCCAAACGTAAAGCCTGTTGTTTTAAGTTATCAGTTTCAAGATTCTAATGATGTTGAAACGAAGATTTTTGAAATTGATAAAGAATACTTTCAGTTTGTTTATAAAAATAGATTGGAGTTAGACGCTAAGGCTGGAATTAATATTCATAATTTTTCAGCAGTATTTGGCCCAGTTCTTGATGGTCAAGTTACTCGTTTGAAAGTCACTTTAGATGACTATTTCGAGGGAATAAATTCCTTAGAAAAAACCGCTGATATTCTTTTGGGAAAATATCAGGGTGATACACAACTTTGTATATGTGATCAAGAAATTGCAAATAAACTGATCTTAGTTCAGGAGGAAACGATATGATTTTGACAAATGAAAAACAAGCTCTTAGAGTTGAGGTAGAACAGTTTTTACAGAAGAATTATCACATTACTCCTGATACTGTTTCTTCTGTCACAAATGTTGTATTGAAGAATTGGTTTGAAGAGTTGGATAATGGAGGCTCTCATTTGACTTCAGACCTTATCGCTGATAATATCGCGGATATTGCAAAACGTTACTCAGTACATTAATAAGTAATTTGAGTTAGGTTTATCAAATCCAAATCTTTCTTTATATTCTCAAAAACGGTTCATTACCATATTAGGTAATGAACCATTTTTTGTGTACGACGGGCATGTCGTGCATCTGAGGTGTAAGTCCTTCGTGGGCACCCGCGAAAAACGTGGACTGGTTTCGTGTTTGGATTATTACCTTGAACGACATGCGTTAAAAGTTAGTTGAACAGCCGTATACCGAACGGCACATACGGTGGTGTGAGAGGGGCTAGAGATTATCCCCTACTCGATTTGTGATACTTCTTTCAAGGAATATTTGGTAGGATTGGAGTGAAAAAAGATTAACTAGGAAAGAAGGAAGTATATGGAAGCCATTTATCAACGTGATTCGGATCAAGATGGACTGACTGATGCTCAAGAATTGGCGCTAGGCACCAATCCTCTTAGCGCAGATTCTGATGGTGATGGTCGTTCAGATTTAGTGGAAGTAGAAGAAGGAACCAATCCCTTAGAAAAGGATTTACAAGACATAGACAAAACAAGTCTAACCGAACCGTCATCAGTATTTATGGAAATGAAACAAAAGATTTCAGATATGATGGAGAGTCACTACAAGGAATTTATACAGGCTCTGATTAGTATTGAAACAGGGATTGAAAACCAACAAGATCTTGAAGACTTATATACTTACTACATGAGAACAGATGCCGTTTCTCTTTTGTCTAGTGATTTAGAAACCAGTCCTCAAGAGGTTGAAATGGAGATAGAGTTGTAGGGGAATCATGTGATTCTCCTATTTTCGTATAGATGAAAGGAGCGAGTATGGAAGTAATGGAATTATTGGCTATGTTTCTTTAATAATGATGAAATGATTCTTGATAAAGTATAGTACAAGATTTACTAGTTGGAATTGATAGTCGTAAGAAAATTAACTAAGTATAGCAAAAAGCATCATATCAAGGTAGGTTAGACTTGATATGATGCTTTTTATAATGTTGAAGAATCCCTTTTCATTATGAACAAGTGATTATCTTTGAAAATGATAGGCATTTGATATATTTTAAACTATACCAAATACTCTAGGATAAGGTTCTAAACCTTCAGAATACAATTTAATTTCCCCAATACCTTATTTTGTAGGAATCGATATCTCAATCAATTTCTCTGAATAAAGTGTTTTAATATTTGCCTCATCAATAGTTTCTTTGCTAATTTTCCGTTTCAAGAAAAAATCTTGAATGGCTTCGATTTCAGGTTCGCGAATAGCACGATGTTTATTTGAGATGAGGATTTCATAGTGAAGCGGTGCTTGGGTAAAAATGACATCTGTATTTCCTGCAGAATAGACCTCAACAAGCGTTGCATCAGTACTTTCTAGCTGGCTCTTAACAAGATGAGAATGTGAATTAGTCGTATTGATAAGCTTCATACTGTTTCCTCCAATTTTCTAACACTATTATAGCACTTTTTGAAGAAAAATATTTGTTTTAGTTAATCTCATACAGTTTTTTCCAAGATTCAATTGCCCATTTATGGCTCCCTCGCTTAAGATTTTCAATTGCCTGATTTATTGGGAACCATGCAATATGATTAAAGTCTTCTAGGGGCTTTTGTACTTCTTTAAAAGAAGTGGCTTCATAGAGATAGGCAGGGTTATAATAGTAGGTGTCGCGGTGACGGGAATAAAAATACTCATCAGCCTGACCAAAGTAAGTACCGATTTCAGCTGTAAAGCCAAGTTCTTCAAGCAGCTCACGTTTAAGTGCTTCTTGATGATTTTCGCCAGCTTCAATCTCTCCACCGGGTAAGAACCAGGCACCGTTTGGAGCTTGTACGAGAACAATTTGTTGTTTCGTTTTGTCAGGTATAACGGCGTATACGCCATATCTGGATAGGTAGTTTATATTTTCTTTTTTTTCACCAAAAGTTGGGTTTACCATAATTTATTCCTCATTATCAAGTATCTTTACTATTATCATAATGCACTAAAGGCAAGGTGTCAAGTGGCTAGTAATCATTTTAGAAAAAATAGAACAGAGACGATTAACACCTCTGTTCTATATATGTTTTATTCATTTTCAGAAATTTTATTTTCAACTTTTTTTGCAGACTTGATTTGAATTTTACCATTACTTGTCATGACTGCCTTGAGGTCTTTCTCACTTGGATTTTCAAGGTAGTAATCAGTGATAGAGTCTTCAATATAGTCTTGAATAGTCCTGCGGAGTGGACGAGCCCCCATTTTTGGATCATATCCTAAGTCAACTAATTTTTCTTTGACCTTGTCTGTCACATCAAGGTGGATATTATTGCTAGAAAGGCGTTTGTTCACATCTGCTAGCATGAGTTCAACGATTTGAAGGAGGTTGTCCTTGCTGAGAGCTTTAAATTCAATGATCCCGTCAAAACGGTTCATAAACTCTGGGCTAAAGAAGTTGCCTAGTTCCCCAAGAACAGAGTTGGTGCGTCCTTCTCGAGCAGCTCCAAAACCAACGCTGGCTTCTGATTTTCCTGTTCCAGCATTTGAGGTCATGATAATAATGGCATCTTTAAAGCTAACAGTTCGTCCTTGTCCATCTGTCAAACGACCATCATCTAAGACCTGAAGAAACATGTGCATGACATCTGGATGAGCTTTTTCAATTTCATCTAGTAGAATAAGTGAGTATGGATTTCTGCGGACTTTTTCAGTTAATTGCCCAGCTTCATCATAGCCGACATAGCCTGGGGGAGCCCCAACAAGTTTAGCAACACTGTGTTTCTCCATGTATTCACTCATATCAAAGCGAATCATGCTGTCAGAAGAACCAAAGAGTTCAATGGCAAGCTGTTTAGAAAGCTCTGTTTTTCCGACACCAGTTGGCCCAACAAAGAGGAAACTACCGATTGGACGATTAGGAGTACCGAGTCCCACACGATTACGGCGGATAGCTTTCGCAATTTTATCTACAGCCTCGTCCTGTCCAATAACATGAGCTTTTAGGTCTTCAGCAAGATGGATAAGCTGAGACTGTTCTTTTTCTTTAAGATCGCCAACAGGGATATTTGTTTTTTGCTCGATAATATATTCAATTGTTTTTTCGCTGATGATAGGCGTATCTTGGTCTGTCACCTTGTTTTTTTGCATTTCCTTATATTTTGCAATCTGATCACGGAAATAGGCAGCTTTTTCAAAATCTTCATCTCGTGTAGCTTGAGACTTGAGATTTTCAGCTTCAATCAAGCGTTGATCAATTACTTTTGGATCTACAAAGTTTAAGGTCAAGTTCATCTTAGATCCTGCTTCATCCAGAAGGTCGATCGCTTTATCTGGTAGGAAACGGTCTTGGATATAACGATTGGACAGAGTAGCAGCTGCTTCAATAGCACTATCCGTATAATGAACGTGATGGTAGTCTTCGTATTTCTTTTGGATACCTTTTAGGATGGTAATCGTTTCTTCAACAGTTGGTTCATCAACTTTGACGGGTTGCATACGACGCTCAAGGGCAGCATCCTTTTCAATAATCCGGTATTCGTTGAGAGTAGTAGCTCCTACCAATTGTAACTCACCGCGAGAAAGAGCAGGTTTTAGGATATTACCTGCATCCATATTGCCATCTCCAGCAGAACCTGCACCGACAATCTCATGGATTTCATCTATAAAGAGAATAATATCATTGCGCCTGCGAATTTCTTCCATGAGTTTTTGCATGCGTTCCTCAAATTGCCCGCGGATACCAGTTCCTTGAACCAAGCTGACTACATCCAGACGGATGACTTGCTTACCTTGAAGTTTATGGGGAACATCACCATCGACGATTTTTTGAGCTAGGCCTTCCACTACGGCTGTTTTACCGACACCAGGTTCCCCGATGAGAACGGGATTGTTTTTAGTTCTACGGTTGAGAATTTCGATAACCCGAATAATTTCTTCATCTCGACCAATAACAGGATCAATATCTCCACGACGGGCAATCTCAGTAATATTGATACCAAATTCCTCTAGAAGGCCTTTTTCTTGGCTTGGGGGTGGAGTTTGAGCTGGACCACGGTTTTGAGCACCATAGCCACCGTTGCCACCATAGCCACCGCCTGATTGAGTGGGAGGGATAGGAGGAGTATCGTGTGAAGAAGGTTTAAAATTGTTTAAATCATTTAAAAAGTCACCAAATGGATCAAAATCTCTATTGTTTAAATCGGTCATGCCTTTGAATAGTGTATTATTTGGATCTGTTTTAATAATTTTATAACAATTTTGACACAAATCAATTTGTTTTTGGTATCCATTATGATTGGTGTAAAGATGAATCGTTGAGTCATTGATTTTGCAGTTTTGACAAAGCATACATCTACCTCATTTCGTTTTGAATTTAACCTGGCAAAAAGGTCAAAAATAGTCAAAATTCTATACATTCATTATAACAGGATTGAGTTGTAAAGCAAGTAAAAAGATTGGATGTTGGCACTTTTTATAAAAGAGTGCTAATAGCATAATAAAAGTAAAAGAAATGTAAAAAATCCCTTTTGTGGTGACAAAAAGGATTTTAGCAAGTTTTAGTAGAAATGTTTTTTACTTTTGTAAAATTAGTAAAGGAGTTCGTAAATCTCCATTGCAATTAGGTCTATGCTATCAAAGGTATAAGTTTCACGTGCTTCTACATCTCGAAGGGTAAAGAGGGCTCCATTTTCTTCATCATAGCTGTATGCAACTTCTGCAACAACAACTCCTTCACGTTCAAAGTTACGTTTTAAATTTCCACCGTCTTTTGTCATTGCCTCTAGACGGTTGATGATTCTAACCAAATGTGATTCCATTTTGATTCTCCTTCATTTCTTATCGTTACTATTTTACCATAAACAAGGGCATCTTGACTAGAAAAAACTAATATTTCTCACTATTTATAACTTCTAAAAAGATTTTTAAGATAAATTCAACAAAGCGTTGCATTTTAATTCAACAAATGTTATAATCATACAGTATTCTATTTAAGAAGGTGTTTTTATATGAATTTTTCGTTTTTACCGAAGTATTTGCCCTATTTTAACTATGGTGCTATTGTAACAGTATTCATTTCCATCTGTGTTGTATTTTTGGGGACTATTTTGGGTGTTGTCTTGGCTTTTGGGCAACGTTCAAAGTTTAAACCACTTGTATGGCTTGCAAATTTGTACGTTTGGATTTTTCGTGGGACACCGATGATGGTTCAGATTATGATTGCCTTTGCTCTTATGCATATCAATGCTCCGACTATTCAGGTTGGGATTTTGGGTGTTGATCTGTCTCGTCTGATTCCAGGGATTTTGATTATTTCTATGAACAGTGGTGCTTATGTTTCTGAAACGGTCCGTGCTGGGATCAATGCTGTTCCTAAAGGCCAGTTAGAGGCGGCCTATTCTTTAGGGATTCGTCCTAAAAATGCTATGCGCTATGTGATTTTGCCGCAAGCTATCAAAAATATCTTGCCAGCATTGGGGAACGAATTTATCACCATTATCAAGGATAGTTCCCTCTTATCAGCTATTGGTGTCATGGAGTTGTGGAATGGGGCTACAACAGTTTCTACAACAACCTATCTACCTCTGACACCACTTTTATTTGCAGCCTTTTACTACTTGATTATGACTTCTATTTTGACAGTAGCCTTGAAAGCTTTTGAAAAACGTATGGGACAAGGAGATAAGAAATAATGACAGATACCTTGATAAAAATTGAAAATTTACATAAATCCTTTGGAAAGAATGAAGTATTGAAGGGCATCAACCTCGAGATTAAAAGAGGAGAAGTTGTCGTTATCATCGGTCCTTCAGGGAGCGGGAAATCTACCTTGCTTCGCTCTATGAATTTGTTGGAAGAAGCGAGCCAGGGGAAGGTTATCTTTGAGGGAGTCGATATTACGGACAAGAAGAATGACCTCTTTGCCATGCGTGAGAAGATGGGGATGGTTTTCCAACAATTCAATCTCTTTCCTAATATGACTGTGATGGAAAATATCACCTTGTCTCCTATCAAGACCAAAGGTGAAAGTAAGGAAGTTGCTGAGAAGAGAGCCCAGGAACTTTTGGAAAAAGTTGGTTTACCAGATAAGGCAACTGCTTATCCACAGAGTTTGTCAGGTGGCCAGCAACAACGGATTGCTATTGCGCGTGGTTTGGCCATGGAACCGGATGTTTTGCTCTTTGATGAGCCGACTTCAGCTCTGGATCCCGAAATGGTAGGTGAGGTACTGGCTGTTATGCAAGACCTAGCCAAATCAGGAATGACAATGGTTATCGTAACACATGAGATGGGATTTGCCCGTGAGGTGGCAGACCGTGTCATCTTTATGGCAGACGGTGTGGTTGTGGAAGACGGGACACCTGAACAGATTTTTGAACAAACCCAAGAACAAAGGACTAAAGATTTCTTGAGTAAGGTTTTGTAAAATAAGAGATTTTTTAGGAAACCATTAAATATCATCTTTTATTTTAGAAAAAATGAAGTAAACATATTCAAAGGATTGAATTTTGATGTATGTCGAAATCAATCCTTTTCTTTTACCTACAATAGCATAAAATTGTGCAAAATAGTCCTAAAAATGGTATAATGATGTGGTTATATAGTCCCGATAAGATGGTAGGCATTCATCAATAGTTGATTTCCTACCAGTACTTTGTAACTCTATAACACTATTTTAAAGGGGGGACATTTTTATGTCAGAACGTAAATTATTCACGTCTGAATCTGTATCTGAGGGGCATCCAGACAAGATTGCAGACCAAATTTCAGATGCTATTTTGGATGCCATTCTAGCAAAAGATCCAGAAGCTCACGTTGCCGCTGAGACAGCTGTTTATACTGGATCAGTCCATGTTTTTGGGGAAATATCTACAACTGCTTATGTGGATATTAACCGTGTTGTTCGTGATACTATTGCTGAGATTGGCTATACTAATACAGAGTATGGTTTCTCTGCTGAGACGGTAGGAGTTCATCCTTCACTTGTTGAACAATCTCCAGATATTGCACAAGGTGTCAATGAAGCCTTGGAAGTTCGTGGAAATGCAGAACAAGATCCACTGGATTTAATCGGTGCTGGAGACCAAGGTCTTATGTTTGGTTTTGCAGTGGATGAGACAGAAGAACTCATGCCATTACCAATCTCACTCAGTCATAAATTAGTTCGTCGTTTGGCAGAACTTCGTAAGTCTGGTGAAATCAGCTATCTTCGTCCGGATGCCAAATCGCAAGTGACTGTTGAATATGATGAAAATGACTGTCCTGTTCGTGTCGATACCGTTGTTATTTCAACTCAACACGATCCAGAAGTCAGCAATGAACAAATTCACGATGATGTCATTAACAAGGTTATCAAAGACGTTATTCCAGCTTCTTATTTAGATGAGCAAAGCAAATTCTTTATCAATCCGACTGGTCGCTTTGTCATAGGTGGTCCTCAAGGAGACTCTGGTTTGACTGGCCGTAAGATTATAGTAGATACTTATGGTGGCTATTCACGTCATGGTGGTGGTGCCTTCTCTGGTAAGGATGCGACTAAGGTAGACCGCTCAGCCTCTTATGCAGCTCGCTATATTGCTAAGAATATTGTTGCTGCGGGCCTTGCTAAAAAAGCAGAAGTCCAACTTGCTTATGCAATTGGTGTAGCACAACCAGTATCTGTCCGTATTGATACCTTTGGTACTGGAACAGTTGCTGAAAGTAAACTCGAAATCGCAGCACGTCAACTTTTTGACCTTCGTCCTGCAGGGATTATTAAAATGCTAGATCTCAAACGTCCAATCTACCGTCAAACAGCGGCTTATGGACACATGGGACGTACAGATATTGACCTTCCATGGGAACGTTTGGATAAGGTGGAAGCTTTGAAAGAAGCTGTCAAATAAAATAAAAGAGGGGGGATTGTACTGACCCCAAAAAGTTAGACAATTAATTTAAGCAAAGGATTTAGTTCTGTATTGTACAGGGCTAAGTCCTTT
>NZ_CABFMF010000019.1 GCF_901875575.1 uncultured Streptococcus sp.
TTCGTATGAATCAAGTCAGATAGATCATCACTCATTAAAATCCAAGGATTAGATTCATCATCAATGCTAATTCCCTGGCTATCTTGATAACGATAGAGTCGAGATAATAGATTAGCGCCTCTTTCTTTCACAATTTCAATTTTTAAAGTCAATTCATAATCTTCAACAGGATTCAGCATTTTATCTTCTCCTACAATATCGACATAAGATACATTAAACTTCTGACAAATGATGTCTATTAATTCGGTAGAGACTGAACTCGTTCCATTTTCATAACGACTCAGACTATTTCGTGAAATACCTACAATCCGTGCAAATTCGGGTTGTGTTAAGTCATGTGTTTTACGTAAGGATTTTATGTTCTTTCCAATCATGGCAAACTCCTTTATTTTTCTAAATCCATTATAGCATAAAAAAGCAGAACGCACCAATTTTGGTGCGTTGTTTCTTGTTTTTCTAGCCTAAACTTTACTTCTAAAAAAGCCACCTTAAAGAGTAATTCCTTTTTCGGTGGCTTTTCAAAATACTATACAATAAAATACTCTTGTTTAATTTTTGTAAGCAGGTTGTTAGCAACCGAAGTTACACCAACATGCATCAGTTCAGGATCAGAATAATCTAGATTACGAGCATAGCCTTCTGCAACAGTCTGAGCAATACGCTCATCCAATTTATAATTGGAGGCTTTTAATAGTGCTTGAAATAATTCTGAACTATATAGTTTAATATTATTTTCCAACGATACTACTGCCATTTTTGTAACTCCTCTCCTGTCTTTGATTGATAAACTTTCTCTATTTTCATTATATCACAAAAAGATTGGTTGTGAATGGATAATTGTTTAAAAGAATAGGGTTTTCTAAACTCAGCAAGCATTTCTTCTTTTGTAATTTCATTCTGACGAAAACGAGCTAAAGCTTGGGTTGGATTATCATCAGTCTGAACACCATAGATAAAATCAAAATGGTGTTGTAATTCATCTGGATTTTCCCGATTTTGAACTACAAATTCTGCAAAATCTAAATCTGACTCTGACTTTTTATGTTTTGGAAAATAGTGACAATGATAGTCAGGGTTCTTAAAAATTTCTAC
Organism: uncultured Streptococcus sp.; assembly: GCF_901875575.1. Classification (GTDB taxonomy): domain Bacteria; phylum Bacillota; class Bacilli; order Lactobacillales; family Streptococcaceae; genus Streptococcus. Next base: position 1,093 of record NZ_CABFMF010000019.1, read on the forward strand.
AAAATTTGAAATACGAAATTCTACTATAATTCCTACTTCTTCCTTTGAGTCAAAAATATTATTGTTAGAGGTGCTTCGATTTAATGCTTCAACTTGCTTGTTAATAAATTTTCTAGCTTGTTCAAAGTCAGGCGTAATATAGAATCCAGGTCCAAAATCTAGCTCCCTTCCTAAGTTAAATTGAACATCGATTCCTTTTTTTAAGGATTCTAAATGTCTCAATAATGTAGCATGAAACCACTGAGTCTGACCTAGTTGCTTTTCCTGCTTGGTAGTCAAGTCCAAAATATTTACTTCCTTATCTAGTCTATACTAAAAGTATAACACAAGACTTTATTCAAGTAAAAGAAAATTTTATAAAACGATTCACTTCCTTCCATCTTTTCTAAATCTCTCTAAATTCTTCTCCAATTGTTCCTTATGAAGTTGATTCTTAGCTTCCTTTAATGTGTCGTCCAAAGTTTCTTCTCTATAAATTGATTCTGTTTTTAGTTGTTCTGATTCTTGTTTTGGAGTGAAAATGATATCTAAAAGTCGGTCAATTTTTTCAAGATCTTGGACAGACATATCAGATAGTCGATGAATTAGCTTCTTAAATACATCACTATTGTCTTGGTTTTTCTTAAAAAGTTTTGTAAACATCTATAACCTCTCAAAAAAAGCAGCCTTTTAAGACTGCTTAGTGTAATTCCGAAATCGCATCATAAATGGACTGCAATTTCTTATTATCTTTATTCTTTGTATCAATCAACGTATGTAGCTCTTCAATTTTCTTTTGACTACTTTGAATATCGCTATTATTATCCGCAATCAGTCTTTTAAGATGTTGCTGATAACTTGTAGTGATATCTGTCTCTTTTCCTGTTCTAACCTCTGTAACTTTGGGTTTAGAACTAGGATTTGATTCCGTCATAGGTGCTTGTTTGCGCTTTTGAAAAGCTGCTTCATAATTTACATCATTACCTCCTTGATGATTTCCAAATAAGGCCGCAATTTTATCTGGATCTTCTTGATTTTCTGATTTACTTTCTAATGGTTGATTAAAATTCCAATCTTTTGTCATTCACTCATTTCATCCTTTCTAAATTCAGAATCATCGAATTGTCTTTCTCTACCAAAGGCATGGTCAAGAGCTTCTTCAAAACTCATGTGACTAATGCTTTGACGCCTTTTGAACGTCGCAAACATCGCTGTCTCAAGTTGCTCTTTGTAAGCAGCTAGTTTTTCTGTCTCTCTTGCTACCTTACTTTCTTGCCTAGTGACCTTTTCTTCTAAGCGTTCAATAATGGTCATATACTATCCTCCTTCATTCTAATATTAGCTAAAACGTCTTGATTTTGTTATCACAATTCTAAACATTGAGAGGTTTGTCTTACTGGTTGATTCCTCAATGTCTCTTTTGCATTCTCAATCATCAATTGTAAATCTGATTTCTTTTCTCTAAGGACATCATTCCAGTCTACTTTTTCTTTCCCAGATTCATTATCAGGGAAATCCAGGAAAACAGGAAATCCTGATTGAGATAACTTATCAGAAAAATCTTTTCCTGCATCATCACAATCTACCGCAAGTGTCAATAAATCAGGATGATTATCAAAATAGCTGGTGGTATCACGAATTGTATTGATCAAAGGCAATAACTTTGAAGGTGTTACTGTATCTAAAAATTCCAACTTCTGATTTTCTTCAGCTATCAGTCGTAAAGTTTGATAAGCAACAACAGACCTTTTTAATCCCTCCATAGATACCAAACGAACATCAGATAGATTTTGTTGATGAAGTTCGTAATAGCTCATCAAGTCAATGAACGATTCACAAAAGACCAGCTTATTTGGTTTACCAATGTCAAAGGATATTCCAACATGTCCATGGCTTCCTTTTAGAATCGTTTTTAACCTCTCTCTTGGGATAGAATGATTCTTATAAATCCCTTGTAGGCTTGCTGACTGCAGTTTGTGACGATGATCAAAGCTTTTAAAAACAATAACAGGTTCAACAGTTTCATTTGTTTTCCAACTAGCTTGTGCTATCAAACCTTGTTGAATCATCTTTTCTATGATTTCTTCTGAGATTCCTCTACATTTTGTTAAGTAATATCTGGCCAGACTGCAGTTAGAATCTTCTATTCTCTTTAAAGGGTAATAAAATGGTCTCTCTCTTTTTTCTTGAACAGCTTCTTTTTGAAAAGGTTCTTCAGAAAGAAAGGCTAGAGCTTCTTTAAAGGAAATTCCCTTAACAAGTCGAACAAAATCAATGACATCACCTTGAATATCTCTTGAAAACCATTTAAAAGTATTGGTAGTTGAAAAAATCCGGAATGAATCGTGTTCAGGATGTTCATAGACACTGCTCGAAACTTGTTTAAAGGAGATCCCCAAACGATTGGCTACATCAAGAATTGAAATTTGCTTACATTCTTCTATTTCCATGCAATATCATCATTTTGTTGTAGTATTTGGCAGTGATGGAACAGATGAGGATTCTTCCAAAGTTTTGGGAGTAGCCTTATCCAAATCATCTAACCCAGATTTCCAAACCTGTACTTGATTGACCAATAACTTACCTGGTAGTTTCGAATAAGACAACTTAACCGTTCTGGTTTCTGTCTGATTGGTCTTTGATTGGTTGGCATTCTTTAAATCAGATACATAGGTTACATTATAAGAGACCATGGCAATGGCTTGATTCGTAGTCTGATTGACAAAGATATCTGCTTTTTCAAAATGATAATCCAAAATATAATCCTTATACACTTGGTTCATAGCATCATTTTGACTTGACAATTCTTGAGAATAAGCCGATTCAGTCATATAAGGTTGAATACGTGTATTATTTTCTCCGAGCTTTTCTTTCGTATAGTACTGCGTCAAAAATTCTTTTACAGTATCCGATGACAAAATGCTGGCTTTATCTTCTTCTTGTTTGTCCTCTACAAGTTTAGCTGCAGCCAATTCGATTTCTTTGCGACTTTGTTTAGCAGTAGAATGTTGACCAGCAGTATATCCCATCATGAGAATAAAGCTAGTTGCAGCCACTGCTCCAACACTAATTAAGGCTTTAGTTTTGACTTTATTTAACATCTTAGACCTTCTTTCTATAAAAACTAGGTCAAGAATAACAAAAAGAACTTGTAAGTTTTATCACATCACAACGAAAGGTAATTTCTACATTTCAGGCGCAAAATCGTACAGTTCAGAGAAAAATATCAAAATTAGCTGTCTTCAGTTTATAATATAAATATGAACAAATTAAAAGAAGAAAATTTGAGAAGAGCTCTTTCTCATATTGAACGACATAAACAAGCCATAAATACAAGTAATAATAGTGAGGATAATGATTTTCATAAATTATTACTCCAATTTAGCTATGATGTATATGAAAGAATCAAGGTAAATAAAAAACCTTATCCGAATTTAGATTCAGATAAAGTCTTTTGACTATCTAAAAAGTTCACATTTTTTTCTTATTTATGGAGTTAATGAAGCGCCAACTGAATCCTAGAACCAACATCAGATTGATGAAAAGGTACATAGACGTAAAACTAGTTAAACCATGTTGTCTGATATCATCAAAATATAAACTAGGTTCAGTAAAGAACAAATAAATTCCATAGACCTCCACGAAAATAAGAAAACTGACAAAACCAATCAGGAAAAGTCCGCTGGCAATAAGAAAGAGTCTCCATAAAAGAATGAGAATTCCTCCTACTGCTAAAAAAATTACTGGGATAAGGAGTAAATCATTCATGACTTTCTCCTTTCTAGTCAATCAACTGACGATAATGGGTGGCAAGAGAGGAATCAAACTCTTCTAGTTTTTGAACCAATTCCAGATAGTCCTCTTTTTCATGTTCTTCAAAGTCCACGCCTCGATGATTCTGAAGAGCGATTTCCAATTGGCTAGTGAGTTCTCGTTTAGAAAAGCTGTAATCCCCAGTCACTTCCTCATAATGTTCCTTTAGTTCCTTGTAAGCTTGATATTCTTCAGGGGTTTGAAATCCCTGTACCAAGGTTTCTTCTAATTGATAATAGGTATCTTCCATCATAATCGTTACCTCGTTTCTTTCTATCTTTATTTTACCGCGTTTTTCGTTTCTTGTCCGCTATTTGTATCTATTTTTTAATCCAATTCAAAAGAAAGTTGTTCTTGCTTTTCGTTTCCTTTTTCATGGAATTGTCTTAAGGCCTGATCAATAATATCTAAATCCGTTTCTGTTTCAATCAATGGCGCGAGTACATCGTATTCGGCCTTTTTAGTTTGATAATCCTCTTCCTTTGGAAAATTTTTCTCAATTTCTACCTTAGCAGTAGTCCATTTATCCTTTAATTCATCCAATAAGTTCTGAGTTTTCACTTGATCCTCCTTGATGTGATCAATCGTATGCTGAAGCCTTTGAATCGTCCCCAAAGGAGAATACAAATCTAAACTGACAGAATATTGATTTTCTCCTACAATCTTAACAGAGAAGGTTTCAGTAAGAGGTTGATTTATTGGAAGACTAAGCATTTTAATGTCAAATCCTCGATAGCTTGCTAAGGTACGAAATTCTTTGCTGTCAGCTTGATTATGACGGATAAGACGGTGTAGGGATTCCCCTGCTTCAGCTCGTTGATCAAAAGCTTGCTTACCTACCGTCATAGAAAATGCCTGGTCTTTCGATATTTCAGACTGTTGAATGTCGCCTTCATACTTGCTTAATCGTTTCTCAAGAATGGGCATATTTTCTTCACAGTAAGAGATTGTATGACGATAGTGATCCTTGCTGCGTTGAAAGGCGCGTCTTTGATTTTCTAATAGAGTCAAATCATTCTCTAGTTCCATCTTATATTTGAGATAAGGATTACCTGTTGCTAGTGCCTTAAAATCAGAAGCTGTCATAGTCTGCTCATCAATGTCTTCTGCAGCACGAATCGGCTCCTTAGAAGTCATAATCTGCTTAATATAACGGAGTTTGTTCTCCTGAGTTGCCCATAGATAATTATCAAACGAACCTTTAGTAATGTAGTGGTAAATATCCACTTCCTTGTTTTCATTTCCCTGTCGGATAATCCGTCCATTGCGTTGCTGAATGTCACTTGGTCTCCACGGTACATCCAGATGATGAACTGCTTTCATCTTGCTCTGAACATTTAAACCTGTTCCTCCTTTTTCAGTTGAGGCAAGGAGAATCCGCACCTCTCCTGCATTGACCTTTCGAGACAAACTATTCTTCTTTTCATCACTATTGGCATCATGTACAAAGGCAATTTCCTTACTAGGGATTCCTCTATCAACTAATAAAGCCTTAATCTCAGAATAAACATCAAAGCCATTGTCCTTTTTCTTAGGTGTGCCAATATCTGAAAAAATCATCTGAGTAGCCTTATTTTCCATTCCTTCACGATAAATTCTTTCAACATTATCCACTACCTGAAGCAGTTTATGATTGTCTGCTAGACTATAGCTAGAGTCCAATAAACGCATATCAATAGCTAGTTTCCGTGCCTCACCTGTTATCTTTAACATGTTATCCTGGCTCGGATCAACTGTTCCACATTTGACCATATCTGACCTCATAACCAATTCTTCTAAATAGAGTTTCTGGTTTTCAGTTAACTCACTCTCAATAGGAATAATATGGGCTTCTGGAACAGGTAAATCCAACATATCTTGTGTTTGAATGTCGGCTGTTTCTTTATAGATTTTCATCAACTCAGGTAGATTGACAAACTTTTTAAATCGTTTCTTAGGTTGGTACTTATCCCCTGTAGGAGCTAATTCCATAGAGTTTTGAATTTCTCCAAAAGCACCCACCCAAGAGTCAAAATAATCAACTTGATAGCGTTTTAAGATATCTGGTTGAATGTAGTTCATCATAGTGTATAACTCACTAATAGAATTGGAAACAGGTGTTCCTGTCGCAAAGACAATGTTTTTAAAATCATGTTCTTCCTGAATCTGTCGAACCTTCATTTCCATATCCACATTCTTCTTAGAGGTTGTATTGGTAATCCCTGCTACATTTCCAAGTCCAGTAATGGGACGTATATTTTTAAAGTGATGTGCTTCATCCACAAAGAGAAAATCAATTCCTAAGTTCTCAAAATCAATAAAACTATCACGATTGAAGCGTTGCAGTTCTTCCAATTGTTTCTCTAGACCACTTATTGATTGCTCTGCTTCTTTAACAGTATACTTATTTTCAGAATGTGTTTTAATCTCTCGTAGTTCATTGAGTTTATCCTCGATATAATTCATCTGTCTTTCCTTACTGACAGGGATTTTTTCAAATTGAGAATCCCCAATGACAATGGCATCGTAATCTCCTGTAATAATACGTGACACAAATTGTTTTCTTCTCGCCTTCACAAAATCTTTCTTAGTGGTCACAAAGACCTTTTTAGTAGGGAAAAATTTCATGATTTCTTGGCCAAATTGAGCAGACAAACTAGAAGGTACTACATACAAGGGCTTATGAACCATCCCCAACTCCTTTAATTTAAACCCAGCCCCAAGCATGGTCAAGGTCTTTCCTGAACCTACCTCATGAGCTAATAAGGCTCTTTTTTCTTCTACGATTCTTTGAATGGCATTCTCTTGATGAGGACGAAGACTGATGTTTTGTGCCAAGCCATCAATGACTAGATGGCTACCGTCATACTCTCGACTAACCGTTCGATTATAAAGACGATTATAGCTTTCTTCAATGACTTGTTGGACTTCTGGATACCGTGAGACAAAGTCTTGAAAGAGTTCTTGTAAATGCTGCTCTTTTGCTCTTAGAACAGAGGTTTTTTCCAAATCTGTGATGGTCTTTTTCTTTTCTCCTTCCGTAACAGTCATGGTAATCGTCGGTTGGTTCGAATTAAGTAAATTCTCAAAAATCTTTCTTCCTGTATCATAACGTGACCCGCTGACTCCAAGACTACTATCTTTTGCACTTGGATAGCGATAAGCAAATGATGTCCTTAAATGAACCTGCCCATCGACAGGATTCACTTCAATGACTTGTTCAACATCAGGCGAAGATAATTCAAATTCACGATTGGTAAAACATTCAAAGGCAAATTTACCATAAACGGATTGAGGAATCCAACGTGACCCTATTTTAAACTCAATATCTGCCAGATGAATCCGTGGAGGACGAACAGATTCTAACAAATCTAAAGCATGGGACCAGTCACATTCTTGGTTGTTTTCCTCCACTAATAGTTGAACTACTTCTATCTTGTTGAGAATGTCTCCTGATAAAAATTGGTTCTTAGAAAGATATTTTCTTTCTCCTCTTAAATAACTTTCTGGATCCATTAAAATCTGGTCTCCTAACTCATCTAAAATAGCAGCTTGGCTATGTTCGGGATAAATTGATACCATATAGTCTAAATCAACCCCTCTACCATCCGATAAACTGGAGTTTAAGGCATCTAAAGCCGTTGAAACTCTTGCAATTACTCTCTCTGGCCTAACCAATGCTTTCTCAAAGGCTAAAGATTTTTTATATTTTACTTTCTGATCTTTAGAGTCAATGTATTCATCTTCTAAACTTGCTAGTAAAGAATACTTATCGTCACTATCAAATAAGTTCCGATTGACTGAGGCATTCAAGTATCCAAATTGACTTACAAAGCGGTCATAGTCATGATTGAGTTTACTAAGTAATACCTGAAAATCTGTCCGACTATAATCTGGATGACGTTGAATTTCAATTAAGGCTTGATAGGTCTCTCTCAAATCAACCATGCCCTTAATACGACTAATATCCTTATCCGATAAGTGGCTTTCATAAAATACAGTTTTTTTGAACAGTCCCTTATATTTCCCTCTTTTACTCGCTTCTTCTGACTTGTAAACATCTAGTGCTTCCTCATCTGTCAAATGAAGTTGTACGAATCGATCTATTTTATGTTCAGACAAAGAACTGTCCCATGCTTTAAAATCTCCCTTCTCATCTACATAATAACTAATTTCATCTACTTTTGAACTTTTCCGAATGCCATGCGTATCTCGGTAATAAATTTGATTTCCCTCATATCCAAAAGAATAGAGAGCTAAGTCCTCACGTATACGACTTGGAATAGAATTATCCACTTCTTCTTGGATAAAAACAGGTGCTTTTAAAGAATTGTCAATTGGTTTAGGTTCTTCCACATTCTCTAACGCTTCCATAATGTCAGTAGCTAATGTTTCTGATACCCCCTTAACATTGAGAGTTCCTCCATTAAAATTACGTACCTCATATTGACCCAAAACTTGTGTATTGTATTTCCCATCAAAATAAGGATTAATCCAGACACGCTTATCCTCCTCAAAGGGAATAGAGCCACTAAAGACAAGCTCCTCTTCATTAAGATTCTTTGCTTGATCCTTTTGAAAGAAAAGGAGGTCTGTGGTTACACGAGTACCTGCAATCCTTTTAAAAGCCATATCCGGCAAACGAACTCCCCCTAAAAAATGAGTGTTGGTTTTAATCTCTTGTAAGACATTATCTGTCCGTTTATCCATTGTGCCAATAGAAGAGATAATCGACACTTGTCCTCCGTCTCTTACTAAATCAAGTGAGTGTTTGACAAAGTAATCATGAATCATATAAGGTTTATCATAGTTTTTATCGGCAATGCGAAAATTTCCAAAAGGAACATTCGTTAAGACTAAATCAAAACTATTATTTTGATAGGGAACTTCTTCAAATCCTCGCACTTCAATATGGACATTTGGATGGAGTTGTTTTGCGATTGCGCCAGTCACACTGTCTAATTCAACCCCATAGAGTTCTGATTTATCTCGTATACTTCTAGGCATAGCCGCAAAGAAGTTCCCAGTCCCCATAGAAGGATCTAAAATCCTTCCTCCCTCAAAACCATCATCCAGTAATTTTTGCCAAATCTGGCGAATAATCATTGGGTCTGTATAATAGGCTGTGAGAGAACTTTGTTTCATGGTGGAGTATTCTGATTTACTTACTAAGCTCTTGAGAGTTAAACGTTCTGCTTCATACTTTGGATTGAGTTCATCAAAAAATTCATTGGCAAGGCCGCCCCACCCGACATACTTGGCTAGTAGCTCTTGTTCTTTTGGATTCGCTTGTCGTCCCTCTTTTTCTAATCTTTTAACAAGTTCAATAGAGGCGATATTCGTTTCAATCTTTTCTCGATTTGTCTTAGGATAAAAGTCCTCTAAATCATCTGGAAAAACAAAATCTTGAACGGGGACTTCCGTCTCTTCTATATCTGAAATAAGCGTTTCTGTTTCCTTATCTTTTTCCTTTTCTTCTTCCAGATAGGAAAACAAATCTATTTCCTGATTTTCACTTGATGAATCAATCTCAATCTCTGAATCTTCTTTTTCAAGTTCTACGATAGACAATACTTGTTCAATCTCTTCTAAACTGTTCAAGTATAAGATAGGACTTTCTTCAAATAACTGGTTGGAATCATTGAATAGCTCTAGGCGAACTAAGTTATTTAACTGTGCATTTTCAATCGAAACCAACTGAAATACTTGTCCTTTATAACTTACTTGTGAACCGATTGGATATTCCCTCAAAGTTTCTTCTACAATCTTATCGACATTAGAAAAAGAGTTCGTTTCTTCCGTTTCCTGTTCAATATCACTTGAAGGAGATAAAACTTCCTCTACTTGATTAGACTTTTCTCTTATAGCCTTTACTTCATCAAAATGAGTAATAATCTTCAGCTTTTGTGTCAGTGGGAGTTGTGTGTAGTTTTCTTCATGATAGACAAGATCCTTAACGGTATCTAAAGTAGCCATCAATTCTGAACCCAAATAGGCTAGAACATCTCCCTCTTTTTCCTCAAAATGAATCTCAAGAACTTCTTTTTTAAGCTCTTTTGAATCAACCATTAGAAGAAATTCCTCTATATCTCTACTAATACGGTCAGATAGATTATTCGCAACCCGATAGACATTGACTAAATTGACATCCTGATTCTGATGACATACAAGCTCACTTAATGGTGTTAGCTTCTCTTCTTCAGATTGGTTGTAAAATCGAGTGGAAAGATTATAGGTTGCGACTTCTAGCACCAAGTTTTTCTCAAAATTACTTAATTGAGATAATTTATCTAGACCCGCTTGTCCAAAACTTCTTGTGTAACTTTCCAAATCTTGGTCATTATTTTCAGAACTGGCCTCTAGGAAAGAAACAATATCTTGATCAAACGAATAGACGTGAGGAATCTCTTCTATCTTGCCCTCTTCAGCCAAAAAACTCTCTACCAAATCCTGCCATTTCTCATCAAAATGTTGCGCTTGATAACGAAGAAATAGGTCCATTTTCTCCCTATCTTTTGGAATTGTTCCACGAAACATAGCCAATAATTGCATTACTTCCATACTTGCTCCTTTCATCTATACGAAAATAGGAGAATCACATGATTCCCCTACAACTCTATCTCCATTTCAACCTCTTGAGGA
>NZ_CABFMF010000020.1 GCF_901875575.1 uncultured Streptococcus sp.
GACCATCACACGAACAAATGTGAGAAACAAAGTCACAGGAGCAATAACTGAAGGAAACTGGAGTGAAGCAAGCTGGGCTGCAGTAGATTCTCCAAGGGTTGAAAACTATAACGCCCCAAGTAAAGCAAAAGTGGATGCGGTACAAATTACACCAACAACAGAAAATGTGACAGAAGTAATTGAGTATACGCAAGGAACAGAAAATATAGTTGAAAGTAAAGCAGTTACACGTACTATCACTTATGTAGATGCAGCGGATAAGACAAAAGAAGTTGCAGATACTGTTAAACAAACAGCAACCATCACACGAACAAATGTGAGAAACAAAGTTACAGGAGTAATAACTGAAGGAAACTGGAGTGAAGCAAACTGGGATGCAGTAGATTCTCCAAGGGTTAAAAACTATAATGCTCCAAATAAAGCAAAAGTGGATGCGGTACAAATTACACCAACAACAAAAGATGTGACAGTGATTGTGGAATATACAAAACTCAAGCCAGAACCAAAGCCGGAGCCAAAACCAAAACCAGAATCACAACCGGAACCAAGACCTTACCCAGGTCCAACTCCGATTCCAAAACCAGCTCCAGCACCTCAGCCAGATCCTAGTCCTGCACCAAATCCTGTTCCAGTGACACCTGAGACTCCTAAACAACCAGTAGCTCTAGTGACACCAGAACAACCAGCAGAGCCTGCTACACTACAGTATGCGGATGGTCAAAACGAACTTCCAAATACTGGTACAAAAGATCATGCTGATTTAGCAACACTTGGACTTCTAGGAGCCTTGAGTGGATTTGGATTGGTAGCTCGTAAGAAAAGAGAAGATGAAAAATAATTTCGAATCTCTTTTAGATACAGTTTTTCATTCAAATAGTAAAAGAACTTGAGATTTCATATCTCAGGTTCTTTTCTTTCTCTTTTTGAAAATGGTATAATATAGTTAGAATGATAGAGGAGAAGTGTAAATTGATAGCACAACTGGATACAAAAACAGTCTATAGTTTTATGGAGAGTGTCGTTTCAATAGAAAAATATGTGTGTAGAGCAAAAGACTATGGCTATACTCATCTGGCTATGATGGATGTTGATAATCTTTATGGTGCATTTGATTTTCTAGAGATTACAAAAAAATATGGCATTCATCCTTTATTAGGGCTTGAAATGACTCTAACAATAAATAATAGTGAAGTCAATATACGTTTTTTAGCTCTCTCTAGTGTAGGTTATCAACAGTTGATGAAGCTATCTACGGCTAAGATGCAGGGGGAGAAAGAATGGTTATTTTTCTCACAGTATTTAAACGATATTGCGGTCATTGTTCCTTATTTTGAAGAGATTGATTCATTAGACTTAGGTTGTGATTTTTATATAGGTGTATATCCAGATACTGTTGTGACTGAATTTAATCGTCCAATCGTTCCCCTTTATCGCGTTAATTCTTTTGAAAAAAATGATAGGGAAGTTCTACAAGTCTTAAAAGCAATCAAAGAAAATCTTCCGATAAGAGAAGTTTCCTTGCACTCACAACAAGATGTGCTTTTATCTGCAAATTCTTTAGAGAAACTATTCCAAGAACGCTTTCCTCAGGCCTTGGACAATTTAGAAAAGCTTATTTCAGGAATTTATTATGATTTGGATACAAGTTTGAAACTTCCTCGTTTTAACCCAGCTAGACCAGCTGTAGAAGAGCTGAGAGAGCGTGCTGAACTGGGGTTGACTCAGAAGGGGTTAATTACTAAAGAATATCAAGATCGTTTAGACCAAGAATTAGCTGTTATTCATGATATGGGCTTTGATGATTATTTCTTAGTTGTTTGGGATTTATTACGTTTTGGACGATCTAAAGGTTATTATATGGGAATGGGGCGTGGTTCTGCTGTAGGGAGTTTAGTAGCCTATGCTTTAGATATTACTGGAATCGACCCTGTTGAGAAGAATCTGATTTTTGAGCGTTTTCTTAACCGAGAACGTTATACTATGCCGGATATTGATATCGATATTCCTGATATTTATCGCCCAGATTTTATCAGATATGTTGGTAATAAATATGGCAGCAAACATGCGGCTCAAATCGTTACTTTTTCAACCTTTGGGGCTAAGCAAGCTCTTCGAGATGTTTTGAAACGCTATGGTGTACCAGAGTATGAATTATCTGCAATTACCAAGAAAATCAGTTTTCGTGACAATCTCAAGTCAGCCTATGAGGGCAATCTACAGTTTCGCCAGCAAATCAATAGTAAGCTAGAATATCAAAAAGCTTTTGAAATAGCTTGTAAGATTGAAGGATATCCAAGACAAACATCTGTCCATGCTGCGGGTGTCGTTATTAGTGACCAAGATTTAACTAATTATATTCCACTTAAGCATGGTGATGAAATTCCTTTGACTCAATATGATGCCCATGCTGTTGAGGATAGTGGTTTGTTGAAAATGGACTTTCTAGGCCTACGAAATTTAACTTTTGTCCAAAAAATGGCAGAATTATTGGAAGAATCAGAAGGAATTCATCTAAATATAAAAGAGATTGATTTAGAAGATAAAGCAACTTTGGAACTTTTTGCTTCAGGAAATACGAAAGGTATTTTTCAATTTGAACAACCTGGCGCTATTCGTTTATTGAAACAAGTTAAACCAGTGTGCTTCGAAGATGTGGTCGCAACAACTTCTCTAAATAGACCAGGTGCCAGTGATTATATTTCTAACTTTGTTGCTAGAAAGCATGGCCAGGAAAAAGTTACTGTATTAGATCCAGTTTTAGAAGATATTTTAGCTCCTACCTATGGAATTATGCTTTATCAAGAGCAGGTCATGCAGGTTGCTCAACGTTTTGGAGGATTTAGTTTAGGGAAAGCTGATATTTTAAGGAGGGCTATGGGTAAAAAAGATCCAGTAGCCATGCATGAGATGAGGGCATCTTTTATTAAAGGTTCAGTTGAGAGTTGTCACAGCAAGGAAAAAGCAGAACAAGTTTTTAATGTGATGGAAAAATTTGCAGGTTATGGATTTAACAGATCCCATGCCTACGCTTACTCTGCCCTGGCTTTTCAATTAGCTTATTTTAAAACTCATTACCCAGCTATTTTTTATCAAGTTATGTTGAATGCTTCTAGCAGTGACTACTTAACAGATGCTATAGAGTCAGGATTTGAAATAGCACCACTATCGATTCATACTGTTCCTTATCACGATAAAATTTCGAATAAGACCATTTATCTTGGTTTAAAAACCATTAAGGGAGTGAGTAAGGATTTAGCTCTTTGGATTATCCAAAATAGACCTTTTTCTACTATTGAAGATTTTATATCTAAGTTACCTAGAAATTACCGTAAAATTTCTCTTTTAGAACCTCTTATAAAAGTTGGTCTCTTTGATTCATTTGAAAAAAATCGTCTAAAAGTATTAAATAATCTACCCAACTTATTTGATTTTGCAGATTTAATAAGTGGTTTATTTGATGACTCAATTTATGATTGGTTAGATTTTAATGACTGGACAGAGCAGGAAAAATACTACCTGGAACAGGAATTACTCGGAGTTGGTATAAGTAAACATCCTTTGCAGACAATAGCAAATAAAGCAATTTATCCGATCACACCGATTGAAAAAATCTCAGAAAACACTTCGTGTATTATTTTGGTTGAAATCCAAAAAATCAAGATTATACGTACTAAAAAAGGGGAAAATATGGCTTTCTTACAGGTAGATGATAGTAAGAAAAAATTGGATGTAACCCTATTTTCTGATTTGTACAGACAAGAAAGTTCGAAACTAAAGGAAGGAGTTTTCTACTATATAAAGGGAAAAATTCAGTTACGTGATGGTCGTCTGCAAATGATTGCACAAGAAATCAGAGAAGCAGTGGCAGAACGTTTTTGGATACAAGTTAACAATCATGAAAAAGATCAAGAAATTTTCCAAATATTAGAAGGATTTAAAGGTCCAATACCAGTTATTATAAGGTATGAGGAAGAAAAGAAAACAATTGTTTCTTCAAAATATTTTGTAATGAAATCTCCTGAATTAGAGTCAAAATTAAATGGAATTGTTATGAAAACGATTTATCGCTAAAAATACGGAAAATAGGAGAATTTTCCAATAAATTGTGATATAATCAGTAAGAATGTTAAAAGAAAAAGGAGCATAAACCAAATGAAACGTATTGCTGTTTTAACTAGTGGTGGAGACGCCCCTGGTATGAATGCTGCCATTCGTGCAGTTGTTCGTCAAGCAATTTCAGAAGGAATGGAAGTATTTGGTATCTATGATGGATATGCTGGTATGGTTGCTGGTGAAATTCATCCCCTAGATGCAGCTTCTGTAGGAGACATTATTTCTCGTGGTGGTACTTTCCTTCACTCAGCTCGTTATCCTGAGTTTGCTAAACTTGAAGGCCAACTTAAAGGGATTGAGCAATTAAAAAAACATGGTATTGAAGGCGTAGTTGTTATCGGTGGTGATGGTTCATACCACGGTGCTATGCGTTTAACTGAACATGGTTTCCCAGCTATCGGTCTTCCAGGTACAATTGATAATGATATCGTTGGTACTGATTTTACAATTGGATTTGATACTGCTGTTACAACTGCTATGGATGCTATTGATAAGATTCGTGATACATCATCAAGTCACCGTCGTACTTTTGTAATTGAAGTTATGGGACGTAACGCTGGTGATATCGCTCTTTGGGCAGGTATTGCAACTGGTGCTGATGAAATCATTATCCCTGAAGAAGACTTCAAGATGGAAGATATCGTAGCAAGCATCAAAGCTGGCTACGAGTGTGGTAAAAAACACAATATCATCGTATTAGCTGAGGGTGTTATGTCAGCTGCTGAATTTGGTCAAAAACTTAAAGAAGCTGGAGATATGAGCGACCTTCGTGTGACAGAACTTGGACATATTCAACGTGGTGGTTCTCCAACTGCTCGTGACCGTGTATTGGCGTCACGAATGGGTGCCCATGCCGTTAAACTTCTTAAACAAGGAATCGGTGGAGTTGCAGTTGGTATCCGTAATGAGAAAATGGTAGAAAACCCAATTCTTGGTACTGCAGAAGAAGGTGCATTATTTAGTCTTACTGCTGATGGTAAGATTGTGGTTAACAACCCTCATAAAGCAGACCTTGAGCTATCTGACTTGAATAAAAGCTTGTCATAATCCATAATTTAGTTAACTCGACCAAAAAGGTCATATATATAAAGGAGTCACAAAAATCATGAACAAACGTGTAAAAATCGTTGCAACTTTGGGTCCTGCGGTTGAAATCCGTGGTGGTAAAAAATATGGTGAAGATGGATACTGGAGTGGAAAACTTGATGTTGAAGCTTCAGCTAAAAACATTGCTAAATTGATTGAAGCTGGTGCAAATACATTCCGTTTCAACTTCTCTCACGGTGACCACCAAGAACAAGGTGACCGTATGGCAACTGTTAAACTTGCTGAAAAACTTGCAGGTAAAAAAGTTGGTTTCCTTCTTGATACTAAAGGACCAGAAATCCGTACAGAATTGTTCGAAGGAGATGCAAAAGAATACTCTTACACAACTGGTGAAAAAATTCGTGTTGCAACTAAACAAGGAATTCAATCAACTCGTGAAGTAATTGCATTGAACGTTGCTGGTTCACTTGACATCTATGATGATGTTGAAGTTGGACGCCAAGTATTAATTGACGATGGTAAACTTGGTCTTCGTGTGGTTGCTAAAGATGATGCGACTCGTGAATTTGAAGTTGAAGTTGAAAATGATGGTGTTATTGCAAAACAAAAAGGTGTGAACATTCCTAACACTAAAATTCCTTTCCCAGCTCTTGCTGAACGTGATAATGATGACATCCGCTTTGGTCTTGAACAAGGAATTAACTTCATTGCGATTTCATTTGTACGTACTGCAAAAGACGTTGAAGAAGTTCGTGCAATCTGTAAAGAAACTGGAAACGGACACGTTCAATTGTTTGCAAAAATTGAAAACCAACAAGGTATCGACAACTTGGATGAAATCATCGAAGCTGCTGACGGTATCATGATTGCCCGTGGTGACATGGGTATCGAAGTACCATTCGAAATGGTTCCAGTTTACCAAAAAATGATCATCAAGAAAGTTAATGCTGCTGGTAAAGTTGTTATCACTGCAACAAACATGCTTGAAACAATGACTGAAAAACCACGTGCAACACGTTCAGAAGTATCAGACGTATTTAATGCTGTTATCGACGGTACTGACGCTACAATGCTTTCAGGTGAATCTGCGAATGGTAAATACCCTCTTGAGTCAGTTACTACAATGGCTACAATCGATAAGAACGCTCAAACTCTTCTTAACGAATACGGTCGTTTGAATTCAGATTCATTTGAACGTAACTCTAAGACAGAAGTAATGGCTTCAGCTGTTAAAGATGCTGCTAACTCAATGGATATCAAATTGATTGTAACTCTGACTAAAACAGGTCATACAGCTCGTTTGATTTCTAAATATCGTCCTAATGCTGATATCTTAGCATTGACATTTGACGAATTGACTGAGCGTGGATTGATGTTGAACTGGGGTGTTATCCCAATGTTGACAGATGCCCCATCATCAACTGATGATATGTTCGAAATTGCTGAACGTAAAGCAGTTGAAGCAGGTCTTGTACAATCTGGTGACGATATCGTTATCGTAGCTGGTGTACCAGTTGGAGAAGCTGTACGTACAAACACAATGCGTATCCGTACAGTACGTTAATCTAACATTAAAAAGCCTATCATATCAAGCTTTCTAGCCTGTGTGATGGGCTCTTTTTTATCTAGGAGCAAAAAAGGGCAAAACTTTTTATTCTCGATTTGATGCTTATAATTAGGGAATAGATATTAAAAATTATAAAGGATGGAAAAAAGACAGAAATTATGATATACTTTAATGTAGGACCTTTTTAGAAATTTTGAAAGAGTATTAAAAATAGATAATGAAAAAAATTGTTATCAATGGTGGCATTTCACTGCAGGGTGAAATCACCATTAGTGGTGCAAAAAATAGCGTAGTCGCCTTGATTCCGGCAATAATTTTAGCCGACGACGTTGTTACTTTAGATTATGTTCCAGAAATTTCTGATGTAGATAGCTTAGTTGAAATTATGGAATTAATGGGTGCGAGTGTTAAGCGTTACGATGATGTTCTAGAAATAGATCCAAGAGGTGTTAAAAATATCCCTATGCCTTATGGCAAAATTAATAGTCTTCGGGCATCTTATTATTTTTATGGGAGCTTATTAGGTCGTTTTGGGGAAGCTACAGTGGGCTTACCAGGAGGGTGTGATCTTGGACCTCGTCCTATTGATCTTCATCTCAAAGCTTTTGAAGCGATGGGAGCTAAGGTAAGTTATGAGGGAGATAATATGAATTTATCTACCCAAGGGAAAGCTCTTCATGGTGCAAGTATCTATATGGATACAGTTAGTGTTGGTGCGACTATTAATACGATGATTGCTGCAGTGAAAGCAAAAGGACGGACTGTTATAGAAAATGCTGCGCGTGAACCTGAGATTATTGATGTTGCAACTTTGTTAAATAATATGGGGGCTCATATCCGAGGTGCAGGAACAAATATAATTACTATTGATGGTGTAGAAAAACTTCATGGAACACGCCATCAAGTTATTCCAGATCGTATTGAAGCTGGAACCTATATTTCTTTAGCTGCTGCAGTTGGTAAAGGAATTCGTATTAATAATGTCCTTTATGAACACATAGAAGGCTTTATTGCGAAATTGGAAGAAATGGGTGTTCGAATGACTGTATCTGAAGACAGTATATTTGTTGAAGAGCAATCCAATTTAAAAGCAATTAATATTAAAACAGCTCCTTATCCAGGTTTTGCAACAGATTTACAACAACCAATTACCCCTCTTTTATTAAAAGCTCAAGGGCGTGGTACCATTGTTGATACGATTTACGAAAAACGTATCAATCATGTTTTCGAATTAGCTAAGATGGACGCAGATATTTCTACAACGAATGGGCATATTTTATATAGAGGTGGACGTGGTTTACAGGGAGCAAAGGTTAAGGCGACTGATCTTAGAGCAGGGGCAGCATTAGTTATTGCTGGTCTGATGGCAGAAGGAAAAACTGAAATTACAGATATCGAGTTTATCTTACGTGGTTATTCAAATATTATTGAAAAATTACGTAATCTAGGAGCTGATATTACACTAGTTGACGAATAAATCGTAGAGGTGTTTATGAATATTTGGACCAAATTAGCAGAGTTTTCTTTTTTTGAGACGGATCGCTTGTATTTGCGTCCTTTCTTTTTTAGTGATAGTAAGGCATTCTATGAAATTGCTGCTAATCCTGAAAACTTACAATTCATATTTCCAACTCAGGCTAGCTTAGAAGAAAGCCAATTCACACTTGCGAATTATTTTATGAAATCTCCATTGGGTGTATGGGCTATTTGTGATCAGAAAACTCAGCAAATGATAGGTTCTATCAAGTTTGAGAAGATAGATGAGATAAAGAAAGAAGCTGAAATTGGCTATTTTTTGAAAAAAGATACTTGGTCCCAAGGATTTATGACTGAAGTTGTCACCAAACTTTCTCAGCTTTCCTTTCAAGAATTTGGTCTTAAAAAATTAACTATTATTACTCATGTAGAAAATAAGGCTAGTCAAAAAGTTGCTCTCAATGCTGGATTTAGTCTTTTTCGTCAGTTTAAGGGAAGTGATCGCTACACAAGAAAAATGCGAGATTATCTTGAATTTCGAAATGTAAAAGGAGAATTCAATGAGTAAACACCAGGAAATTCTAAGCTATTTAGAAGAATTGCCAGTTGGTAAGCGTGTTAGTGTTCGTAGTATTTCTAATCATTTAGGAGTTAGTGATGGAACGGCTTATCGTGCAATCAAAGAAGCTGAAAATCGTGGAATTGTCGAGACTCGTCCACGAAGTGGAACAATTCGTGTAAAATCTCAAAAAGTAGCAATTGAAAAACTAAATTATGCTGAAATAGCTGAAGTTACTTCTTCTGAAGTTTTAGCTGGACAAGAGGGTCTAGAACGTGAATTTAGTAAGTTTTCAATCGGAGCTATGACTGAACAGAATATTTTATCCTATCTTCATGATGGTGGTCTATTGATTGTAGGTGATCGAACTCGTATCCAATTGTTGGCTCTTGAGAATGAAAATGCTGTTCTTGTTACTGGTGGATTTCATGTAAATGAAGAAGTACTGGAGCTTGCAAATCAAAAAGGGATTCCTGTTTTAAGAAGTAAGCACGATACCTTTACTGTTGCGACAATGATTAATAAAGCCTTATCAAATGTACAGATTAAAACAGATATTTTAACAGTAGAGAAACTCTATAGATCAAGTCATGAATATGGTTTTCTCAGAGAAACAGATACTGTTAAAGATTATTTGGATTTAGTTCGCAAGAGTAGAAGTAGTCGTTTCCCAGTTATTAATCAACACCAAGTTGTTGTTGGAGTAGTTACTATGAGAGACGCAGGAGATAAGTCCCCTAATACCACCATTGATAAGGTCATGACACGAAGTGTCTTTCTGACAGGTTTAGCAACCAATATTGCTAATGTCAGCCAAAGGATGATTGCAGAAGACTTTGAGATGGTTCCAGTAGTACGAAGTAATCAAACCTTACTTGGTGTTGTTACGAGACGTGATGTTATGGAAAAGATGAGTCGTTCTCAAGTTTCAGCTCTTCCAACTTTTTCAGAGCAAATAGGACAGAAGCTTTCTTATCATCATGATGAAGTAGTCATTACAGTAGAACCTTTTATGCTTGAAAAAAACGGAGTTCTTGCTAACGGTGTATTGGCAGAAATCTTGAGTCACATGACACAAGATTTAGTGGTGAATAGTGGACGCAGTCTTATTATTGAACAGATGCTCATTTACTTTTTACAGGCTGTTCAGATTGATGATACATTACGTATTCAGGCTCGTATCATCCATCATACAAGACGATCTGCTATTATTGATTACGACATTTACCACGGACATCAGATCGTTTCAAAAGCAAATGTAACGGTAAAAATTAATTAGAATCTTATTTAGAAACTAGGTAAAAATATGATAACATTAAAATCCGCTCGTGAAATTGAAGCCATGGATAAGGCGGGTGATTTCTTGGCTAGTATCCATATCGGATTACGTGATTTGATTAAGCCAGGTATTGATATGTGGGAAGTTGAAGAGTATGTCCGTAGACGTTGTAAGGAAGAGAATTTCCTTCCTCTTCAAATTGGAGTTGATGGAGCAGTTATGGATTATCCTTATGCAACTTGTTGCTCACTTAATGATGAAGTAGCTCATGCTTTTCCTCGTCATTATATCTTGAAGGATGGTGACCTGCTTAAAGTTGATATGGTTCTAGGTGGTCCTATTGCCAAATCTGACCTTAATGTCTCTAAACTGAACTTCAATAATGTCGAACAAGTTAAAAAGTATACTCAAAGCTATTTTGGTGGCTTGGCGGATTCGTGTTGGGCTTATGCGGTTGGTACACCGTCTGAAGAAGTAAAAAACTTGATGGATGTGACCAAAGAAGCAATGTATAAGGGAATTGAGCAGGCTGTAGTAGGAAATCGTATCGGTGATATAGGTGCGGCTATTCAAGAATATGCTGAAAGTCGTGGTTACGGGGTTGTCCGAGATTTAGTAGGCCACGGTGTAGGACCTACAATGCATGAAGAACCAATGGTGCCTAACTATGGTATTGCAGGTCGTGGTCTTCGCCTTCGTGAAGGAATGGTTTTGACAATTGAACCGATGATTAATACTGGCGACTGGGAAATTGATACAGATATGAAGACTGGTTGGGCACATAAGACCATTGATGGTGGTCTATCTTGTCAATATGAACATCAATTCGTTATTACCAAGGATGGGCCTGTAATTTTGACTAGTCAAGGTGAAGAAGGCACATATTAAGAAAATAAAAATGAACTGCACCCCAAAAGTTAGACAGAAAAATCTAACTTTTGGGGTGTTTTTATTATGAAATTAACTTATGAAGATA
>NZ_CABFMF010000021.1 GCF_901875575.1 uncultured Streptococcus sp.
GTCGCAACCATGCAAAAAGCAACGGCAAATCCGTTGCTTTTTTTGGAGATAAGGGACTATTGTACCAGACTCTTTTTATATTTACGTTTTAACTAATGAACCTATTCTCTACTGAATCCATTCACCATTAGAATTTACTCGATAACCATCTATTGTTGTATTAACAGCTAGCTTACCTGACGAATATGAATAGTACCACTTACCAGACACCTTATACCAGCCCGTTTTCATTGCACCTGAGCTATCAAGATAATACCAAGAACCATTTTCTTTTAACCAACCTGTCTGCATTTCACCTGATGGTTTCAAATAATACCAACTAGAGCCATCTTTTAACCATCCCGTTGTTTTAGTACCATTTGATTTGAAATGATACCAACTACCGTTCACCTTCTTCCAACCAACAGTAGAAGCAGTATTTGATGTATTATTTGAAACTGTATTTGAATTATTCCTGTTTCCTGATTGATTTTGTGACGAAGTAGATTCTTCTAACTGAACATAACGGCGATTCCCACTATAAGAAATATAACTCAACCACTTGTAGCCATCTTTTTCAATCACCTGATCGTAGTGAACACTGTCTCCAGGTTTATAATAGGTAAGCGTATCCGCATTCACTGAAGGTTGATTTTTGACAGCAGCTTTTGCCTTAAAATAATGAGTTCCTCTCGTTGAGTACGTAGGCTGAACCGTCACAGTTTGATTGTTGGATACATTCTTAGAACTATTTGTCAGAGGCTTTGAATGATTTGTCGAATGATTAGAACTACTTGATACATCTTTAAAATGGATAAAACCTGTCATCGTGTTTGCTTTTACTACTCGTTTATTATAAGCCCCTGTATAACCATAATTATATTCTTCAATCTCAATCATGTCTCCCATCACATTTGAAACCCAAGCAACATGGCCATAGCCCCCCTCTGTAGACCAAGCAATAGAACCAATTGCTGGTATATTATCGACACGATAGCCTTCACGACGAGCACGGTAACCCCATTCCTTCGCATTCCCATAAGCTCCTGGTAGCTCAAAACCATTGACCCCACTCAAACGAAAAGCAGCAAATGAAGTACACTGACGAGAATACAACCTCCACTTATCTATACTCTGACTCCCATTTTTATAATAAGCAGGATAATCATCCCCACGAGCAAGAGACACATTGGCATACACACTATCTCCAGCTGATAACATCATCCCTACTACTAAAAAAGGAACAACCTTTTTAACTGACTTTCTAATAGAAAATCCTGCTTCTGATACTTTAAATGGTGAATTTTTCATTCTTCCTCCTTGAAAAATAGTATAAATCGAAGATAACCTTCACATAAACTATTCGGAGAAAAAAATAAAAAGTGAGAAAAATTTCTCACTTTAGTCAAGATAATGAATCAAATTCTTTTCTGTAAGGATATCTGAGTAAGTGAAAGATTCAACGTAAACATTAGCCTGTTTATCTCCTTCAACATCCCCAAATTCAACGATAAATAGGGATGGATAAACCTCAATTAACTTACCCAACCTATTTTTTTGTCGCTTACGACCATTTTCCAATGTCATTTCAACGACTTGTCCTTCATGTGCCTTGATTTCTTCTTTGATTTTTTTCATCTTAGCGACATCTGTAAATGCATCTGACATTTTATGCCTCCCTCTTTGAGATACTTGAAAATTTATTGTATTCTTTTTGGAAAATTAATTCCACTGTTCCTCGAGCTCCACTACGATTTTTCTCGATAATGACTTCAATCTTGTTATTTGGAACTTTTTCCTCTCCTTCACCACCGCGTTCATAGTAATCATCACGGTATAAAAAGGCTACGATATCAGCATCTTGCTCGATAGATCCAGATTCACGAATATCAGACAAAACTGGTCTCTTGTCTTGACGTTGCTCCACACCACGAGAAAGCTGACTAAGAGCTATTACTGGTACCTTTAGTTCTTTAGCAAGAATTTTCAACTGACGTGAAATTTCTGAAACCTCTTGCTGACGATTTTCTCGACCAGTTCCTGTAATGAGTTGGAGATAGTCAATCAAAATCAAGCCTAGATTGCCCGTCTCCTGAGCCAGTTTACGAGCCCGAGAACGAATCTCTGTAATCCGAATTCCCGGTGTATCATCTATGTAGATACTGGCGTTAGCTAGATTACCCTGAGCAATAGTATATTTTTGCCACTCCTCATCAGTCAATTGACCCGTACGGATAGAGTGCGACTCCACCAAACCTTCCGCTGCTAACATACGGTCTACCAAGCTTTCTGCACCCATTTCAAGCGAAAAGATAGCAACCGTTTTGTCCAACTTAGTCCCAATATTCTGAGCAATATTCAAGGCAAAGGCCGTCTTACCAACCGCTGGACGAGCAGCTAGGATAATCAACTCTTCCTCATGAAGTCCAGTCGTCATATGATCCAAGTCACGATATCCTGTTGCAATTCCTGTAATATCGGTCGTTTGTTGTGAACGAGCTTCAAGATTTCCAAAGTTGACATTCAACACATCTCGAATGTTCCTAAATCCACTTCTATTGGCATGTTCACTAACATCTATCAAGCCTTTTTCAGCCTGAGCAATGATTTCATCCGCAGGTTGCGAAGCCTCATAAGCTTGATTGACAGACTCTGTTAGCTTAGAAATTAGGCGACGTAGCGTAGCCTTTTCAGCAACAATCTTAGCATAATACTCAGCATTGGCAGACGTTGGAACTGAGTTAACAATCTCAACTAAATAGGATAAACCACCGATATTCTGAAGGTCTCCTTGATCATCCAGAATCGTGCGAACCGTTGTCGCATCTATGGCATCACCACGATCAGAAAGATCCACCATAGCCTGGAAAATCAAACGATGGGCATACTTAAAAAAGTCCCGAGACTCAATATATTCTCGTACAAAAACAAGCTTACTCTCGTCTATAAAGATAGCACCCAAAACAGATTGTTCAGCTAAGATATCTTGGGGCTGTACTCGTAACTCTTCTACTTCTGCCATTAGACTTCCCTTCCCTTTACACGATTGTCAAGAAGGACTAAACTTACCCTTCCTTCACTCGAAGATTGATAACACTTGTGATATCCTGATATATTTTCACAGGTACATCAATCAAACCAACTGCACGAATAGGTGCTTGCACTTGAATATGACGTTTGTCAATCTTGATGCCAAATTGCTTTTGCAGTTCTTCCGCAATCTTCTTGTTCGTAATCGAACCAAATGTACGACCATCTGGACCAACTTTTTCAACAAATTCCACGATAGTTTCTTCTGCTTCAAGTTGCGCCTTAATCGCTTTTGCTTCTGCAATCATCTCAGCATGAGCTTTTTCTTCAGATTTTTGTTTTCCACGAAGTTCACCCACCGCTTGAGCAGTCGCTTCCTTAGCTAGGTTCTTTTTGATCAGAAAGTTTTGTGCGTATCCTGTTGGAACTTCCTTGATTTCCCCTTTTTTCCCTTTTCCTTTAACATCTGCTAAAAAGATTACTTTCATTCTTCTTTCTCCTTCTGGTTTATTTCATTTAGTATAATTTCTGTCAGTTTTTTACCAGTTTCTGACAAGGTCATATCCTTAATCTGAGCGGCTGCCAAATTAAAGTGCCCTCCTCCACCAAGCTCTTCCATGATTCGTTGCACATTGATTTTACTACGACTTCGAGCAGAAATAGAGATAAATCCCTGTATGTTCTTAGCTAAAACAAAACTCGCTTCAATACCTGACATAGCAAGTAAAGCATCTGCAGCCTTACTAATTACCACTGTATCATAGCATTTTAAGTCCTTAGCTTCAGCAATTAATACCTCTGAGCCTAGCTTATGCCCCTCTAAAATAAGTTCATTGACTTCACGATACTCGTCGAAATCAGTCGCACCAATTTCTTGAATCGTGACACTGTCACTTCCTCTAGTTCTGAGATAGCTAGCCACGTCAAATGTTCGACTGGTAACCCTAGTCGTGAAATTTTTAGTATCTAGCATCATCCCACCCATGAGAACACTAGCCTGCATATGACTCAAACGATTTTTCTTAGAATTCTGAAACTGAATTAATTCTGTTACCAACTCACAAGCACTGCTGGCTCCACTCTCGATATAGGTAATAACAGCATTATCTGGAAAATCCTGATCACGTCTATGATGGTCAATAACGATAGTTTGTGTAAACAAATCATAAAATTCTTTTGATAAGGTCAAAGCTGTTTTAGAGTGATCTACCAAAATCAGTAAAGAACGCTTGGTCACCATCTCTATCGCATCCTTAACAGATAAGAGCTTGGTCACCCCCTCTTTTTTTAAGTGAATCACGGCACGTTCAATATCAGCTGACATATGATCTTGATCATAAACAGCATAACTATTTTCAGTAATATTACTTGCAAACAACTGCATCCCAACAGCTGAACCCAAGGCATCCATATCTAGATTTTTATGACCAACCACAAAAACCTGATCAACACTACGAATCTTATCAGAAATGGCTGTCATCATGGCTCTTGTTCGTGTACGTGTACGCTTGATTGAACCAGCAGAACCTCCACCAAAATAAATAGGATTTTTCGTATCATGATTTTCCTTAACGACTACCTGATCTCCACCACGAACTTCAGCCAAGTTCAAGTTGAGCAAGGCGACCTTCCCGATCTCATCATGATTGCCATCACCATAAGAAAAGCCCATACTTAGTGTCAAAGGCAACTGTCTTTGTTTTGCTTCTTCACGAAAAGCATTGATGACACTAAACTTATCACTCATCAAACTCTCGAGTACCGTATAGTCAGTAAATAAATAAAAACGATCCATACTCACTCGACGAGAAAACATAGCATATTTTCTAGCAAACTCCGACACAAAATTAGCAATAAAACTATTTATATTACTAATATCAGACTCAGAAGTTTCATCCTCTAAATCATCATAGTTATCAACAGACACGATCCCAATAACTGGTCGACTCGTTACCAACTCTACAGTTGCTTCATATTCTCCAGAAACATCAAAAAAGTAAAGAACTCCAGATGCTTTATCCATATGGACTACATAACGTGTCTCACCCAAGGTCGCATAAGAGCCTGGATTTCCTACAGAAGCCTTAATCACTGTCTGGATCAATTCTAGACTAATCTCCCCCTCTTCATTAGAGAGAATCAGCTCAGCATAGGGGTTCAACCACTCTACTTCACCACTAGATAAATCTAATTTAATGACCCCAACAGGCATTTGCTCTAACAAACTGGTCAAACTCTCTTCAGCTTTGTGATTAACATACTCAATCTCTTCGATTACACCCTCTTCATTCCTTTTTTCTTGTAATATAAATACATACAGATAAAAAAGAATAAATAAAAATAAGAGACTAATGATTAGAACATTACTTTTTGAAAAAATGATCAGACTTGTCAAAACTCCAAAACTTGCAATACCCAGTAAAATCACAAAAAACGGGGGTAAATAATTTTTTTTCATTCTAAACCTCTTGCGCATTATTATATCATAAAACCCTATAAAAAGCGACTTTTTTAGAAGAAGGATGCTTGACTAAAACGCAAGTATATTAAGGAATTGCTGATATAAACTAGACCCTCTTATTTTACTAAAAAATCCACTCTTCTAAAGATCAAAAAAGCATAAATGAAAAGCGATCAAACAACTCATTAGAAAGATTCATATGGAACAATTACATTTTATCACAAAACTACTCGATACCAAAGACCCAAATATCCAAATTATAGATGTCATCAATAGGGATATCCACAAAGAAATCATCGCTAAACTGGATTATGAGACTCCATCTTGTCCTGATTGCGGAAACCAAATGAAGAAATATGATTTTCAAAAACTGTCTAAGATTCCTTATCTTGAAACGACTGGTATGCCTACTAGAATTCTTCTTAAAAAGCGACGTTTTAAGTGCTATCACTGTTCAAAAATGATGGTCGCTGAGACTTCTATCGTCAAGAAAAATCACCAAATACCTCGCATCATCAAGCAAAAGATTGCTCAGAAGCTGATTAAAAAAACTTCTATAACCGATATTGCCCATCAGCTTTCCATCTCAACTTCAACTGTTATTCGTAAGCTCAATGATTTTCACTTTAAACATGATTTTTCTTGTCTTCCTGAGATTATGTCTTGGGATGAGTACGCTTTTACAAAGGGAAAGATAAAATTCATTGCGCAAGATTTTGAAAAACTCAATATCATCACTGTTCTTGAGGGAAGACCACAAGCAGTCATCCGGAATCACTTTCTGTGCTACGATAGAGCCGTTCGTTGTCAGGTGAAAATCATTACTATGGATATGTTTAGTCCCTACTATGACTTGGCTAAACAGCTTCGCTTTCGAATTTCTAGGCTCAGGCTGAAACAGTCTCCCAGACTGTTTCACTCCCGAATACTAAAATCGTTCTGGATTGTTTTCACCTTTCGTTATTATATTTCTAAACTCAGGCTAAAACAGTCCACTGGACTGTTTTACTCCAACACTTAAGCCGTTCTATAAGTCGAGTGCGTGTTCAAATCATGAATCAATTTGAACGAAAATCCCATGAATACAAGGCTGTCAAGCATTACTGGAAACTCATTCAACAGGATAGTCGTAAAGTCAGTGATAAGAGATTTTATCGCCCTACTTTTCACATGCACTTAACCAATAAAGAGATACTAGACAATCTTTTGAGCTATTCAGAAGACTTGAAACACCACTATCATCTCTATCAACTCTTGCTTTTTCACTTTCAGAATAAGGAACCTGACAAATTTTTAGAACTCATTGAGGACAATCTAAAACAGCTGCATCCTCTTTTTCAGACTGTCTTTAAAACCTTCCTCAAAGATAAAAAGAAAATCATCAACACCCTTCAATTATCTTATTTCAACGCAAAATTGGAAGCGACCAATAATCTCATCAAACTTATCAAGCGCAATACCTTTGGTTTTCGGAACCTTGAAAACTTCAAAAAACGGATTTACATCGCTCTGAACATCAAAAAAGAAAGGACGAAATGTGTCCTTTCTCGAGCTTAGCTTTTCTTCAACCCAATACAGTTGACAAAGAGCCATTTTCTTTATGTTTAGCTTATATAATCCATCCTATGTGACTGATTTTATTACTTAGATAGTGAGCTTAATGACTATTCACTATCTCGTTGGTGTGTAAGTTAATTTATCCTTGTGTTGTTTCAAAAACTCAGTCATTTCTGAGTCTGGAATTTGACGAAGATAGAGATTTGAACGAATCGTCTCATCTTCTTCACGACAAGTTGAAAGAACCAAATATTTATCTTTTGCAGATACTTTTACATTAGGTTTCTTAATTTGCGCATCATTATAAACAGCTGATAACTGGGTTTCAAAATCTTTATCATCATCAAAAGAAGTACGATAAAAGGCTGTCGTTTCTGGTACGATAATCATGGCGATAGCTTCATAATAGTACTTTCTCTCAGGTGTTTCAATTACTACATATGGATGTTTATCAAAAAACTCTTGCTTATCAAAGTAGTTGACATCGTTAAACATACGATGGTCCCCTACCTTACTACCACGTGCGTGACCAAATAACCAAGTTAAGCGATCGCTAAAATCCTTTTTGTTATCTGTATCCATAAAGACTGTACCCAAGTAAGGTTGATATCCACCGTCAAAAGTCTTATCTAGATAAGTCGCATTGTCAGTTGTTTGAACCACTGGCTCATCCAACTCTGTACCTGGAATATTGACATAAGCGACACTTTCCTTATTTATCGCTTTATACTTATCAAACCTCTCTTTAAGATACTTCTTTTCTTCTGCACTAACAGTATAGCTTTGTTTTTCAGCTTTTTGAGTAACTTTTACATCATTTTGTTTTTCAGTCGTAGGAGCTAAAAAGCTATTATATACAAAGAATCCTCCAACAACAATAACGACGAATGTAAGGATGGAAGCTATTATTTTACCAATGGGTGATTTCTTTCTCATAGAACTTCTACTCATCTTTTCCCCTCATAAATTATCAAAAAAATCACTGAAACGAAGTTTCAGTGATTAAGTACTTCATTAAATAAATGAATTATTTAGCTGCACTTGTTTTTGGAAGAGCTTTTTGACCTGCTGCTGCAGATTTAGCTGCTGGTTTAGGACCTTTTTCGCGAAGAACGCCATCTTTATCAACTACTGCGTTGTTAGCTTTACCAGTTTTAGCTTTTGAATCGTCAATTTTTTCTGAGTCTGCATCTTTAGCAAGATCTCCTGGTGTAGCTGCAACAGAAGTGTCAGTGTCAACTTCACCATCTTTATGGTTTGGACCAAAAATTGCTGAAGTTGCCTCAGCTGGAGCTGCTGGAGCTGCTGGTGCTGCTGCTGGTCCCTCAGCGAAAACTGGTGCTGCTGCTGCGAATACTGCAAGTGCAGCTACTGATGATAATAAAACTCTTTTCATAGTTTTATCTCCTTTTTTCTTTTAAAAATTTTTTCGTAAGGATATCTTACTACCTATAGTATATCACATTTATTAGAGTTGTCAACCATTTTTTAATTTTTTTTAGATTTTTTTAAAAGTTTTACCGCGCTCTATTTTAATATGACGATCAACACAAAAGACAGCTTTAGCAGTTCTGCTATTGTTACTAAAAAACCTGAGATAGATCCCAGGTTTGTCTATTAAATTCTTTGCTCGATACTGAAAAGTGGAGAAAGTGGGCGTTTTTCGTGGATACGGACGATGGCATCTCCCAATAAATGAGCGATTGAAATCTGCTCAATCTTATCAATCAAACGCTCTTCTGGTAGATAGATAGTATCTAAGACCACCAATTTCTTAATAGCTGATTTTTGGATATTGTCCATAGCAGGACCAGAAAGAACTGGGTGCGTACAGCTCGCATAGACTTCAACAGCACCAGCTTCTGCAAGGGCATCTGCAGCGTGACAAATCGTACCAGCAGTATCAATCATATCATCAATCAGGATACATGTCTTGCCTTCTACCTTACCGATGATGTTCATGACTTCACTAGTGTTCATCTTATCAACGCTACGACGTTTGTCGATAATAGCGATAGATGTTTTCAAAAATTCTGCTAGTTTGCGGGCACGAGTCACACCCCCATGATCTGGGCTAACAACCACATAGTCAGAACCAACCATGCCACGACGCTCAAAATAATCTGCAATCAGAGGAGCTCCCATCAAGTGATCCACAGGAATATCAAAGAATCCTTGAATCTGTGCAGCATGCAAGTCAATGGTCAATAAACGATCCACTCCAGCTACTTCAAGCATATTTGCCACAAGTTTAGAAGTGATTGGCTCACGCGCTCTCGCCTTTCTATCCTGACGTGCATACCCATAGTAAGGCATGACAACATTGACAGATTCTGCACTCGCACGCTTCAAAGCATCTACCATAATCAAAATTTCAAGCAGATTGTCATTTACAGGCGAACTAGTTGATTGTAGGATAAAGACGTGTTTCCCACGGATTGATTCCTCGATATTGACTTGAATCTCTCCATCTGAAAATTGGCGAACACTTGATTTCCCCAACTCGATCCCAATCTCCTGCGCCACACGTTTTGCCAATTCTTGATTAGAAGAAAGGGCAAACAGCTTTAAATCAGAAAAAGACATGATTTCCTCCGGTATATATGTATCGCTTGTGCTTTTCACAAGATTTTCCATTTACCATTGTAGCGCTTTTTGCACTATTTTTCAATAAAAAATAAAAGAAGGGCACCATATTTTGTACTGACCCCAAAAAGTTAGACAATTAATTTAAGCAAAGGATTTAGTTCTGTATTGTACAGGGCTAAGTCCT
>NZ_CABFMF010000022.1 GCF_901875575.1 uncultured Streptococcus sp.
AAAAGGACTTAGCCCTGTACAATACAGAACTAAATCCTTTGCTTAAATTAATTGTCTAACTTTTTGGGGTCAGTACAGTATCTTTACCTTTTTTTGTTATCCTTTTAAAATTTTGTAAGTTCATAAAAAGTTACTAGTCAAAAAGAGTATTCTCATGAATAAGATTAGCCAACAATTTTACAAAGTTTGTAATAATCATTGGACGAGGAAAATGAGGATATAAATTGGATAAGATAGACTAGGAATTTGACTTGTGCTACGTATCATTTATTAGAAGTTATTATTGGATTACAATGCTGAAAACAAAAAAGAACAGTCGAAACTGTTCCTTTTAAAATTATTTGAGACCGTATTTTACAAAGGTATACTCTGTAATGTTTAAATCCTTATTAAATCAACGTTTCTAAAGGGAAAGTAGCTGTAAAATATTATATATATAGCGTATTGTTAAACCAAGACGGTACCAAAAAGGTACCAAAAATTAAGGTTTCGGAGCTTATAAAATAAAGAAAGATGTCTCAATCAGTTGAGCTTTTTTTATTGCCTTTTTGTAGCAAAGTGACATAGTCGCTCTTTGTGTGGAATAGGTGAGATAAGAAAACAGTGTTTCGGTTTTGGTCGATGAAGTAAAGCAAAACATATTGGTCAATAATTTTTCCTCGTGTGGGATACTTACTGTTAATCTTTACTCCGATTTTCTCATCAGCGTCAAAACCTGCTTCAGGAAAGATTTCTAAACTTTTTAAGCTGTCTAAAATTTTAGCTACAGTATTTTTGGCAGATTGAGGGGATAGAAGTACCGTAGCTATATAGTCGTGTATATTGTCGATAGCTTGCTCGACCTCTTTTGAAGCAATCACTTTATAAGCCATAGCGTACCCTCATATTGTCTAGGGAAGTTCCTTCCCCTGCCTCGTATTCTCTCAAGGCACGTTCAGACTGGACTTGTAATTCTTCAATCAACTGCTCTCTATGTAGATCTTTGGCCGTCTTAATAGGGAAATCTTGCTCCAGGACTATTTGCTCCACAAATAAAGAAATAGCATCTGTCATTGTCATTCCCTTTTCCTTGATAATAGCTCTAGCTTGTTCCATTGTTACTTCATTTATTTTAAAATTGTATTGTTTAGCAAGTGATGTAGCCATGACATATCTCCAATCTATATCTTGTATAGCTAGTATATATCTTTTATACTTTTTAGGCAAGAAAAAACTCTTGAATATAATCCAAGAGTGAAACAAATAGGACCAGTGGTGGAGCGGGTTCTTTACAGCATAAATCTGAAGGCAGTACCTAACCTGTACTTAAAACAAGTACCTTTGAGCAAACTGTTACCAGTCACCCGACAAACATCCTATCCTTAGTTATAGTTTAGGATAAATAAGAGAGAATGTCAATAATAATTTTTATTAACTTAGAAGTTTGTAATATTTGACTTTTCCTTAATTGATTTATTCCAATTTCCTTTTGACAACAAGTAACCTATGACTTCTTATTCCTGTTGTAATCGGTCGGCAGCTTTTCAGCCTGCCGACACGACCCAACTAGTCTAATTCGTCATAGCTTGCTGTCAAAAGTTTTCTCGGCATAAAGAGGTTGTTCAGCGTTCTAGAGTTTGTTCGTAGATTTTTTTGATGACTTTGACAGCACTAACAAGTTTAATAGGTTTGAAAGTATTAAGTTGTTTTGTAAGGTTTTTGAATTCCTTTTGTTTCATGTAGTTTTGAGCCTGGTTTCGCCATACTCCAAGCTTTCTGCTAGCTATATTTAGACGGTCACGAAGTTGTGAAATTTTATTTTTCAAGCTATTGTTTTCAATTTCTAAAATTCGTTTTTGATTTTTAGTTTCTCGAAGTTCGTCTAATATCTCATTTTTATTACTTGCTACATTTCTCAGTATATTCAATTCCTTGTTTTGTTGCTGGATAGTGTGTGACAGTCTGCGGTTCTCGTAGAAGTGTTGGATCACAGATTTTATTAAATTATTGAGTGTTTCAGGGGAGAGTTTAATTTTTCCATCGAGAGTTTGTTTGCCTATTGTTCCATTTTCAATTTGACTGATATTCAGTCCTTCGAAATTTTGATATTTTTGAAGGTACTCTCGAAGTTGCTTGGTCAGTTCGTTGATAGTACCTTGTTTTGTCTTTATATCTTGGTTCATACTATCAATTGTTTCAGTTTTACTACCTATGATGCTGTCTACGATATCTAGATCTTCTTTTTTAGTATCAATTTCTTTTTCAAGATGTGATAGTGTATCTTGTTTTTCATTTAGAGCATGATCTAGGTTAGATAGCATTTTATTTTTTTCTTCGTCTATAATTTTTAGTTCTTCGTCAACCATTTTTAAATCGTTAACTTTATTTGTCAAAGCTTTATTCATTTGATTTAGTTCGCTGTTAAATTCTATTATTTTATCGA
Organism: uncultured Streptococcus sp.; assembly: GCF_901875575.1. Lineage (GTDB taxonomy): Bacteria > Bacillota > Bacilli > Lactobacillales > Streptococcaceae > Streptococcus. Next base: position 2,423 of record NZ_CABFMF010000022.1, read on the forward strand.
ATTTTTCGTCAATTTGTTTTTCGATTTTTTGAAGAACCTCTTGCTTGTCCTTGTATTCCTGTGTTGATAAATGTTTTTTTGTACTATCAAGTTCTCCTCGTTGGAGATGAAAACCATATTGAGATAAATACTTGGGGAGTTCATCTTGGATTTTTTTCAACTCTTCACGATTAAAAATTGATTTGGACGATAACTTTCCTTGCTTCATTGGTACAATTCCCATGTGCATGTGTGGTGTGTTTTCGTCTAGGTGAACACTAGCATAGGCAATATTTTCTAAACCATAGTTTTCAGCGAAATAATTTTTAGAAGTTTCAAAAAATCTTCTTGTCTCCTCGGGAGTAAGTTTAGCAAAAAAATCTTTATCAGATGTTATAATCCATTCATCGCAGAGAACGGCATCTTTTCGAATAGCTCGTTTAGAAATTTTGTTCTCGTCTATGTAGTTTTTAATTTGCTTTTCGTACGACAGAGAGCGGTCTCTATCTGTCAATTCATAGTTTAAATGTGAGCGTTCAATATCAATATCCTTGTTACTGTGTTGCTTAAAAATACGTTCATTGTGTCTGTAAGCTCCACCTAAATTACCTGATTTGTACTTTGTCATTCTGGCTACAACGTAACTCATAATTCGTCCTTTCTCGGCTCAAAGGGTCGCCGAGCGTGTGGCTAAAAATTGCCACACATAAGCAAGCCCTTATGCGGTGTTCTTTACTGAGAACGGCACTACTTCCAAGTAAAGTATAACGCACTATACTTTACCTCCGGGAAAGTGTGCGGTCTCCGACGGTTTTGCTCTCTCGAAAGAGAGCAATCGGACTGTCGAAACAGTCCGATGAAAAGAGAAGTTCGAGCCACAAACTTCTCTTTTTGTTTCGCTCCGAAGAGCGAAAGGCATTCCGAAGAATGCCTAACGACCCCCATAAAAAGCAAGTTGTTTTTCTAGTTTGGGTCGTTCTTTATGTAACAGATTTTTCATCAATTGCAAATAATCAGTATCGGAAGTTTGATGAGTTTCCAAAATTTTCTTGTATTTACTTCTAGTGTTTTTGCTGACTTTATTCCAGATTCCTTTATCACGTGTTAAAGCTAATAGATAAAGTTGTGTTTCAATTCCTAGAGTTTCAAAATAAAACGGTTTGAATATAATAGTGTCAATAACCTCAAAAATATTTTCAACGGAGCGACTTCGTAACTGGAATTCTAATCTCCACCAATGTTCATATTGTTGTGCGTTTTGTCGTTCATCTTCACTTCCGTTCGTCAGTTGTTCAACTTTTTTATCGTATAGTCGAATTTGTTTTTCTGACCTTGAAGCTCCTAGATATTTCGTTTCAAGCTTACCATTTTTGTCTCTCCATTCTTTTGTTGCAGTAGGCCGTCCCTTCTTTTCTAAAATGAATTCACTACAATCAAGATTAAAAAAATCAAAAGCTAAGTCAGCTCGAGTGATTGAAATATCTTCGAGATATGGTATAATCTTATTAAGAATTTCAGTATCAACTGTTCGGAGTTTGTTAGGATTAAACTCCATTCGGAAAGGGCGAGCATTTCGAGCTTGTCCTTTTAGTTTATCATACTCTAAATGGAGGATAACTTGCCCCCCAGACTTGGTATAGGCTTGAAACATATCTGTCATAGCTTTTTGAGTGATGATTGCAATATGGTTGCTAACTAATTTTTTAAAATTATTGAAACTACTGTGGCGTATTTCAGCAGTTATAGTAATATTATCTAAACTAACTTTTAAATCCAAATAAACCTCCTTTCTTTTAGAGGTCGCCTATCGGCGCCTCTTTTTTGTCTGCGTAAAGACCTCCGTAAAATGACATTCTTGGGGGAGCAACCCCAAGCCGACTTCGTCGGACCATTTTCATTTTGCTACGGTCAAACTTGCCAAAAAATGGGTGTAGTAAAATCCCACGAAATGGGAACATAGCGTGCTGTTAGAAGCGCACGCGTTATAAATTTTGAGGAAGCTCAAAAACTTAGTCTCAAAATCTCATTTTCAAAATATTTTCATAGCTGTTTTCATAACTGTTTTAGGACTAGAAATTTTGTAAATCTGGAACAGATTTTTGAAAAAGAACAACTCTTTCAATCAAAAATATTTTTTGGATTTTCTCAATGATATCTTCAGGAGGAATTTGCTTGTTCTTCTTGTATTTAAAGAATCGGTCTTTAGCCTTTTTGATTTCTCCTAAATTGTCAGACACATCAGCAAACAGTAACTCATTCAGTTCAAACCAACGTAGTTCAGACTGTTTACGGACAACCTCGAAGTTTCTCCAAAAACGTCTACCCTCATCTAGTTTTTCTGCCTTAGCGAAAATATGAGCTCTTTCTAGTTTGCGTTGCTTACGTGGGATAAAACTCCCTAAATCTTCAATTCCAACATCTGCAAAAATTTCCCCATCTTTAACAACAATAGGAAACCTTAGAGTTTTCAGTTTATTATTTGAAACAAGCTCTAGAAACTCACTCAATGTCGTTTTATAGTCCAGTTTATATCTTAAGAAAGCTGGCTTTAGCAATATAAAAAAATCAGGTGTTTTAGATGCGAAAGACAATAAGGTGTCTTTATCAATATCTTTATAATCGCATGATAAGAATGCGACTTGCCTATTATTAAGCCAGTTTTCTATAATGTTTTTTTGCTCGGTGTCATCACTAAAATAGATTGTCAACATTCTTTCTATAACTCCCTCACATAAATTCTATCAGGTAGATGAAGTAGAGGATTGTGTTTGTAAACTGTAATCAAGTCAGCAATCTGTAAACGATATTTCAAGTTAGTTATTCTTGATGTACTAAATCCAAACATTCCAGCGAGTTCTTCCCTTGTGTAAGCAAGATAAATTTCTCCATCATCATCTACCCATCCCATTTCAATAGCTTCTTCTCTTTTGCTGAGAAGAAGTATATAAAAAATTATTGCATAAGGGGATAGATCTCTGTATTCTTCCTCGAACAATAATGCTTTAGGAAGATAGTAGTAATAATCGTCATCGTAATTCATATATCTCACCTCTCATATTGTTGTAACCATTTTCTGACTTGGTGTTTATCGTAGAGTGTGACCCCATCAACAACAATATGAGGCATTCCTGCCTTTTGCCATTTAACAATAGTTGTATTTGATACATCAAGCCAACGGCAGAGACCAGCCATGCGTATCATTGGTTTGTAAAGTTCTTGTTCCGTAAAAGCTTTTTCAATAGCTTCTTGAACCATACCATCGTAGCGTGCAAGTAATTGCTTTTCTGTAATCTTAGGAAGATTGATAGTGAATTGTTCTTGCATAGTTTTACCTCTTTCTTTATTTTGTAAGCTCCGACATACTCGTTTTTGAGTACATCTGTATTATATACTCTAAAACGAGTAAAGTCAAGTTGTTTTTTCTCTTATTTGAGTAAATGTGTTAGAATAGTAGTGGAGGTAGAAAATGGATAACAATGATTTGCTTTTTAGGAAACCACCTAACAGACTGGAAAAACTTATGGAAAATCATGGGGTTACTTTGAAAGAGGTTAGTGAAAATACGGGTATACCTATAACTACACTTTCTGGATATAAAAAAAATCAGCGTGCTCCTAAAAAAAATAATGCAGAGATACTTGCTGAGTATTTCGGTGTCTCGGTTGCTTATTTGATGGGGCTTGATGATGTTCCTAGTAGAGATAGTGGCATTCTTCATAGCCCTAAAGAGGATTTAGAAGAGACAATAAAATTGATGTTTGATTTAGGGAGAGAGGAAGGATTTTCAGAAGAGTTCTTGATAGAATTGACAGACAGGGTATTTAAATCACATCCTAGCCAAAAGTGGATTGAGTATACGAAAGCCATCGAGCCAATAAAATTAGAGATAGCCGAGTGGCAAGAAAAAGAGACCGAATTACAAGAGCAATTAGAGACGGTGCAGTCTCACATAAACAGATTGAAGAATCAAATTAGGAAGATAGAAAGACAATATTATCCAGATTTTTAATCGATTTCCCCAAAATAAGAGTAAATAGCTCTCTAATTTCTTTATTTTGTAAGCTCCGAAACCTTAAAAAATAAAGGAGAAATTAGAATGTCTATTATTAAATATAAGGCTAAAAAGTCTAAATCAGGGTATCTTTATAAGGTCAGAATCTACAGGGTGATTGATGGCAAACGTAAAGACTTCTTTAAAGGCGGTTTTAAGAGCCGTAGAGAAGCTAGACAGTATGAAGCTATGATTTACCACAAAAAAGCGTCAGGAGACCTCTCAGGGTTTCTGAGAGCTTCTGAGAGATGTTTTGATGAAGTTTTTGAGGAATGGTTCAAAACTTATCAAAACACAGTAGAGAGGACGACAAGCGTCCGTACAGATGATTTGTTTAGAATTCATATCTTGCCAGTTCTTGGAAAGGTGAAAATTTCCAAAATTACTCCTTGGCAATGTCAGGACTTTATTACCGAAAAAGGTCAGACTTTTAGGAATATCAAACAGGTCAAATCTTACACTAGTCAAGTGTTTGATTTTGCTTTGAAAATGAAATTGATTACAGACAACCCAATGAAACAAGTGATACTCCCAAAAAGAGAGCTAAAGAAGTCAGATAACTTCTTTAGCGTTGAGGAGTTGCATGAGTTTTTAGACATTATTAAAGCAGAAGAGCCTTATAAAAACTATGCCTTATTTCGTTTGTTAGCTTATAGTGGCTTAAGGAAAGGGGAGCTGTATTCTTTGAGGTGGTCTGATATTGATTTTGATAATCAATTACTTTCTATCAGCAAAAATCTAGGTAGAATCAAAGGGAAAGCAGTTGAGAAAAGCACCAAAAACAAGTTTTCAATACGGCAAATTCCTTTAGATACTGAGACAGTCTCGATTTTGAAAGAGTGGAAACAAAAGAGCAGAAAAGAAAAGGGGCAACTGTCAGTTACCCCATTGATTGATAGTGATTACATGTTTACGTTTGTTGGCCGAGATGGAAAGATAGAGCCTTTATATCAGGACTATATCAATAGTGTTCTAAAGCGCATTATTAGGAAACATGACTTGAAGAAGATAACTCCTCATGGCTTCAGACATACTCATGCAACCTTGATGATTGAAGTAGGGGTTGACCCTGTCAATGCGGCTAAAAGGTTAGGGCATGCAAGTAGTCAGATGACTCTGGATACTTATAGCCATTCTACAGTAGCAGGAGAGAAGAAAGCTATCACAAAATTTGTAGATTATCTGGATAGTGCAAAAGGTTAGTTTTCCAAGACGGTACCAAAAACGGTACCAAAAACAAAAAAAGCCAATTCCAACTTCTTGGAAAAGGCTTTGTATCAACGTTTTTAAGCAATAAATGCGGTTGATTATTTGAGACCGTATTTTTTGTTGAAACGATCCACACGTCCATCTGCTTGAGTGAACTTTTGACGTCCAGTGTAGAATGGGTGTGAGTCTGATGAAATTTCCACACGGATCAATGGGTAAGTTTCGCCTTCGAACTCAACTGTTTCGTTAGAGCGTTTTGTTGAACCGCTAAGGAATTGGTAACCAGTAGTTGTGTCCATGAAGACAACTGGGCGATATTCTGGATGGATATCTTTTTTCATTTTGCAATATTTCCTTTCTGCCATGGTCTCTTTGCGAGCCATAGATTGTTACCATACTAGTCTATCAAATTCTAATGAGTTTGACAAGTCTTTTACTTGTTTTTAAGCAAGTTTTTTAACTTTTGGTAGATGATTTCGTTTTCTTCCAAACTATAGGAGTTCGCACCACTTGCTAGAGGATGGCCACCACCATCATGTTCTTTAGCAATTTCATTAATTGGATGAATTTTACTCCGTAGACGGACACGGTAGTGACCATCCGCTTGTTCGACAAAAATTCCCCAGAGACTCACACTGTCAATACGTCCAGGTGCTCCGACAATGGCTGCTGTTTCAGCATCTGTAACATTGTAATTTTGTAAGACTTCTTGGCTAAGAATAATACGGGCTGCACCATTTTCATCTACTTCCAAATGGTCGTAGATATAGCCTTGCAATTTAGCAATCTTGTAGCTCATGGTATCCATTTTACGCGTTAGGGCAGCAAAGTCAAAGTCATGATTTCTAAGATAGGCAGCAAGTTGGAGCGTACGGGCACTAGTTGAAGGATGGAGGAAACGCCCAGTGTCACCAACAATTCCGGCAAAGAGCAATTCTGCAGCTTGATTGGACAAGGCCAGTTGGGTTGTTTGGGCAAATAGGGTAATCATCTCGCTAGCACTGCTTGAGTTAGTATCCACCCAAGATAGGTCACCGTATACATCATCATTTGGATGGTGGTCAATCTTAATGAGAAAATCACCTTGACGATAGCGCTTATCATCAATACGGGCAGTATTGGCTGTATCACAGACGATTACAAGAGCTCCTTGGTAGAGCTTGTCTTCAACGAGATCCATTTCCGCCATCCAAGTAAGAGTTGGTTCATCAAAACCAACGGCTTTGATGGTTTTTTCTGGGAAATGATGTTTGAGAAGAGCTTTCAAACCTACCTGACTTCCCAAGGCATCAGGGTCTGGTTTCATATGACGGTGAATGATAATCGTGTTGTATTCTTTGATTTTTTCTAAAATTTGCTGGCAAATGTCCATAAATAACCTCAATTCTTTCTCATTTCATTGTAGCACAAGAATTTTTATTTTTAAAATGAAAAAGATATGATATAATGGAGAAAGATAAATGGAGGAGGACGATATGGCATTAGCAAAAATTGTATTTGCCAGTATGACCGGTAATACCGAAGAAATTGCAGATATTGTAGCAGATAAATTACGTGAGTTAGGATTGGATGTTGATGTTGACGAATGTACAACGGTTGACGCTTCGGACTTTTTAGAAGCTGACATTGCTATCGTTGCAACTTATACTTATGGTGATGGCGAGTTGCCAGATGAGATGATGGACTTCTACGAAGATTTGGCGGATCTAAACTTAAGTGATAAAATCTATGGGGTTGTCGGTTCAGGTGATACCTTCTACGATGAATTCTGTAAAGCTGTTGATGACTTTGATACTGTATTTGCTTCAACAGGGGCAGAAAAAGGTTCAGAGAGTGTCAAAGTGGACCTCTCTGCTGAAGAAGAAGATATCGAGCGTTTGGAGCAATTCGCTGAAGAATTAGCTGCAAAAGTAGGATAGAATTTAGCTGTGCTGATTGTGTAAGTCAGTGCAGTTTTTATTCCTTGTTTTGGGTTTTACTAGCCTATTGACCAACTTTTTGATACAATGATTCAAATACTGGAGGAGACTATATGGATTTAGATATTATTCGCCAAGAAATTGATCAAATAGACGATCAGATTGTCAAACTGTTAGAAGAAAGAATGCACTTAGTTGAAGGGGTTGTCGCTTATAAGAAGGCTTCAGGGAAACCGATTTTAGATACCAAGAGAGAAGCAGTTATTTTTGAAAAGGTCAGAAATCGTGTAGAAGACAAGCGCTATCAGGAGACTATTGTCGCAACATTTTCGGACATACTCAAACGTTCGCGTGATTATCAGGATCAAAATATCAAATGAAAAAAGAACAATTTTATCCGCTAGGGATTTTTCTAGCTGCTATGTTGGGCGGACTTGTCCGCTACCTGGTTTCCACTTGGTTACCAGCCAGCCCTGATTTCCCCTTGGGCACCCTTCTTGTCAACTATCTAGGTATTTTCTGCTTGGTGTATCTTGTTAAGGGTTATTTAGTCTATAAGGGAACCAATAAAGGCGTTATTTTAGCACTGGGGACGGGCTTTTGTGGAGGCTTAACAACCTTTTCCAGTCTCATGCTTGATGCTGTGAAACTGCTTGATACAGGGCGTTATGTTAGCCTAGTTTTGTATCTCATTTTAAGCATGGGTGGAGGCCTGCTCCTGGCTTACTATTTGGGGAGGAAAAAATGGTAATCGTTTATCTTGCAATTGCTTGTGGGCTTGGAGCCCTGGTCCGGTATTTCTTTTCCCGCTATAACCAAGTTTCAAACTTGCCACTAGGAACGCTGATCGCAAATCTGTTGGGGTGTTTTTTGATTGGAGTTTTCTATAATCATGTGGAAGCCAAGGAAGTCTATGCTATTCTAGCAACAGGATTTTGCGGAGGTTTGACAACTTTTTCCACCTTGAATGATGAACTCCAAAGACTGATTGGTGACAAGAAGGTATTTTATAGCTATCTAGCTTTAACCTACTTTGGTGGTCTCCTTGCAATTTTTTTAGGAATTCTGCTATAAATTTCTTTACTTTTATCTAGAAATTTGGTAAACTGTATCTTGTGTGTAATGGACGCACAAAAATACAGTTTATCCGCTGAGGAAGGTTCCTCAAGATTGACAAAGATAGGAGAATAAAATGAATCCATTAATCCAAAGCTTGACTGAAGGTCAACTTCGTACAGATATCCCATCATTCCGTCCTGGTGACACTGTTCGCGTACACGCAAAAGTTGTCGAAGGTAACCGTGAACGTATCCAGATTTTTGAAGGTGTTGTTATCGCACGTAAAGGTGCTGGCATCTCAGAAAATTACACAGTTCGTAAAATCTCTAACGGTGTAGGTGTTGAGCGTATCTTCCCAATCCACACTCCACGTGTTGAAAAAATCGAAGTTGTTCGTTACGGTAAAGTACGTCGTGCGAAATTGTACTACTTGCGTGCTCTTCAAGGTAAGGCAGCTCGTATCAAAGAAATCCGTCGTTAATTCGACTAAAAAACTCTGCTCATTCAGCAGAGTTTTTATCTAGCTCCCTTAGTTCAATGGATATAACAACTCCCTCCTAAGGAGTAGTTGCAGGTTCGATTCCTGCAGGGGGCAGTAATTAGATATCAAAAACCGCTCAGCCGAGCGGTTTTCTTTTTACAGTACCCACGTACGGATGGCATGGGCAACGCCGGATTCATCGTTTGTTTTGGTAATGTATTTTGCGATTTTTTCTTGATTTAAAAAAATGTTCATTGAGTGATTGGAAATCAAAACTTAATTCTATTACTAAAAAAAGCATTTGTATCAAGAATAGGAAGTGAAAGAATGTTATATAGTAGATTGAAATAGAATATGAACAAATCGATTAGAGAATTCAATTCAAATTTCTAGCAAGGATTTAGAAGTTGTGTTGTCCTATTCTAGATTTAAAACACTATATTTTTATTAAAAATGGCATTTTGTTAAAAATAAAAACAGTGACCGAAATCACTGCTTATTTAGTTCCTGTGCGTATGCGGTCATGCTGATAGCGTGTTTTAGACGCATGTTCATAATATCTGATACACCGTTTTTATACTTGTCCACGGCCTGAATAGACATGCCACAGTTTTTGCTGATAGCATAGGCTGTGGCGTTGTCTAAAAGCCAGCGGATAGCTTCAATATCTACTGACATATATTACCTCGTAAAATACCAAATCGCAAATAGAAGTAGAACAAATCCAATAATAAATTCAACTTTTTCACGCTTGGTGGTTTTTCTAATTTTAAGATTTACTTTCATTGTTTTTCCTGTTATAATTTAAGTACACCCCCGAAGGGGTGGATAGTGATTTCTCACTATCCAAATTCTATGTGCCATTCAAAGCTGATTATAAATAAGTTTATTTTGACTACTAGCTTATTTGTTTTTGCTTTGAGTGGCTTCTTTTTGAACTTAAACATTTTGTTTTTCTTTCTACTAGTTTCCTCCTTAACCTTATGTACTTATTATACAACTAAAGTTGAATAAAATCAAGAGTTTTGATGAAGTTTTTTTGAAAAAATTTCGCCCTAAACTTGCCCCAAAAAACTTCCTTTTTTATATTTTTCAATCGTTTTTCTTTTTATAAAAACCATAAATAACAACAAATCAGAAAGAATGATATATACTATTATGTTTGCAGGGGGCAGTAATTAGATATCAAAAACCGCTCAGTCGAGCGGTTTTCTTTTTACAGTACCCATGTACGGATGGCGTGGGCAACACCAGATTCGTCGTTTGTTTTGGTAATGTATTTGGCGATTTTTTTATTTAAAAAAACGTGCTTTGAGAGATTAGAATTCAAAACTTAATTCTATTGTTCAAATAAAGATTTGTATCCAAAATAGAAAGTGAAAAAATGTTAGATTTTTACTAAAAACGGTATTTTGTTAAAAATAAAAACAGTGACCGGAATCACTGCTTATCAGTTGTAACAAATTCATAAAGTTTTTCCGCTGTGAGAAGTGCCATTTTGTCCATGCTTGTTTTTCCTTTTCTGAGATCAGAAACAGTAGTCCACGGAACTCCAGCACCTTGTGAAATTGCCGATGTAGACATCGAACTGTCTAACAATTCTTGAATAACTTTTCTCATCTTATTTGTCCTTTTTATTTTTTATATAAATATATACATTAATTGCAATTATAAAAATAGCTATTGTACTAACCATTGTTTTTCCTCATTTCGTTAAATAAATAGTGCTGTGATGGGATTGAAACTTAATCACTTAGTATTTCCCTATTCTTTTACTAGAATTTGGATTTACGCTTTTTATTTTTCCTACGACCGTTATTGCATTCTCTTTACTTGTGAAATTCGTTACTGTTTCAGGAATATTCTTTAGCACCGTTCCAAGTAAGCGAAGCCAATTTTTTGTTCAAGTTCCTTATCTTTATTATATAGTATCATGGTATACAAAGGAAGTCAAAAGTCTCGATAAAGGCTTTTAAAATAATTTTGGACTGAGTCTATCCCTGAAAATAATTTTTATATATTTATTTTTTGTACGGAATGATTGAAGTTAGGAGATTTAATTATCACAAAGATAGAGAAAAATGTTCCATATAATTGTAGATAATGATTTGATTTTTTAGGAAGTAAGGAGTAAAATTTAATTAATATGATGATTAGTTAGGAGTGTAATGATGAATGGTTTAGTTTTAGGTTTAGATATTGGTATTGCTTCCGTAGGTGTAGGTATTCTAAATAAAGATACTGGCGAGATTATTCATGCGAATTCTAGTCTTTTCCCAGCAGCAACTGCTGATAATAATGTTGAAAGAAGAAACAGTAGACAGGCTAGACGATTAAATCGCAGAAAAAAACACCGTGGTGTTCGACTTCATGATTTATTTGAAGATTATGATTTACTAACTGATTTTTCTAAGGTATCTATTAATCTAAATCCTTATCGGCTTCGTGTACAAGGATTGGATAATCCGTTAACAACTGAAGAGTTGTTTATTGCATTAAAGAATATAGTTAAGAGACGTGGTATCAGCTATTTAGATGATGCTTCTGAGGATGGTGGTGCAGTATCGTCTGATTATGGTAAGTCAGTTGAGGAAAATAGAAAATTACTTGCTGAAAAAACACCTGGTCAAATCCAACTAGAGCGTTTCGAAAAATATGGTCAGGTAAGAGGAGATTTCACTGTTGTGGAAAATGGTGAGAAACGCCGATTGATCAATGTTTTTTCAACATCTGCTTATAGAAAAGAAGCTGAACGAATTCTTAGAAAACAGCAAGAATTTAATAATCAGATTACGGATGAGTTTATAGCCGATTATTTAACAATCCTTACTGGTAAAAGAAAATATTATCATGGACCAGGTAATGAAAAATCACGAACGGATTATGGACGTTTTCGAACTAATGGTACTACCTTAGATAATATTTTTGGTATTTTAATCGGTAAATGTACATTTTATCCTGAGGAATACAGAGCTTCTAAAGCTTCCTATACTGCTCAAGAGTTTAACTTACTAAATGATTTAAATAATTTAACTGTTCCAACAGAAACCAAGAAACTGAGTGAGGAACAAAAGAAAACAATCATTGAATATGCGAAATCGGCGAAAACATTAGGAGCCTCAACCTTATTGAAGTACATTGCTAAAATGCTTGATGCTTCAGTAGATCAGATACGTGGTTACCGAGTTGATGTAAACAATAAACCTGAAATGCATACATTTGAAGTTTATCGGAAGATGCAATCGCTAGAAACAATTCCAGTTGGAGAATTGTCTAGAGAAATTCTAGATGAGCTTGCTCATATTTTAACTCTAAATACTGAACGAGAAGGTATAGAAGAAGCGATTAACACAAAGTTAAAGGGTTCTTTTAGTCAAGACCAAGTACTTGAATTGGTTCAATTTAGAAAAAATAATAGCAGTCTATTTAGTAAGGGATGGCATAATTTTTCTCTTAAACTCATGATGGAATTGATACCAGAACTCTATGAAACTTCAGAAGAGCAGATGACAATTCTAACACGATTGGGTAAACAAAAATCTAAAGAAACATCAAAAAGAACCAAGTATATTGATGAAAAAGAAGTAACAGAAGAAATCTATAATCCTGTGGTAGCAAAATCTGTCAGACAGGCCATAAAGATAATCAACGAAGCAACTAAAAAATATGGTATCTTTGATAATATTGTTATCGAAATGGCGCGAGAAAATAACGAAGAAGATGCTAAGAAAGATTATATAAAACGTCAAAAGGAAAACCATGATGAGAAAAATGCGGCTATGGAAAAAGCGGCGTTTCAATACAATGGTAAAAAAGAGTTACCAGATAGTATTTTTCATGGGCATAAGGAATTGGCTACTAAGATTCGTTTATGGCACCAGCAGGGAGAGAAGTGTCTCTATACTGGGAAGAATATTCCAATTTCAGATTTAATTCACAATCAGTACAAGTACGAAATTGACCATATTTTACCTCTTTCTTTATCGTTTGATGATGGTCTATCTAATAAAGTATTGGTTCTAGCTACAGCAAACCAGGAGAAGGGGCAGCGAACACCATTTCAGGCATTAGACAGTATGGATGATGCTTGGTCATATTGTGAGTTTAAATCATATGTAAAAGATTCTAAATTATTAGGTAATAAAAAGAAAGATTACCTTTTAACGGAAGAAGACATTAGTAAAATTGAAGTGAAGCAGAAATTCATCGAACGAAATTTAGTTGATACTCGATATTCCTCTCGCGTTGTTTTAAATGCTCTACAAGATTTTTATAAAGCTCATAAATTCGATACAACTATTTCGGTGGTACGTGGACAATTTACTTCTCAGCTAAGAAGAAAGTGGGGACTTGAAAAGTCTCGTGAAACCTACCATCATCATGCTGTGGATGCCTTAATTATTGCTGCTTCAAGTCAATTAAGGTTATGGAAAAAACAAGCTAATCCCCTAATTTCTTATAAAGAGGATCAATTTGTTGATTCAGAGACAGGCGAAATTATTTCGTTAACTGATGATCAATACAAAGAATTAGTATTTAAAGCACCTTACGCTCATTTTGTCGATACATTACGTAGCAAGAAGTTTGAAGATAGCATCCTATTTTCATATCAAGTGGATTCAAAATATAATAGAAAAATTTCAGATGCAACAATTTACGCAACAAGAAAAGCGAAATTAGATAAAGATAAATCTGAAGAAACTTATGTTTTAGGTAAGATTAAAGATATTTATAGCCAAGCAGGGTATGATGCTTTTATTAAAATTTACAATAAAGATAAGGGTAAATTCTTAATGTATCACAAAGATCCACAGACATTTGATAATGTAATAGAAGAAATTTTAAGTACCTATCCTTCTAAAGAGTTTAACGAGAAGAATAAAGAAGTTCCTTGCAATCCTTTTGAGAAATATAGACAAGAAAATGGACCAATCCGAAAATATAGCAGAAAAGGTAATGGTCCAGAAATTAAAAGTCTTAAATACTATGATAAAAATATTCCAGAATCATTTATTAATATAACTCCTTCTAATAGTAATAATAAAGTTATTCTTCGTCAATTATATCCTTGGAGAACAGATGTTTATTTTAATCCACAAATTGATAAATATGAGTTATTAGGATTAAAATATGCAGATTTACAATTTGAGAAAGAAACTGGGAAATATTCTATAACTATTGATAAATATAATGAAATTAAAGAAAAAGAAGGAGTGGATGAGCATTCAGAATTCAAATTTACCTTATATAAAAATGACTTACTTTTGATTAAGGATACCAAAAATAATGAAGAACAGATTTTTAGGTTTTTATCGAGAACAATGCCTAATAAAAAAAATTATGTCGAATTAAAGCCTTATGATAAAGGAAATTTTGAAGGTAAAGAAAGAATCAAAGTGTTTGATACTACATCTAATGGTCGCTGTTTTAAAGGATTGGGAAAGAAGGGACTCTCTATTTATAAAGTCAAAACAGATATTTTAGGTAATAAATATTTCATTAAAAAAGAGGGTGACAAACCAAAACTCAAATTTTAAAATATTTTTAAAAAAGAGTTGCAAACGCTTGTACAATGTATTATAATAGTAACTGCAAGGGACGCCTTGCACAGTTACTTAAATCTTGCAGAAGCTACAAAGATAAGGCTTCATGCCGAATTCAACACCCTGTCATTTATGGCTGGGTGTTTTCGTTTCGTGAAGGAGGAAAATACGATGACTTGGAGAATTGTGCATGTCTGTCAGAGCGAAAAAATGCAATTGAAGTTGGATAACCTTTTAATAAAGAAAATGGGTCAAGACTATGTTATCCCACTGAGTGATATTTCGATAATTGTAGCAGAAGGAGGGGAGACTGTTGTAACTTTAAGGTTATTAAGTGCTTTAAGTAAGCATAATATTGCCTTAATTGTCTGTGATAATGAACACTTGCCTACTGGAATTTATCATTCTCAAAATGGTCATTTTAGAGCCTATAAAAAATTACAGGAGCAATTATTGTGGACTCAGGAACAGAAAGACAAGTTGTGGCAGATAGTTACTTATTTCAAAATAAATAACCAGCAAGATGTTCTTGCAATGTTTGAGAAAAATATTGATTGCATTCAATTATTAGCAGACTATAAAGATCATATTGAATATGGAGATAAAACCAATCGTGAAGGTCATGCTGCTAAAGTTTATTTCAATGAATTATTTGGAAAGAAATTCGTACGTCTTACACAACAGGAAACGGATGTCATCAATGCTGGTCTAAATTATGGTTATGCTATCATGAGAGCACAGATGGCACGTATTATTTTTGGGTATGGGTTAAATCCCTTAATAGGAATTTTTCATAAGAATGAATATAATCAATTTAACTTGGTTGATGACCTAATGGAACCTTTTAGGCAAATTGTAGATGCTTGGGTCTATCAACATTTACGAGATGAGGAATATTTGAAATATGAGTTTCGACTTGCTTTAACAGATACACTGAACGCAAAGATTCGTTACGGTAAAGAAACGTGTTCAGTAACAGTAGCAATGGATAAGTATGTCAAAGGTTTTCTAAAATGTATCTCTGACAAGGATACTAGTAAATTTTACTGTCCAGTGGTTTCGAGTGTAGAATGGAGTTGAAGAAATGAGGTATGAAGCATTGAGATTATTGTGTTTTTTTGATTTACCGATGGAAACCAATCAAGAAAAGAGAGTCTATCGTAATTTTCGGAAGGATTTAATTGCCAATGGTTTTGAAATGTTGCAGTTTTCTGTCTATTATAGAACCTGTCCTAATCGAAGTTTTGCTAGTAAATTCTATAAAAAATTAAGTCAGAGTAATTTACCAAGTGGGAATGTTCGTTTGCTTGCAGTAACAGAGAAACAATTTTCTGAAATGGTTTTGATTATAGGTGGGAAGACAAAGCAAGAAGAAGTAGTCAGTGATAATAAGTTGGTAGTTATATGAAAATGAACATTAGTCATCCATATAAGGATAATATTTCATTAAGTTTTGGCCAATTTACTCAAATTGTAGGTCAAGATCAACAATTAAAATACTATATTTGGCAAATACTATTATGGTATTTTGGAGGAAAAAAATATAGTGAGGAAGATTTAGTTCTTTTTGAACAGAATGAACCTAAAATACTGATAGATGATACGGTTATTTCCCGTTCAGATTTTAATGTTATTCAAATATCCAATATCAATGATTTAATTGAACAAATGGAATATAAAAAAGGAACAGTAGCTTATGATTATATAAAGAAAAAGATTACTTCTATGGAGATAATGGAGCAAATCGAAAATATCAATGATAATCTAGATAGGATTTCACTTCTATTGAATCAGAAGTTGAATCTTCAAATAGATGATATTATCTATCATACTGAAGCAAAATATTTTAATGCAGATCAATTAATTCAAAAAAATTTTTTACCATACTTTGGAAAAAATGATAAAAATATATCCTTTGAGTTTGTAGATAATAAGATAAAGTTTTTATTATTTCTTTCAATGTTAGAAACTATGGTGATGAACAGTAATGAAAAGGTCTTGCTGGTGCTACGCAATATGGACGACTATCTATCTTACAATGAGTTTATTATGTGTTGCGAAAAAATGGAATTGTTAACCAATAAGTGTAACCTTCTCTATGTTATTTCTTTTCCTTCAAATGAGGGCTATCTTCATGTGACCAAAGAAGTAATGGAGGAGATAAATATCGTTTCTGAGTACATTGATAATCTTTATTCGTTAGAATTTATGTACGAACGATTTAGCAATCAATATCCAATAAATCAAATACCTAATGAGAAAGAATTTTTAATCTCTCTTAGAAAGATTGGGCCGTATTTATTTAGTTCAGAAATTCTTCATATGAGTTTATCTATAGAGGACCAAGTAGCATTGAAAATTCTGAATAATTTGTATCAGTATGAAATGAAAATAAAATTTCGTATTGAATCAATCAATCCAATGTTATTGAAATATTTGGAAGAATAGTATTGACGAGTTGGATCTAAGATTTTATAATGGTTTTGAGGGAACAAAATCCAAATTGACGAATTTGAGGTTTTTGTACTCTCAAGATTTAAGTAACTGTACAACTTTCTCTATAAACAACTCGTCAATGTCATTGTTTTTGTACTCTCAAGATTTAAGTAACTGTACAACAGTAGCCAACGAGGTTATTCAAGGGCTTTGGTTTTTGTACTCTCAAGATTTAAGTAACTGTACAACTCGCAGTCTTTGGTGAGTACAAACGTGGGTGTTTTTGTACTCTCAAGATTTAAGTAACTGTACAACCTTCACTAGAAGTATATTCGCCAGTCTCAGGTTTTTGTACTCTCAAGATTTAAGTAACTGTACAACCTCATCGATTGAGTAGCCCTCTTCTAACTGGTTTTTGTACTCTCAAGATTTAAGTAACTGTACAACGCAAGCCATCGGTTTGACTCCTGATAGCGAGTTTTTGTACTCTCAAGATTTAAGTAACTGTACAACGCTTCAGACATGTTGGCAACCATAGAGATAGTTTTTGTACTCTCAAGATTTAAGTAACTGTACAACATTCACGGATTGCATCTTTCTTCTTTTTGTGTTTTTGTACTCTCAAGATTTAAGTAACTGTACAACCAAACTCTTTAACCTTTTCATCATGAATAGGTTTTTGTACTCTCAAGATTTAAGTAACTGTACAACTATTTTCTTCTAAATAGCAACAAAGATTGTGTTTTTGTACTCTCAAGATTTAAGTAACTGTACAACCGATTTTACAGTACAATTTAACTTCTTCTGTTTTTGTACTCTCAAGATTTAAGTAACTGTACAACCTAGCTTGTGGGAGAAAGATAAAGGTTATGGTTTTTGTACTCTCAAGATTTAAGTAACTGTACAACCCTCCTGAAGCAACCTCTTCATGAAGTTTTGTTTTTGTACTCTCAAGATTTAAGTAACTGTACAACCTAGCTTGTGGGAAAAAGGTAAGGGCTATGGTTTTTGTACTCTCAAGATTTAAGTAACTGTACAACCTTCGGGAGGGTAGATAATACTTTCAATGTGTTTTTGTACTCTCAAGATTTAAGTAACTGTACAACGGGTTGTTTTGGAGTAGTTCATTTCTACTCGTTTTTGTACTCTCAAGATTTAAGTAACTGTACAACGTCGAGTTGTTAAAAGCAACTTACAAGGAAGTTTTTGTACTCTCAAGATTTAAGTAACTGTACAACCTTCATAGTGACCTCTAAACTTGGAAGCGTGTTTTTGTACTCTCAAGATTTAAGTAACTGTACAACAAAATCATCAAGTAGTTGCTTAAAGGCACGGTTTTTGTACTCTCAAGATTTAAGTAACTGTACAACAAAGACCTTGGATAACCTCATTAGCTACTGGTTTTTGTACTCTCAAGATTTAAGTAACTGTACAACCTAATACTGTTAAAGTAGAAGTAGGTAAGAGTTTTTGTACTCTCAAGATTTAAGTAACTGTACAACTGAATTTCCAAACTCAGCTTCAGACATGTGTTTTTGTACTCTCAAGATTTAAGTAACTGTACAACCGCCGTAGAATAGATTACTGTTAACCGTTAGTTTTTGTACTCTCAAGATTTAAGTAACTGTACAACAATCAAATTTAACGTAAGGTTCGTAGACCTGTTTTTGTACTCTCAAGATTTAAGTAACTGTACAACAATACCAGTTATTCTTATATTTGACCCAGCGTTTTTGTACTCTCAAGATTTAAGTAACTGTACAACTAATTCAGCACTTTCGCCGTCCAATCGTAAGTTTTTGTACTCTCAAGATTTAAGTAACTGTACAACTTTTTTTATAATCAAAAAAAGCCACACGATGTTTTTGTACTCTCAAGATTTAAGTAACTGTACAACTATGGATTTGTTATATGAGGAGGTCACAGAGTTTTTGTACTCTCAAGATTTAAGTAACTGTACCCCCCCCCCCGAAGAAATCGAAGAGGGAGATATCGATTTTTGTACTCTCAAGATTTAAGTGACTGTGCAACAGCCATTCAATTTATTGATTTACTTTTATTGTGATATATTCATACTAAAAACCGCTCAGCCGAGCGGTTTTCTTTTTACAGTACCCATGTACGGATGGCATGGGCAACGCCAGATTCGTCGTTAGACTTAGTGATGTATTTGGCGATTTTTTTGATTTCTGGATTTCCATTTTCCATGACAACGGGGTTGCCAACGACTTCCAGCATGGCACGGTCATTTTCTTCGTCCCCGATCGCCATGGTTTCATTTTTGGTCAATCCGAGTTTTTCAGCTAAGTGAGTAATGGCTGAACCCTTGTCTACATTTTTTTTAAGGAGTTCGAGATAGAAAGGAGCTGACTTATTAATAGAGTAGCGCTCGTAAAATTCGGCTGGTATCTTTTCAATGGCAGCATCGAGAATCTCTGGTTCATCGATGAACATACATTTGACGATTTCCTTGCCAGCCATTTCTTCAGGTGTACGATAGAAAATTGGCATGCTGACGAGGGTTGATTCGTGTACTGTGTATTTTCCGATATTGCGATTGGCTGTGTAGATGCCGTCCTTGGTAATAGCGTGCATGTGGACACCGAGCTTACGACTGAGAAATTCCATATCCAGATAATCCTCATAGGTCAGGGATTCACTGATAATCTCATGTCCTGTCGCAGTTTCTTGGACAAGAGCACCGTTGAAGGTTACCACATAGTCTCCTTCATCTCTCAACTGCAAGTCGTCTAGAAGTTTGGCAACACCTGCGATAGGGCGGCCAGTTGCAATGACGACTTTGACACCAGCTTTTTTGGCATCTTGGATGGCAGAAAAGACTTCAGGAGTAATCTCCTTTTGGCTATTGACTAGGGTTCCGTCGATATCAACGGCGATTAGTTTAATACTCATAAATTTCCTCTTCTAGTTTTTATTTGGGGTAAAATGATCGTTCTCAATCAAGTGTAGAAATTGCTGGGTAATGCTAGCAAAGATACTGTTTTGATCCAACATTTCTTTTGGGAAATAGAAACGATTGTCTCCGTGGCGACTGCCTGCAAGAGATTGGACGATAGGTGATAGACTGGAAAGTTCTGCTTGTTGACCATTTTTCTGTAAAATCTCAATCTGTGTCCGTGGATTTTCAGATTCAGGTCGATAAATATCATAAGGAAGGTCAAAATTCTTATGAATAGCAGTATAGTAGTCTGGATCAAAGCCGATTTCTTCGACCAGTTTTCTCATGGAAGCAAGTTGATCTTGATCCTCTTGCGAAAAGGTGATGGATTTGAAGACCTTGCGGTTGACAAATCGCTGGGATAGATCAGCTAGTATCTTGTCAGGACTAGACATCCATAGTTGGAAATAGGTGTTCATAACCCCATCATCCAGAGCCAGATAATCAGACAAGGTCACATTTTTTTCAAAGAAAGGTAGGAGATGAGGTGAAGTGCGTGCAAAGAAGTCCCTATCTTCTGGATAAAGTTCCTTAGCCCGTTTGAGAAGATTTTGAAGGAGGACCTCCATGGCGCGTGTTGCGGGATGAAAATAAACCTGCATATACATTTGGTAGCGACTGAGAACATAGTCTTCGATAGCGTGCATGCCATTTTGCTGAAAGGCAATGCCGTTTTCAATTGGACGAATGACACGGAGGATCCGAGTCAGGTCAAATTCTCCATAGGATGCCCCTGTAAAATAGGAGTCGCGTAAGAGATAGTCCATGCGGTCTGCATCAATCTGACTAGAAATGAGTTGCACGACCTGCTTATTAGGATAGCTATGATCGATAACACTGGCTACCTTTTCTGGGAAATCTGGCGCTACTTGTAGCAGGACTTGGTGAATCTCTGTCTCAGGACTTTGGATGATTTCCTGGGTAATTGCCTCATGATCTGTATCAAAGAGATTTTCAAAGGTATGAGAGTAGGCACCATGCCCAAGGTCATGTAGGAGAGCGGCCGTCATAGTTAAAAGAGATTCACTAGGATCCCACTCGTCTGGATATTTTTCTTCAAAAATTTCTGTGATGCGACGGGCAATCTCATAGACACCTAAGCAGTGGGAAAAACGACTGTGTTCCCCACCGTGGAAGGTATAACTGGACGTGCCCAGTTGCTTGATACGGCGCAAGCGCTGAAATTCTTTGGTATTAATCAAGTCATAGATGATATGATTATCAACATGGATGTAGTTGTGAACTGGGTCACGGAATACTTTTTCGTTCATATGACCATTATAGCAAAAAGCTAGAATTTTTGGTAAAATAGTAGGACAAGAGAGAAGAAAGAGGACCTGATGTGAAGATTCGGATGCGAAATACCATTCAGTTTGATGAACAGCTTGAAGTGATTGACCAGCTTTATGATGTAGAGTTAAGAGAAAAGGGAGATTATAGCTATCTACTTTTTTACAATGAAGAAAAGGAAAAAGTGGTACTCAAGTTTCATGAGGAAGAACTAGTCATGACTCGTTTTTCTAAACCCAATACCATCATGCGTTTTTTAAAGGGACAGGATAGTTTAGCCTATATACCGACACCGATGGGTGTTCAGGAGTTTATCATTGAAACCAGTCGCTATGAGCTTGAAGGGCAAAAGATTTACCTAGACTATCAACTGCAAAACAAAGAGGGGCTACCCTTTGCCAGCTATCGTTTAGAAATTACTTGGGGTTAATAAGATAAGGTTGGCGAGAGCCAACCTTATTTGATATAGAGTTCTTGATTTTTTAAGACGATTTCACGGACACTTGTAAACTTCTTGAGTTTTTTAAGTTCTTCTGGATGAGTAATGAGAGTGATAACATAGCCGTCTTTACCCATACGGCCAGTACGGCCAGCACGGTGAGTGTAGGTTTCCATATCTCTTGGGACGTCAAAGTTTACGACGCATTCTAGACTATCGATATCAATCCCACGTGCCAGAAGGTCAGTAGCAAGAAGTAGGGTTAGTTGCTTGTCCTTGAATTTCTCTAAAATGACTTTCCTAAATTTGACGTTGACATCACTCGCGAGAGAAACAGCCAAGACATCGCGATACTGCAGTTTTTCCTCTGCGCTACCAAGGTCGGACAAGCTGTTAAAGAAAACTAAACCACGGAAATCTTCAACATAAGCTAATTTACGGAGCAACTCAACACGGTTACGTTGTTCCACTTGCATGTAGAAGTGCTGGATATTGTCCAACTTTTGGTCAGAGAGGTCGATGGTGCGCGTGTTAGGTGCAATCTTTTCTTGGTCAAACTTAGTTGTTGCACTCATGTAGACCAGTTGGTGGTCACGAGGTGCGTAGTGGGTAATTTTCTCGACAAAGTGAATTTGAGAATCATCTAGTAACTGGTCAAATTCATCCAGGATGATGGATTCCACATTCATCATCTTGATTTTTTTCAGTTTAATGAGTTCAAAGATACGGCCTGGTGTTCCGATGAGAATTTCTGGCCCTTTTTTGAGGCGCTCAATCTGACGTTTCTGGCTAGAGCCAGATAAGAATAGTTGAGGATTTAATCCGATGGCTTCACCCCAAGTCTTAGTTACCTCAAAAATCTGACCTGCAAGTTCGGTATTTGGAGCCAGAATAAGTAATTGTTGGGCTTTTTTCTTTGTCAGTCTGAGGAGACTAGGTAGGAGATAGGCTAAAGTTTTCCCAGTTCCAGTTGGGCTCACTCCAAGAAGAGTTTCTCCTGCAAGGATAGGATCAAAAAGTTGGGTTTGAATGGGAGTGAATTCTTGGAAACCGAGCTGGTCACTCAGTTCTTGCCATTCAGTCGGTAGTTTGGTTTTCATTTTTCTGCCTCAAATCTAATGCCAGCAGTCTGGCGCATAGTATATAGTAGCTCATGAACTGAACTTGCATCTTCCAGCCAAGTTTGGTAGAGATTCAGATCTGGTTGCTGGATCATGTGTGCAAATGCAGCGACTTCCTCAGTCATCGTATGAGGAGTCTGTTGGATAGGGAGTTGGATTTGATTGCCTTGGTGGTCGGTAAAAATAGCCGAGCTGACATGTTCGATGGTGTTGAGGGTCAAGGTACCATCTGTCGTATAAATCTCGCAAGGAAGATTGGAAGTGATGTTTTTCCCAGCCTTGATGTGAACTTGAAAGTCTGGGTAGAAGAGGATTCCGTCACCATTTAGGTCAATGCTGTTTTCAAGTTGTTGCCCTTGATAGGAGGTATCTAGAGCCTTACCAAATAGACGAACAGCTGCATAAATGGGGTAAATACCCAAATCCATGAGAGCACCACCAGCAAAACGGTCTGAAAAGACATTTGGTCTCAGTCCAGCCAACAAATCCGGCATTTTGGAAGAATACTTAGCATAGTTAAAATCTGCCCCTAAAATCTGCTTGTCTGCTAAAAAGTTTTTGATAGTAGTAAAAGCTTTTTCATGGTAATTACGAGCTGCTTCGAAGATGAAAGAGTGATGAGCCTTGGCTGTTTGTACTAAATCTTGCCATTCATCTGGTCTTGTAACAGCTGGCTTTTCAAGGATGACATGTTTACCCATTTCAAGGGCGAGCTTGGCTTGAGCATAATGTAAAGAATTTGGACTGGCGATATAGACCACATCGAAGGAGCTATTGAAAAAATCTTCTAGTTTGTCAAACAAGAGGATATTGTGGTAGTGACTGGCAAACTTTTCTGCAGTTTCTATCTTTCTAGAATAAACTGCGACAAGTTGGTATTTTCCACTAGTATGGGCAGCTTCTATAAAATGATGACTAATAGCCCCTGTTCCAATAATTCCTAGTTTAAGCATACTTTCTCCTTTTTTTGGCAAATCCTTTCTCAATTATATCATAGAATAGATAGACTATCCAATTACTGGGAAAATATTTAAAATAGACTACGATTTTCTTTAAGAAAATGCTAAAATAGAGAGATGAGTAAATGAATTGGAGTGAAAATGAGATTATTACCAATAAGAAAAATATCTCGTCAGTCTAAAAGACTCGCGCTTTTTTTGACTTTTTGTGCAGGTTATGTAGATGCCTACACTTTTATTGTGCGAGGGAATACCCTTGTAGCTGGCCAAACTGGGAATGTCGTCTTTTTATCTGTCGAGTTAATTCATAATAATGTATCAGATGTGAGAGATAAGGTGATGACACTAGTAGCTTTTATGATGGGGGTATTTTTCCTAACTTTTTATAAGGAAAAATTAGGAATTGTCAAAAAACCAATTTTATCCCTTTTCCCTTTGGGAATTCTTTCGCTCATCATTGGCTTTGTACCTCTAACAGTAGACAATATTTTTATCGTACCACCTTTGGCCTTTTGTATGGGCTTGGTAACAACTGCCTTTGGTGAGGTGTCAGGTATTGCCTACAATAATGCCTTTATGACTGGGAATATTAAACGAACCATGCTAGCTTTTGGAGATTATTTCCGTACAAAGCACACTCCCTTTTTACGTGAGGGACTTATCTTTGTTAGTTTGCTTTCGAGTTTTGTTTTTGGAGTTGTTTTTTCAGCCTATTTGACTATCTCTTATAATGAAAAGACTATCCTAGGAGTACCTATAATGATGATCCTGTTTTACTCTAGTATGCTTTTTGCTTCTTGGAGGAAAAAGGTGAAAGAAAAAGTGTAAATTAAGGTTGTTTTTACTTGTATGAATCTAGAAGATATGCTATACTTGAAGAGTTGACTATGCACGTTCCTGTGCAACCGCACGAACATCGTTGCTCGTCGTATAACAAATTTAAACTTCGTCATTGTCGCCTTGCCTAACATAAGTTATGCCTTCGGCTCAATTCCTAGTTTATTCTTTGTTATACTTAGAGCTCTTCTTTTAAGTGGTTCGTCCCACGATGCTAGGCGAGTCTTCACAAAAAATACGGGGAAATCCCAAAAATCATAGGAGGTGCATAATGAGCACATACGCAATTATCAAAACTGGCGGAAAACAAGTTAAAGTTGAAGTTGGTCAAGCAATTTACGTTGAAAAATTGAACGTTGAAGCTGGTCAAGAAGTTACTTTTAACGAAGTTGTTCTTGTTGGTGGTGAAAACACTGTTGTCGGAACTCCACTTGTTGCTGGAGCTACTGTAGTTGGAACTGTTGAAAAACAAGGAAAACAAAAGAAAGTTGTTACTTACAAGTACAAACCTAAAAAAGGTAGTCACCGTAAACAAGGTCACCGTCAACCATATACTAAAGTTGTCATCAACGCAATCAACGCTTAATTTTAAGGAGAACACATGATACAAGCAGTCTTTGAGAGAGCCGAAGATGGCGAGCTGAGGAGTGCGGAAATTACTGGACACGCCGGTAGTGGCGAATACGGCTTTGATGTCGTGTGTGCATCGGTTTCTACGCTTGCCATTAACTTTATCAATTCCATTGAAAAATTTGCAGGCTATGAACCAATCTTAGAATTAAATGAAGATGAAGGTGGTTATCTGATGGTAGAAATTCCAAAGGATATTCCTTCACACCAGAGAGAAATGACTCAGCTATTCTTTGAATCGTTTTTCTTGGGTATGGCAAACTTATCGGAGAACTCTTCTGAGTTCGTCCAAACCAGAGTTATCACAGAAAACTAACACGGAGGAAAACATTATGTTAAAAATGACTCTTAACAACTTGCAACTCTTCGCCCACAAAAAAGGTGGAGGTTCTACATCAAACGGACGTGATTCACAAGCAAAACGTCTTGGAGCTAAAGCAGCTGACGGACAAACTGTAACAGGTGGATCAATCCTTTACCGTCAACGTGGTACACACATCTATCCAGGTGTAAACGTTGGACGTGGTGGAGACGATACTTTGTTCGCTAAAGTTGAAGGCGTAGTACGCTTTGAACGTAAAGGTCGCGATAAAAAACAAGTTTCTGTTTACCCAATCGCAAAATAATGCCTAGAAACGGCTTAATATAAGGCTTTCCGAGTTTTCGGAGAGCCTATTTTTTTGTTTTGGTACCCATTTTGGTACCCATATTTTAAAAACCTATGTAAGAAGCGAATTTATCAGCTACTTTATCTGTTGTTGAAAAATTATAATCTAGTAGAATTTTTACAGTAATGAATTTTATAAGGGAATAAGATATTGCAAAAATTGCTGAGGTTTGATAGTATGATTATATCTTAGTAAGCTAGCAGAAATATGGAAAGGATGTGGACTAGTATGAAAAAAATTATCACT
The DNA here is from genome assembly GCF_901875575.1 of uncultured Streptococcus sp. Classification (GTDB taxonomy): domain Bacteria; phylum Bacillota; class Bacilli; order Lactobacillales; family Streptococcaceae; genus Streptococcus. The sequence continues at coordinate 28,249 of NZ_CABFMF010000022.1, forward strand.
ATAATAGTCTGTTCAATCTCCTTTCTTTTTCTATCAGCTTGTGTCAGTAAGAAAAAACTTATTCTTCCTGAACCTGAAACGATTTCTGTAATTTCTCTGCAGAAAAAAATCTCAGAAGATGTTAAAACAATAACCAAGAGAGAAGAAATTTCAAAATTGATTGAGGAGATACAGAGACAGTCAAAATCCACAACTTTAGAAAGTTTAAATGATCAACCGACAAATGATAAAGATTACATCATTATCAAATTCACTCATCAGAATGAAGAAAATGATAGTGTAGCCTATCTATATACTATGAAAGAAAAACAGTATATTGAACAACCTTATGTTGGAATCTGGGAGGTAAGTCCAAATATAGCTAATAGGATTGAAGAGTTTTTCTAGTTGATTTATAGAATAAAAGAAATCTTTAGAGAGTTTTCTTGTATCAAATTATGGAAAATCGAATTTGTATCATGTTTTAAACGGTAAATCAAAAAGATTTGCTGTTTTTATTTGTTTGAAATGAAATGAGGACGGGAAAAAGATATCATTCTAATTCTTGTATTGGAATGTTATACTCAATGAAAATCAAAGAGCAAACTAGGAAACTAGTCGCAGGCTGTACTTGAGTACGACAAGACGACGTTGACGCGGTTTGAATTTGATTTTCGAAGAGTATTAGAGTCTCATTTGAGACTTGAAAATTTCCTGATTTTTTTCCTTTTTGGAAAACTTCTAAAATATGGTATAATGAAAAGATAAAGAAGTTGGGAGTAGAAGATGAACATTCAACAATTACGCTACGTTGTGGCTATTGCCAATAGCGGTACTTTTCGTGAAGCTGCTGAGAAGATGTATGTTAGTCAGCCGAGTCTGTCCATTTCTGTTCGTGATTTGGAAAAAGAGTTGGGTTTTAAGATTTTCCGTCGGACCAGCTCAGGGACTTTCTTGACCCGTCGTGGTATGGAATTTTATGAAAAGGCGCAAGAATTGGTTAAAGGATTTGATATTTTTCAAAATCAGTATGCCAATCCTGAAGAAGAAAAAGATGAATTTTCCATTGCAAGTCAGCACTATGACTTCTTGCCACCAACTATTACGGCCTTTTCAGAGCGCTATCCTGACTATAAGAACTTCCGCATTTTTGAATCAACTACTGTTCAAATCTTAGACGAAGTAGCCCAAGGGCATAGTGAGATTGGGATTATCTACCTCAACAATCAAAATAAAAAGGGGATCATGCAACGGGTTGAAAAGCTAGGTCTGGAGATCATTGAATTGATTCCCTTCCATACCCATATTTATCTCCGTGAGGGGCATCCTTTAGCCCAGAAAGAGGAATTGGTCATGGAGGATTTAGCTGATTTACCAACGGTTCGTTTTACTCAAGAGAAAGACGAGTACCTTTATTATTCGGAGAACTTTGTTGATACCAGTGCCAGCTCGCAGATGTTTAATGTGACAGACCGTGCTACCTTGAACGGTATTTTGGAGCGGACGGATGCTTATGCAACAGGTTCCGGGTTTTTAGATAGTGATAGTGTCAATGGCATCACAGTTATTCGTCTCAAGGATGAACTAGATAATCGCATGGTCTATGTTAAACGTGAGGAAGTGGAGCTTAGTCAAGCTGGGAATCTTTTCGTAGAAGTCATGCAAGAATATTTTGATCAAAAGAGGAAATCATGAAAAAAAGAGGAATAGTGGCAGTCATTGTACTGCTTTTGATTGCGCTGGATCAGTTAGTCAAATCCTATATCGTCCAGCAGATTCCACTAGGTGAAGTGCGCTCTTGGATTCCCAATTTCGTTAGCTTGACCTACCTGCAAAATAGAGGGGCTGCCTTTTCGATACTACAAGATCAGCAGTGGTTCTTTGCTATCATTACATTGGTAGTCATGGTGGGTGCCATTTGGTATCTACATAAACACATGGAGGACTCACTTTGGATGGTTTTGGGTTTGATCTTGATTATTGCAGGTGGTCTTGGAAACTTTATTGACAGGATCAGTCAGGGTTTTGTTGTGGATATGTTTCACTTAGACTTTATTAATTTTGCAATTTTCAATGTAGCGGATAGCTATCTGACGGTTGGAGTGATTATTTTATTGATTGCAATGCTAAAAGAGGAAATAAATGGAAATTAAAATTGAAACTGGTGGCCTGCGTCTAGATAAGGCTTTGTCGGATTTGACAGAATTATCACGCAGTCTAGCGAATGAACAGATCAAATCAGGTCAGGTCTTGGTCAATGGTCAAGTCAAGAAAGCTAAATACACAGTCCAAGAAGGTGACATCGTCACTTATCATGTACCAGAGCCAGAGGTCTTAGAGTATGTGGCTGAGAATATTCCGCTAGAAATCATCTACCAAGATGAGGATGTGGCTGTCGTTAACAAGCCTCAGGGGATGGTTGTGCATCCAAGTGCTGGTCATACCAGTGGAACTCTGGTAAATGCCCTTATGTACCATATTAAGGACTTGTCGGGTATCAATGGGGTTCTACGCCCAGGAATTGTTCACCGTATTGATAAGGATACGTCAGGTCTTCTTATGATTGCTAAAAATGATGAGGCACACTTGGCCCTTGCTCAAGAACTCAAGGATAAAAAGTCTCTCCGCAAATATTGGGCAATTGTTCATGGAAATCTGCCCAATGATCGTGGTGTCATTGAAGCGCCGATTGGTCGAAGTGAAAAAGACCGTAAGAAACAGGCTGTGACTGCGAAAGGCAAGCCTGCAGTGACTCGTTTCCACGTCTTGGAACGCTTTGGTGATTATAGCTTAGTAGAGTTGCAACTGGAGACAGGGCGCACTCATCAGATTCGTGTTCACATGGCTTATATCGGCCATCCAGTCGCTGGGGATGAAGTCTATGGTCCACGTAAGACTCTGAAAGGACATGGACAATTTCTCCATGCCAAGACTCTAGGATTTACCCATCCACGAACAGGTGAGACCTTAGAATTTACAGCAGATATCCCAGAGATTTTTAAGGAAACATTAGAGAAATTGCGTAAAGCGTCATCCTATTAAAAGAGTTGAGATAGCAGATCTCAATTTTTTTATTTCATCTCTTTTCTATTTCTAGTCATTCATGTTATAATGGATAAATATGAAGAATCGGAGTGAGTCTATGAAATACAAACGAATTGTTTTTAAGGTGGGGACATCTTCACTGACAAATGAAGATGGTAGTCTATCACGTAGCAAAGTGAAAGTCATTACCCAGCAATTGGCTATGTTGCATGAGGCGGGCCATGAATTAATCTTAGTCTCATCTGGAGCGGTTGCTGCAGGTTTTGGGGCTTTAGGATTTAAGAAACGACCAACTAAGATTGCAGATAAACAAGCTTCTGCAGCGGTAGGACAGGGGCTTTTGTTGGAAGAATATACGACTAACCTTCTTCTTCGCCAAATTGTATCAGCTCAGATTCTGCTAACACAAGATGATTTCGTTGATAAACGTCGCTATAAAAATGCCAATCAAGCTTTATCAGTTCTTCTTAGTCGTGGGGCTATTCCTATTATAAATGAAAATGATAGTGTCGTTATTGACGAACTTAAGGTTGGGGATAACGATACGCTAAGTGCCCAAGTAGCGGCCATGGTTCAAGCAGACCTCTTAGTTCTCTTGACAGATGTAGATGGTCTTTATACTGGGAATCCAAATTCTGATCCTACTGCTGAACGTTTGGAGAAGATCGAGACCATCAATCGAGATATTATTGATATGGCTGGGGGTGCTGGATCCTCAAATGGTACAGGAGGCATGCTCACAAAAATTAAGGCAGCTACCATAGCAACAGAGTCAGGGGTTCCTGTTTATATTTGCTCATCTTTAAAATCAGATGCCATGATTGAGGCAGCAAATGAAACTAAGGATGGTTCCTATTTTGTTGCTCAAGAGAAGGGACTTCGTACTCAGAAACAATGGTTGGCCTTTTATGCCCAAAGTCAGGGGTCCATTTGGGTGGATGCGGGTGCTGCAGAAGCTCTTTCTAAACACGGAAAAAGTCTCCTTTTATCTGGCATTGTTGAAACAGAAGGATCCTTCTCTTATGGTGATATCGTAACAGTTTTTGATAAAGAAAGTGGAAAATCTCTTGGTAAGGGGCGCGTCCAGTTCGGTTCTTCTGCTTTGGAAGATATGTTGCGTTCACAAAAAGCCAAGGGTGTCTTGATTCATCGTGATGATTGGATTTCAATCACTCCGGAAATTCAATTACTCTTTACAGAATTTTAGAGGTAAACTATGGTAAGTACACAAGAACAATTTGAGCAGGTAAAGGCTGTTAAGAAGTCGATTAATACTGCTAGTGAAACAGTGAAAAATCAGGCCTTATTAGCTATGGCTGATCATTTGGTAAAGGCTACAGAAGATATTTTAGCAGCCAATGCTCTTGATATGGAAGCGGCTAAGGGGAAAATTTCAGATGTTATGTTGGATCGTCTTTATTTAGATGCAGGACGTATCGAGGCCATGGCAAGTGGAATTCGTGAAGTGGTCGCTTTACCAGATCCAATTGGTGAAATTTTAGAAACCAATCCTCTTGAAAATGGCTTGGTTATTACCAAGAAACGTGTCGCTATGGGAGTTATCGGAATTATCTATGAGAGTCGTCCAAATGTGACTTCTGATGCAGCAGCTTTAGCACTCAAGAGTGGAAATGCAGTTGTTCTTCGTAGTGGGAAGGATGCTTATCAAACTGCTCATGCTATTGTTAAGGCCTTAAAGAAAGGCTTGGAATCAACTACTATCCATCCAGATGTGATTCAACTGGTGGAAGATACCAGCCGAGAAAGTAGCTTTGCCATGATGAAGGCTAAGGGATATTTAGATCTCCTTATTCCTCGTGGAGGAGCAGGTTTGATTAATGCGGTAGTTGAGAATGCTATTGTACCAGTAATTGAAACAGGAACTGGAATTGTTCATGTCTATGTGGATAAGGATGCAGATGAAGATAAGGCCTTGTCTATCATCAACAATGCCAAAACTAGTCGTCCTTCTGTCTGCAATGCTATGGAGGTTTTGCTTGTACATGAAGATATAGCTGCTAGTTTCCTTCCTCGTTTAGAGCAAGTTCTGGTTGTGGAGCGTAAAGAAGCTGGGTTGGAACCAATTCAATTCCGCTTGGATAGCAAAGCAAGTCAGTTTGTATCTGGCCAAGCAGCAGAAGACCAAGACTTTGATACAGAGTTTTTAGATTATATTCTAGCTATTAAGATCGTGGGTAGTCTTGAAGAAGCTGTAGATCATATTGAGGCTCATAGTACTCACCACTCAGATGCAATTGTTACTGAAAATGCGGATGCAGCAGCTTACTTTACAGATCAAGTGGACTCAGCAGCAGTCTACGTTAATGCCTCAACTCGTTTTACAGATGGTGGTCAATTTGGACTTGGATGCGAAATGGGGATTTCAACTCAGAAACTTCATGCGCGTGGCCCAATGGGCTTAAAAGAATTAACCAGTTACAAGTATGTAGTCGCTGGTGATGGACAGATAAGGGAGTAAAAAATGAAGATTGGATTTATCGGTTTGGGAAATATGGGTGCTAGCTTAGCCAAGGCTGTTTGGCAAGCTAATAGGACAGATAAGTTTCTTCTTTCTAATCTAAGTCAAGATAGAGTAGATGATTTTATTGCTAGCTACGGAGGTCAAGCTTCTAGTAATGAGGAAATCTTTGCGGAAGCAGATGTGATTTTTTTAGGAGTCAAACCAGCTCAAGTATCTACTTTACTTGCGGAATCTCAAGCTATTCTTGAAAAACGGGAGAGTCTTCTTTTGATTTCAATGGCTGCTGGTGTCACCTTGGAAAAACTAGCTAGTCTTGTTCCAATTCAGCACCGTTTCATTCGCATGATGCCCAACACTCCAGTTTCTATCGGTCAAGGAGTCATTAGTTATACCTTGTCAGCCAACTGCCAAGCAGATGATAAGGAAGTCTTTTGTCAACTTTTACAACATGCCGGTTTATTGTTTGAAATCAGTGAAGGCTTAATTGATGCTGCAACGGGTCTGGCAGGTTGTGGACCAGCCTTTGTCTATCTCTTCATTGAAGCTTTGGCAGACGCAGGTGTTCAGACAGGATTGCCACGAGAAACTGCTCTACAAATGGCAGCTCAAACAGTTCTTGGTGCAGGTCAATTGGTTCTAGAAAGCAAACAACATCCAGGTGTTTTGAAAGACCAAGTTTGTAGCCCTGGCGGCTCTACTATTGCTGGTGTAGCTAGTTTAGAAGCACATGCCTTTAGAGGAACCGTTATGGAGGCAGTCAAAAAAGCCTACAAACGAACTAAAAAACTTGGTAAATAAGAGGTAGAGAAATCTACCTCTTTTATACTTCCTTAAAATCAGTGTCCAAAAAGATTTTCACAATATCTATTTTTTTGATAAAATAGAAGATAGTAAAAAAGAAATGAGTTAGTCATGTCAAAAGGATTTTTAGTCTCGCTTGAGGGGCCAGAAGGCGCAGGAAAGACCAGTGTTTTACAAGCTTTGCTGGCGATATTAGAAGAAAAAGGTGTAGAGCTACTGACGACCCGTGAACCAGGTGGAGTCTTGATTGGTGAGAAGATTCGTGAAGTGATTTTGGATCCAGATCATAGACAGATGGATGCGAAGACAGAACTTCTTCTCTATATTGCCAGTCGCAGACAGCACTTGGTAGAAAAGGTATTACCAGCTCTCGAAGCCGGGAAGATGGTCATCATGGATCGCTTTATTGATAGTTCGGTTGCCTATCAGGGATTTGGTCGAGGCTTAGATATCGAGGCCATTGATTGGCTCAATCAATTTGCGACAGATGGACTAAAACCCGATTTAACCCTTTATTTTGATATTGAGGTGGAAGAAGGATTGGCGCGTATTGCAGCAAATAGCAATCGAGAGGTCAATCGTTTAGATCTAGAAGGCTTAGACTTGCATAAAAAGGTCCGTCAAGGATATCTTTCTCTTTTGGAGAAAGAAGGAGACCGTATTGCCAAGATTGATGCCAGTCTTCCTTTGGACCAAGTGGTGGAAGATACCAAGTCTGTCTTGTTTGAGAGAATGGGATTAAGCAAATGAAGCAAGAGCGATTAAATGATTTGCAACCAGAGCAGTTTGACCGTTTTGTCCGTATCTTGGAGCAAAATCAGCTCAATCATGCTTATCTGTTTTCAGGTTTTTTTGGTAGCTTGGATATGACAAAATTTTTGGCTAAAAGTCTTTTTTGTACTGATAAAGCAGGAGTTTTACCATGTGAAAAATGCCGAAATTGTAAGCTGATTGAAGAGGAAGAATTCCCTGATGTTACCATGATTAAGCCAATCAATCAGATTATCAAGACAGAACGCATTAGGGAATTGGTGGGTCAGTTTTCCCAAGCAGGAATTGAAAGTAAACAACAGGTCTTTATTATCGAGCAAGCTGAGAAAATGCATCCTAATGCAGCTAACTCTCTGCTCAAGGTCATTGAAGAACCTCAGAGTGAGGCCTACATTTTCTTCTTGACCAGTGATGAGGAAAAGATTTTACCAACTATAAGGAGTCGAACTCAGATTTTTTACTTTCAGAAACAAGTAACTAGGTTAGCTCTTCAGTTGGAGCAAGTAGGTCTCATCAAGAAAAAAGCGACTCTGTTAGCTCAGTTGAGTCTATCTCAGGCTGAGGCTGAAAAATTAGTCAATCAGGCTAATTTTTGGACCTTGGTTGATGAAAGCGAACGACTATTGTCCTTGCTATTAGTCAAGAAAAAAGAGAGTTATCTCCAAGTAGCCAAATTAGCTAGTTTGGCGGATGATAAGGAAAAACAAGATTATGTTTTACGAATCCTCGAAGTTCTCTGTGGGCAGGATCTCCTACAAGCTAGGATTCGTGAGATTTTACAAGCCTTGCTAGAAGCCAGAAAGATGTGGCAAGCCAATGTTAGTTTTCAAAATGCCATGGAATATCTGGTGTTAAAAGAAATTGAAACTTAAAGAATGAATATTATAGAAAGGAAAGGGCTGGTTTATGGATAAAAAAGAATTATTTGATGCACTGGATGATTTTTCCCAGCAACTATTGGTGACCTTGGCTGACGTTGAAGCCATCAAGAAAAATCTCAAGAGCCTGGTCGAGGAAAATACAGCTCTACGCTTGGAAAATTCGAAATTGCGAGAACGCTTGGGTGAGGTGGAGGCAGATACTCCAGTTAAGGCCAAGCATGTTCGTGAGAGTGTTCGTCGGATTTATAAAGATGGTTTTCACGTATGTAATGATTTTTATGGGCAACGTCGGGAGCAGGACGAGGAATGTATGTTCTGTGATGAGTTGTTATATAGGGAGTAGGCATGCAGATTCAAAAAAGTTTTAAGGGGCAGTCCCTCTATGGTAAGCTCTACCTTGTAGCAACGCCGATTGGCAATCTGGATGATATGACCTTTCGAGCTATCCAGACCTTGAAAGAAGTAGACTGGATCGCGGCTGAGGATACGCGCAATACAGGACTTTTGCTCAAGCATTTTGATATTTCCACCAAGCAAATCAGTTTTCATGAGCATAATGCCAAGGAAAAAATTCCTGATTTGATTGATTTTTTGAAAGCAGGGCAAAGTATTGCTCAGGTATCCGATGCAGGTCTGCCAAGTATTTCAGACCCTGGTCATGATTTGGTCAAGGCGGCTATTGAGGAAGAAATCGCAGTTGTCACTGTTCCAGGTGCCTCTGCAGGAATTTCTGCCTTGATCGCCAGTGGTTTAGCGCCACAGCCACATATCTTTTATGGCTTTTTACCTAGAAAATCAGGCCAACAGAAGCAATTTTTCGACTTGAAAAAAGACTATCCTGAGACTCAGATTTTCTATGAATCGCCCCATCGTGTGGCAGATACGCTAGAAAATATGTTAGAAGTCTACGGTGACCGCATGGTCGTCTTGGTCAGAGAATTGACCAAAATCTATGAAGAATACCAACGAGGTACCATTTCTGAGTTATTAGAAAGCATCGCTGAAACGCCGCTTAAGGGCGAGTGCCTTCTCATCGTTGAAGGTGCCAGCCAAGATGTGGAGGAAAAGGACGAGGAAGATTTGTTCTTAGAAATCAAAACCCGCATCCAACAAGGAATGAAGAAAAATCAAGCTATTAAGGAAGTTGCTAAGTTTTACCAGTGGAATAAAAGCAAGCTCTATGCTGCCTACCACGACTGGGAAGAAAATCAATAAAACGACTAAACAGGGAAGTTTGCCTTCTTCCCTTTTTTTGTTATACTAGTAGAAGAAAAAATAGAAAGATTTGTGGGTGTTAAACAAGCCAGTGCCTTGTTTTGATATGAACTTAGGTTCCACCCAAAGAGGTATTAGTGTCGTGTCTCAATCTTATATCAATGTTATTGGTGCTGGTTTGGCAGGTTCTGAAGCAGCCTACCAAATTGCAGAGCGTGGTATCCCAGTTAAACTCTATGAAATGCGTGGTGTCAAGTCAACACCTCAGCACAAAACAGATAATTTTGCTGAGTTGGTTTGTTCCAATTCTCTACGTGGAGATGCTTTGACAAATGCAGTGGGGCTTCTCAAGGAAGAAATGCGCCGCTTGGGTTCTGTTATCTTGGAATCTGCTGAGGCTACACGTGTTCCCGCAGGCGGAGCCCTTGCAGTGGACCGTGAAGGTTTCTCTCAAATGGTGACTGAAAAAGTGGGCAACCACCCCTTGATTGAAGTGGTTCGTGATGAAATTACAGAATTGCCGACAGATGTTATTACAGTTGTGGCGACTGGTCCTTTGACCAGTGATGCTTTGGCTGAAAAGATTCATGCCCTTAATGACGGCGATGGTTTCTATTTCTACGATGCGGCAGCGCCTATTATCGATGTCAATACTATCGATATGAGCAAGGTTTATCTCAAATCTCGTTATGACAAGGGGGAGGCGGCCTACCTCAATGCCCCTATGACCAAACAAGAATTTATGGATTTCCATGAAGCCTTGGTCAATGCGGAAGAAGCACCGCTCAATTCTTTTGAAAAAGAAAAGTACTTTGAAGGATGTATGCCTATCGAAGTCATGGCCAAACGAGGCATTAAAACTATGCTTTATGGTCCGATGAAACCAGTCGGTCTTGAGTATCCAGATGACTACACAGGGCCTCGTGATGGCGAATTTAAAACACCTTATGCGGTGGTTCAGCTTCGTCAGGACAATGCGGCTGGTAGTCTCTACAATATCGTTGGTTTCCAGACCCACCTCAAATGGGGAGAACAAAAGCGAGTCTTTCAAATGATTCCAGGTCTTGAAAATGCTGAGTTTGTACGTTATGGTGTCATGCACCGCAATTCTTACATGGATTCACCAAATCTTCTTGAACAGACTTATCGTTCTAAGAAACAACCAAATCTCTTCTTTGCTGGTCAGATGACGGGTGTGGAAGGCTATGTTGAATCAGCAGCATCAGGTTTAGTTGCAGGTATTAACGCTGCTCGACTCTTCAAAGGAGAAAGCCAAGCTATCTTCCCAGAAACAACAGCGATTGGAAGCTTAGCTCATTACATCACCCATGCGGACAGCAAGCATTTCCAACCAATGAATGTCAATTTTGGAATTATCAAGGAGTTGGAAGGCGAGCGTATCCGTGATAAGAAGGCTCGTTATGAAAAAATTGCAGAGCGTGCCCTTAGCGACTTAGAGGAATTTTTAAGGGTCTAATTTTTTTCCAAGAATTGCTCATGGTACTATAAAAATCTTAGAAATTATGATAAAATAGGTAGGATAAAAAAAGGAGAGTGAAAATGGCGAATCCCAAGTATAAACGTATTTTAATCAAGTTATCAGGTGAAGCCCTTGCCGGTGAACGGGGCGTAGGGATTGATATCCAAACAGTTCAAACAATCGCGAAAGAGATTCAGGAAGTTCATAGCTTAGGTATCGAAATTGCCCTTGTTATTGGTGGAGGAAATCTCTGGCGTGGAGAACCTGCAGCAGAAGCAGGTATGGACCGCGTTCAGGCAGATTACACAGGAATGCTTGGGACTGTTATGAATGCTCTTGTGATGGCAGATTCATTGCAACAAGTTGGTGTCGATACGCGTGTGCAAACAGCCATTGCCATGCAACAAGTGGCAGAGCCTTACGTACGTGGACGTGCCCTTCGTCACCTTGAAAAAGGCCGTATCGTTATCTTTGGTGCCGGAATTGGTTCACCTTACTTCTCAACAGATACAACAGCGGCCCTTCGTGCAGCGGAAATCGAAGCAGATGCTATCCTCATGGCTAAAAATGGCGTCGATGGTGTGTACAATGCCGATCCTAAGAAGGACAAGACAGCCGTTAAGTTTGAAGAATTGACCCACCGTGATGTGATTAACAAAGGACTTCGTATCATGGATTCAACAGCTTCAACCCTCTCAATGGATAACGACATTGACTTAGTTGTCTTCAACATGAACCAACCAGGTAACATCAAACGTGTTGTATTTGGTGAAAATATCGGAACAACTGTTTCAAATAATATTTAAGAAAAGGAATAAGAAAGATTATGGCTAACGCAATTATTGAAAAAGCTAAAGAGAGAATGACTCAGTCTCATCAATCACTTGCTCGTGAATTTGGTGGTATCCGTGCAGGACGTGCCAATGCAAGTTTGCTTGATCGTGTACATGTAGAATACTATGGAGTAGAAACTCCTCTTAACCAAATCGCTTCCATTACGATTCCAGAAGCGCGTGTTTTGTTGGTAACACCATTTGATAAGTCTTCATTGAAAGACATCGAACGTGCCTTGAACGCTTCTGATCTTGGTATCACACCAGCTAACGATGGTTCTGTGATTCGTTTGGTTATCCCAGCTCTTACAGAAGAAACTCGTCGTGACCTTGCTAAAGAAGTGAAGAAGGTCGGCGAAAATGCTAAAGTGGCTGTCCGCAATATCCGTCGTGATGCTATGGACGAAGCTAAGAAACAAGAAAAAGCAAAAGAAATCACTGAAGACGAATTGAAGACTCTTGAAAAAGATATTCAAAAAGTAACAGACGATGCTGTGAAACACATCGACGACATGACTGCCAACAAAGAGAAAGAACTTTTGGAAGTCTAAAAATAAACAGAAAAACTCAGTTGGCATTGCTGGCTGAGTTTTATTCGAAAGAAGGAAATATGAATACAAATCTTGCAAGTTTTATCGTTGGACTCATCATCGATGAAAATGACCGTTTTTACTTTGTGCAAAAGGATGGCCAGACCTATGCACTTGCTAAGGAAGAAGGTCAGCATACAGTAGGGGACACGGTTAAAGGCTTTGCCTACGCGGATATGAAGCAAAAACTCCGCTTGACAACTCTAGAAGTGACTGCCACTCAGGACCAATTTGGTTGGGGCCGTGTCACAGAGGTTCGTAAGGACTTGGGTGTCTTTGTGGATACGGGTCTTCCTGACAAGGAAATCGTTGTGTCACTCGATATCCTCCCTGAGCTCAAGGAACTCTGGCCTAAGAAGGGCGACCAACTCTACATCCGTCTTGAAGTGGACAAGAAAGACCGTATCTGGGGCCTCTTGGCTTATCAAGAAGACTTCCAACGTCTGGCTCGTCCTGCCTACAACAACATGCAGAACCAAAACTGGCCAGCCATTGTATATCGTCTCAAGCTGTCAGGAACTTTTGTTTACCTGCCAGAAAATAACATGCTTGGCTTTATCCATCCTAGCGAGCGCTACGCAGAGCCACGTTTGGGTCAAGTCTTAGATGCGCGTGTCATTGGTTTCCGTGAAGTGGACCGTACCTTGAACCTCTCCCTCAAACCGCGTTCTTTTGAGATGTTGGAAAATGATGCCCAGATGATTTTGACCTACTTGGAAGGCAATGGCGGTTTCATGACCTTAAATGATAAGTCATCTCCAGACGACATCAAAGCAACCTTTGGCATTTCTAAAGGTCAGTTCAAGAAAGCACTTGGTGGCTTGATGAAGGCTGGCAAAATCAAGCAAGACCAGTTTGGGACAGAGTTGATTTAGGGAGACATATGAGAAAATCATTTTATACTTGGCTCATGACTGAGCGCAATCCTAAAAGTAATAGTCCCAAGGCTATCTTGGCAGACCTCGCTTTTGAAGAATCAGCCTTCCCAAAACACACAGATGATTTTGATGAGGTGAGTCGCTTTTTAGAGGAACATGCCAGTTTCTCTTTTAACCTAGGAGACTTTGACGCTATCTGGCAAGAATACTTAGAACACTAGCATGAGTCATTGGGTTTGGGCTAGTAATTTCTCCATCCCTCTGCTATAATATAGTCATTCCGTTTATCTTTTATTACGTCGTTAACTTGCCTTGCCTAACCTTAGTTATGCCTACGACTCGTTGTCTAGTACTAAAAGCAAACGAAAAACTACTAAAAATAAAAGGATTAGAGAGGTTCTTTATTTGAAGGAACATTCAATAGACATTCAACTGAGTCATCCAGATGACCTGTTTCATCTTTTTGGTTCCAATGAGCGCCATCTTCGTTTGATGGAAGAAGAGCTTGATGTGGTGATTCATGCTCGTACGGAGATTGTGCAGGTTTTGGGAGAAGAGACTGCCTGTGAGGAAACCCGTCAGGTTATCCAAGCTCTCATGGTCTTGGTCAATCGTGGTATGACCGTTGGCACGCCAGATGTGGTGACTGCGATTAGCATGGTCAAAAACGATGAAATTGACAAGTTTGTCGCCCTTTACGAAGAAGAAATCATCAAAGATAATACAGGGAAGCCTATCCGTGTCAAAACACTGGGTCAAAAACTTTATGTGGACAGTGTCAAACAGCATGATGTGACATTTGGAATTGGGCCAGCAGGTACAGGTAAGACCTTCCTTGCAGTGACCTTGGCAGTGACAGCTCTTAAACGTGGTCAGGTTAAGCGAATTATCCTGACTCGTCCAGCAGTGGAAGCAGGTGAAAGTCTAGGTTTTCTTCCGGGTGATCTTAAAGAGAAGGTAGATCCTTACCTTCGACCTGTTTATGATGCCTTGTATCAGATTCTGGGAAAAGACCAAACGACTCGTCTCATGGAGCGTGAAATTATCGAGATTGCGCCCCTTGCTTATATGCGTGGACGAACCTTGGATGATGCCTTTGTCATTCTCGATGAGGCGCAAAATACGACCATCATGCAGATGAAGATGTTCTTGACTCGTTTAGGTTTTCATTCTAAGATGATTGTCAATGGAGATATTAGTCAGATTGACCTGCCACGCAATGTCAAGTCCGGTTTGATTGATGCTCAAGAGAAACTAAAGAACATTCACCAGATTGACTTTGTTCATTTTTCTGCTAAGGATGTGGTTCGCCATCCAGTTGTCGCTCAGATTATCCGAGCTTATGAACCATCTCCAGTTAAAAAAGCAGAGAGTGAAGAATTAGATCCTCAACCTCTATCTGAAGGATAGTTCTTTTGTACTTAAAGTTATCTCAATACCAAGTATAAATTTGCGTTTTAAATGTTTCATTCAATATCCTTATCTTAGTTAGAATCTTAGTTAGAAACTTTTCAAGTGGAGGAAACGTATGGAATCAATTTTTGTAAAACTTGCCCAGTATCCGTCTATAGAAACGGAGCGTTTATTGCTTAGACCTGTAACCTTGGATGATGCGGAAGCAATGTTTGACTATGCCTCGGATAAGGATAATACACGTTACACTTTTCCAACCAATCAAAATTTAGAAGAAACCAAAAATAACATTGCTCAGTTCTACTTGACCAATCCCTTGGGACGCTGGGGAATAGAACTGAAATGCAATGGCAAATTTATTGGAACCATTGACTTGCACAAGATTGATTCTGTTCTTAAGAAGGCAGCTATTGGCTACATTATCAATAAAAAGTATTGGAATCAAGGATTGGCGACAGAAGCCAATCGTGCCGTAATTGAGCTAGCTTTTGAGAAGATAGGAATGAATAAGTTAGTTGCTTTACACGATAAGGCTAATCCTGCATCTGGAAAGGTCATGGAGAAATCAGGCATGCGTTTTTCACATGCAGAACCTTATGCTTGTATGGACCAGCATGAAGAAGGCCGAATCGTGACAAGAGTTCATTATGTCTTGACCAAGGAAGACTATTTTGCAAATAAATAAGCAGTTGAAAAGAAATTTTCGACTGTTTTTTCTTTCTCTTACGAATAATCTAAGAGAGGAGAAAATATGGAAGCAATTTTCGAGAAAATCAAAGAGTATAAAATCATTGTCATCTGTACTGGTCTGGGCTTGCTTGTTGGCGGATTTTTCCTGCTAAAACCAGCTCCACAAACACCTGTCAAGGAAAGGAATTTGCAGGCAGAAGTCGCAGCTGTTTCCAAGGATTCGTCGACCGAAAAGGAAGTGAAGAAGGAGGAACCGGTTGAACAAGATCTAATCACAGTAGATGTAAAAGGCGCTGTTAAAGCACCTGGAATTTATGATTTGCCGGTAGGTAGTCGGGTCAATGATGCTGTTCAGAAGGCAGGTGGCTTGACAGAGCAAGCAGATAGCAAGTCGCTCAATCTAGCTCAGAAAGTTAGTGATGAGGCTCTGGTTTACGTTCCCACTAAGGGAGAAGAAGCAGCTAGTCAACAGACTGGTTCTGGGATGGCTTCTTCAACAAGCAAGGAAAAGAAGGTCAATCTCAACAAGGCCAGTCTGGAAGAACTCAAGCAGGTCAAGGGACTGGGAGGAAAACGAGCTCAGGACATTATCGATCATCGTGAAACAAATGGGAAATTCAAGTCGGTTGATGAACTCAAGAAAGTCTCTGGCATTGGTGCCAAGACCATAGAAAAGCTAAAAGATTATGTTACAGTGGATTAAGAATTTCCCCATTCCCCTAATTTACCTGAGTTTTCTGTTGCTTTGGCTTTATTACGCCATTTTTTCAGCATCCTATCTTGCTTTGTTGGGCTTTGTTTTTCTGCTAGTTTGTCTCTTTATTCAATTTCCTTGGAAATCAGCAGGCAGAGTTCTAGTGATTTGTGGAATCTTTGGTTGCTGGTTTCTGTTTCAAAATTGGCAACAGAGTCAAGCGAATCAAAATCTGGTGGATTCTGTTGAAAAGGTACGGATTTTGCCTGACACTATTAAGGTCAATGGTGATAGTTTGTCCTTTCGTGGTAAGTCTCGTGGACGCGTTTTTCAAGTCTATTATAAACTCCAGTCCGAGGAGGAGAAAGAACAATTTCAAACTTTAACAGACCTTCATGACTTGGAACTAGAAGGAAAACTTTTGGATCCAGAAGGGAAGAGAAACTTTGGTGGATTTAACTATCAAGCCTATCTGAAAACTCAGGGAATTTACCAGACTCTAAATATCAAAAAAATCCAATCATTTCAAAAGGTTGGCAGTTGGGATGTAGGTGAAAACCTGTCGAGTTTACGCCGAAAGGCTGTAGTTTGGATTAAGACGCATTTTCCAGACCCTATGCGCAATTACATGACGGGACTTCTATTAGGACATCTGGACACCGACTTTGAGGAGATGAATGAGCTTTATTCCAGTCTTGGAATTATCCACCTCTTTGCCTTGTCGGGTATGCAGGTAGGCTTTTTCATGGATGGATTTAAGAAACTTCTCTTGCGATTGGGCTTGACCCAAGAAAAGTTGAAATGGCTGACTTATCCCTTTTCTCTTATCTATGCAGGGCTGACAGGATTTTCAGCATCAGTCATTCGAAGTCTATTGCAGAAGCTACTGGCTCAACATGGTGTTAAGGGCTTGGATAATTTTGCCTTGACGGCGCTTGTCCTCTTTATCATCATGCCAAACTTTTTCCTGACTGCAGGAGGAGTTTTGTCATGTGCTTATGCTTTTATCTTGACCATGACCAGCAAAGAAGGGGAGGGACTTAAGGCTGTTGCCAGAGAAAGTCTGGTCATTTCCTTGGGGATATTGCCCATTCTATCCTTCTATTTTGCGGAATTTCAGCCTTGGTCCATCCTTTTGACCTTTGTCTTTTCCTTTCTATTTGACTTGGTATTTTTACCGCTCTTGTCTATCTTATTTGCCCTTTCCTTTCTCTATCCAGTCATTCAGCTGAATTTTATCTTTGAATGGTTGGAGGGAATGATTCGCTTTGTATCACAGGTGGCAAGTAGACCGCTTGTCTTTGGACAACCCAATGCATGGCTTTTAATCCTATTGTTAATTTCATTGGCTTTAGTTTATGATTTGAGAAAAAACATTAAAAGGCTAGCAGTATTGAGCTTATTGATTACAGGACTCTTTTTCCTGACCAAGCATCCACTGGAAAATGAAATCACCATGCTGGATGTGGGGCAAGGGGAAAGTATTTTCCTAAGGGATGTAACTGGGAAGACCATTCTCATAGATGTAGGTGGCAAGGCAGAATCTGATAAGAAAATTAAGGCTTGGCAAGAAAAGACGACGACCAGTAATGCACAGAGAAGCTTGATACCCTATCTTAAAAGTCGAGGAGTGGCCAAGATTGACCAGCTGATTTTGACCAATACGGACAAGGAACATGTTGGAGATTTGTTGGAGGTGACCAAGGCTTTCCATGTAGGGGAGATTTTAGTATCAAAAGGCAGTTTGAAACAGAAGGAATTTGTGGCAGAACTACAGGCAACTCAAACCAAGGTTCGTAGTGTGTCAGTGGGAGAGAACTTGCCAATTTTTGGAAGTCAGTTAGAAGTCCTATCTCCAAGGAAAATGGGAGATGGAGGTTATGATGATTCCCTGGTTCTGTATGGAAAACTTTTGGATAAAAACTTTCTTTTCACAGGAAACTTGGAGGAGAAAGGAGAGAAGGACGTGCTGAAGCATTATCCTGACCTAGAGGTGGATGTTTTGAAAGCTGGCCAACATGGCTCTAAAAAGTCATCTAGTTCAGCCTTTCTAGAAAAACTCAAACCAGAGCTTACTCTTATCTCAGTTGGAAAGAACAATCGAACGAAACTCCCCCATCAGGAGACTTTGACACGACTGGAAGGTATCAATAGTAAAGTTTACCGAACTGACCAGCAAGGAGCTATACGCTTTAAAGGGTGGAAAAGTTGGAAGGTTGAAACGGTTGGTTAATAAACACAAACTTTTCAAAAAAATAACTTTTTATCTTGACAAGGGCTAGAAAACTTGGTATCATATAAAAGTTGAGAAAAGCAGAAGTGAGAGCTTCTCGCCTTGTGACATTAAGTTGCCTGGCCCTACGGATGAAAAGTTTCTAAGAAACGCTATCATAACGTGCGGGCTTGTATATTTACGAGTCCGCTATTGTTTTTCTCTAATAAAACAAAAGAGGTGAAAACCATAGCAAAGCAAGACTTATTCATCAATGATGAGATTCGTGTACGTGAAGTTCGCTTGATTGGTCTTGAAGGAGAACAGTTAGGCATTAAGCCACTCAGTGAAGCGCAAGCTTTGGCTGATAACGCTAATGTTGACCTAGTATTGATTCAACCGCAAGCCAAACCACCTGTTGCAAAAATTATGGACTACGGTAAGTTCAAATTTGAGTACCAGAAGAAACAAAAAGAACAACGTAAAAAACAAAGTGTTGTTACTGTGAAAGAAGTTCGTCTAAGTCCAACTATTGACAAGGGTGACTTTGATACAAAACTTCGCAATGCACGCAAATTCCTTGAAAAAGGAAATAAAGTTAAGGTATCTATTCGCTTTAAGGGTCGTATGATTACCCATAAAGAGATTGGTGCAAAAGTTTTAGCCGAGTTTGCTGAAGCAACTCAAGATATTGCCATCATCGAACAACGTGCTAAAATGGATGGACGTCAAATGTTCATGCAATTGGCGCCAGCGACTGACAAAAAATAATTGTCAGAAAGTTAAATAAAGGAGAAAAAATCATGCCAAAACAAAAAACACACCGCGCATCAGCTAAACGTTTCAAACGTACAGGTTCTGGTGGACTTAAACGTTTCCGTGCTTACACTTCTCACCGTTTCCACGGAAAAACTAAGAAACAACGTCGTCATCTTCGTAAAGCATCTATGGTGCATTCAGGAGATTACAAACGTATCAAAGCAATGCTTACTCGCTTGAAATAATAGCTTAACAGTAAGTAAAGAATTCTAGGAAATATTTGGAGGAAATAAAACATGGCACGTGTTAAAGGTGGCGTTGTATCACGCAAACGTCGTAAACGTATTCTTAAATTAGCAAAAGGTTACTATGGAGCTAAACACATCTTGTTCCGTACTGCGAAAGAACAAGTAATGAACTCTTACTACTATGCATACCGTGACCGTCGTCAGAAAAAACGTGACTTCCGCAAATTGTGGATCACTCGTATCAACGCGGCAGCTCGTATGAACGGACTTTCATACTCACAATTGATGCATGGTTTGAAATTGGCTGAGATCGAAGTTAACCGTAAAATGCTTGCTGACTTGGCTGTTAACGATGCATCAGCTTTCACAGCTCTTGCAGATGCAGCTAAAGCAAAACTTGGTAAATAATAACAGATAAGACTGGAACAGGATTGTCCCAGTCTTTTTAAAAATAAAGGAGAAAATATGGCTTCAAAAATGCTACATACTTGCTTGCGAGTAGAAAATCTTGAAAAATCAATTGCATTTTATCAAGATGCTTTTGGTTTTAAAGAATTGCGTCGCAGAGATTTTCCAGATCATGCCTTCACGATTGTCTATCTAGGTCTTGAGGGTGACGACTATGAGTTGGAGTTGACTTATAACTATGATCACGGCCCTTATGTGGTTGGAGATGGCTTTGCCCATATCGCCCTAAGTACACCTGATCTTGAGGCACTTCATCAAGAGCATAGTGCAAAAGGATATGAAGTGACTGAGCCAAATGGTCTACCAGGAACTGCACCAAACTATTACTTTGTCAAAGACCCTGATGGCTACAAGGTTGAAGTCATTCGTGAAAAATAATCTCGTGAAGTCAAGTAGAATGTTCGTTTTCTACTTGACTTTTTTTAGCTGAAAGAGTATACTAGTAAAAATTTAACCTTTAAGGGGAGTCCAGAGAGACTCACAAGGTGTCAGATAAAAGAATAGTACAATTTTCTAGAGGGGACTTTTTGAGTGTGCTCTCTTCTGTTGTACGATTTTAACTGAGGCCTTGCACTAGCAAGGTCTTTTCTTTATCTGGTCCCCTTAAAATTTAAGGAGGAAAAGTCATGAATCCCACATGTAAGAAACGTTTGGGTGCGATTCGATTGGAAACCATGAAGGTGGTTGCACAGGAGGAAATCGCGCCAGCAATCTTTGAATTAGTCCTAGAAGGGGAAATGGTTGAATCTATGCGAGCAGGTCAATTTCTTCATCTGCGTGTGCCTGATGACGCCCATCTCTTGCGTCGCCCTATTTCAATTTCGTCTATCGATAAGGTTAAGAAGCAGTGTCATCTCATTTATCGGATTGAAGGGGCTGGGACAGCTATTTTCTCAACCTTAAGTCAGGGAGATATTCTTGATGTGATGGGTCCTCAGGGAAATGGTTTTGACTTGTCTGACCTAGATGAGCAGAGCCAGGTTCTCCTTGTTGGAGGGGGGATTGGTGTTCCTCCCTTGCTTGAAGTGGCCAAAGAATTGTATGCCCGTGGTGTGAAAGTAGTGACAGTCCTAGGATTTGCTAATAAGTCTGCTGTTATTCTGGAAACGGAATTAGCCCAATATGGTCAAGTATTTGTAACGACAGATGATGGCTCTTATGGTATCAAGGGAAATGTTTCTGTTGTTATCAAGGATTTAGAAAGTCAGTTTGATGCTGTATACTCATGTGGGGCTCCAGGAATGATGAAGTATATCAATCAAACCTTTTATGACCACCCAAGAGCCTATCTATCTCTTGAATCTCGTATGGCTTGTGGGATGGGGGCTTGCTATGCCTGTGTCCTAAAAGTACCAGAAAGTGAGACGGTCAGCCAACGCGTCTGTGAGGATGGCCCTGTTTTCCGCACAGGAACAGTTTTATTATAAGGAGAAAATCATGACTACAAATCGTTTACAAGTTTCTCTACCAGGTTTGGATTTGAAAAATCCGATCATTCCAGCATCAGGCTGTTTTGGCTTTGGACAAGAGTATGCCAAGTACTATGATTTAGACCTTTTAGGTTCTATTATGATCAAGGCGACAACTCTTGAACCCCGTTTTGGCAATCCAACTCCAAGGGTGGCAGAGACACCTGCTGGTATGCTTAATGCAATCGGTCTGCAAAATCCGGGTTTGGAAGTTGTTTTAGCTGAAAAGCTACCGTGGTTGGAAAGAGAATATCCAAATCTTCCCATCATTGCCAATGTAGCTGGTTTTTCAAAACAAGAATATGCGGCTGTTTCTCATGGTATTTCTAAGGCAGCCAATGTAAAGGCTATTGAGCTCAATATTTCTTGCCCCAATGTTGACCACTGTAATCACGGACTTTTGATTGGTCAAGATCCAGATTTAGCTTATGATGTGGTGAAAGCAGCTGTGGAAGCCTCTGATGTACCAGTTTATGTCAAACTAACTCCTAGTGTGACCGATATCGTTACTGTCGCAAAGGCAGCAGAGGATGCAGGAGCAAGTGGCTTGACTATGATTAATACTCTGGTTGGTATGCGTTTTGACCTCAAAACCAGAAAACCAATCTTGGCCAATGGAACAGGTGGAATGTCTGGTCCAGCAGTTTTTCCAGTAGCCCTCAAACTCATCCGACAAGTAGCCCAAACAACAGACCTGCCTATCATTGGAATGGGAGGAGTGGATTCGGCAGAAGCTGCACTAGAAATGTATCTGGCTGGAGCATCTGCTATCGGAGTTGGAACAGCCAACTTTACCAATCCTTATGCTTGTCCTGATATCATCGAAAATCTTCCTAAAGTAATGGATAAATATGGAATAAGCAGCTTGGAAAATCTCCGCAAGGAAGTAAAAGAGTCTCTGAGGTAAGTTGCAAACAATCTGTTCTTGCTTATTTTCAGATTTGTTAAGGAAGTAAGTTAAAAATCCTGATTTCAAGTAAAATCAGGATTTTTTCATGGATGCGATTTTTTCTGGATCTGGTGTGACACGGAGGGTCTTTTGTCCTGTGTAAGTGACAAAGCCTGGTTTTCCACCAGTTGGTTTGTTGAGTTTCTTGACTTCAATCATATCTACCTGAACAAGATTTGACAGGCGACCTTGAGAGAAGTAGGCGGCCAGCTCTGCTGCATCTGTCTTGACTTCATCGGATGGGTCAAGATTGCCTGAGATGACAACATGGCTTCCAGGAATGTCCTTGGCATGGAACCAAAGTTCCTCCTTGCGGGCTATTTTAAAGGTTAGCTCTTCATTTTGCAGGTTATTGCGGCCGACATAGATGATGGTTTTGCCATCGCTTGCTAGATATTGTTCTGGCTTTTTGCGCTTCTGAATTTTTTCTCGCTGTCTTCTGCGGATAAAACCTGTTTGGATTAATTCTTCACGGATTTCAGCGATTTCTTCTAGTCCAGCTTGGTTGAGAACAGTCTCTACACTTTCCAGATAGAGAATGGTTGCCTTGGTTTCTTGAATCAGATCTGTCAAATATTTGACGGATTCTTTTAGTTTTTGGTAGCGTTTGAAATAACGCTGGGCATTCTGGTTGGGACTTAGAGCCTTATCTAGTGCAATTGTGATCGGTTGGTTGGTGTAGTAGTTGTCTAGGATAACCTGGTCTTGGTCGTTAGGTACTTGGTGGAGGAAGGTTGTCAGCAATTCCCCTTTTTGGCGGAATTCTTCAGCATTGTCTGTCGCCAGTAATTCTTTTTCTTGTTTTTTCAGTTTATGTCGATTTTTTTGAAGTTCATTTTCAACACGGCGAATGAGTTCACTGGCTTGCTGTTTGACACGGTCGCGCTCAGCCTTGTCCTTATAGTAGGTATCCAACAAATCAGAAAGATTGTCAAAAGGCTCTCCCACCTGATTTGCAAAAGGGACTGGACTAAAGGAAGTCTCAGTCAAGCATGACTTGGTTTCTTGATTGAAAAAGTTACGGAAAGTGGACAATTTATCACTAACCAGAATGTTTTCTAATTCATTTGCCGTATCACGTCCCAGACCTTGAAAGAGGCTTTGAAGGTTTTTAGTTGTTGTTTCCTGTGTTTGCAGGATTTCAAAGAGCTTTTCATCCTTGATCGTGAAAGGATTGAGTGATTCCGTACTTGGCGGAGCGATATAGGTCGATCCAGGAAGCAAGGTGCGGTAGCTATTTTGTGAAAAACCGACGTGTTTGATGACTTCGAGGATTTTGTGACTGCTTTTATCGACCAGTAGAATATTGCTGTGTTTACCCATGATTTCGATAATCAGGGTAGCTTGGATATGGTCCCCAATCTCGTTTTTATTGGAAACAGAGATTTCCACGATACGGTCATTTTCCACTTGCTCAATCGACTCAATCAGGGCACCCTGCAAATACTTTCTCAACACCATGATAAAGGTAGAAGGTTGAGCAGGATTTTCAAAAGTTGTTTGGGTCAGCTGAATGCGTCCAAAAACGGGATGGGCAGAAAGGAGCAGGCGATGGCTTTGGCGATTGCTGCGGATTTGCAAGACCAACTCTTGCTCAAAAGGCTGATTGATTTTCTGAATGCGTCCATTCACTAACTCTCTTCGCAATTCATCAATCATGTGGTGTAAAAAAAATCCGTCAAATGACATCGTTCTCTCCTTGTGATTGTATTCCATAGTATTATATCAAAAAGGTAGAATAAAATCATGGAAATGTGGTATAATAAAGCCAAGTAAAGAGAAACGAGAAGCACATGTATATTGAAATGGTAGATGAAACTGGTCAAGTTTCAAAAGATATCTTGCAACAAACCCAAGAAATTTTGGAATTTGCAGCCAAAAAAATAGGCAAAGAAGACAAGGAGATGGCAGTTACTTTTGTGACCAATGAGCGTAGTCATGAACTTAATTTGGAGTACCGTGACACAGATCGTCCAACAGATGTCATCAGCCTTGAGTATAAGCCGGAATTGGATATTGCTTTTGACGAAGAAGATTTACTTGACAATCCAGAATTGGCAGAAATGATGTCTGAGTTTGATGCCTATATTGGGGAATTGTTCATCTCTATCGATAAGGCTCATGAGCAGGCTGAGGAATATGGTCACAGCTTTGAGCGTGAGATGGGCTTCTTGGCAGTACACGGCTTTTTACATATCAACGGCTATGATCACTACACTCCGGAAGAAGAAGCGGAGATGTTCGGTTTACAAGAAGAGATTTTAACAGCCTATGGACTCACAAGACAATAAACGAAAATGGAAAAATCGTGACCTGATTTCCAGTTTAGAATTTGCCTTGACAGGTATTTTTACTGCTATCAAGGACGAACGTAATATGCGAAAACATGCAGTGACAGCCCTTGTGGTTATCCTTGCAGGTTTTGTTTTTCAGGTTTCACGAATCGAATGGCTCCTTCTCCTATTAAGCATTTTCTTGGTGGTAGCATTTGAAATCATGAATTCAGCTATCGAAAATGTGGTTGATTTGGCCAGTCACTATCACTTTTCTATGTTGGCAAAGAAAGCCAAGGATATGGCAGCTGGTGCTGTGCTTGTAGTGTCGCTTTTCGCAGCAGTTACGGGTGCCCTTATCTTTCTCCCACGTATTTGGGATTTACTATTTTAAGAGTTAAGAGGAAATTATGACATTTAAATCAGGCTTTGTAGCCATTTTAGGACGTCCCAATGTTGGGAAGTCAACTTTTTTGAACCACGTCATGGGGCAAAAGATTGCCATCATGAGTGATAAGGCGCAGACAACGCGCAACAAAATCATGGGGATTTACACCACTGAGAAGGAGCAAATTGTCTTTATCGATACCCCAGGGATTCACAAGCCAAAAACAGCCCTTGGAGATTTCATGGTTGAATCCGCCTACAGCACTCTCCGTGAAGTGGATACCGTTCTCTTTATGGTTCCGGCTGATGAAGCGCGTGGCAAGGGGGACGATATGATTATCGAGCGTCTCAAGGCTGCTAAGGTTCCTGTGATTCTGGTGGTCAACAAGATTGATAAGGTTCACCCAGACCAGCTTTTGTCTCAGATTGATGATTTCCGTAATCAAATGGACTTCAAGGAAATTGTCCCAATCTCAGCTCTTCAAGGAAATAACGTCTCTCGTCTAGTGGATATTTTGAGTGACAATCTGGACGAAGGTTTCCAGTATTTCCCAGCTGACCAAATCACTGACCATCCAGAACGTTTCTTGGTTTCAGAAATGATTCGTGAGAAAGTCTTGCACTTGACACGTGAAGAGATTCCTCACTCAGTTGCCGTTGTGGTTGATTCTATGAAACGGGATGAAGAGACAGACAAGGTTCATATCCGTGCAACCATCATGGTGGAGCGCGATAGTCAAAAGGGGATTGTCATCGGAAAAGGTGGAGCTATGCTTAAGAAAATTGGTAGCATGGCCCGTCGTGATATTGAACTCATGCTAGGAGACAAGGTCTTTCTAGAAACATGGGTCAAGGTCAAGAAAAATTGGCGCGATAAAAAGCTAGATTTGGCTGACTTTGGCTATAATGAAAAAGAATACTAAGTAGAGGTGGGCATAAGCCTGCTTCTTGTTTTTAGAGAAGGAGGACTTATGCCTGAATTACCTGAGGTTGAAACCGTTCGACGTGGTTTGGAAACATTGATTTTGGGAAAGAAGATTTCGAGTATAGAAATTCGTTATCCTAAGATGATTAAAACGGACTTGGACGAGTTTCAAAAGGAAGTACCTGGTCAGATTGTTGAGTCAATGGGACGTCGTGGCAAATATTTGCTTTTCTACTTGACAGACAAGGTCTTGATTTCCCATCTGCGGATGGAGGGAAAATATTTTTACTATCCAGATCAGGTGCCTGAACGTAAGCATGCCCATGTTTTCTTTCAGTTTGAAGATGGTGGGACGCTTGTTTATGAGGATGTACGCAAGTTTGGTACCATGGAACTGTTAGCACCTCAATTATTGGATGCTTATTTTGTTTCCAAAAAATTGGGACCAGAACCAAGGGAAGATGATTTTGATCTGCAGATCTTTCAAGCTGCACTTGCAAAATCTAAAAAGCCTATCAAGTCTCATTTGCTAGATCAGACTTTGGTAGCTGGACTTGGCAATATCTATGTGGATGAGGTTCTCTGGCGAGCTCAAGTTCATCCGGCTAGGCCTTCCCAGAGTTTGACAGCTAAAGAAGTTGCAGAGCTTCATGATCAGACCATTGCTGTTTTAGATCAGGCTGTTGAAAAAGGAGGCTCAACTATTCGGACTTATACCAATGCATTTGGCGATGATGGAACCATGCAGGATTTTCATCAAGTCTATGATAAGGCTGGTCAAGAATGTTCACGTTGTGGCACTGTGATTGAAAAAATCCAACTAGGCGGACGTGGTACTCATTTTTGTCCCCAGTGTCAAAGGAGGGACTGATGGGAAAAATCATTGGAATCACAGGTGGAATCGCCTCTGGTAAGTCAACCGTGACAAACTTTTTGAGGCAGAAAGGCTTTCAAGTAGTTGACGCTGATGCTCTTGTCCACCAGCTCCAGAAGCCTGGCGGTCGTCTGTTTAAGGCTCTAGTCCAGCACTTTGGGCAAGAAATCATCCTTGAAAATGGAGCACTCAATCGGCCTCTCCTAGCTAGTCTCATCTTTTCAAATACGGAAGAGCGAGAATGGTCTAAGCAAATCCAAGGAGAGATTATCCGTGAGGAACTAGCTAGGTTGAGAGACCAGTTGGCTCAGACAGAAGAGATTTTCTTCATGGATATTCCCCTGCTTTTTGAACAAGACTATGCCTCTTGGTTTGATGAGACTTGGTTGGTCTATGTGGAGCCGGATGTTCAAATGGAGCGCTTAATGAAGCGAGATCAACTTTCTAAAGATCTAGCCATTTCTCGTCTTTCAGCCCAGTGGCTGTTAGAAGAAAAGAAGGGTTTGGCGAGCCAGGTTATCGATAACAATGGAAGTCAAGACCAATTACTAGCTCAGCTTAATTCTCTTCTCGAAAGAAGTGATCAAGATTGAATCTATTTGTTTAAACAGTTTCTTAAATGTAGTTGAACTAAAAATAAGGATAAGAGTAAAGGAAATCTCGTGCGTGTAAAAATTAATCTCAAATGCTCCTCGTGTGGAAGCATGAACTACCTAACCAGTAAAAACTCAAAAACCCATCCGGACAAGATTGAAGTTTTAAAGTATTGTCCCAAGGAAAGAAAAGTAACCCTACATCTTGAATCTAAGTAGATTTTATGGTAAAATAATAGGGATTTTAAGGAGTTTGATATGTATAACCTATTATTAACCATTTTACTAGTATTATCTGTTGTGATTGTGATTGCGATTTTCATGCAACCCACTAAAAACCAATCTAGCAATGTATTTGATGCCAGTGCAGGTGATTTGTTTGAACGTAGTAAAGCGCGTGGTTTTGAAGCTGTGATGCAGCGTTTGACAGGGATTTTAGTCTTTTTCTGGCTAGCCATTGCCTTAGCATTGACGGTATTATCAAGTAGATAAGAAAAGAATGGGCAAGACTAGGTCTTTGCCTGTTTTTATTTTGAAATGATTATGATTTATGCCAAATAAAAAATCTAGAAAGAAAACATGAAAGAAATTATAAAAGAATATTTACAAGACAAGGGAAAGGTAACGGTCAATGACTTGGCTCAGGCTTTGGGAAAAGACGGGTCCAAGGATTTTCGTGAGTTGATTAAAACCTTGTCCCTAATGGAAAGAAAGCACCAGATTCGCTTTGAAGAAGATGGCAGTCTGACCTTGGAAGCCAAGAAAAAACATGAGATTACTCTCAAGGGGATTTTCCATGCTCATAAAAATGGCTTTGGTTTTGTCAGCCTAGAAGGTGAGGAGGACGACCTTTTTGTAGGAAAAAACGATGTCAACTATGCTATTGATGGTGATACCGTTGAAGTCGTCATCAAAAAAGTTGCTGACCGTAATAAGGGAACAGCAGCAGAAGCTAAAATTATCGATATCTTAGAACACAGTCTGACAACCGTAGTCGGTCAAATCGTTCTAGATCAGGAAAAGCCCAAGTATGCTGGTTACATCCGTTCAAAAAATCAGAAAATCAGTCAACCCATCTATGTTAAGAAACCAGCCCTTAAACTCGAGGGAACCGAAGTTCTCAAGGTCTTTATCGATAAATACCCAAGCAAGAAACATGATTTCTTTGTCGCTAGTGTCCTCGATGTGGTGGGGCATTCAACGGATGTCGGAATTGATGTTCTTGAGGTCTTGGAATCAATGGACATTGTATCTGAGTTTCCAGAGGCTGTTGTCAAGGAAGCAGAAAGTGTGCCTGATGTTCCGTCTCAAAAAGATATTGAAGGTCGTCTGGACTTGAGAGATGAGATTACTTTTACCATTGATGGTGCTGATGCTAAGGACTTGGACGACGCAGTTCACATCAAGCCTTTGAAAAATGGAAATATCGAACTCGGAGTTCACATTGCGGATGTTTCCTATTATGTGACCGAGGGTTCTGCCCTTGACAAGGAAGCCCTTAACCGCGCGACTTCTGTTTACGTGACAGACCGAGTTGTTCCAATGCTTCCAGAACGACTGTCAAACGGCATTTGTTCCCTCAATCCTCAAGTTGACCGTCTAACTCAGTCAGCCATCATGGAGATTGATAAACATGGTCGTGTGGTTAACTATACCATTACACAAACAGTTATCAAGACCAGTTTTCGTATGACCTATAGCGATGTCAATGATATCTTAGCTGGCGATGAAGAAAAGAGAAAAGAATATCAGAAAATTGTTCCAAGTATTGAACTCATGGCCAAGCTCCATGAAACTTTAGAAAACATGCGTGTGAAACGTGGTGCCCTCAATTTTGATACCAATGAAGCGAAGATTTTAGTGGATAAGCAAGGTAAGCCTGTTGATATCGTTCTTCGTCAGCGTGGTGTTGCCGAGCGCATGATTGAGTCCTTTATGTTGATGGCCAACGAAACAGTTGCTGAGCATTTCAGCAAGCTGGATTTGCCTTTCATCTATCGAATTCACGAGGAGCCAAAGGCTGAAAAGGTTCAGAAGTTTATTGATTATGCTTCGAGCTTTGGCTTGCGCATTTATGGGACTGCCAGTGAGATTAGCCAGGAGGTCCTCCAAGACATCATGCGTACTGTTGAGGGAGAACCTTATGCGGATGTATTGTCCATGATGCTTCTTCGATCTATGCAGCAGGCTCGCTATTCGGAGCACAATCACGGCCACTATGGACTAGCGGCTGACTATTACACTCACTTTACCAGTCCGATTCGTCGTTATCCAGACCTTCTTGTTCACCGTATGATTCGGGATTACGGCCGTTCTAAAGAAATAGCCGAGCATTTTGAACAAGTGATTCCAGAGATTGCGACCCAGTCTTCCAACCGTGAACGTCGTGCTATTGAGGCTGAGCGTGAAGTCGAAGCCATGAAAAAGG
Organism: uncultured Streptococcus sp.; assembly: GCF_901875575.1. Taxonomy (GTDB): domain Bacteria; phylum Bacillota; class Bacilli; order Lactobacillales; family Streptococcaceae; genus Streptococcus. Next base: position 57,586 of record NZ_CABFMF010000022.1, read on the forward strand.
CTGAGTACATGGAAGAATTAGTGGGTGAAGAATATGATGCTCTTGTATCAAGTATCGTCAAATTCGGTCTCTTTGTTGAATTACCAAATACAGTTGAAGGTTTGATTCACATCACCAACCTTCCTGAGTTTTATCATTTCAATGAGCGGGATTTGACCCTTCGTGGAGAGAAATCAGGTATTACCTTCCGTGTGGGTCAGCAAATCCGTATTCGAGTTGAAAGAGCGGACAAGATGACTGGAGAGATTGATTTTTCATTTGTAGCAAGTGAGTTTGATGTGATTGAGAAGGGGCTGAAACAGTCTAGTCGCAGTGACAGAGGGCGTGGTTCAAGTCGTCGTTCAGATAAGAAGGAAGACAAGAGAAAATCAGGACGCTCAAATGATAAGCGAAAGCATTCACAAAAAGACAAGAAGAAAAAAGAAAAGAAACCTTTTTACAAAGAAGTAGCTAAGAAAGGAGTCAAGCATGGCAAAGGGCGAGGGAAAGGTCGTCGCGCAAAATAAAAAGGCGCGCCACGACTATACAATCGTAGATACGCTAGAGGCAGGGATGGTTCTGACTGGAACTGAAATCAAGAGTGTGCGAGCTGCTCGAATCAACCTCAAGGATGGCTTTGCCCAAGTGAAAAATGGGGAAATCTGGTTGAGCAATGTTCATATCGCTCCTTACGAAGAGGGCAATATCTGGAACCAAGAACCAGAACGTCGTCGAAAACTCCTGCTCCATAAGAAGCAAATTCAAAAATTGGAACAGGAGACTAAAGGAACAGGTATGACCCTGGTTCCCCTTAAAGTCTATATCAAAGATGGCTATGCCAAGCTCCTTTTAGGACTTGCCAAAGGGAAGCATGACTACGACAAACGGGAGTCTATCAAACGTCGTGAGCAAAACCGCGACATCGCACGTGTTATGAAAGCTGTTAATCAGCGATAAAAAGAGGAAATGAAAATGGAAAAACTAATTGCCTATAAACGTATGCCCTTGTGGAATAAAGAAACCATGCCAGCGGCGGTTCAGCAGAAACACAATACCAAGGTTGGGACTTGGGGCAAGATTACTGTTTTAAAAGGAACTCTCAAGTTTATTGAATTGACAGAGGATGGTGAGGTTTTAGCTGAACACCTCTTTGAAGCAGGGGCTGACAATCCCATGGCGCAACCACAAGCTTGGCACCGAGTGGAGGCTGTAACAGACGATGTGGAATGGTACTTGGAATTTTATTGTAAACCTGAGGATTACTTCCCTAAAAAATACAATACCAATCCTGTTCATTCAGAAGTTCTAGAAGCTATGCAGACAGTGAAAGCAGGGAAAGCCTTGGATTTGGGCTGTGGTCAGGGTCGAAACTCTCTCTTCTTAGCACAGCAAGGTTTTGATGTGACAGCTGTCGATCAAAATGAATTATCCCTTGAAATCTTGCAAAGCATTGTGGAGCAGGAAGATTTGGAAATGCCTGTTGGTCTTTACGATATCAATTCAGCTAGCATCGGGCAAGAGTATGATTTCATCGTCTCGACAGTTGTTTTGATGTTTTTGCAAGCAGACCGCATTCCCGCAATTATCAAAAACATGCAGGAGAAAACCACTATTGGTGGCTACAATCTTATCGTTTGTGCCATGGACACGGAGGATTATCCTTGCTCAGTAAACTTTCCATTTACTTTTAAGGAAGGGGAACTGGCAGACTATTACAAGGACTGGGAATTGGTTAAGTACAATGAAAATCCGGGTCATCTTCACCGTCGCGATGAGAATGGCAATCGTATACAACTACGCTTTGCGACCATGCTAGCTAAGAAAATCAAGTAAATATGAAGGAGAGTCTGGGACAAAAAGATTTTGATTTTAGGAACTCTTTATTATAATTTTTTAAAATCGATAAACTAGACAAAAAAAGTGAACAAAACAGGATTCTGAGTATCAGATAACTCGTTTTGTTCGCTTTTTATATTTAAGGTTAGACTTTTGTCCCAGCCTCTTTTTTGTAAATTAACTTTACAAAGAATAAAGAAATTTTTTTACAAAAATTCCACCATTTTATGTTTATTAATGCTATAATAGGAACAATTATTTTAAGGAGGTGTCAGTATGTCTTATTTGTTTGAGATCTTACCGAGTTTATTGAGCGGTGCAAGCATGACTTTACAGGTTTTTGCACTGGTCTTGCTTTTTTCTATTCCCTTGGGCGTTTTAATTGCCTTTGCCTTGCAAGTCCATTGGAAGCTCCTCCATCATCTGATTAACATTTACATTTGGATTATGCGAGGCACACCCTTGCTCTTGCAATTGATCTTTATCTATTATGTGCTACCAAGCATTGGGATCCGTTTGGATCGCCTTCCAGCGGCTATCATCGCCTTTGTTCTTAACTATGCTGCTTACTTTGCTGAAATCTTCCGTGGGGGGATTGATACCATCCCTAAAGGTCAATATGAGGCTGCTAAGGTCTTGAAGTTTAGTCCTTTTGACACAGTGCGCTATATTATCTTGCCTCAGGTGACCAAGATTGTTCTCCCTAGTGTATTTAATGAGGTTATGAGTTTGGTCAAGGATACGTCTCTAGTCTACGCTCTAGGAATTTCAGACCTTATCTTAGCAAGTCGAACAGCTGCCAACCGTGATGCCAGCCTTGTTCCCATGTTCTTGGCAGGAGCCATTTACTTGATTTTGATTGGGATTGTGACAATCATTTCCAAAAAAGTTGAGAAGAAGTACAGTTATTATAGATAGGAGAGTGCCATGTTAGAATTACGAAATATCAATAAGAAATTCGGAGACAAACGAATCCTGTCTGATTTCAGTCTAAGTATTCCTGAAAAGCAAATCCTAGCTATCGTCGGGCCTTCTGGTGGAGGTAAGACGACTCTCTTACGTATGCTTGCAGGTCTTGAAACCATCGATTCAGGGCAAATCTTTTATAATGGAGAATCTTTAGAATTGGATGAACTGGAGAAGCGAAATCTACTGGGATTTGTATTCCAAGATTTTCAACTTTTCCCTCATTTGTCAGTTTTAGACAATTTGACCTTATCGCCTGTGAAAACAATGGGAATGAAGCAGGATGAGGCAGAGAAGAAGGCGCGTGGACTCTTGGAACAGTTAGGGTTAGCAGGGCACGCAGATGCTTATCCATTCTCACTATCAGGTGGGCAAAAACAGCGGGTGGCTTTGGCGCGTGCTATGATGATTGACCCAGAAATCATTGGTTACGATGAACCAACTTCTGCACTGGATCCAGAATTACGCTTGGAAGTGGAAAAACTAATCTTGCAAAATAGGGAACTTGGCATGACCCAGATTGTGGTTACCCATGATTTACAGTTTGCGGAAAATATTGCAGATGTATTATTAAAAGTAGAACCTAAATAGGAGGAAAAAATGATGAAAAAATTGATGCTTATATTAGTCAGTCTAATGACTGCTTTGTTCTTAGTAGCTTGTGGGAAAAATGCTAGTGAAACTGGTGGAGATAATTGGTCTAAATACGAGTCTAACAAGTCTATTACTATTGGATTTGATAGTACTTTTGTTCCAATGGGGTTTGCTCAGAAAAATGGTTCCTATGCAGGATTTGATATTGATTTAGCTACAGCTGTTTTTGAAAAATATGGAATTACGGTAAATTGGCAACCGATTGATTGGGATTTGAAAGAAGCTGAATTGACAAAAGGAACGATTGATCTGATTTGGAATGGCTATTCCGCTACAGACGAACGCCGTGAAAAGGTAGCATTCAGTAACTCATATATGAAGAATGAGCAGGTATTGGTGACTAAGAAATCTTCAGGTATCACGACTGCAAAGGATATGGCTGGAAAGACATTAGGAGCTCAAGCTGGTTCATCTGGTTATGCGGACTTTGAAGCAAATCCAGCGATTTTAAAGGATATTGTTGCTAATAATAAAGCGAATCAATACCAAACCTTTAATGAAGCCTTGATTGATTTGAAAAACGATCGAATTGATGGTCTATTGATTGATCGTGTCTATGCAAACTATTATTTAGAAGCAGAAGGCGTTTTAAACGATTATAATGTCTTTACAGTTGGACTAGAAACAGAAGATTTTGCGGTTGGAGCACGTAAGGAAGATACAACTCTGGTTAAAAAGATAAATGAAGGATTTTCTAATCTTTATAAGGATGGTAAGTTCCAGGAAATCAGCCAAAAATGGTTTGGAGAAGATGTAGCAACCAAAGAAGTGAAAGAAGGAAAATAAAATAGATAGGAAGCCTAGTTTTGACATTTTAAACTGGGCTTTTTTATACAAAATATAAAATAACATATACAATATAAATATTGATAATATATAATTATAAATAATTTCGAAAGTCGTTATATTATGTTTTTAGAAAAAGCCAAAATAGTTGATATATTTAGGAAAAAGAGATATAATGAAATCAAACCCCCTTCAAATTTACAATTATATTTGAGGGGGGGGGCTTTTTGTTTTTAGTCTTCATATATATATTAATTGCTAATTGTCAAAAAAAAGGAGTAAGTAAATGTTTAAACCTAAAGGGCGACATGTTCGTCAATCGCAAGTGGAGAAATTCACACGTTACAGTATCCGTAAGGTCAGTTTTGGTGCGGCTAGTGTGGCTGTAGCTAGTGGGTTATTTTTCCTTGGTGGAGGAAGCGTCCAAGCGGCTGAACAAGTGACTAATTCAGAAACCAGAGAAGTTCAAAATACTCAAAATCTAAATGATAAGTCCTCGGAATCTAAGGAGGTTGCTGGACAAGCATCTGCTACTGCTAAAGAGCCTGATGGACAAAGTAATACTTCTGTAAAAGAGTCTGCTGCTGACACACAAGCCAGTGCAGTTGAAACCCCAAATGGAGTGACAGAAAAAGTAGCTATTAATACCGCATCATTAGAAGATTTAGTTGCTCAAGTTGAAAGTAGATTGAGTCAATTAACCGAAGGTAAGAAAACAAAATCAGTCATCGATGATGCTAAAAACTTGGTTAATAAAGTAAAAGAACTTTTGAACGATGATACAAAAACACAAGCAAAAGTGGATGCACTTGCTAAACAACTTTCAAGTATCCTTGTCATTTTAAACAGTATCAAATCAGAAGCAACAGAAGAAAAAGTAAACAAAAATCAAGATCCTAGAAATGGACAAGCTATTCCTGGTAATGGGGAAAGTGGGTTTAGAGATACAGGTACAGTTGCAGATGGTACTGAAAATCCTGTTGTTGTAAATACAAACGATATTACACAAAAAGCTTCTGAATTAGAGGCGGAAATCGCAAAAGTTGAATCTTTAATCTCAGCTGAAAATGCTAAAAGAGAAGGTAAAAAAGATAAGGAATTTATAGAAATTCTAACCCAGGTAAAAGACTCTGCACAAGCTGTTAAAAACAAAGGGAACAACATTCCAACAACAGAAAAAGAAAAGCATGCACTTTTACAAGAGTTAAAAGAAAAAGTAGATTTATTAAAACTATACCAAGCTAAAAAATTGGACTGGGGAGCACCTGCGAATAATCACTTAGCAAATTATGGGAATAATCCATCTGATGCAGTAATTAGTAATTTAAATGATACTTTTGGAACACCTGATTTCTCAAATGCTACATCACATACAAAACGTGTAGAAAATCAAGCTTCGGGTATAAATGGTGCTATTAATTTGGGTTCAGCAACTTATCATTGGAAACAAAAAGAAATAACGGTTGATGAAGCAAAAGCAGGAGCTTTAGGCGGCTGGAAGATTGTAGATAAAGAAGGCGCAAACACCGTAAATATTGTTAAACCAGAAGCACCTACTGATATAGAATATAAAGCAGGACAATCAGCAACCACATATGCACCAAAGCCAGCCAAAGTTTATGATAATAACGGTCATGTTACAGCTACTGGTGGTCAAAACAGACCAAACGCTAGTGGTGGAGTACTAAGATATATGATTAGTACTGATCGTTTGGGAAATGAAAGTATAGGAAAAGTTAATAAAGATTATTATGTAGAATTAAAAAAACAAGGAACAACTATCTATAAAGATTTCGACGTAAATCCTAACTCTCATTTGTATGCTAATCTTGTCTTTTCTAGTGCTTATGGTAAATTAGGTTTGACTTCATCAGGTGAAAAAATAAAAATGAAAATAGTTGATGCATATACAGGTCAACCATTATCAGAATTAACTAGAAAAGATGGAAAAGCTTCAGATACAGAATTTATTGGACAACCTGGATCAGATTCGGATGGTTTTGCTGCATTATGGCGTGTAGTAAAAGTGCCTGAAGGGACAACTAAAGTACGTGTATTTGTAGAAGCAGGAGATCAGCCAACAACTTCTGATTACTTGAATGGTCATAAGGTTGAAGATGGATATATAGTTGCAGGACTAGGATTAACTTCAGGACCAGCACTGACTTTAACGACGACAGTGGTTTCAGGTAGAGATAAAGAAGCATATGGTTATACAGAAAATTCTATTTATAAAAATGCTCAACAAGGAACGTTTAATTTAACGCTAAGTAATCATGGTGGAGTAGGAGTAGTATATCAGACTAGGTATGAAGTTACTTTGAAAGTTCCCGAAGGTGTTAAGTTAGGTACATTACAGGGAACGGACTTGAATGAAGTAAATGGTAAAAATTTATTTGCTCCAAGTTATACTTATGACTTTAAATATAACAAAGATACACGAGAACTTACTTTTAAAATTGATTTACCAAAACGAAATATTAATCCAACAAGTGGTAGCTCCAACACTGTTACAATACCATTTGAAGTAACGCCTGATTTTGTCGGAGAAGCAACGTTTGAAGTAGTAGGGAAAAATGGATTTGGAGGAAAAGATAAATTAGGAAATATGATCTTACCGTATGGAATAGTTGGTGCGGATAGATATAATATACCGGTAAATGTTAATGCTAATAGTTTAAATACTTCCGATAATCCTGAATATAAATATAATCGTACTATTTATATTGATTCTATGACAGGAAATAGCACTATAACTGTACCAGTTGGAACAACTTTTGAAAAAGCAAAAGAGGCAGCAACAGTAAGTGCTGAAGAATTACTAAATTCAGAAGCTTATAGAGAGAAATTAGCAACATTAAAAGCTACTGCTGCTCTAAATTTAAGTGAAACAAGTTTAATTGCAATGGTACAAGGTTATTCTACAGCTGCTGTAAAAGAAAATAGTGGAACTCTAAAAGTACCAGTTATTCACACTGTTGGAAGTAAGAAATTTAATAATCAAATAGACATTAATGTGAATGTAGTGGCATCTACTAAGCAACAGAAAGTTGTTTTTGAAGGAGATACAATCCAAAATGATGATATCAAGGAGAAAATAACTCCTGCTACAATTCCTGGATATACAGCTACAGTAAATAATGTTCAAAATCTGCCGACAACAACTGGTAAAGCTGGACAAATTATTAATGTTGAAACAACAGTATCTTATACGAAGGGAAATGTTGTACTTCCTGAAACAGTAACAGTTCCTGTGTTGGTCTTACCAAAAGCAACAGGTAATGTAGAAGTACACAAAGGAGCTTCAGTAGATAAAGTTAAAGAAGTAGCGAAAGCAAAAGCGACAGAAGTAGCAACATCAGCTGACTTCAAAGCAAAATTACCAGAAGGTTCTAAAGATGTAGTGGTTGGAGAAATTACAGAAGAAGTTTTAGCAACAATCACCTCAGAAAAAGGAACGAACAAAGGAATCGTTAAAGTTCCAGTAACTTACACAGTAGATGGAACAACTTATACAAAAGATGCAGAAATTACAGTTAACATACTAGGTTCAGAACCAAAAACAGTTTACACACTAGAAGGAACAAAACCAGAGGCTGAGAAAGTTAAGGCTGCCGTAACACCAGGTACTGGAGGTACAGTTAATACTCCGAAAGAAACAGATTTACCTGCTACAACAGTAAAAGCAGGAACACCTGATGTAACCGTACCAACGACAGTAACATATCCAACAGGAGATGAAACTGTGAACGTTCCAGTTGAAGTGTTACCAAAAGCAACACCAGAAAAAGTAACAACATTAAAAGATACAACTGCTGATAACCTAACAACAGCTGTAAAAGAAAAAGCACAAGCTGCACTAGGCAAATTAACACTACCATCAGGAGTTACAGCAGAATTAGATCCAAATCAAACATATGCTGTTCCAGCAACAGATTCTAATAGTGACAAAACTGCAGTACCAGTAAAAGTACAATATAAAGACGCTACAGGTACAGTAGTAGCAGAAGATACTATTTCAGTCCCAGTTACAGTAGTAAGCTCAACTCCAAGTAAAATTGTCGTATTCGAAGGTGAAACACCAACAGCAGAACAAGCGAAAGCAGCCGTAACACCAGGAACAGATGGAACAAAAGGTGAACCAACAACATTACCAGAAACAGCAGGTAAAGCAGGGGCAACAGACGTTAAAGTAGACGTACCAGTAACATATGACAATGGTAAGTTAACAGAAACAGTAAGTGTTCCAGTGACAGTATTACCAAAACCAGAAGCTGAAGAAATTCTAGTTGCTAAAAACAGTGATAAGGAAAAAGCTAAAGAAAAAGTCCTTGCAAAAGCGAAAAAAGCAATTGAAGATTCAACATTTACAGGTAAATTACCACAAGGTGCAACCGTTACTATTGATGAAACAGCTACAATAACAGTGCCAGACTTAACAGAAGATACGGAAGTTGATGTACCTGTTAAATACACTGTAGATGGTCAAGAAAAAAAGACTACTGTTAAAGTACCAGTTACAGTTGTTGAAGGTGTACCACAAATCGTACCAGTTAAAGAAACAAACGATGTTCTTCCAGACCCAGAGAAGAGTGTTGATAAAGAAGATTATCCAGAAGGTTCTACATTTAGATATAAAACACCAGAAGGACAAACAAGTCCAATTGATGTAACAACACCTGGAGATAAAGATGTTATTGTTGAAGTACTAGATAAAAATGGTAATCTAATTGTAGAAGTTCCAGCAACAGTACGAGTAGTAGGTAGCACACCACAATTTGTAGTAGCAGACCCAAGCAAACCACAACCAGATGCAAAAGACAGTGTTACTCCTGGAGACTATCCAGAAGGAACAACATTTGAGTACAAGACACCAGTAGATACAACAACTGCAGGTGAAAAAGATGTAACTGTTGTAGCTAAGCTAAATGGTCAACCAATTGTAGAAGTTCCTGCAAAAGTAGTTGTAGTAGATCCTAAGACACAATATGTAGTAGCAGATCCAAGCAAACCACAACCAGATGCAGCTAAGAGCATTGATCCAGAACAATATCCAGAAGGAACAACATTTGAGTACAAAACTCCAGTAGATACAACTACACCAGGCGAAAAAGATGTAGTTGTCATTGCGAAAGATGGAGAAGATAAACTTGTTGAAGTACCAACAAAAGTGAAGGTTGTACAAGGAAATCCACAAATCGTTCCAGTGGATGAAGGTAAGAAACAACCATCACCTGAAGATAGTATTGATCCAAATGATTACCCAGATGATGCAACATTTGAGTACAAAGAAGAAATAGATACATCTACACCGGGTGATAAGAAAGTTACCGTTGTTGTGAAACAAGGGGATAAAGTATTAGTTGAAGTGCCATCGACAGTACGTGTAGTTGAAAGTTATCCTAAATATGTCCCAGTAGATCCAGCTAAGAAACAGCCAGATCCAAAAGAAAACATTAATCCAAATGATTTCCCAACTGGAACAACATTTGAATATAAAGATAACACTCCAGTAGATACAACAACACCAGGTGAGAAACCTGTAACAGTAGTAGCTAAGTTGAATGGACAACCAATTACAGAAATTCCAGCAACAATTGTAGTAGTAGAATCTAAGACACAATATGTTCCTGTGAATGCTGAAAATGATAAGAAACCAAAACCACAAGATAGCATCACTCCAGATGATTATCCAGAAGGTTCAACATTTGAATACAAGACTCCAGAAGGACAAACAACTCCATATGATGGAACAACACCGGGTGAAAAAGATGTTACTGTAGTCGTGAAAGATCCAGATGGAGATACTATTGTAGAAGTACCAGCGAAAATTAAGGTTGTTCAAGGTAAAGAACAATTAACTCCAGTAAATGCTGAAGATAAGGATAAACCTAAAGCTGAAGATAGTATCACACCTAGTGATTATCCAGAAGGATCAACATTCGAATACAAAGTTCCAGAAGGACAAACAACTCCATATGATGGAACAACACCAGGAGATAAACCAGTTACTGTAGTTGTAAAAGATAAAGATGGAAAAGTGTTAGTAGAAGTTCCAGCAACCATTAAAGTTGTGGAATCAAAACCTAAACCAATCGAAACACCAGTAACGAATACTCCATTAGAAAAAGGTGACTATACTAAAGGTCTAAATGTTCCAGACGGAGCAACAGTTGAGGTAGTAGGTGATCTTCCAGACTTAACAACACCAGGTGAAAAAACACCTGTAGAAGTTAAGATTACATTGAAAAATGGTAAATCATATACAGTAAAAGTACCTGTAACAGTAACACCAGTTAAGGAAATTGAAACACCAGTTACAACAGATAAATTGACTCCAGAGGATATCTTGAAACAAATTAAAGTACCAGACGGAGCAACAGCTAAGGTCGGAGACTTACCAGATTTAACAACGCCAGGTAAGAAAGACCCAGTAAAAGTAACGATTACATTACCAAATGGCAAAGTGGTTACGGTAGAAGTTCCAGTAAATGTAACACCAATTACACCAATTGAAACACCAGTAACAAAAGACAAACTGACTCCAGAAGATATCTTAAAACAAATTAAAGTACCAGAAGGAGCAACAGTTAAAGTAGGAAGCATTCCAGAGTTAACAACACCAGGTAAGAAAGATCCAGTAAAAGTAACGATTACATTACCAAATGGAAAAGTTGTTACAGTAGAAGTACCAGTGAATGTAACACCTATTAAAGATATTGTTAAAAAACAAGGTGATCCAATTACTGCGGAAGATGTTGAAAATCATATTCCAAAAGGAGCAAAAGTTATCTCAATTGGAGATAAACCAACAACGGATGTACCAGGAGAAAGACCAAGTATTCCAGTTGTGATTGAATTACCAAATGGAATTCGAGTAACTGTAAATATACCTGTAATCGTAACTCCAAAAGTAACTCCTGTAGTAGTTCAAGTAGGAACACCAGTTACACCAGAAGATGTTGAGAAACATATTGAATTACCAAAAGGATGGAAAGTAACAAAAGTAGGAGAAATTCCAACAACTGAAACACCTGGAGCAAAACCAGTAGTACCAGTTGAAGTAGAATTACCAGATGGACGTAAGATTACAGTAGATGTACCAGTCATCGTAACACCAACTGTAAGACAAATTGTTGTACCACAAGGAACTCCAATCACACCAGACGATGTGAAAGGACATATTGATTTACCAAAAGAACCAGGATGGGAAATTGTTGAAGTAGGAGAAATTCCAACAACAATTCCAGCTGGAGTAAAACCAAGCGTTAAAGTGAAGGTTAAAGTACCAACTGGTGAGATTATTGAAGTCGATGTGCCTGTAATCGTAACACCAAAAGTAACACCTATTGTAGTAGAAGTGGGAACACCAATTACGAAAGAGGATGTTAAGAAGAAAGTCGATTTACCAGAAGGATGGGAAATTGTAGAAGTCGGGGAAATTCCAACAACTGAAACACCTGGAGCAAAACCAGTTGTTAAAGTAAAAGTGAAATTACCTGATGGTCGTATGATTACAGTGGACGTACCGGTAACAGTAACACCAAAAGATACTCCGGCAAAACCAACGCTTGAAACTAAACCAATAGTAGTAGCAGTAGGTGACCCGGTTACCAAAGAAGATGTTGAATTACATATCGATCTTCCAAAAGGTGCAGAAATAGTGGAAATCGGAGAAATTCCAACAACAGAAACACCAGGTCAAAAACCAAGTGTTAAAGTTAAGGTTAAATTACCTTCAGGAGAAATTGTTGAGGTTGAAGTACCAGTGATAGTAACACCGAAAGTAACTCCGACTCCACGTCCAGAAAAACCGTCTACAACAGAAGTAACAGTAACTCCAGAAACAGCAAAAACTTCTGATTTTACCGAAGTCAAGGAATCTAAAGATGCTGCAAAAGTATTGCCTAACACAGGTACAAAAGCTAATGCTAGCCTATTAGGACTTGGAATTCTCGGAGCTTTGAGTGGATTTGGACTTCTTGGACGCAAGAAAAAAGAAGACTAAGAAAAAAACTTCTTTTCTGAAGTCTGATAGAAAAATAGACTGAGGTGAAAACTTCAGTCTATTTCTTTTGGCTATGAAAAAAATCCCCTGGCAAGTACCAGAGGATAAGAGCTTATTTCATTGTTGGGAAGAGCAATACATCACGGATAGTTGTTGTATCAGTGAGGAGCATGCAGAGACGGTCGATACCGATTCCCAAACCACCTGTTGGTGGCATACCATATTCAAGGGCTTCGATGTAGTCGTAGTCGATACCTGTTGCTTCGTCGTCACCTAGTTCTTTGGCTTTAGCTTGGGCTTCGAAACGGCTAAGCTGATCGATTGGGTCGTTCAACTCAGTAAAGGCATTACCATATTCCTTGGTCATGATGAAGAGTTCGAAACGGTCAGTAAAGCGTTCGTCTTCAGGATTTTTCTTAGCAAGTGGTGAGACAGCTACTGGGTGTCCATAAACAAAGGTTGGTTGGATTAAGGTTTCTTCAACAAATTCTTCAAAGAAAGCATTGATGATGTGACCAACTTCAGTATAGTGTTTTTCAACTGGAACTTTCTTCTCAGCAGCAATTGCTTTTGCTTCTTCAAAAGTCAAATCTTGCCAGAAGTCGACTCCAGTAATTTCCTTGATAGCATCTACCATGTGAACACGTTTAAACGGTTCATTGATTTTTATTTCAGTTCCTTGGTAGTTGACTGGACCGTCACCTTTAACTGATTTAGCAGCATGTTGGATAATGCCTTCAGTCAAATCCATGATATCTTGGAAGTCTGCGTAAGCTTGGTAAACTTCAATTGAAGTGAATTCAGGGTTGTGAGTAGCGTCCATTCCTTCATTACGGAAGATACGGCCAATCTCGTAAACGCGTTCCATACCACCAACAATCAGGCGTTTTAAGTGAAGCTCAGTAGCAATACGAAGTACCATGTCAATGTTTTGGGCATTGTGGTGGGTAATAAATGGACGGGCAGCAGCACCACCAGCTTCATTGTGAAGAACAGGTGTTTCTACTTCAAGGAAACCTTTTTGGTCTAGGTAACGACGGATTTCAGAGATGATTTTTGAACGAGTGACAAAGCGATCAAAACTTTCTCGATTCGAAATCAAGTCCAAGTAACGTTTACGGTAGATAGTTTCAACGTCTGTCAAACCGTGGAATTTCTCTGGCAGTGGACGAAGCGCCTTGGACAAGTGTGTAATATGAGTAGCCTTGATAGAGAGTTCACCCATATCTGTACGCATGACTTCACCTTCAACACCAAGGAAATCGCCAAGGTCTGCTTTTTTGAAGATTTCGTAATTTTCTTCCCCTACAGCATCCTTACGAACGTAAATCTGGATTTGACCTTCGCGGTCTTGAAGGTGGGCAAAGCCGACTTTACCCTTACCACGTTTGGTTACTAAACGTCCTGCGATAGTAGCTGTTTCATTTTTTTCATGTAATTGGTCTTTATCGAGGTCAGCAAATTTATCTTTTAGTTCTTGAGAGTTAGCAGTACGGTCAAAGCGTTTTCCGAAGGGATCAATTCCTTGTTCACGAAGCGCAGCCATTTTTTCACGGCGAACGATCTGCTGGTCATTTAGTTCTTCCATATGTTCTGTTGACATGGGATCCTCCTAGTTTTACTCAAAATTGAATACGATGAGTGATTTTTTGCGATACTCCCATTTTATCATAAATAAGCAAGAAATTCACGGATAATCTTTCAAAACTAAAAAGAACTTGAAGCTAAAATCAAGTTCTTTTATTGATAAGAGGTATCATTCCAAACGTCAAGAGTAAAGCTTTCAAAATCTTTAGTTTCTAAAATGGTTAGACTAGCGTTTGCTAGGCCACCATCTTTACGCAGAAGGGGTTCTTTATAACCTAGAAGGGTGCGAAGGCTGGCAGTGAGATTAGCACCATGACCAACGATGAGGATTTGTTCTGCATCACTTTCTTTCAGTGACTTGATAAATTGAATGGTGCGTTGAGTTGTACTGTAGAGGGATTCTGCGCCAAACATTTTTGTGTTAAACCTTGCAAGATTGGAACGAAAGGCTTGGATTTGTTGGGGGTAAATAGCTTCTAGGGTTGCGATTTTTAAACCTTCCAACTTCCCAAGTTGCCATTCACGTATAGTAGGGGTTAATTCTAAAGGACAGGATTTCTGGAGTTGACTTTGAATAATTTCTGCAGATTTTCTGGCTCTGGGCAAGTCACTTGAATATATTTTTTCGAAGGGAACATCTTTTAGATATTGACCAAGTTTTATGAGAGTTTGAATGGATTCCTCAAGTAGAGGAGAGTCACCACTGGCACCTTGAAATCGTCCTTCTTGGTTCCAGAGTGTGCGACCATGACGGACAAAATAAAGTTTCATGATTTATTGGCCTCCAATATATCAGCAAATTTTGCTTTGACAAAGGTGGCTAGTTCTTGCGGATCAATGATGATACTATGACCAACTTCTCCAGCAGAAACAATTATTTTGTCTAGATTTAGAGATGTTTCATCAATAAAGATTGGATAATTATGTTTCTGACGAATTCCAACTGGATTATTTGCACCATGAATATAGCCTGTCGTTTTTTCCAAGTCCTTTTGTGGAATCATGCTAACCTTTTTATTGCCAGAAACCTTTGCCAATTTTTTTTCAGCAAGGTGTTCTGTTATAGGGAGAATTCCGATGATGGGACCAGTCTTATCTCCTATTAGAGCAAGTGTTTTAAAAATCTGGAATTTTTCATAACCTTGAGGAAGCTCTCCTTCCAATGCATTTAACTCAATTCCAATGTGGCTCACACCTGCTTTAGCTAGGATTTGTTCTACCAATGTTTTTTTGCTTTTTGCTTTTTTTGCCATTATTTATACTTATCCTCCAATTTACTCATCCAGATTCCCATCCAAATTCCAAGAGCGAAGAAGAAGGAGATGAGAACATAATTTACTAGAGAAAGACCAATGTATTGGATACTTTCAGTATTTCCTGCATTCGGTATCAAAATCAAAATAGTGCTAGAAAGGACAATCCCAATGATAAAATGATAGACTCGAGAATGATAATTGTTTAAAGCATAATCCATTAATTTTGAAAAGATAATGAGGGTAGCTCCAGCACCAATCCCTATAGGAAGAAAGGTGCCAAATAAATCAAAGGTTTTAAATCCAGTTAGCATAGGAGCATAGAGACCTAGAATCAAAAGTAGATTTGAAGGACTCAATCCAGGGACCAAGACACCAAGAGCTAGTAGGGAACCAGCCAAGATAAAGTTGAAAAAAGATGGAGTTAAGATTCCTACAACAAAGTTTAAGGCATATAGGCCTATTCCAGAAATGATAAAGGTTGTCCAGAACCAAGCTAAATCAATTTTGTCTCTGTCAGATTCTCGAGTCGATTCTTTGAGAAGGCTTGGAATGGTACCAATGATAGCACCAGCAAAACTCCATAGGACAAAGACCTGATAATTTTCAAGCAGGTATTCAATCGGGTAGGAAAATAAGCCGATTCCCAGAAGCATACCGATGGCAACTGGAATAAAGTACAAAACATTTTCTTTAAAGTCTTTAAAGGGATGGGCCAGAAAGACGATCATCCGTTCATAAATTCCTAAGATTGCTGCTAGAACCCCTCCGGAAATTCCCGGTAGAATAAATCCAAGAGCAATGACAATCCCTTTAATAATGCGCGCTAGCCATGAGAGCATATATTTCCTCCAACCATTTCTATTTCAAAAAATCCTTACTATATTGTATCACAATATAAAACAAAAAAAGCAAATGATGAACAAATGCTTTTAATGTTTCAAAAAAAGTTTTCTAAAAGTCTCTTCTTTATTTTTTGATGCAGAGATGACATTGATATCTAAATCGTGATTAAAGCCCGCAACTTTTCCTTTAGAAGTATATTGATGAATATCATAATCTAAATCAGTTTTAGGAGTGGCTTCATAAAATCCTGAGTCAGAACCGTATGATGGAATCCAAACAGATGAAAATTTTGAAGTATCAATACTGTGTTCTTCCATGAAGTAAACACCTACGTAGATTCCAATGTTTTTAACCCCTAACGATTCTAGTTTCGCACGGAAAGCTTCAACGCCGTCATTCATATCAGACATTGTTTTTTCTTCTACGTCAAGCCAATAGTAACTTGGATTATATGGTGATGCTGCGTTATAAAAACTTTCTGCAGCCTTTTCCATCTCTTGGATATTTTTGCCTGCTACATATGCATATACTCCAACTGGAATATTGCGTTTTTGAAACTCAGTAATGTGTGATTGAAAAGCTTTATCTAGACCATTTATATGTGCAGCATCATTTTGCTTAGTTGTTTGAGCACCGCTATGAACGCGTACAATAGCTCCGGATATATTTTGGGAAAGTGTATCATAGTTGATTTCTTGGGGACGTTGCCATCCAGATACATCAATAATTGGTTTACTTAACTTTTGAAGAGCTTGAATTTCAATTTGAGCATGGTTCGATTTTGTTTTTAAAGAGCGTTCCTCAAAATTGGAGTTGTTTAGGATTAAAATGAAAATCATAATCCCAAAAAAAGTATATAAAATAAGTGGATTAATTTTCTTTCTCATACTTCATAATTTTACCTTAAATACGTTAAAAAATCAAAAAAAACATTTAAAAGTTGAGTGAAACAGGGCTATAAAGCAATTTGTTATTGAATAGAGCAGATTGATTTGAAATATGGTATAATAAAAAGGAATTTCTAGAGAAAAGAGAAAATTATGTCAAATTATGCCATTATTTTAGCAGCGGGTAAAGGTACTCGTATGAAGTCTGATTTACCAAAAGTTTTGCATAAGGTTGCTGGTATCTCTATGTTGGAACATGTTTTCCGTAGTGTGGGAGCTATTCAACCTGAAAAGACAGTCACAGTAGTAGGGCACAAGGCGGAATTAGTTGAGCAAATATTAGCTGGACAGACAGAATATGTAACTCAATCAGAACAATTGGGAACAGGACATGCAGTTATGATGACAGAGCCAATTCTAGAAGGTTTATCAGGTCATACTTTGGTTATCGCAGGTGATACTCCTTTAATTACT
The DNA here is from genome assembly GCF_901875575.1 of uncultured Streptococcus sp. Classification (GTDB taxonomy): domain Bacteria; phylum Bacillota; class Bacilli; order Lactobacillales; family Streptococcaceae; genus Streptococcus. The sequence goes on from NZ_CABFMF010000022.1 coordinate 74,862, forward strand.
GGAGAGAGTCTTAAAAACTTGATTGATTTTCATGTCAATCATAAGAATGTTGCGACCATCTTGACAGCTGAAACGGATAACCCATTCGGATATGGGCGTATTGTTCGAAATGACAATGCGGAAGTCATGCGAATTGTTGAACAAAAAGATGCCTCTGATTTTGAAAAACAAATCAAGGAAATTAATACTGGTACCTATGTTTTTGATAACGAACGCTTATTTGAAGCTCTAAAAAATATCAATACCAATAATGCTCAGGGAGAGTACTATATTACCGATGTCATTGGGATTTTCCGTGAAGCTGGTGAAAAAGTTGGAGCCTATACTTTAAAAGACTTTGATGAAAGTCTTGGTGTAAATGATCGAGTGGCTCTAGCAACTGCGGAGTCAGTCATGCGTCGCCGTATTAATCAAAAGCATATGATAAATGGTGTTAGTTTTGTCAATCCAGAAGCTACTTATATCGATATAGATGTGGAAATTGCTCCACAAGTACAACTTGAGGCCAATGTTACCTTAAAGGGTCAAACAAAAATCGGAGCAGAAACAGTCTTGACAAATGGAACCTATGTGGTCGATAGCATCATCGGTAAGGAGGCTGTTATCACTAATTCCATGATTGAGGAAAGCAGTGTTGCAGACGGCGTAACGGTTGGCCCTTACGCCCACATTCGTCCAGGTTCAAGTCTGGGTGCCCAAGTACATATTGGTAATTTTGTTGAAATCAAAGGTTCTTCTATTGGTGAAAACACAAAAGCTGGGCATTTGACTTATATCGGAAACTGTGAAGTGGGTAGTCATGTTAACTTTGGTGCGGGAACTATCACTGTAAACTTTGATGGGAAAAATAAATACAAGACAGTCATTGGAAACAATGTCTTTGTAGGTTCTAATTCAACTATTATTGCACCAGTAGAACTTGGGGATAATTCCCTTGTTGGTGCAGGTTCAACTATTACTAAAGACGTGCCAGCTGATGCCATTGCAATTGGACGTGGTCGCCAAGTCAATAAAGATGAATATGCAACTCGTTTGCCACACCATCCTAAAAATCAATAGGAGTTTATCATGGAATTTGAAGAAAAAACTCTCAGTCGAAAAGAAATTTACCAAGGTCCCATTTTCAAATTAGTACAAGATCAGGTTCAGTTACCAGAGGGAAAGGGGACAGCCCAAAGAGATCTGATTTTCCATAATGGAGCAGTTTGTGTTTTAGCTGTTACAGATAAAGAAAAGATGATTTTGGTCAAGCAATATCGAAAAGCCATTGAGTCAGTATCTTATGAAATTCCAGCAGGCAAATTGGAAATGGGCGAAAATACGGATCCAGTAGCTGCCGCTCTTCGTGAATTGGAAGAAGAAACAGCTTATACTGGCCAATTAGAACTCTTATATGATTTTTATTCTGCTATTGGATTTTGCAATGAAAAGTTAAAGCTATATTTAGCTAGTAATTTGTCCAAAGTAGAAAATCCTCGTCCCCAAGATGAAGATGAGACCTTGGAAGTTATTGAAGTTAGTCTAGAAGAAGCGAAAACTTTAATCCAAACAGGACATATCTGTGATGCTAAAACTATTATGGCAGTCCAATACTGGGAATTACAAAAAAACTAGAGGAGGGATCTATGGGGAAACCTTTATTAACAGATGAAATGATTGAGAAGGCTAATCGAGGAGAAAAAATTTCTGGCCCTCCCTTGATTGATAATGAGGAGACTAAAATTTTATCGACATCTTCTCAAACTTTCGGTTATGAAAGTCCAAAGGGGCATGGTTTTAGCCAAGAAACGTTAACGATTGAAGTAGAACCATCTATCCATAAAAGCCGTCGTATCGAAAATACCAAGAGAAATGTTTTTAATTCCAATTTAAATAAAATCTTATTTACAATTATATTTCTCTTGATTTTATTAGTGTTAGCCATTAAATATTGGCGATAGAAAAGGAATTAACATGAAAATTGGAATAATTGCGGCTATGCCTGAAGAATTAGCTTACCTTATTCATCATTTGGAAAATACCCAAGAGGAACTTGTTTTAGGCAATACCTATCATACGGGATCAATTGCTTCAGTTGAAGTGGTGTTAGTAGAAAGTGGCATTGGTAAGGTCATGTCTGCCATGAGTGTAGCGATTTTAGCGGATCACTTTCAAGTGGATGCTATAATCAATACAGGATCTGCAGGGGCAGTAGCAGATGGCATTGCTGTGGGTGATGTGGTCATTGCGGATAAACTTGCTTATCATGATGTTGATGTAACTGCTTTTGGTTATGGTTATGGACAAATGGCTCAACAACCTCTTTATTTTGAATCAGACCCAAGATTCATTTCCAAAATAAAAACTAGTCTGTCTCAACTTGAGCAGACTTGGCACCTTGGTTTAATTGCAACAGGGGATAGTTTTATTGCAGGAAATGATAAGATAACAGAAATCAAATCACATTTTCCAGATGTCTTAGCAGTAGAAATGGAGGGAGCAGCTATTGCTCAGGCGGCTCATTCACTTGACTTACCTTTTTTAGTCATCCGTGCTATGAGCGATAACGCTAACCATGAAGCAAACGTCACTTTTGATGAGTTTATTATTGAGGCGGGCCGACGCTCTGCACAAGTTCTATTGGCCTTTTTAAAGGCTCTAGATTAAGTGGAAATTTGACAGTTTTTCTAGCTTATGATAATATTTAAATAACGAAAAGTTAGAAAACGTTTCAGGGGATATTATGAGTATTGAAATGACCGTCAGTGAGATTGCAGAGGTTTTAGGTCTATCTCGTCAAGCAATCAATAATCGTGTCAAGGAATTACCAGAAGAAGACACAGATAAAAATGACAAAGGTGTAACAGTCGTTACCCGTAGTGGCTTGATTAAGCTTGAAGCAATCTATAAAAAAACTATTTTTGAAGATGAACCAGTTAGCGAAGATGTTAAGCAACGGGAACTGATGGAAATTTTAGTCGATGAAAAGAATGCTGAAATCCTTCGTCTATATGAGCAATTAAAAGCCAAGGATCGTCAACTTTCAGAAAAAGATGAGCAAATGCGCATCAAAGACCGTCAAATCGCTGAGAAAGACAAACAATTGGATCAGCAACAACAATTGACTCTTCAAGCTATGAAGGATCAAGAAACTCTGAAGTTAGAGTTAGACCAAGCAAAAGAAGAAGTTCAATCAACTAAGAAAGGCTTTTTTGCTCGTCTATTTGGAGGATAATCGAGGAGCTGTTTAGGTTAGCTTTAACCTGATAGCTTCTTTTATTTCTATGATTAAGTACCCCAGGAGAAGGATAGAATGGAAAGATTAGAAGATTACATTGCTTTCGATTTAGAATTTAACCAACATGAAGGACAAACACACTTAATTCAGGTATCAGCAGTGCGCTTTCAAGATGGGAAGGAAGTTGCTAGCTATGATTCTTATGTACATACTGTGGTGCCTCTCAAGAGCTTCATTAATGGTTTGACTGGAATTACTGCAGAAACCTTAAAAGATGCTCCATCTGTAGAACAAGTATTGCAGGAATTCCAAGAGTTTATTGGCTCTTTACCTATTGTAGGTTACAATGCAGCTAAAAGTGATTTGCCTATACTAGCAGAGCATGGCTTAGACTATCGTCCACAATACAAGGTGGATCTTTATGATGAGGCCTTTGAACGGAGGAGTTCAGACCTACATGGTATTGCTAACCTCAAATTGCAAACGGTAGCTTCTTTTCTTGGTTTTCAAGGTCAGTCTCATAATAGCTTAGAAGATGCTCGTATGACGGCGCGTGTTTATGAGTTCTTTCTTGAGTCTGATCAAGCAAAACTCTTATTAGAAACCCAAAGTAGCTTATCAAATAATCCTTTTGGTGGATTGGACCTATCACAGTTATTTAATTAGGAGTGCTTATGAAACCAGAAAAACCAAAACTTCTAGGTTTTAAACAGATCTACTATAACCTAGATAAAATTCTTTTTTTATTTTTCTTAACATTCTTGTTGATAGAGTTTGTCTGGCTCCCCTTAAATTCATGGCTTGCAGGACTTTTGTTGAGGCAGTCTGGTTATCTCTTTCTTTCATATAATAATATTTTTGCGATTATTAAAGGCTCTCCTTTGATAAGTTTGGGATTATTGATGTTAGTGATCATCAATTTGTTGGTTGCTTATTTCCAAATGGGTCTCCTTTTAACTGGAGCTCGGCATCTTCTCTATCATGAAAAGAGAACATTAATAGAATATAGTCACAAGGTCTTTAGTCAAAGTTTTATGATCATGAAAGAAATAACTATTCCTAAGATGGCCTTTATTTTCTTTTATGTCATGATGCTCTTTCCCTTTATCAGAAAGATTCTAAAGATTTACTATCTCAATAAAATTGTGATTCCCAAATTTGTTGTCAACTATGTAGAAGAACGGTATTGGTTGGTAAGTATTATTGTCATACTTTTGTCGCTGATTATGTTTTATATTTCTGTACGTTTGATGTTTGCAATACCCCAGCTTCTTTTTGAAAAGAAAACAGTTAAACAAGCAGTTTCTTATAGTATCGAAAAGACAAGAAGACAAAACTGGTTTTATACTTGGAATCTTCTTTGGATTGTGATTAAAACCTACCTATTTTTCTTTCTTCTTTTAGTTCCTATAATAGCTAGTCAGACCTTGATGGACGTTCTGACTCATAGAGAATCGCTGGTACTTGGAATTTTTAATTATGTTTTGATTCGCAATTTCCACTATATGGTCCTGACCTATTTTCTCATTAAGTTTGTTTCTCTTTTAACAGGAGAAGGTCTTGAGATGATTCCTCGTAGAAAAAAAGACCACTGGATGCGATGGGGAGTATTAGGTTGTGCCTGCATCATCTTTTCAATAGAAGGCTATGTTTATCTTGAAGCTCCAGTTGCTCATAAACCCTTGATTCTTTCTCACCGAGGTGTCTCAAATAAAAATGGGGTTCAGAACACAGTCCAATCTTTAGAAAAAACAGCGCAATTAGAACCAGACTTTGTTGAAACTGATGTTCAAGAAACCAAAGACGGACAGTTTGTCATGATGCATGATGCCAATATATGGGAGTTAACGGGTGTCAATGCAAGTCCTCAAGATTTGACCTTGGAAGAATTGACCAAAATTGAAATATCAGAAAATGGTTTCCACAGTAAGATTTCAAGTTTTGATGATTACCTTAAAAGAGCAAATGAATTAAATCAAAAGCTATTGATTGAAATAAAGACTAGCAAAAAAGATAAACCAGATATGATGAAACGTTTTTTGGAGAAGTACGGTGAGACTTTGAAACAAAATGGTCATCAAATACAATCTTTGAATTATCAAATCATTGATCAAGTCCGATCCTTCGACTCAGAAATTCCAGCCTATTTCATCCTGCCTTATAATAGTATTTTTCCAAGGACTAAAGCAACAGGTTACACAATGGAATATTCAACATTAGATGAAAACTTTGTCAACAAGCTTTGGAATACGGACCAGAAATTGTATGTTTGGACGATTAATAGTTCAGAGTCTTTTGATAAATCAATTCATCTAGGAGCTGATGGTATGATAACGGATAATATAGAACTGGTACAAGAACTAGTAACGATTGCCCAAGAAGATCCAGAGTATACGGATTTACTCTTAAAGAGAGCCTTGGAATTTTTTAATTTTTAATCAAAAAAGAGGAACAATAGTTCCTCTAAGTTGTAGGCAAGTATTCCATTTGGATACTTGCGTTTTTTGTTTCTTAAAAAGGCAATTTCCCAGCGAAGGCACCTAATTTTTTCTTAGTTGTTTCATCGATTTGTTCAAGAGCAGAGTTGAGGGCTTGAACAGTCATATCAGAAAGGGTTTCGAGGTCTTCTGGGTCAACGACAGCTGGATTGAAGTCAATGCTGACAACTTTCTTATCTCCAGTTAAGGTAGCTTGAACAAGGTCTTGAGCAGATTTGCCAACAAATTGCATAGCAGCAAGCTCAGCTTGACTTTGTTCCATTTGTTTTTGAAGTTTTTGTGCTTGGCGCATCATGTTTTGCATGTTCATCATGGTGTTTTACAGTTTCCTTTTATCTTATTTTCCTTCTTATTTTATCAATTTTGGGGTTAAAAGTCTAATCTTTTTCAGAGTGAATTCATCAAGTATCGATAGAGATGTAGATGAAATAAAAATATAGGATAGATATTCTAAGTGAATAAGAATATTTATCCTATATAGTTACTAGATATTCGATGGCTACTTTAAGGATTTACCAGCACTATTCTACCTTGTAGAAAAATCCCTCCGTACTGCCATTGATGAGTTGGTGTCCAAACCATAAGCGGTCTTGTGTAATATCAGACGAGTCAGTATAGCCATTATCTGAAGAAGAGGTGACAGACATGGTTATAGGGATTCCTGCTGGTAAAAAGGCAATAGCTGCACCACCAGCACCACCAGCTTTAGGAAGTAAACTTGCTTTAAGATAGCGGTCGGTTTCTTTAGCATGTTCAATTGAAACTTTGGAATGATCACTTACCAAGCCATTTTTATCGAAAGTAAATTCAATACCTGTACCATTCCTCCAAGTTCCTGCGACACTAGAAAAATCTCCATTTTGAATTGCAGAAATATCCATTCCTTTACTTTCTGACGGAAGAGTTATTTCTCCATTTATGAGACTTGTCACAGATTTCCAAGAGAAAGATCTTATGTCAAGGGAAGGTGGTTTTGTCCCCAGTCCCTCTTCTGTATCTGATTCGATAACTAAGTCTAATCGTGTTCCATTCTGATTTAACTTGTATAGTTTAAGTTGGATTTGATTAATAGATACTCGGGTAGATAATTGAAAATAACCATTTTCTAAAGGATTAAAATGTACTCGCTCTCCAATAAAGTCCAGATTGTTTTCTGCATTGGTCAGTCGAATAACTTCACCATTTTTAAGAGTTCGAATATCTAATAAATCGTAATAGTTAGAATACGTTTTTAGAGCAATCAAAAGTTCGTCCGTACCGTCTTGGTCTAAATCATACAAGCTATACTGTAATCCAGAATATTCGTTAGGATAACCATTTTTTAAGTTTGCTTTTGAATTGATCTCTGTATGTGAAGTTGACGAACCATCTAATACTTTGGCATATTCTTTTAGAACAGGATTGTATAGGGTGTAATCAGGTTTCTTCTCTTCCGATATAGAAGAAGTTGAACTAGTACTTGAAGCAATTGCTTCAGAACTTGCTGAAGAAGTGTTTTCACTCTGATGTTGGCAAGCCGTTAAAATAGAGATAGCTAAAATACTAATACTGAATAGAAATAATTTTTTCATATATTTAATCTTGTAATTCTAAGCCTTGGGCATCTTGGTGCCATTTACTACCAGTTTTAGACGTTAAAACTTGAATAGTAATTATAATATTCCAAATAGCATTTGCCAGTAAAACAAATAGTGTCAATATAGGAATAATAGCCAGCAGAGTTATGCCGATACGCTTGTATCCTTGTTTAGCATTTCCAATATAAAAATCGTAGGCACCAAACGCTCCTAAAAATAGGGCAAATAATGCTGCGGCCAGTTTAGATTTATCACTTACTCCATTTGAATGTTGACTAGAACTAGCTGGAGATGTGTTATCTATTTTTGAAACAATATAGTCGTCACCATTTTGATAAAATTCTACATAATCACCTACTTGTGGTTCAAAACCAAAACTTTTTCTTGAAATTGCAGTAAATTGGCCATTATCACCTTTTCCAACATAAACTGTTTCATCTTCAATTTTTATAACTTTGTTCATTTAATTGTCTCCTTAATCTATTTCTATTGTATGTTAAACCCATTCACCGTTGTAATCGACGTAGTAGCCGTCCGGCGTAATCGTATTGATTGCTAGCTCACCAGAGTTATATGCATAGTACCATTTGCCAGATACTTGCATCCAACCTGTTTGCATAGCACCTGAGTCTTGAAGATAGTACCAGCTACCGTTATCTTTGAGCCAACCAGTCTTCATTGCACCTGAGTCTTGAAGATAGTACCAGCTACCGTTATCTTTGAGCCAACCAGTCTTCATTGCACCTGAGCCGTCGAGGTAGTACCAGCTACCGTTATCTTTGAGCCAACCAGTCTTCATTGCACCTGAGCCATCGAGGTAGTACCAACTGCCGTCTTTTACCCAGCCAGTTTGCATCCAGCCAGAGTTGTCAAATCGATACCAAACACCATTGATTTTTTCCCAGCCGTTAGTTGTATAGGTGCCATCTTCGTGTTTATACCACCATCGTCCATTCGAATACATCCAAGTAGATTTAGACTGATGGGTCGTCATGGTTGTATCTGTGTTAGAATAGTTTCCAGATGACGAACTTGTAGAAGTTGACGAGCTAGATGAATTCGAACCTGATTGGGTTGTTGTGTTAGTATTTGAATTTGTCGAAGGATTTCCGAAAGTTACCTCTTTTCTAGCTTTAAAGACACGTTTTCTGTTATCAACTGAGTGATCGCGCGGAGAACCTGCCTCTCCTGACATCTCCAAGATATATGTTCCAGCAGGAAACTGTCTGATATCGAAAACATCCCCTTTAAATTTATTGCTATAAATTAAAGGTAAAAGAAATTGGTCGTTGACGTCATTAGTTAGACCACTAAAGATGACATCATTATTATGTTGGTACACAATCTTTCCGCTAGCCTTATCAATTAGAGTAACATTTCCTCTAGCTGCATTATCTCCTCCGTGTTGTAGTGGCTCTGAGAGTACACCTTCAAAATTAACTCCAAAATGATGAATTTCAACATTTGTAATTGTTGCTTCTATTTGTTTTTCAGTACTCGTATTCGAGATAGCATTTGCTTGATTAGTTGATAAGACTTCTAGTTTGGTTACATAAGTGTAAAAAGATGCTCCTTTCCCTACGTTTTCTCTAACATCGACTGTTAGTTTGTAACGAACTCCATCTAATTCAAACTTCATGGTATAGATACCATAATCTGTTGCTTTAAAGACAATTGTTTTACCGTTAAATGTAGCAATGCCATTTGATTCAAAACTTGCAAATTGCTTAGAAAATTCTTTTTTATAAGCCTTATCTACCCAATCAACCGTTATAAATCCAACAACACCATTAGGAAATGCTCCAAGTTGTGCTTTTCTTTTTTCTACAAGCGTCACATCTGTTGCGACTAAATCTGTATCACGATAACCAATAGCAGGTTCTTCAACATAAGCATTGACTGCTGGAGACCATACTTTGACCATTGGAATGTCTGCAGCATTGACACTTGAAATTGTAGCTCCTGTTGCTAGGAGTGATAAAACTGCTGTAGTCGTTAAAACGATTTTTTTCATAATTTTTGTATTCCTTTTCTTTTTATCTATTTTTTAATAATTTTATTCTATACCTACTCACCGTTGGCATTGACACGATAGCCATCAGGGGTAGTCGTATTGATTGCTAGGGCACCAGAGCTATAAGCGTAGTACCATTTACCAGCTACCTTCATCTGCCGCCTCTTTTCGAATGGCATTGATACGGTCTGAAATAGCCTGCTTATCTGGTGTCAATAAAGTTCCTTCAATTCCAACTAAGCTAGTACCAGCAAAAGTACTAGTTACCTCAGAGTTCAAGATATGATAAGACTGACCATTGATTTCTTGAGTGGAAACCAGCCTATCATTAGCGGCTACGGATTGTGGTGCAAGACTTCCAACTCCTAACAATGAAAGTGCTAGAACTGTAGTAAGTGTGAATTTTTTAGTTTGTTTCTTTATTCACGCAATATCTCCTATTCTTATTTATTGTAAAGTAATCAGTTTGTCCTAAAACCTAGACTTTTTTGGACAAACTTGATAAAATAGAAGTGTAATAATAATCGGTCAAAATGCTTGATTTTAGAACCTTTTTCTAACGAAAACGACTCTAGAATAGAGTATATTTCCTGTCCAAAAAATCCTAGTTTTTTGACAGGAACTATGAATTTTTTATCCAATTATGAAAGGTGCTTTTTGATACTCCTAAGATGTCTGCACCTTCTCGTAAGGTTATTTCTTTTTTCTTATATTGAGCTATCACATCAGGGAGATTATTCGGGGCAAGCAATTTTGGTCTACCGAATTTCTTCCCTTTTTTCTGTGCTTCCCGTATTCCTTCCATTTGTCTTTGTTTGATTTGTTCTCTTTCAAACTGTGCCACATAAGATAGGACTTGTAAAACGATATCAGAGATTAGTTTTCCTGTGATATTATCATTGCTATTCTTTGTGTTTAATAAGGGGAAATCTAAAACAGTTATATTTACTTTCTTTTTCTTAGTAATTGATTGCCATTGTTCTAAAATTTCATCATAGTTTCTCCCCAACCTATCAATTGATTTAATAACCAATTCATCATTTTCTTTCAAGATAGTTAATAATTTTTGATATTCTATTCTGTCAAAATCTTTTCCTGAAACGTAATCGATAAAAATATTTTCTTTTAATAATTTATTTTCTACTAAGGCTGAAAATTGCCTATCAATATTCTGTTCTTTTGTAGATACTCGAACATAGCCGTAACGCATAAAACTCTCCTTTTTACACTTATTGTAAAATATAAAAGAAGGTTAGACTTTATAAAAGAGTGGTGTACTTAATTTCTATTAATTATCTCTTAACCACTTGCTGACAGGCTTTCCAACAATCGACCTTCTTGGAATTTATCCAAGTTGGGAAGGTTTGGCCAGCCAGCTAATCTTTGTTGTTATCGTTTTGATTGTCACTTTTAGACAGGGTAAAGAATAGATGGATAGAAAAGAATTGACAATCGTTGAACATCTGGTAGAATTTAGAAAGAGATTATTGGCAGTAGTCATTTGTTTCTTTTTGGTATTCTGTGTCTCTCTGCTTTTTGCAGACCAGATTTACCAGTATGTAACCCAATCTTTTCAGCAAAAGTTGATTGTTTTAGGCCCTAATGATATTTTATGGATTTACATACGCTTGGCTAGTCTGATGGCCTTTACTATCACCTTGTCCTACACGGTGTATCATATTTGGTCTTTCATCAAACCAGGTTTAAAGAAGGAAGAAGCGAGAGCAATTTTTGCCTATATTCCAGCTAGTTTCCTTTGTTTTCTAGTTGGACTGGCTTTTGGTTTTTACTTTGTAACACCAGCTATACTTCAGGTTCTATTAGGGCTAGGAGAAGGACTATTTGAAACGCAGTTAACCGCCCAAAATTATCTGTCCTTTGTTTTTCAAACGACCTTGCCTTTGGCTCTGATTTTTGAATTGCCAGTTATCATTGCCTTTTTGACGTCGATTGGACTTATTGGACCAGAATTATTGATTACTTATCTCCGATATGCTTATTTTATCTTATTGCTACTTGCAGTCATCTTGACACTAGCTGACTTTGTCAGCGATTTGGCAATGACTGCTCCTTTGATATTACTCTATGAATTGAGTATTGCTATTAGCAAACACATTATGAAACACAAGCAGAAAGGAGAGAGAGAAATGGGAATCTTACGTGATATCGGAGTACCAGGATTGATTATCATCGTTTTAGAAGCTCTCTTGATCTTTGGACCAAAACGATTGCCTGAACTAGGCGAGTCAATTGGTAAAATGCTATCTGAATTTAAAAATGCAGTTAAAGGAACTGAAAATCAAGATAAGGAAGACCAGATTGTTTTTCTTCAACGATTATAGAAATAGAAAATTAGGACTTAGACCTGTTTAGGATGATTTAAGTCCTAATTTTTTATATGACTGAAATGATCTTTAAGTTTTTTTTAAGGAAACTATATTATTCTGAAGAACTCTGAAATTTCACAACAATTTACATGTATATGCACTAGAATTCCTTGTAGTTACTGTAATTTGATTAGTTAATAAGAATTATAGAGTTACTATTCTAGAACGGAAAGTCTGATAATTATTTCGTGATAGGACTAGATTGTGGTATAATAGAGAGGATAAGTTTTTTAGTAAGAAAAAGGAGCAACGAGATGATTTACGCAGGAATTCTTGCCGGTGGTACTGGTACACGTATGGGAATCAGTAATTTACCCAAACAATTTTTAGAACTCGGTGATCGCCCTATCTTGATTCATACAATTGAAAAATTTGTCTTGGAACCAAGTATTGAAAAAATTGTAGTTGGTGTCCACGGTGATTGGGTATCTCATGCAGAGGATCTTGTAGATAAATATCTGCCTCTTCATAAGGATCGAATTATCATTACCAAAGGTGGTGCTGATCGAAATACCAGTATTAAAAAGATCATAGAGGCTATTAACGAGTATCGTCCGCTTACTCCTGAGGACATGGTGGTAACACACGATTCTGTTCGTCCTTTTATCACTCTTCGTATGATTCAAGATAATATCAAACTAGCGCAAGAACATGATGCTGTAGATACAGTAGTTGAAGCAGTAGATACAATTGTCGAAAGTACGAATGGTCAGTATATAACAGATATTCCAAATCGTGCTCATCTTTATCAAGGACAAACGCCACAGACTTTCCGTTGCCTAGACTTTATGGATTTGTATGGTTCCCTCTCTGATCAAGAAAAAGAAATCCTAACAGATGCTTGTAAGATTTTTGTCATAAAAGGAAGAGATGTAGCCTTGGCTAAGGGTGAATACTCTAATCTGAAAATCACAACTGTGACGGATTTGAAGATTGCAAAAAGTATGATTGAGAAAGACTAGCGCTATGATTAATCAAGTTTATCAACTGACTAAGCCTAAGTTTATCAATGTGAAATATCAAGAAGAAGTGATTGATCAGGAGAATCATATCCTTATTCGTCCTAACTATATGGCAGTTTGTCATGCGGATCAGCGTTACTATCAAGGAAAACGTGACCCTAAGATTTTATCTAAAAAACTACCTATGGCCATGATTCATGAATCTTGTGGAACCGTTATTTCAGATCCAACTGGAACTTATCAGGTTGGACAGAAAGTTGTTATGATACCAAATCAACCACCCATGCAAGGTGATAAGGAGTTTTATGAGAATTACATGACTGGAACTTATTTCTTGTCTAGTGGTTATGACGGTTTCATGCGAGAGTTTGTTTCTCTCCCTAAAGATCGTGTGGTAGCGTACAATGATATTGAAGATACTGTTGCAGCTATTACGGAATTTGTAAGTGTTGGTATGCATGCTATGAATAGACTTTTGACTTTAGCTCATAGCAAACGGGAGCGAATCGCCGTCATAGGTGATGGTAGTTTGGCCTTCGTTGTTGCAAATATTATTAACTATACACTTCCAGAAGCAGAGATTATTGTTATTGGTCGTCATTGGGAAAAATTGGAACTCTTCTCGTTTGCGAAAGAGTGCTATATTACAGATATGATTCCTGAAGATTTGACTTTTGACCATGCTTTTGAGTGCTGTGGTGGCGATGGTACTGGACCGGCAATTAATGATTTGATTCGTTATATTCGCCCACAAGGAACCATCCTAATGATGGGAGTTAGCGAATATAAAGTTAATATCAATACGCGCGATGCCCTTGAAAAAGGCTTACTCTTAATTGGATCATCACGTTCTGGTCGAATCGATTTTGAAAAAGCTATCCAGATGATGGAAGTTAAGAAATTTGCCAATCGTCTCAAAAATATCCTTTATTTAGAAGAACCTGTAAGAGAAATCAAAGATATTCATCGTGTCTTTGCTACTGATTTAAATACTGCTTTTAAAACAGTATTTAAGTGGGAAGTGTAAGATTTGGAGGTTAATTGTGGAGAAAATCATTAAAGAAAAAATTGCTTCCTTTGACGGACAATACCCCAAAAGCCTTGGTGAAAGTAAATCAAAAACCCTTAATAGAATATCAGATTGAGTTTCTTAAAGAAAAAGGAATCCATGATATAATTATTGTTGTAGGTTATTTGAAAGAACAATTTGACTATTTGAAAGAAAAGTATGGTGTTCGACTTATCTTTAATGACAAATATGCTGATTATAATAACTTTTATTCTCTTTATATAGTAAAAGAGGAGTTGGCCAATAGTTATGTTATTGATGCTGATAATTATCTTTTTAAGAACATGTTCCGCAATGATTTGACTCGCTCAACATACTTTAGTGTCTATCGGGAAGACTGTACCAATGAATGGTTCTTAGTTTATGGAGATGACTACAAGGTTCAAGATATTATTGTTGATAGCAAAGCTGGTCGTATTTTAAGTGGAGTTTCTTTCTGGGATGAACCAACTGCAGAAAAGATTATCAGTTTTATCGATAAAGCTTACGAAAGCGGTGAATTCGTAGACTTGTATTGGGACAATATGGTCAAGGATAATATCAAAGAATTAGATGTATATGTTGAAGAATTAGAAGGCAATAGTATCTATGAAATCGACAGTGTCAAAGATTACCATAAATTAGAAGAAATTCTAGCAAATGAGAATTAAATTTTTTAACATCTGACAAAAAATTGTTGGATGTTTTTATATTTTTTACGAATAAGTAAATGAATAGAAAAAGAATTGGAGTAAGTTATGAAAATTACAAACTATGAAATATATAAATTAAGAAAATCAGGGTTGACTAATCAGCAAATTCTGACTGTCTTAGAATATGGAGAAAGTTTTGATCAGGAACTTTTATTGGGAGATATAGCTGAGGTTTCAGGCTGCCGTAATCCAGCGGTGTTTATGGAACGCTATTTTCAGATTGATGATGCGCATTTGAAGGAAGAGTTCGATAAGTTTCCTTCATTTTCGATTCTTGATGACTGTTATCCTTTTGATTTATGTGAAATATATGATGCACCTGCTCTCTTATTTTATAAAGGAAATCTAGATTTCTTAAAATTTCCTAAGGTCGCTGTTGTAGGTAGTAGAGATTGCAGTAGTCAGGGAGCCAAAGCAGTTCAAAAAGTTATTCAGGGATTGGAAAATGAATTGGTTGTTGTTAGCGGTTTAGCCAAGGGTATCGATACAGCAGCTCATATGGCAGCTCTTCAGAATGGCGGAAAAACCATTGCAGTGATTGGGACAGGTCTAGATGTGTTTTATCCTAAAGTCAATAAACGTTTGCAAGACTATATCGGCAATAACCATCTAGTTCTCAGTGAGTACGGACCTGGAGAGCAACCTCTTAAATTTCATTTTCCAGCTCGTAATAGAATTATTGCGGGACTCTGTAGAGGTATCATTGTAGCAGAAGCGAAGATGCGCTCTGGAAGTTTAATTACTTGTGAACGTGCCATGGAAGAAGGAAGAGATGTCTTTGCCATACCAGGTAGTATATTAGACGGTCGGTCAGACGGTTGCCATCATTTAATTCAAGAAGGCGCAAAATTAGTTACCAGTGGGAAGGATGTTCTATCTGAGTTTGAATTTTAATAAAGAAAAAGGAAGTTAAATTAAAGTTTTCTTCTATATATAAGTGCTAAGTCTTGACAGGTTATTAAAAATGGTTTACACTTTATAAAGTTTATTACTTTGAAAAGGTGTGATATTGTGGCTACGGCAACAAAAAAGAAAAAATCAGCAGTTAAGAAAAATTTAGTCATCGTGGAGTCTCCTGCTAAGGCTAAAACGATTGAAAAATATTTAGGTAGAAATTATAAGGTATTAGCCAGTGTCGGTCATATCCGTGATTTGAAAAAATCAAGCATGTCTGTCGACATTGAAAACAACTATGAACCGCAGTATATCAATATTCGTGGGAAAGGTTCTTTGATTAATGATTTAAAAAAAGAAGCTAGAAAAGCAAATAAAGTTTTCCTAGCGAGTGACCCGGACCGTGAAGGAGAAGCCATTTCTTGGCATTTGGCTCATATCCTTGATTTGGATGAGAATGATACAAACCGTGTTGTATTCAATGAAATTACCAAGGATGCCGTTAAAAATGCCTTTAAGGAACCTCGCAAGATTGATATGGACTTGGTTGATGCCCAACAGGCTCGTCGTATCTTAGACCGTTTGGTAGGTTATTCTATCTCTCCTATCTTATGGAAAAAAGTGAAGAAGGGATTATCAGCAGGGCGTGTGCAATCCGTAGCCCTCAAGCTCATCATTGACCGAGAGAATGAAATCAATAACTTTCAGCCTGAAGAATATTGGACTATTGATGGAGTATTCAAAAAGGGAAGCAAGCAATTTCAGGCTTCTTTCTATGGTGTAAATGGCAAGAAGAAAAAATTGTCCACTAACGAAGAAGTCAAAGAAGTCTTGTCTCACCTGACTAGTAAGGACTTTACAGTGGATCAGGTAGATAAAAAGGAGCGCAAACGAAATGCTCCACTACCATACACGACGTCTACTATGCAGATGGATGCTGCTAATAAAATCAATTTCCGTACTCGTAAAACCATGATGGTGGCTCAGCAGCTCTATGAAGGGATTAATATCGGGTCTGGTGTTCAAGGTTTGATTACCTATATGCGTACCGATTCGACTCGTATTAGTCCTGTAGCGCAGAATGAAGCAGCAAGTTTCATTACTGATCGTTTTGGTAGCAAGTATTCTAAGCATGGTAGCAAGGTCAAAAATGCTTCAGGTGCTCAAGATGCCCACGAAGCTATTCGTCCTTCAAGTGTCTTTCATACTCCAGAAAGTATTGCTAAGTATTTAAATAAAGACCAGCTAAAACTTTACACGCTCATATGGAATCGTTTTGTTGCTAGTCAGATGACAGCTGCTATCTTTGATACGATGGCTGTTAAGCTCTCTCAAAATGGTGTGCAGTTTGCTGCCAATGGTAGTCAGGTTAAGTTTGATGGCTATCTTGCTATCTATAATGATTCTGATAAGAATAAGATGTTACCAGATATGGCTGTTGGAGATGTGGTTAAGCAGGTTAACAGCAAGCCAGAACAACATTTTACCCAACCACCAGCACGTTATTCTGAAGCAACGCTAATCAAGACCTTGGAAGAAAATGGAGTTGGACGTCCTTCAACTTATGCACCAACTATTGAAACCATCCAAAAACGTTACTATGTCCGTCTTGCGGCTAAACGTTTTGAACCGACTGAGTTAGGCGAAATTGTCAATAAACTAATCATTGAATATTTTCCTGATATTGTTAATGTTACCTTTACAGCTGAAATGGAAGGTAGACTCGATGATGTCGAAGTTGGGAAAGAGCAGTGGCAACGTGTCATTGATGCCTTTTACAAACCATTCTCTAAAGAGGTTACCAAGGCTGAAGAAGAAATGGAAAAAATCCAGATTAAGGATGAACCAGCTGGCTTTGATTGTGAAGTGTGTGGTAGTCCAATGGTCATTAAACTTGGCCGTTTTGGCAAGTTCTACGCTTGTAGCAATTTCCCAGATTGTCGCCATACCCAAGCAATAGTGAAAGAAATCGGAGTTGAGTGTCCAAGTTGTCATCAAGGACAAATCATTGAGCGTAAAACCAAGCGTAATCGCCTCTTCTATGGTTGCAATCGCTATCCAGATTGTGAATTCACCTCTTGGGATAAACCAGTTGGACGTGATTGTCCAAAATGTAGCAACTTCCTCATGGAGAAAAAAGTCCGTGGTGGAGGCAAACAAATTGTTTGTAGCAAAGGTGACTACGAAGAAGAAAAGATTAAATAAGAGGAGAGTCCTGAAAGGAATTTCAGGCTCTTTTGGGTTGGAACTTGACAAAATTCATCATTGTATGCGAAACTAGAAGAAAATTAATTTATACTCAATGAAAATCAAAGAGCAAACTAGAAAGCTATCCGCAGGTTGCTCAAAGCACTGCTTTGAGGTTGTAGATAAGACTGACGAAGTCAGTTCAAAACAGTGTTTTGAGGTTGCAAATGGAAGCTGACGTGGTTTGAAGAGATTTTCGAAGAGTAGTAACTAGGAGAAGTTATGCGTCTTATCTATCTGATAATTGGTTTTTTATCACTTGCCTTAGCTATTGTTGGGGTTGTTTTACCTTTGTTGCCCACAACTCCCTTTCTTTTGTTGTCTATTGCTTGTTTTTCTAAATCTTCTAAACGATTTGAAAATTGGTTATATCACACAAAGTTATACCAAACCTATGTAGCTGATTTTCGTGAGACTAAGTCTATTGCGCGTGAACGTAAGAAAAAGATTATCGTCTCTATCTATATTCTCATGGGAATTTCCATTTATTTTGCTCCTCTTTTACCAGTCAAAATCGGTCTGGGAGCCTTGACCGTCTTTATCACTTATTATCTCTTCAAGGTCATTCCTGATAAAGAATAAAAATAGTCACTGTTTTCCTTGATATAAATGAAAGTATATTCACAATAATATGATATAATAAATTCAAAGTAATCTTCAAGGAGAATCAAATGATTTACGAATTTTGTGCTGAAAATGTGACCTTGCTTGAAAAAGCGATGGAGGCTGGAGCTCGTCGAATCGAACTCTGTGATAATCTAGCAGTGGGAGGAACAACTCCAAGCTATGGAGTGACTAAGGCAGCGGTTGAACTGGCAGCTAACTATGATACGACAATTATGACCATGATTCGTCCACGTGGTGGCGACTTTGTCTATAATGACCTAGAAATTGCTATCATGCTAGAAGACATTCGGTTGACTGCTCAGGCTGGAAGTCAAGGAGTTGTATTTGGGGCTTTAACTGCTGATAAGAAATTGGATAAGGCTAATCTTGAAAAGTTAATTGCCGCATCAAAAGGAATGGAAATTGTCTTCCACATGGCCTTTGATGAATTGGGTGATGAAGATCAGTTGGAAGCCATTGACTGGCTTAGTCAAGCTGGTGTCACTCGAATTCTGACTCGTGCGGGTGTGTCTGGTGACTCCTTAGAAAAACGCTTTAACCATTATCACAGAATTTTAGAACACGCAAGTGGAAAAATTGAAATCTTACCAGGTGGGGGGATTGACCTTGACAACCGTCAAACCTTTATCGACCAACTGGGAGTGACACAACTACATGGTACTAAGGTTGTTTTTTAAAAAATAGAAAGGAACTGCTGCTTAGGGTAGCAGTTTTCACTTATGTTTGAAATTTTTAAATCCTATCAGTTTAATCAAGAAAAGGCTCAAGCTTTTGGTTTTGTAGAAAATGGGGGAGTTTGGACCTATAGTTGCCAGATTTTGCAAGGTGACTTTGTCATGACTGTATCCATCACTGCTGATAATGTGAGCTTTCAAGTCTTTGATCAGGAGACGGGTGATCCCTATCCCCAAGTCCATATGCAAAGTATGACAGGGAGTTTTGTTGCAAGTGTTCGTGAGGCTTGTTTGGAGATTCTTTACCAGATTCGGAAGGCTTGTTTTGATGTGCAGGATTTTATCTGTCCTCAGACTAAGCGTATCATGGCTCAAATTCAGGAAAAGTATGGTAATCAGTTGGAGTATCTGTGGGAAAAATCACCTGATACGGCAGTGTTAAGACATGAAGGCAATCAAAAGTGGTATGCTGTTTTGATGAGAATACCTTGGGATAACCTGGAAAAGGGTAGAGAAGGTTTAGTCGAAGCAGTCAACCTCAAACATGATCAAGTAGCTGGTTTACTTTTAAATAAAGGTATTTATCCAGCCTTTCATATGAACAAACGCTACTGGATTAGTGTGGCTTTTGATGATACTTTGTCAGATGAAATGGCATTGGAATTGATAGAAAAAAGTTGGAATTTAACTTCTAAAAAATGAAACATTTCAAGGATTTTCAATAACTTTCAATTAGCTAAATATTCTATACTGAAGAAATTTTCAGAAAATATTTGATTTTTTCTTGACAAGTGCTTTTGCCTATGCTAAAATACTAAACAAGATATCAAACGAAGGAGAAAGTCAAACATGAGAACAGCTAAGTTTAATCAAGTTGCTTTGTTGTTGAGGTACTCGGGCTAGTGCAAAAAGCATTAGTCCTGTTTGGCTTACCAAGCGGGAGTAAATCAACATCTCGCTTGGGATTCCGAGCGAGATGTTTTTTTTACAATCAAATTTGGAAAAGGGGAAATCGCATGAGAACAGTTGAATTTTTAGATACCAGTCTTCGAGATGGAGAGCAGACACCAGGTGTTAACTTTTCAATCAAGGAAAAAATTGCCATTGCAAGGCAGCTAGAGAAATGGGGTATTTCTGCAATCGAAGCTGGTTTTCCAGCTGCTAGTCCAGACTCATTCACAGCAGTTCAGGAGATTGCCAAGGTCTTGAAGAAAACGGCGGTGACTGGTTTGGCACGTTCTGTCAAGTCTGATATTGATGCTTGTTATGAAGCCCTCAAGGATGCCAAGTATCCACAGGTACACGTTTTTATAGCTACCAGTCCGATTCACCGCAAGTATAAGCTTAATATGAGCAGGAAAGAAATCTTGGAAGCTATTAGAGAGCATGTTTCCTATGCACGTTCTAAGTTTGAAGTGGTCGAATTCTCTCCTGAGGATGCGACCAGAACGGAGTTGGATTTCCTCTTGCAAGTTGTTCAAACAGCGGTTGATGCAGGTGCGACTTATATCAATATTCCTGATACGGTTGGATTCACCACTCCAGAGGAATATGGTAGTATCTTCAAATACTTGATTGAGAATGTTAAAACGGATCGTCAGATTATTTACTCGCCTCACTGTCACGATGACCTCGGAATGGCAGTGGCTAATAGCCTTGCTGCCGTCAAGAATGGTGCAGGACGAGTTGAAGGAACTATCAACGGTATTGGGGAGCGAGCTGGGAATGCAGCTTTGGAAGAAATTGCAGTAGCCCTTAACATTCGCCAAGATTATTACCGAGCAGAAACCACTATTGTCTTAAACGAAACGATTAATACTTCTGAAATGGTTTCTCGTTTTTCAGGTATTCCCGTTCCTAAAAACAAGGCTGTGGTTGGTGGCAATGCTTTCTCTCACGAATCTGGTATTCACCAAGATGGAGTTCTTAAAAATCCTCTTACTTATGAGATCATCACTCCTGAATTGGTCGGTGTTAAGAGTAATAGTCTACCGCTTGGAAAATTGTCCGGTCGCCATGCCTTTGTTGAAAAACTAAGAGAATTAGCACTAGACTTTACAGAAGAGGACATCCAGCCACTCTTTGCTAAATTCAAGGCACTGGCTGATAAGAAACAAGAAATCACAGATGCAGATATTCGTGCGCTGGTAGCTGGAACAATGGTTGAAAATCCAGAAGGCTTCCATTTTGATGATTTACAACTGCAAACCCATGCAGATAATGACATTGAAGCGCTCGTTAGCTTAGCCAATATGGATGGTGAGAAGGTCGAATTTAATGCGACAGGTCAAGGTTCTGTTGAGGCTATCTTTAATGCTATTGACAAGTTCTTCAATCAATCTGTTCGCTTGCTATCCTACACTATTGATGCGGTGACAGATGGAATCGATGCCCAAGCTCGGGTCTTGGTCACTGTTGAAAATAGAGATACAGAAACCATCTTTAATGCAGCAGGTCTTGATTTTGATGTGTTGAAGGCTTCGGCTATTGCCTACATCAATGCCAATACCTTTGTTCAAAAAGAGAATGCTGGTGAGATGGGACGTAGCGTTTCCTATCGTGACATGCCTAGTGTGTAAAGGAGAATGCTATGACAAAGAAAATAGTAGCTCTAGCAGGGGATGGAATCGGCCCGGAAATCATGGAGGCTGGGTTAGAGGTTCTGGAAGCTCTAGCTGAAAAAACAGGCTTTGATTATGAAATAGACAGACGACCTTTTGGAGGTGCAGGTATTGATGCAGCGGGCCATCCCTTACCTGCTGAAACCCTCAAGGCAAGTAGAGAAGCAGATGCCATTCTCCTAGCGGCTATCGGGAGTCCTCAGTATGATGGGGCAGTGGTACGGCCTGAACAAGGTTTACTGGCTCTCCGTAAGGAACTCAATCTCTATGCCAATATCCGTCCAGTAAAAATATTTGAGAGTCTCAAGCATTTGTCACCTCTCAAACCAGAACGAATTGCAGGTGTAGACTTTGTTGTGGTGCGGGAGTTGACAGGTGGGATTTACTTTGGAGATCATATTCTTGAAGAACGAAAAGCGCGTGATATCAACGACTATAGCTATGAGGAAGTAGAGCGGATTATTCGAAAGGCATTTGAAATTGCAAGAGGAAGGAGAAAAATCCTTACTAGCATCGATAAGCAAAATGTGTTGGCAACATCAAAACTCTGGCGGAAAGTGGCTGAGGGAGTCGCACAGGATTTTCCAGATGTGACCTTGGAACACCAGTTGGTGGACTCAGCTGCTATGCTCATGATTACCAATCCTGCTAAGTTTGATGTTATTGTAACGGAGAATCTTTTTGGAGATATTCTCTCTGATGAATCAAGCGTCCTATCAGGTACACTTGGGGTCATGCCATCAGCCAGTCATTCTGAAAAGGGGCCAAGTCTCTATGAGCCCATTCACGGTTCAGCACCAGATATAGCAGGTAAAGGAATTGCCAATCCCATTTCCATGATTTTATCAGTGGCCATGATGTTGAGAGGTAGCTTTGGATGTTATGAGGATGCGGAGCGTATCGAACGTGCTGTTGAGGCAAGTCTGGCAGCCGGTATATTAACGAGAGATATAGGAGGTCAGGCTTCGACCAAGGAAATGACAGAAGCCATTATTGCAAGATTATGAAGTTAGACGAAAAAATTACTCTAGTTCTCTTGATTTGGAATGTCATCATTTTCTTGATTTATGGCATTGACAAATCCCAGGCAAGGAGAAGAGCCTGGCGCATCCCAGAGAAAATCTTACTCATTTTAGCCTTTACTTGTGGTGGTTTTGGAGCTTGGTTTGCAGGAATCACTTTTCACCACAAGACTCGAAAATGGTACTTTAAAACAGTTTGGTTTCTGGGGATGGTGGCCACACTAGTAGTCTTATATGTTATTTGGAGGTAACGGATGGCAGGAAAATCGATTTTTGATAAATTATGGGACCGTCATGTCATCACAGGAGAAGAGGGGCAGCCCCAACTCATGTATGTGGACCAGCACTATATTCATGAAGTGACCAGCCCTCAAGCCTTTCAAGGTTTGCGAGACACAGGACGCAGATTGAGACGACCAGACTTGACATTTGGAACCTTTGACCACAATGTCCCGACGGTCAATATCTACGATATTCGAGATGTCATTTCCAAGGCTCAAATTGATAAGCTAGCTGAAAATGTTGAGGAGTTTGGGATTGAACATGCGGCCCACGGTTCTGAAAAACAAGGGATCGTACACATGGTTGGTCCAGAGACAGGACGGACACAACCAGGGAAGTTCATCGTCTGTGGAGATAGTCATACGGCAACCCACGGAGCTTTCGGAGCAATCGCCTTTGGAATTGGGACCAGTGAGGTAGAGCATGTCTTCGCTACTCAAACCCTCTGGCAGGTCAAACCCAAGAAAATGCTGGTAGAATTCACTGGAGTTCCTCAAAAGGGAGTCTATTCCAAGGATTTCATTTTAGCTTTGATTGCTAAATACGGCGTTGCTTGCGGCGTTGGCTATGTGGTGGAATATAGGGGTCAGGCTATTGATGCACTGAGCATGGAAGAGCGCATGACCATCTGCAATATGTCCATCGAGTTTGGATCCAAGATGGGAATCATGAACCCAGATCAGACGACTTATGACTATCTCAAGGGACGCGAATGTGTTCCAGAGGACTTTGAAGAGGCTGTGGCGGATTGGAAGACCCTTGTCAGTGATGATGATGCCGTTTACGATAAGGTTATCCGGATGGATGTCTCAGACTTGGCTCCCATGGTGACCTGGGGGACCAATCCTGCTATGGGTGTTGACTTTGACAGTAGTTTCCCAGAAATTAAGGATATGAATGATGAGCGGGCTTACAATTACATGGACTTGGCACCAGGTCAAAAGCCAGCGGATATTGAACTAGGCTATATCTTTATCGGCTCTTGTACCAATGCTCGTCTCAGCGATTTGCAACTGGCTGCGCGATTTGTTAAAGGGAAGAAAATAGCCCCTAATCTAACAGCTATCGTAGTTCCAGGATCTCGTCCTGTCAAACGAGCTGCGGAGAAATTGGGCTTGGATAAAGTTTTCCTAGATGCTGGTTTTGAGTGGAGAGACCCAGGTTGCTCAATGTGCCTAGGGATGAATCCTGATAAGGTGCCTGATGGTGTCCACTGCGCCTCAACCAGCAACCGCAACTTTGAAGACAGACAAGGCTTTGGTGCTAAGACACATCTCTGTAGTCCAGCCATGGCAGCAGCAGCGGCTATCGCAGGGCGCTTTGTAGATGTTCGGCAAATGCCAGAAGCCCAGTAAGGAGAGGATATGGAGAAATTTACAGTTTATACAGGAACGACCGTTCCTCTCATGAATGATAACATCGACACCGACCAAATCCTACCCAAGCAGTTTCTCAAGTTAATTGATAAAAAAGGCTTTGGTAAGTACCTCATGTATGCTTGGCGATATTTGGACGATAAGTATACTGAGGATCCAGACTTTGTCTTTAACCGACCTGAATACCGCAAGGCTAGTATCCTCATCTCAGGAGATAACTTTGGGGCAGGGTCTTCGAGGGAACACGCAGCTTGGGCTCTAGCGGACTATGGTTTTAAAGTCGTGATTGCAGGGTCTTTCGGTGATATTCATTACAATAATGAACTCAATAATGGCATGTTGCCCATTGTTCAGCCCAGAGAGGTTCGAGAGAAACTGGCCCAGCTACAACCAAGTGACCAGGTAACTGTGGACTTGGAACAACAAAAAATCATCTCACCAGTTGGAGAATTCACGTTTGAAATTGATAGCGAGTGGAAACACAAGCTCTTAAATGGTTTAGATGATATCGGTATTACCTTGCAGTATGAGGATTTGATTGCTGCCTATGAAAAACAACGACCAGCCTACTGGCAGGATTAGAAGAAAATTAGAAAAGGAAATAGAACTATGACAAAACACATTCAATGGAAGGGAACACTTTCACAAGAAGGCTATGACATTTTAAAAGGTGAGGGCGGTTGTATCGTTTGCCCTACTAAAGTTGGTTACATTATCATGACTAGCGACAAGGCAGGTCTTGAACGTAAGTTTGAAGCCAAAGAACGTAACCGTAACAAACCAGGTGTGGTTCTCTGCGGTAGCATGGATGAGCTTCGCGCTTTAGCACAACTCAACCCAGAAATTGAAGCCTTTTACCAAAAACATTGGGACGAAGATATTCTTCTTGGTTGTATCCTTCCTTGGAAACCAGAAGCCTTTGAAAAACTAAAAGCATACGGGGATGACCGTGAAGAACTGATGACTGACGTGCGTGGAACGAGCTGTTTTGTTATCAAATTTGGGAAAGCCGGTGAACAATTGGCTGCCAAACTTTGGGAAGAGGGCAAGATGGTCTACGCCTCATCTGCAAACCCATCTGGAAAAGGAAACCGAGGTAAGGTAGAAGGTATCGGAGAACGCATCGAAGGAGCAGTAGATCTTGTCATCGAAGCAGACGACTATGTAGCATTAATCCAATCTGACAAAACGATTGAAACGCGCTACGAGCAAGGCGTGATGGTCTCTATGGTCGATAAAGACGGCAAACTCATCCCAGAACAAGGAGGGGCACGTTCAACCTCACCAGCTCCAGTGGTTATCCGCAAAGGGCTTGACATTGATAAGATCATGATGCACCTGTCAGACACCTTTAACTCATGGGATTACAGACAGGGAGAGTATTATTAATCTTGAAAAGAAGTCTAGTGTTGAGAGGTAATAAAGTCTCTACACTAGGCTTTTTATTTAGAGTTTCTTTTCTTTTTTAATAGGATATGATATGCTAGAGGCAGAATATATTAATAGAATGTGGTTTCTGCAAAGTAAAATTTCTTACTTTGAATGAAACAAATACAATTTACGTCTAACAATAAATTTTTAATAAGCAAGGAAAACACAATGGTTTCAAAACAAACTTTCATTGACAGAATAAAAAAAGAATTCCCAGATGCAATTGAAAATCAAACAAAAAGTTATATTTCTTTTCAGGTTAAAAATAGGAAAGGGAAGTTACAAAATTTTATAGAGATTAAATTTCAAAATAAAGGAATAAAGATTGCCGTTCTCTCTAAGAGTCTTCATGATTCAGATATTTTGTTGTTTAATAAGAAGTCTGATTCATTCGGTTGGACACTTGATGCTGAGTATTTTATTGAGGATGAAAATTCATTAAATGAGATTTTACCTTTTATAAATAAATCTTATGAATTTGTAAAAAGTGGAATTAAATCAGAGTGTTATAAAGTCTTCAAAGAATTTTTGTCTAAATTTGTGAATCAAGCAAATATCTATAATTCAAAAGATATAGAAATTAAACGTTCTCAAAAATTAGATGGAGCTGAACATATTTACCCTGCTCTGACTATTGAGGGGATTCCCTACAAAGTTGAAATGCTTAACACAGGTCATTTTGGTCCAAAGAGTGGTAATGGATATATTAAATCACCTTACTTTGGTTATCGGCTGAGTGACGTGGATAACTCATGGATAAATATAAGGTGTGGTTTTCAGAGATTTAAACTCACAGAATTTAAAATAGTAAAATGGTATAGTAATAATCGAGATGAAGATTTAGATTATAAATACTTTGTCAAGGACTTAGAGTTGGAATCAACTGCTGAACCTAACGATATTTTAAAAGAGTTTTATGATAATTTCACTAGTTTTTATAGAGAATCAGAAAAGGAAGAGATAAACATGTCAGAAAATATCAACGAGTATAAGAATATCTTATTACAATCCAAAAATCTCATCCTCCGAGGTGCACCTGGTACAGGAAAAACTTATCTTGCTAAAGAAATTGCTAAAGAGTTAACGGAAGGTCATGAGGAGCAAATCGGCTTTGTACAGTTTCATCCATCTTATGATTATACGGATTTTGTAGAGGGTTTGAGACCGGTATCAAATGTGGATGGATCTATTGGATTTAAGACTCAAGACGGTATTTTTAAGAAGTTCTGTCAGAAAGCGAAAGAAGCTCAGAAAACTGGAGGACAAGATAATTTTGAAGAAACGTGGGCTAAGCTAACGGATGCTATCAATGAAAAGCAAGGACAATACTTCTTCCCTCGTAGTTCGGTTCCAGCCAGTTTAAATAGTCAAGGGAATGTGAAGTTTGATTCTCCTGTTGCTACCAAAGAAAAAGTGTATCTTTTGTACAAGGGTGAGGAGACTAAGTTAAAGTACGAAACTTATCAAAAAATCGTTTTAGATCACATGAAAGAAAGTTATGGCTTATGTGATTATGTGTCTCCAACGATTGACACAGACAAAAAATTCGTCTTTATCATTGATGAAATCAACCGTGGTGAGATTTCTAAAATTTTTGGAGAACTCTTTTTCTCTATTGACCCTGGCTATCGTGGTGAAAAGGGAAGTGTATCTACCCAATATGCCAATCTACACGAAAGTGATGACAAGTTTTATATTCCTGAGAATGTCTATATTATAGGTACCATGAATGATATTGACCGCTCAGTGGACACCTTTGATTTTGCTATGCGCCGTCGTTTCCGTTTTGTTGAAGTTACTGCTGAAAGCCAATTAGGTATGCTCGATACTGCTCTTGGTGATAGAGCTGAAGAAGCGAAAAAACGTCTAAGAAACTTGAATGTTGCTATTGAAAACGTTCAGGAATTAAACAGTCATTACCATATTGGACCAAGTTATTTCCTTAATTTGAAGGATGTAGGTTTTGACTATAAATTACTCTGGTCTGATTATCTTAAACCTCTTTTGGAAGATTATGTACGTGGTTCTTATGAAGAAGCTGAAATTCTTGAAACATTGAAGAAGGCATTTGATCTGACAAATAATGAGCAAAAAGATCAGACAGTAGCTGATGACAATGAAGGCGATGAAAACGATGATGCGGATAACCGATAATCAACACAAGATTGTTAAAGAAGAATTTGTTGAAGGATATCCTAAACTAAGCAATCTTCTTTTAGATAGAACCTTGGAAAGTCTATCCCAAGATGAACGTATTTTCATTTTTCCAAATGATTTGATGAATTCTTCTGACTTAGAAAAGGACCAAAAAATCTTTGAAACAGTTAATCAGAAAATCAAGACTGGAAATGTGATTGGTTTTCTGGGGTGTGGTCAGGAAAGATTAACCATTTCCTCTCGCTTTTCTGATGAGAGTAATGACCATTTTTTGCATTATCTCTTACAAAAGGTTCTTCATATCAATCTCACTAGTTTAGATGTTGCTTTATCGCGTGAAGAGAGGCTTTATCAACTTTTGATGTATCTCTTCCCCAAGTATCTACAAGCTGCTCTCCGAAAAGGTCTTTATAAGGAATACCATCGATTTTCTCATAACGACAGTCATGTTAAGGGAGTGATTGATGTAAGAAACCATCTCAAGAAAAATCTTCCTTTCACGGGAAATATTGCCTACACAACGAGAGAGTTCACCTATGATAATCCTCTCATGCAGCTAATCCGTCACACTATTGAATACATTAAGAATCAGAAAAGCATTGGGCAAGGGGTTCTTGATAATCTCTTGACTAGTCGTGAAAATGTAGCAGAAATCGTGTGGGTAACTCCTTCTTATAAACTAGCTGATCGTGCTAAGATTATTCGACGAAATCAATCTAAACTTTTGCGTCATGCATACTTTCACGAGTACAGAAAGTTACAAGAACTTTGTCTGATGATTCTAAACCAAGAAAAGCACGGTTTAGGCTATCAAGATCAAAAGGTCCATGGTATTCTTTTCGATGTTTCCTGGCTTTGGGAAGAGTATGTTCATACTTTGTTACCAAAAGGATTTTTACATCCTCGGAATAAAGAAAAGAAAGGAGGGATCCTAGTATTTTCTGATGGGAAACGAAAAGTATATCCAGATTTTTATGATAGAGAACGAAAGATTGTTCTAGATGCTAAATATAAAAAACTTGAAGATACTGAAAAAGGAATCAACCGTGAGGACTTATTCCAGCTGATTTCCTATTCTTATATTTTAAAAGCTGAGAAAGGTGGTCTTGTTTTTCCGAGCGAGGACAAGGTTGTTGATAATGAGATAGGGAAGCTAGCAGGTTATGGAGCTTTGTTGAAGAAATGGTCTATCCAAATTCCTCAGAAGTCTTCATCTTATCGTGAATTTTGTGAAATACTGGAAAACTCCGAAGAAATATTTAAAAGGAATATTACTAAAGAAGTGGAGAGAAAATAATCTCTCCTCTTTCTTTTGTCATCTAAATATTAAAATCCGAACAAAATGTTTTTATTTATAAAATTATTTGACAAAAACTGTACTTTGACTTATAATAAATTAAGGAAACGTCGGAAAAGGCGTAGAGATGCGCAAGCATAGGTAGGTCATTACAAAAGAAATGAGACATCGATATGTTAAATGAATTTCCAATTTTTGATTACGAAGATATCCAGTTGATCCCAAATAAATGTGTCATTAAAAGTCGTGCAGAAGCAGATACAAGAGTGACACTAGGAAATCATACTTTTAAGTTACCTGTTGTGCCAGCTAATATGCAGACGATTTTGGATGAAAATGTAGCAGAGCAACTGGCTAAAGGGGGCTACTTTTACATCATGCACCGTTTTGATGAGGCAGGACGCATTCCTTTTATTAAGCGTATGCACGATCAAGGGCTTATTGCTTCTATCTCTGTTGGTGTTAAGGACTATGAGTATGATTTCGTTAGTCAATTAAAGGCTGATGCTCCGGAATATATCACAATTGATATTGCTCACGGTCATGCGGATAGCGTGATTTCTATGATTCAGCACATCAAGAAAGAATTGCCAGATACTTTTGTCATTGCTGGAAATGTCGGGACTCCAGAAGCAGTTCGTGAGTTGGAAAATGCTGGAGCAGACGCGACTAAGGTTGGTATTGGTCCTGGTAAAGTTTGTATCACCAAGGTTAAGACAGGTTTTGGTACAGGTGGTTGGCAGTTGGCTGCACTTCGTTGGTGCGCAAAAGCCGCGCGTAAACCGATCATTGCTGATGGTGGTATTCGTACACATGGTGATATTGCTAAGTCTATCCGTTTTGGTGCCAGCATGGTTATGATTGGTTCCCTCTTTGCAGGACATATCGAAAGCCCAGGGAAAACGATTGAGGTAGATGGTGAACACTTCAAAGAATATTATGGTTCAGCTTCACAATACCAAAAAGGAGCTTATAAAAACGTCGAAGGAAAACGTATCTTACTTCCTGCTAAAGGTCATCTGCAAGACACTTTAACTGAGATGGAACAAGACCTTCAAAGTGCTATTTCCTATGCAGGTGGACGTCAGGTTGCTGACCTTAAACACGTTGATTATGTTATCGTGAAAAACTCTATCTGGAATGGGGATGCTTCCCACTAAGACGGGCTATCTCACTAGAAAAAACTTGTTATTAGAGCAAATTTTTGTTATAATGAAACGAGTTTCCACCCTTAGTGTAATGGATATCACGTAAGATTCCGGTTCTTGAGATGGGGGTTCGATTCCCTCAGGGTGGATAAAAATAGTTTTAAAAAGCCTTTAAATAGGGCTTTTTATTTTGTATTGCTCCTAAATTTCCCCCAAAATGATTTTGCTTTGGTATTATGACTGCAGTTCATAGATTTTTAGAGAAATTAGTCCCCCTCCTAGGGTTCTAGAGTTCTTCTGTTTTGGAGTGACTCAGGGGGCTTTTTTTGATATAATAAAAAGGACTGTTATCAGTTAGAAAGAGGTTGGTATGAAAGAATTACAAACAGTACTAAAAAGCCGTTTTGCAATCGAATTTTCAGACAAAAACTTACTGGAGACTGCCTTTACTCATACGAGTTATGCCAATGAGCACCGCCTCTTAAAAATTTCACACAACGAACGCTTGGAATTTTTAGGAGACGCTGTTCTGCAATTATTAATTTCAGAATATCTGTATAAAAAATATCCCAAAAAGCCTGAAGGGGATTTATCTAAACTTCGTGCCATGATTGTCCGTGAGGAGAGCTTGGCTGGTTTTGCGCGTGATTGTCAGTTTGACCAGTTTATCAAGCTGGGTAAGGGGGAAGAAAAATCTGGTGGTCGTAATCGTGATACCATTCTTGGAGATGCCTTTGAAGCCTTTCTTGGGGCTCTTCTGTTGGATAAGGATGTGGCCAAGGTCAAGGAATTTATCTATCAAGTCATGATTCCCAAAGTGGAAGCTGGTGAATTTGAGATGATTACAGACTATAAAACCCATCTACAAGAGTTACTTCAGGTCAATGGTGATGTGGCTATTCGATACCAAGTGATATCTGAAACGGGTCCTGCCCATGATAAGGTGTTTGATGTGGAAGTTCTGGTTGAGGGCAAGAGTATTGGTCAAGGGAATGGTCGCTCAAAAAAACTAGCAGAGCAAGAAGCTGCTAAAAATGCAGTTGAGAAAGGGCTGGATTCATGTATTTAAAGGAAATAGAAATTCAGGGATTCAAGTCTTTCGCTGATAAAACCAAGGTTGTGTTTGACCAAGGGGTTACAGCAGTTGTTGGACCCAATGGATCTGGAAAGTCCAATATTACAGAAAGTCTACGTTGGGCTTTGGGTGAGTCTAGTGTCAAGAGTCTCCGTGGTGGCAAGATGCCGGATGTTATCTTTGCTGGGACGGAAAGTCGTAAACCCCTCAATTATGCTTCGGTAGTAGTAACTCTGGATAATCAAGATGGATTTATCAAGGACGCAGGCCAAGAAATCAGGGTAGAACGCCATATCTATCGTAGTGGAGATAGCGAATACAAGATTGACGGCAAGAAAGTTCGTCTGCGTGATATTCATGATCTTTTCTTGGATACTGGATTGGGACGAGATTCCTTCTCTATCATTTCCCAAGGGAAGGTGGAGGAGATTTTCAACTCCAAGCCTGAAGAACGCAGAGCTATTTTTGAAGAAGCTGCTGGAGTTTTGAAATACAAGACTCGTAGAAAAGAGACTGAGAGCAAATTGCAGCAAACTCAGGATAATTTAGACCGCCTTGAAGACATTATCTACGAGTTGGATAATCAAATCAAGCCCCTTGAAAAGCAAGCTGAAAATGCTCGTAAGTTTCTAGACTTGGAAGGCCAACGTAAGGCCATTTATTTAGACGTTTTGGTTGCTCAAATCAAGGAAAATAAGGCTGAGTTAGATCTTACAGAAGAAGAGTTGGCTCAGGTCCAGGAACTCTTGACTAGTTATTACCAAAAGCGTGAAAAATTAGAAGAAGAAAATCAAACTCTTAAAAAGCAACGCCAAGATTTACAGGCTGAAATGGCTAAAGACCAGGGCAGTTTGATCGATTTGACCAGTCTAATTAGTGACTTAGATAGAAAATTAGCCCTATCGAAACTAGAGTCCGAGCAAGTAGCCCTCAATCAACAGGAAGCACAAGCCCGTTTGGCTGCTTTGGAGGATAAGAGAAATTCTCTCAGCAAAGAAAAAACTGATAAGGAAAACTCTTTAGCACTTTTAGAGGAAAATCTAATCCAAAATAATCAAAAACTCAATCGACTAGAGACTGAATTACTTGCTTTTTCAGATGATCCAGATCAGATGATTGAGCTCTTACGTGAACGCTTTGTAGCCCTTTTACAAGAAGAAGCGGATATCTCAAACCAACTGACCCGTATCGAAAACGAGTTGGAAAATAGCCGTCAGCTTTCTCAAAAACAAGCAGATCAACTAGAAAAACTCAAAGAACAACTGGCTACAGCTAAAGAGAAGGCTAGTCAGCAAAAAGAAGAGCTTGAAACTGCCAAGGAGCAAGTTCAGAAATTATTGGCCGACTATCAAGCTATTACCAAGGAGCAAGAGGAGCAGAAAACTTCCTATCAAACTCAACAAAGTCAACTTTTTGATTGTTTGGATAGTCTCAAAAACAAGCAGGCTAGAGCCCAAAGTTTGGAAAATATTCTGAGAAATCATAGTAACTTTTATTCAGGTGTTAAGAGTGTTCTCCAAGAAAAAGACCGCCTTGGTGGGATCATTGGGGCAGTCAGTGAGCACCTGACCTTTGATGTGCATTATCAAACTGCCTTAGAGATTGCCCTTGGAGCGAGTAGTCAGCATATCATCGTGGAAGATGAACATGCGGCAACTAAGGCCATTGATTTCCTTAAACGGAACAGAGCCGGTCGTGCAACCTTCCTTCCTTTGACCACGATCAAAGCGCGTATGATTTCTAGCCAGAATAAAGTTGCTATCGCTTCAAGTCTAGGATTTCTGGGCATGGCAGATGAGTTGGTAGCTTTTGACAAGAGATTAGAAGCAATTTTCAAGAACTTGCTAGCTACGACGGCTATCTTTGACTCTGTAGAACATGCGCGTGCTGCCGCTCGTCAAGTAAATTATCAAGTTCGTATGGTGGCATTGGACGGGACAGAATTACGTACAGGTGGTTCCTATGCAGGTGGGGCTAATCGCCAGAATAATAGTATTTTTATCAAGCCAGAACTGGAGCAATTACAAAAAGAAATTGCCGAAGAAGAAGCAAACTTGCGTTCAGAAGAGGCTAGTTTGAAGTCCTTGCAAGATGAGATGGCGACATTGACAGAAAGATTAGAAACCATTAAATCTCAAGGAGAGCAGGCTCGTATTCAAGAGCAAAGCTTGTACCTCGCTTATCAGCAGACCAGCCAGCAAGTTGAAGAACTGGAAACTCTTTGGAAACTTCAAGAAGAAGAATTAAATCGTCTTTCTGAAGGAGATTGGCAGGCTGATAAAGAAAAATGTCAAGAGCGTCTTGCAGCCATTGCCAGTGAAAAACAAGACCTTGAATCAGAAATTGAAGAAATCAAGTCTAACAAAAATGCCATTCAAGAACGCTATCAAAACCTGCAAGATCAAGTATCGCAAGCACGTTTACTTAAGACAGAATTGCAAGGTCAAAAGCGATATGAAATTTCTGATATTGAACGCCTAGGCAAGGAATTGGAAACTCTTGAACTCGAGCAAGAAGAAATTCAACGTCTGCTCCAAGAAAAGGTTGATAACTTAGAGAAAGTAGACACAGAGTTGCTCAATCAGCAGGTGGAGGAGGCTCAGACTCAGAAAACAAATCTGCAGCAAGGTTTGATTCGCAAGCAGTTTGAGTTGGATGATATTGAAGGTCAATTGGATGATATTGCTAGTCATTTAGACCAAGCTCGCCAGCAAAATGAAGAATGGATTCGTAAACAAACGCGGGCAGAAGCTAAAAAAGAAAAAATCAGCGAACGCTTGCGTAACTTACAATCTCAATTGACTGATCACTACCAGATTAGCTATACAGAAGCTTTAGAAAAAGCACATGAGCTAGAAAACCTTGCTCTTGCTGAACAAGAGGTTAAGGATTTAGAGAAATCAATTCGTGCTCTTGGGCCAGTTAATCTAGATGCCATTGAGCAATTCGAAGAAGTTCATAACCGATTGGAATTTTTAAATAGCCAAAGAGATGATATTTTATCAGCTAAAAATCTACTTCTGGAAACCATTATGGAGATGAATAATGAGGTTAAAGAACGCTTTAAATCAACCTTTGAAGCGATTCGAGAATCCTTTAAAGTTACCTTTAAGCAGATGTTTGGAGGTGGTCAGGCTGATTTGATTTTGACGGACGGTGACTTTCTAACAGCTGGGGTGGAGATTTCTGTCCAACCTCCAGGCAAAAAGATCCAGTCTCTCAATCTTATGAGTGGTGGTGAGAAGGCCTTATCAGCACTCGCTTTGTTGTTCTCTATTATTCGAGTAAAAACTATTCCTTTTGTTATACTGGATGAGGTGGAGGCGGCACTTGATGAAGCCAATGTCAAACGATTTGGGGATTATCTTAACCGCTTTGACAAGGATAGCCAGTTTATCGTAGTAACCCACCGTAAGGGTACCATGGCTGCAGCTGATTCTATCTATGGAGTAACCATGCAAGAATCTGGAGTTTCAAAAATTGTTTCAGTCAAGTTAAAAGATTTAGAAGAAACTAAAGATTAGTAACAAATGAATAGCATCTTTTATGAGGTGCTATTTTTTTTGAAATATTAGAATCCCCATACCTACTAGTATGATATTGATAGATTCAGAGGAAAAAGCGATATTTGAGATTTAGTTTTAGCGAAAAGTATTTCTCTGTGTTATAATAGTTTCATGATTACAACAATTCCTATTAAGAATGAAAAAGATATAGCAGTGCCGGATAAAACGGTCCTTGTTTTAGGCTATTTTGATGGTGTTCACAAAGGACATCAAAAACTTTTTGAAGTTGCTACTAAGGCATCGATGAAGGATTATCTTCCTGTGGTTGTGATGACCTTTACAGAATCCCCTAAACTTGCTCTACAACCCTACCATCCAGATCTTATGTTGCACATTGTTAATCCTCAAGAACGGGAGCAGAAGCTGAAATGGAATGGAGTTGAAGCACTATTTTTACTTGATTTTAGTAGTAAATTTGCTAGTTTGACTGCCCAAGAGTTTTTTGATACTTATATTAAGGCCTTAAAACCAACTATTATCGTAGCAGGGTTTGACTATACTTTTGGTTCTGACAACAAAACTGCAGATGACCTGAAGGACTATTTTGATGGTGAAGTCATTATTGTTCCACCTGTAGAGGATGAAAAGGGTAAAATCAGTTCTACTCGTATTCGTCAGGCTATCTTAGACGGTAATGTAAAGGAAGTATCTCATTTGCTTGGGAATCCATTACCTTCTCGAGGTATGGTTGTCCATGGTAATGCTAGAGGTCGTACGATTGGCTATCCTACAGCTAATTTGGTCTTGAAAGATAGAACCTATATGCCAGCGGATGGTGTCTATGTTGTTGATATTGAAGTTCAACGTCAGAAGTATCGTGGGATGGCTAGTGTAGGAAAAAATGTTACTTTTGATGGAGAAGAATCGCGTTTTGAGGTTAATATTTTTGATTTTTCTGATGATATCTATGGTGAAACAGTGACTGTTTATTGGCTTGATCGAGTTCGTGGAATGGTCAAATTTGAATCCGTCGAAGAACTCATTGACCAACTTGAAAAGGATGAAGAAATCGCTCGCTCTTGGAAGACGGAGGACTAGAAGGGTTTAGAGCATGATATATGTTTTCCATTATCTTAGCGAAAAAAAGTAGCTCTTGTTTGGGCTACTTTTTTAAAACGCTCTGTAAACATAGGGATTTTCTGGTTTATCAACTTTTGTAAAACTTTCAACTTCAAGGGTTGGAAGTTTTTGTTTGAGTTCTTTGTGATAATAGTTGATTAGCTTCCCTTTAGCTGTAATCCAAGTGTTGTTTTCATATTGACGTGTATTCCCTTTGGTCAAAAGACCGTAAACACCAGAATCTGCGATACAATGGATAATCCCAAAACGAAAAAGAAATTGGCTATTTTCATGAATAGGATCCTTGTAGACAAATCCTGTAAATTGGATAGTCTTTCCTTCAAATTCACTTGGATAGTCATAGATTGCTTCCATAACTTCCATATAATTTTCATCGGTGATGAGGATTTGATCTTGTGTCAAATAGGTGTCTGCTGTAGTTCGCATTTCCTTTTCATAGGCCGATTTTGAGAAATAAGAGCTGGTATCAGGCTTTAAATACTGGCTTCTGGTTCCTTCGCTGGCTTGGATGGCTAGATTGGTGCCATCCGATAAGGGAAAGTGATAGCCTTTAGCAGAAACTGTTTGAGAATCTAAGCTAACAGTTGGGAAAGCTAAGCCTACGACAATTGGAATGGCCAGAAGAGCAATACTCGTCACCTTGGCTAATCGGCTGTTCAGATGACTGTGGGTTTTAACTTGCTTCATCCAGATATACAGCTGGATGATTGCAAAAATAAAGCAAAGCACCATGGAAATGTAGGCCAGATAAGAGTACTGCATGTTGATGTATTGGTTTAGCTTACCTGTAAGATGGAGATAGAAGGTCATCCCAAAGTAAGAAATTAAAACTAAAAATCGAATCATAAAAAGACTCCAAGGAAAAGGGAATAGAAAAAGACAACTAGACTTACGATGATGATAAAGCGACCGACGAACAGAGCTTTTAAGTAATTCTTCATCATCAGAAGATTTTTGACATCTAACATAGGGCCAATCACGAGAAAAGCGATTACAGGAGCAAGTCCAAAACTAGACAGGAGAGAGGCTCCAATAAAAGCATCTGCCTCACTACAAAGGGAGAGCAGGAAGGCCAAAAGCATTAAAAGTGGAATAGCAAGCAGTGGACTGGAGCTAACAGATGTTAGAATACGAGTTGGAACATAGACCTGAATAATCGCAGCAAAGAGGCAACCAAAGACTAGATATCGCCCCATATCAAAAAACTCGTCGATTGCTTGTACAAAAACTTGAAATACTTTTTTACTGGGACTTAGATGAGAAAAATCATGCTCATGACAAGTCATGCGATTTTCTTTTTGAATTGTTTCTTTCCAGAAAAATCCCAGAAAAATCCCCAAAATCAGAGCTATGAAAATAGATCCCAAGGCTCGTAAAAAAGCAACTTGAAAGGAATTTCCGAAGGCAGAAAAAGTTGCCAAAAGAACGATAGGATTGATAACGGGTGCCGTTACCAGAAAAGGTACGGCAGTATAGCTAGGCACATTCTTTTCCAAAAAACGATTGATAATGGGAACAATTCCACATTCACAAGAAGGAAAAAGAAAGCCAATAAATGTTCCAAAAAAGATTCTCCCCCAACGATTTCGAGGGAGAAGTCCATAAACTTTATCAGGTGTGATATAGACTTCAATCACTCCTGAGAGAATACTTCCGATTAGAACGAAAGGCAAAGCCTCAATGATAATGGAGAGGAAAATGGCTCCAGCTTGAAGCACACTAGAAGGTAATTGATGGAAAATACTCATCTAGTTTTTCTTTTCTTCTTTGGCTTTTTTCTCTTTGTCATCAGGGAATTTGACTTGGTCTAAATCAGGGAGTTTGGCAAATTCCTCAAACATCTTATCTAAATCATCTCGTCTATTAAATTTTACAGCCATGGTTATACCTCATTTCTAAATTATAGTTCTATTATACTATTATTTTGTGGAAATGGATTCTTTTTAATTTGATATCATATAGAATAAAAAGAGTGTTGGATAGAAAGCTTTCTTGTTTCATGCCTTGTGGTATAATAGGATTATGGATAAAAAATATTTAAAAATTTCCCAAGATTTGGGTGTGACCTTAAAACAAATTGATACTGTTTTGTCTCTAACAGCTGAAGGGGCTACTATTCCCTTCATCGCGCGTTATCGTAAGGACATGACGGGTAGTCTTGATGAAGTGGCTATCAAGGCCATTATTGACTTGGATAAAAGTCTGACTAATCTAAACGACCGTAAGGAAGCTGTTCTAGCCAAAATCCAAGAACAAGGCAAGCTAACTAAAGAATTGGAGGAAGCCATCCTTGCTGCTGAAAAATTAGCCGACGTTGAAGAACTTTACTTGCCTTTTAAGGAAAAACGTCGGACTAAGGCAACTATTGCCCGTGAAGCTGGTCTCTTTCCACTTGCTCGCTTAATCTTGCAGAATGTATCTGACTTAGAGAAAGAGGCTGAAAAGTTCGTCTGTGAAGGATTTGCAACTGGTAAGGAAGCCTTGTCTGGTTCAGTTGATATTTTGGTAGAAGCCTTGTCGGAGGATGTTACCTTGCGCGCCATGACTTATCAGGAGGTGCTGAGACACTCTAAACTCACTTCTCAAGTCAAGGATGAAAGTCTTGATGAAAAGCAGGTGTTTCAGATTTATTATGATTTTTCAGAGATAGTTGGAAATATGCAAGGCTATCGTACCTTGGCCCTCAATCGTGGGGAGAAGCTAGGTGTCTTGAAGGTCGGTTTTGAACATGCAACGGACCGTATCCTAGCCTTCTTTGCTGGGCGTTTTAAGGTGAAAAACGCCTATATAGATGATGTTGTCCAACAGTCAGTTAAGAAAAAAGTCTTGCCAGCTATCGAGCGACGAATTCGGACAGAATTAACTGAAAAGGCAGAAGAAGGAGCTATTCAACTCTTTTCTGACAACCTACGCAATCTGCTCTTGGTTGCTCCATTGAAAGGGCGCATGGTTCTGGGGTTTGACCCTGCCTTTCGTACAGGTGCCAAGCTAGCTGTCGTGGATGCAACAGGAAAAATGTTGACTACGCACGTAATTTATCCTGTCAAACCAGCATCAGCTCGTCAAATCGAAGAAGCCAAGAAAGATTTGGCAGAATTGATTGGTCAATACGGCGTGGAAATCATTGCCATCGGAAACGGAACGGCCAGTCGTGAAAGCGAAGCCTTTGTAGCGGAAGTTCTGAAAGATTTCCCTGAAGTCAGCTATGTTATCGTCAATGAGAGCGGTGCTTCAGTTTACTCTGCTAGTGAATTAGCTCGTCAGGAATTTCCAGAATTAACCGTTGAAAAGCGCTCTGCCATCTCTATTGCCCGTCGCTTGCAAGATCCCCTTGCTGAATTAGTTAAAATTGACCCCAAATCTATTGGGGTAGGGCAGTACCAACACGATGTTAGCCAGAAAAAACTATCTGAAAGTCTAGACTTTGTTGTAGAAACTGTAGTTAACCAAGTCGGTGTCAATATCAATACGGCTAGCCCAGCCCTTCTTTCCCACGTAGCTGGACTCAACAAAACAATCTCTGAAAATATTGTCAAATACCGTGAAGAAGAAGGAAAAATCACTTCACGCGCCCAAATCAAAAAAGTACCTCGTCTGGGAGCTAAGGCTTTTGAACAGGCAGCTGGTTTCCTTCGAATACCAGAAAGTAGCAATATCCTAGATAATACAGGAGTTCACCCAGAAAATTATGCTGCTGTTAAAGAACTCTTTAAGCGTTTAGATATCAAGGACTTGACTGAAGAAGCTCAAAGCAAACTCAAATCCGTTTCAATCACAGAGATGGCTCAAGAACTGGATCTTGGACCAGAAACCCTTAAAGATATTATTGCTGACCTATTAAAACCAGGTCGTGATTTCCGTGACTCCTTTGATGCACCTGTGCTTCGCCAAGATATCCTAGATATCAAGGATTTAGAGGTTGGTCAGAAGCTAGAAGGTGTGGTGCGTAACGTTGTTGACTTCGGTGCCTTCGTTGACATCGGGATTCACGAGGACGGTCTCGTCCATATTTCCCACATGAGTCGTAAATTTATCAAACACCCTAGTCAAGTAGTATCAGTTGGTGACTTGGTAACGGTTTGGGTCAAGAAAATCGATACTGAACGGGAAAAAGTCAATCTGTCGCTTCTAGCTCCAAATGAATCTGACTGAGTATGTTCAACTCGTATCGCAAGAGGACTTTGGGAGATATTTTAAACACCAAGCTCAGTGGAATAATCGTTTACGGTCGACAGGTGGTCGATTCTTCCCTAAGGATGGACATTTGGATTTTAACCCCAAAGTCTATCAAGAACTGGGTTTAGATATTTTTCGAAAAATTGTCCGCCATGAGCTCTGCCATTATCATCTTTATTTTGAAGGAAGAGGTTATCAGCATAAGGATCAGGACTTCAAAGAGCTTTTAAAAGAAGTAGATGGTTTACGATTTGTACCAACCTTGCCAAATAGCAACTCCAAACCACTCAAACTTTATCGTTGTCAATCCTGCCAGCAAACTTATCATCGCAAGCGTAGGATTGATACCAAACGCTATCGGTGTGGAATCTGTCGTGGTCAATTAATACAAATAAATCAGACTGAGGACTGATGAATCTCAGCTAGTTCCATGATAAACTAAGAAAAACAAATCAAAAGAGGAAATATCATGAATAGTAAATTTTATAAAATGAGACGAAATCGCATGATTTCAGGAGTTCTAGCAGGTTTGTCAGACAAGTGGAACTTTGATGTTACCCTTGTTCGCTTCCTATTTGCAATTTTTACTATTGCAAACTTCGGAGTAGGTGTCATTATCTATGTAATTCTTGCTTCTATTCTCCCAATTAAGGAAGACATTGAAGAGGAAATGTATGGAACAGGCCCACGCAAACGCAAAGAAGCCCAAGCTATTGAAGACAATGATGGATGGTTTTGGTGAGGTAAATCAATAGGTAACAAAGGTTTTGCTACATGATTATGAATGGAAAGAAGGTAGTAGCATGCTTAGGAAATACTTTAAAAACCATAAATGGACAGACACATTCTGAATTTTGTTTATTTTGATTGCTAATTTTCTATCAACCAATAATTACTTATACCACTTAACGAAACAGGATTTTTCAGAAGAAGGTTGTATTTTAGCAATTCCTTTGTTTCTTTTTCACTTCCTCTTCATAGATAAATTTATCATTTCTAGACGTAATCAGAAAGATAATGAACCTCTAACCCTTGCATCTGCAAGGGTTTTCTTCTTACTTTATTTTTATGGTAAAATAGTTTTAATAAAATGTTTACATTTCACCCAATCTTACAAAAATGTAAGATTAAAGTCTCTTTTGTAAGGTTAGGCTATGGCAAGCGGTCTGTTTTTGATGTAAACTAGACTCATAAAGAACAAAGGAGTAACATCATGAAACAAATCTTACAGAAGAAAACTAGAAAACCAAGCCAGAAAGATATCGAGCGCGTTCAGCTAGGATGCGCTATGATGCAAGCGACATTTCATTTGATGGGATATTAAGAAAGGAGATTCTCATGACACTTTTAGATGTAAAACACGTTCAAAAAATTTATAAAACTCGTTTTCAGGGCAACCAAGTAGAAGCTCTCAAGGATATTCACTTTACCGTAGAAAAGGGTGACTACGTTGCCATCATGGGTGAGTCTGGTTCTGGTAAATCAACTCTTCTCAATATCCTAGCTATGCTGGATAAACCAACTCGTGGTCAGGTTTACCTGAATGGAACAGACACCGCAACCATTAAAAATTCACAGGCTTCTAGCTTCCGTCGTGAAAAGTTGGGCTTTGTCTTCCAAGATTTTAACTTGCTTGATACTTTATCTGTTAAGGATAATATCTTGCTTCCCTTAGTTTTATCAAGAAGACCCATTACGGAGATGATGAAGAAATTGGTGGTAACAGCTGAGAATCTGGGAATCAATCAATTGCAAGAGAAGTACCCTTATGAAATCTCTGGTGGGCAAAAACAAAGGGTAGCAGTTGCACGGGCTATCATCACAGAGCCAGAAATTCTTCTTGCGGATGAGCCAACAGGAGCCCTTGATTCCAAGTCCTCTACAGCCTTACTCGATGTCTTTGATGAAATCAATGAGCGTGGTCAAACCATTCTCATGGTAACCCACTCAACGGCGGCAGCTAGCAGGGCTAAGCGCGTTCTCTTTATCAAGGACGGCATTCTTTACAACCAAATCTATCGTGGAGAAAAAACAGACCGTCAGATGTTCCAAGAAATTTCTGATACCTTGACTGTCATGGCAAGCGAGGTGAATTAGTATGTTTCGATTAACCAATAAGTTAGCGGTATCGAACTTGATTAAAAACCGCAAACTCTATTATCCTTTTGCGCTGGCTGTTCTCTTAGCAGTCACCGTCACCTATCTCTTTTATTCCCTAACCTTCAATCCCAAGATTGCAGAAATTCGTGGAGGAGAAACGATTCAAGCTACTCTTGGATTTGGTATGTTTGTCGTTACCCTTGCGTCAGCTATTATCGTCCTCTATGCCAATAGTTTTGTTATGAAGAACCGTTCCAAAGAACTGGGGATTTATGGCATGTTGGGCTTGGAGAAACGTCACCTGATCAGTATGACCTTTAAGGAGTTGATACTATTTGGAATTTTAACTGTTGGAGCAGGAATCGGTATTGGAGCCTTGTTTGACAAGTTGATTTTCGCCTTCTTGCTCAAACTGATGAAATTAAAGGTTGAGCTGGTCGCTACCTTCCAGATGAAAGTTGTCATTACAGTACTTCTTGTCTTTGGTTTGATTTTCCTAGGACTCATGTTCCTGAATGCCCTTCGAATCGCCCGTATGAATGCCCTCCAGCTCTCTCGTGAGAAAGCAAGCGGAGAGAAAAAAGGTCGTTTCCTACCTCTCCAAACTATTCTTGGTTCCATAAGTTTAGGGATTGGCTATTATCTTGCCCTTATGGTAAAAGATCCTCTTACAGCCTTAACAACCTTCTTCCTAGCTGTTTTACTGGTTATCCTTGGGACCTATCTCTTGTTCAATGCAGGGATTACCGTTTTCCTACAAATCTTGAAGAAAAATAAGAAATACTATTACCAACCAAATAACCTGATCTCAGTGTCTAACTTGATTTTCCGTATGAAGAAAAATGCGGTTGGACTAGCAACTATCGCTATCTTGTCAACAATGGTTTTGGTAACCATGTCAGCAGCGACTAGTATTTTCAATGCCTCAGAAAGCTTTAAAAAAGTTCTAAATCCTCATGATTTTGGGGTTTCAGGGCAAAATGTTGAAAAAGAAGACTTGGACAAACTCTTGAGCCAGTTTGCAAGCGACAAAGGTTATAAGATTAAAGAGAAAGAAGTGCTTCGTTACACTTACTTTGGTGTTGCAAATCAAGAAGGAACCAAGTTAACCCTTTTTGAAAAAGGACAAAACCGTGTCCAACCCACAACAGTTTTCATGGTATTTGACCAAAAAGATTATGAAAATATGACTGGTCAAAAACTTTCTCTATCAGGAAATGAGGTTGGACTCTTTGCCAAGAATGAGGGAGTTAAAGAACAGAAAGCTCTAACTCTAAATGATCATCAATTTTCTGTCAAAGAAGAATTTACTAAAGATTTCATTGTCAACCATGTCCCAAATCAGTTTAATATTTTGACTGCTGATTACAATTACCTTGTTGTTCCTGATCTACAAGCCTTTTTGGACCAATTCCCAGATTCGGCTATCTATAATCAGTTTTACGGTGGTATGAATGTAAATATTAGTGAAGAAGAACAACTCAAGGTCGCTGAAGAATATGAAAAATACTTACAAAAGTTTAATGCTCAATTAAACACTGAAGGTAGCTATGTGTATGGTAGCAATCTAGCAGATGCTAGTGCTCAGATGAGTGTCCTCTTTGGTGGTGTCTTCTTTATCGGTATTTTCCTATCCATTATCTTTATGGTCGGAACCGTTCTGGTCATCTATTACAAACAAATTTCTGAAGGCTATGAAGACCGTGAACGCTTTATTATCTTGCAGAAAGTCGGTTTAGGTCAAAAGCAAATCAAGCAAACCATCAACAAACAGGTTTTAACTGTATTCTTCCTTCCTTTGCTCTTTGCCTTCCTACATCTCGCCTTTGCCTACCATATGATTAGCCTGATTCTAAAAGTGATTGGTGTACTGGATGCGACTATGGTGTTGACTGTGACCTTGTCTATCTGCGCTATTTTCCTCATCGCCTATGTATTGATTTTCATGATTACTTCAAGAAGTTATCGCAAGATTGTGCAAATGTAAAAAAAGATACCTCGACTTCAAAATCGAGGTATTTCTTGTATTTTAAATGCTGAAAAGTTGTCCTAGCAGAAAGGTAACTCCCATGGTTAAAAGACCAATAGCAAGGTTCCGAATCATAGCTGTTTTAGTTGGGGCTTTTCCAAGTTTGGCGCTTGTGTAGCCAGTCATCAAGAGTGAAACTCCTACAATCAGGACAGTAGCAGGGATGCGGTATTCACTTGGGAAAATGGTTACTGAGAGCATTGGAGGCAAACTTCCAAGGAAAAAGGCAACGAAGCTAG
Source organism: uncultured Streptococcus sp. (assembly GCF_901875575.1). Classification (GTDB taxonomy): domain Bacteria; phylum Bacillota; class Bacilli; order Lactobacillales; family Streptococcaceae; genus Streptococcus. The sequence goes on from NZ_CABFMF010000022.1 coordinate 119,319, forward strand.
AAATGGCAGCGTGCCAAGGATTGGTAAATTCTTCATACTCAATCCCATATTTTTCCTCTACCAAAGCCTTGAGTGGATTTTTAAGAAAGGCCTTATTTGTCAAGAGCTGGGCAGAGGTTTCGCATTCTCCATTTTGGATATAGGCAGCATAGAGGGACTTTTTGGCTAGCTCCAAATCTTGGTCTAGCAAGAGTTTTTCTCGCGCAACAGCTGCTTCCTCAGTATCTTTTTGAGTTGAAACGGATACATATTCTCCACCAGCCATTGAAAAGGCACCAGCTAAGATAGCCGCAAAACCTGATAAAAAAATAATCCAGATATTGCTTGTGGCACTGGCAACCCCGATAACCACACCAGCAATGGAAATAATTCCATCATTAGCACCAAGAACACCCGCACGCAGGATATTTAAACGACCTGCAAAATTTGAATCAATTTCGTGATTTGTTTCTGACATACTAATCTCCTTTTTATCCATTATAAAGGAAAAATATAGGAAAATCAATCTTTTAAAACTATCTGAAAAAAGTTGCACGATTTTAATTTTACGAGCTTTTTTAAGAGTTAGAAACAGCACTAGCTTGTAGGGAAGGATAAAAGAGAAGCAAAGCTGATAGACTAGTCCTTTTTCTAGTTATCTATGGTATAATAGGAGGTAGATTTACTAATCGGAGTAAGAAAGATTTTATGATTAAACTAGTAGCAACGGATATGGACGGAACCTTCCTAGATGGGAATGGACGCTTTGATATGGACCGCCTCAAGTCTCTCTTAGCTTCCTACAAGGAAAAAGGGATTTACTTTGCAGTGGCTTCGGGTCGAGGATTTCTATCCTTAGAAAAATTATTTGCTGATGTTCGTGAGGATATTATTTTCATCGCGGAAAATGGCAGTTTGGTCGAATATCAAGGTCAGGACTTGTATGAAGCGACTATGTCTCGTGAGTTTTATCTGGCAACTTTTGAAAAGCTGAAAACTTCACCTTATGTAGACATCAATAAACTGCTCTTGACGGGAAAAAAAGGCTCTTATGTGCTAGATACGGTTGATGAGACCTATTTGAAAGAGAGTCAGCACTATAATGAAAATATCCAAAAAGTAACGAGTTTGGATGATATCACAGATGATATTTTCAAATTTACAACCAACTTCACAGAAGAAACTCTCGAAGATGGGGAGGCTTGGGTCAATGAAAATGTCTCTGGTGTTAAGGCCATGACAACTGGCTTTGAATCTATTGATATTGTTCTGGACTATGTCGATAAGGGTGTGGCTATTGTTGAATTGGCTAAAAAACTTGGCATCACAATGGATCAGGTTATGGCTTTTGGAGACAATTTAAATGACTTGCATATGATGCAGGTTGTGGGACATCCTGTAGCTCCTGAAAATGCACGACCAGAAATTTTAGAATTAGCAGAGACTGTGATTGGTCACCATAAGGACCAGTCGGTTATAGCTTATATGGAGGGCTTATAATGGCAGATATAAAATTGATTGCATTGGACTTGGACGGGACCTTGCTAACTACTGATAAAAGGCTGACAGATCGAACCAAGGCAACCTTGAAAGCTGCGCGTGATCGTGGGATTAAGGTGGTTTTGACAACAGGTCGTCCTCTAAAAGCCATGGATTTCTTTCTCCATGAGCTAGGGACTGACGGTCAGGAAGATGAGTATACCATTACTTTTAATGGTGGATTAGTTCAGAAAAATACAGGCGAAATCCTTGATAAGACAGTTTTTTCATATGATGATGTAGCACGTTTGTATGAGGAAACAGAGAAATTATCACTGCCTCTGGATGCTATTTCAGAAGGAACTGTTTATCAAATTCAATCGGATCAAGAAAGTCTTTATGCCAAATTCAATCCAGCTTTGACCTTTGTTCCAGTAGCCTTTGAAGACCTATCTAGTCAAATGACCTACAATAAATGCGTGACTGCCTTTGCTCAAGAACCCTTGGATGCAACCATTCAGAAGATTTCTCCAGAATTGTTTGACCAATATGAAATCTTTAAATCACGTGAAATGTTGCTAGAGTGGTCACCAAAGAATGTTCATAAAGCAACAGGTTTGGCAAAACTAATCAGCCATCTTGGAATCGACCAAAGTCAAGTTATGGCCTGTGGGGATGAGGCCAATGACCTTTCTATGATTGAGTGGGCAGGGCTCGGTGTTGCTATGCAAAACGCTGTTCCTGAAGTCAAGGCAGTCGCAAATGTAGTGACTCCAATGACTAATGATGAGGAAGCTGTCGCCTGGGCTATCGAAGAATATGTGCTAAAGGAGAATTAAGATATGGGATTATTTGACCGTCTATTCGGAAAAAAAGAAGAACCTAAAATCGAAGAAGTTGTAAAAGAAGCTCTAGAAAATCTTGATTTGTCTGAAGATACGGAGCCTGCTCTTACAGAAGCTGAGGAAGTCTCTCAGGAAGAAGCCGAGGTTGAAAGTTCTGAAGAAGCTGTGTTTGAAGAAGAGGAAATCCAAGACTCAGTTGAAGAAATTTTGGATTCAGACCCAGTTGTAGAGCTTCATCAAGAAGAAATAGAAGAATTTCCAAACTTAGAAGAAGTCTCAGAGGAAGAGAATATTGAGCACGAAGAAGCTGTAGAAGAAAATAGTTCTGAAGTGCTTGAACCAGAAACACTTCAAGCAGAAGAAACAGTTCAAGAAAAATATGACCGCAGTCTTAAGAAAACTCGCACAGGCTTCGGTGCCCGCTTGAACGCCTTCTTTGCTAATTTCCGCTCTGTTGACGAAGAATTTTTCGAGGAACTGGAAGAACTGCTAATCATGAGTGACGTTGGTGTCCAGGTTGCTTCTAACCTAACTGAGGAGCTACGATATGAAGCCAAACTTGAGAATGCCAAGAAACCAGATGCACTTCGTCGTGTTATTATTGAAAAATTGGTTGAGCTTTATGAAAAGGATGGCAACTATGATGAAAGTATCCACTTCCAAGATGGCTTGACAGTCATGCTCTTTGTCGGTGTTAATGGTGTTGGGAAAACAACTTCTATCGGAAAACTAGCCCACCGCTACAAACAAGCTGGGGAAAAGGTCATGTTGGTTGCGGCAGACACCTTCCGTGCAGGGGCAGTAGCTCAACTAGCTGAATGGGGCCGTCGTGTGGACGTTCCAGTTGTAACTGGACCTGAAAAAGCTGATCCAGCCAGTGTAGTCTTTGATGGAATGGAACGTGCTATATCTGAGGGTATCGATATTCTTATGATTGATACCGCTGGTCGTCTGCAAAATAAGGATAACCTCATGGCTGAGCTGGAAAAGATTGGTCGTATCATCAAACGTGTTGTGCCAGAAGCCCCTCATGAAACTTTCTTGGCACTTGATGCATCAACAGGTCAAAATGCCCTGGTGCAGGCTAAAGAATTTTCAAAAATTACCCCTTTGACAGGAATTGTCTTGACTAAGATTGATGGAACTGCTCGAGGTGGTGTTGTGTTAGCCATCCGTGAAGAACTCAATATTCCTGTAAAATTGATTGGATTTGGTGAAAAAATCGATGACATTGGTGAGTTTAACTCAGAAAACTTTATGAAGGGTCTCTTGGAAGGCTTAATCTAATCAGAAGCAAAAATCCTGCAAGGTAGAAACTTGCAGGATTTTTTTATTCTAAGCGACCATCTTGACGGTAGGCAAGATCAGGCTGCCAAGTCCATTTGGCACCAAACTTTTCAAGTAGGTCAAAACTGGCTTGAGGTCCCATGCTTCCGGCCTTGTAGTCGTGAAGTGGGGCACCGTTTTCAGCCCAGAGTTTCTCGATACGGTCAATCAATTTCCATGAGGCACTCACTTCATCCCAGTGGCTAAAGTTAGTTGAGTTGTTATTTAAGACATCATAGATTAATTTTTCGTAAGGTTCTGGGGAAGCTCCTGTAGCAGTCGCGTCTGTACGGTAATCAAGCGAATTTGGAGCCAAGTTGAATTCTTCACCTACCTCTTTACCATTTAGGCTAAGAGAGAAACCTTCAGTTGGTTGGATATAGATAGTCAAGACGTTAGGTGCAAGTTCTTGACCAAAGATAGAATCCATCTGTTTAAAAACAATATTGACGTGGGTGCCTTTTTCAGTCATGCGTTTTCCAGTACGGAAGAAGAATGGTACACCACGGAATCGATCGCTGTCTACAAAGAAAGCACCAGAAGCAAAGGTCTCAGTTGTAGATTCTGGATTTACATTTGGCTCGCTACGATAAGAGATGTATTTCATGCCATCAATCTTACCTGAACGGTATTGGCCGCGGATAAAGTGTTCTTTAAGTTCTTCATCAGTTGGATGGTAGAGATTTTTAAAGACCTTAATCTTTTCAGCTCGAATCTCATCTTTTGTGAAACTTGCTGGTTTGTCCATAGCAAGAAGTGATAGGAGTTGGAGCGTATGGTTTTGAACCATATCACGAAGGGCCCCTGATTCATCATAGTAGCCACCGCGTTCTTCAACACCTAAACGTTCCGCAAAGGTAATTTGTACATTATCAATATGCTCACGGTTCCAAACATTCTCAAAAATCATGTTGGCAAAACGAACCGCAAAGATGCTTTGAATCATTTCTTTTCCAAGGTAATGATCGATACGATAGATTTGTTCTTCATCAAAGGTTGCAAGAAGTTCTTCATTTAGTTTACTTGCTGAAGGATAATCTGTACCAAACGGTTTCTCAACGATTAAGCGCTCAAAACCTTTACCGTCAACAATATTCTCAGATTTGAGATGTTTTGCAATGGTTCCAAAGAATTGAGGAGCCATAGACAAGAAGAAGAGCTTGTTGTGTTCAGCCTGATACTTGTCATTTAGTTCAGCCTGTAATTGACGCAAAGCAATGTAGTGTTCCGTATCATTGACATCATGACTTTGATAGTAGAAGTGACTAGCGAACTCTTGAGCCTGTTCAGTACTATCTGCCAAATCAAGGATAGATTCAACAACGACAGATTCGAAATATTCCTTGCTCCAAGGACGACGAGCAGTTCCAATAACTGCAAAGTGTTTTGAAAGATTGCCTGATTTGTATAGTCTAAAAAGGGAAGGGTAGAGTTTGCGTTTAGCAAGGTCCCCACTTGCACCGAAAATTGTAACAATAACTTTTGATGACATCTAGCTACCTAATTTCTGTTTTTATTCCTAGACGACCTAGGTATGAGGAAACCTCAGTTTCATAAATTTAATTTTATCATAATTTTCAAAAAAATCAAAAATCTAATACGAGATAGAAAAAACTGCAAGGAAATCCTTACAGTTTAGTCTTATACATTTAGAACCTTGTCCAAGAAATCTTTTAGACGTGGGTGTTGAGGGTTGTCAAAGATTTGATCAGGTGTACCGTCTTCTAGGAATTCACCGTCCGCAGTAAAGATAACACGGTTGGCAACCTGACGAGCAAATCCCATTTCGTGGGTTACGATAATCATAGTCATACCTTGTTTTGCCAAATCTTTCATAACATTCAGAACGTCTCCAACCATCTCAGGGTCAAGGGCAGAAGTTGGTTCATCAAAGAGCATGATGTCAGGGTTCATTGCTAGTCCACGAGCAATTGCCACACGTTGCTTTTGCCCTCCAGATAAGCTATCTGGACAGGCCGTAGCCTTATCTGCAAGACCAACTTTTTCGAGCAACTCCATACCTAGTTTCTCAGCCTCTTCTTTAGAAAGTAACTTATGCTCAATAGGCGCAAAAGTGATATTATCGAGAACTGACATGTGAGGGAATAGGTTAAAGTGTTGGAAAACCATCCCGATATTTTCACGAACGTGGTCAACGTCAGTAGATTTTTCAGTCAAGTCATAACCATTTACTGTGATGTGACCACTAGAGACTTCTTCAAGAAGATTAAGGCTGCGAAGGAAGGTTGATTTACCAGAACCAGAAGGGCCGATGATACAAACTACATCTCCTTCATAAAACTTAGTTGTAATTCCTTTTAGGACTTTGTTTTTTCCGTAGCTTTTGTGTAAATCATTTACATCAATTTTTAATTTTGCCATTAACGAATCCTCTTTTCTAAGCGTTTCGCTAGTCTAGTCAAAAGGGTAATAATTACAAGATAGAAAATTGCAAGAATTGCATACATCTTGAAACTTTGGTAGTTACGAGCGATGATAATCTTACCAGTTTGGAAGAGTTCAACCAAACCGATAGCAGATACGATGGTTGTATCTTTTAGGGCGATAACGAATTGGTTAACAAAGTTTGGCAACATCAACTTAGTTGCTTGTGGCAAGATAATCTTACGCATGGTTTTTCCGTAGGAGATACCAAGACTGCGGCTTGCCTCCATTTGGCCAACTGGAACGGCCTGGATACCACCACGAACGATTTCAGCGATATAGGCAGCAGCATTGAGTGAGAGGGCAATGGTACCAGCTACAAAGTCGTTAATTGGACTTTGTTGACCTGTGATGGATTCGATAAAGTTTGGAATTCCCCAGAAGATAAAGGCTGCAAGGATCATCAAAGGAATACCACGGATAACATCAACGAAAATCTCAGCAAGAATGCGAAGTGATTTATAAGGACTCACGCTAAACATACCAAAGATAATTCCGATAATAATGGCAAAAGCAAATGAAATAAGTGCTAAAGCAAGAGTGATACCAAGTCCGCTAAGGAGTTGGTTGTAGTTGTTTTGAAGCAAGCCCCAGATAGTTGTTTCGTCAACAGTGCTTGTTGAAGCAGATGAAGATTCGCTAGCTAGGTACTTGTCAAGAATCTTTTGGAATTCACCGTTTGCTTTAAGGTTAGCAAGTCCGTTGTTGAACATTTCAATCAATTCTGGATTTGATCCCTTTTTAACGGCAAAGGCTGTTTCACCAATTGGAGTACCGGTTATTGGTGTTTTCAATTTTTGACCTTGGCTGATAGAGTATTTAAGAACAGGCTCATCATCCATTACGGCATCGACAGATCCAGTGTTTAAACTGTCATACATTGATGAACCATCAGCGAAAGTCTTAATTTTGTATCCATACTTACTTTGGTTTTCTGTTAAGAAAGTTTGAGAAGCCGTTCCGTTTTTAACACCGACTGTTTTCCCTTTCAAATCTTCATAAGAAGCAATGGTACTTGATTCTTTAACACCAAGAATGGTATTAGCAGTATAGTAGGATTCTGAGAAATCAAAGGTTGCCTTACGTGCATCAGTGACTGACATTCCTGCAATAATACCATCTGCTTGGCCAGCTTGGACAGCACTGATTGCAGCATCAAAACCTGGATTGGTGATTTCGATTTCAAAACCTTGGTCTTTTGCAATAGCTTTGATCAGTTCCATATCGATACCCGTGTATTGGTTACTTGAGTTCTGGAATACAAAAGGTGCAAAAGATGAATCACTAGCAATAATGTATTTAGCTTTGACTGGAGTTGCTTTTAATCCAGCTGCAGTAGAAGTTGTTGGTACTGCTGACGATGATGAAGCAGTCCATTTCTTGATAATCTGATCAAGACTACCATCTTTTTTCATTTCTGCCAATGCTTGGTTAAATTCAGTGACAAGGTGTTCATATTTGCTTCCTTTTTTAACCCCGAAAGCAAAACTTCCAACCGCTTCACCATCCATATCAATATGAAGGTCTTGGCCTTGGTTGATTGCATACTCGATAACAGGCTTGTCATCCATCATAGCGTCAATAGAACCAGCACTTAAGCTGTTATTCATCAAGTCACCAGTATCAAACGTTTTAATAGTAAAACCGTATTTATCTTTGATGCTTTCAAGGAAACGTTGGGCTGCAGTTCCATTTTTAACACCAACAGTTTTTCCTTTCAGTTGTTCGTATTGACTAATCTTATGAGATTTTGTGGTTGCGATGACAACTTTTGTATCATAGTAAGTATCAGACATAGTGAAGACATGTTCACGTTCTTTAGTCTTAGTCATACCTGCCATGATGGCATCTGCTTGTCCTGCTTGGACTGCATTGACCGCCGCATCAAAGCCAGGATAGGACATCTGGATATTCCAACCTTTAATTTTAGCGACTCTGTTGATAATATCAACATCAATTCCTTTGTAGGTTTGATCTGAATCTTTAAACTCAAAAGGTGCATAAGCTGTATCAGAAACGATTTTAATCGTATCAGCTTTGGCAATGCCTAATGAGAAAATTGGAAATAAAATTAGCAAAAATGCTAGAAAATTTTTCTTCATTTTTAGTCTCCTTTTCCGAATATTTTACCATTATAGCAAAAAAAACAAAAAAAGGCAAATTTTTATAAAAACTATGTAAGAAGATATAACATCTGTAATTCTGATTTTGTCTTGAATCACACAACAGAAGTGCTATAATAAAGGTATATCATATAGTAAAAGAGGATAAAGTTATGAAAGACAAAAGAATCTTAAAAGACTTTGAAACTTCTAAAATGAGTTTAAACATTTACACAAGCCCCTTGTTAGCTCTATTTTTCGTCTATGTATCTGAGTTCATATCTTCTCTATTTTTTGGACTCAGTTTTTTAGTATTGATCGGGCTATTTAGCAATCTTGGTATGGGTGGTCAAAGAATTGCAGATTTCCTTCAAATGTTATTTCAGAATTTATCTGATAAATCAAGTGACATCCATTTAATATTTGAATTACTGTCCTTTGGTTTTATCATCTTAACTGTGTTTAGATGGACTAGAAAAGTAGAGAAAAGACCTATTCGAACCTTGGGATTCTATAAAGAAAATTTTTTAAGTGCCTTACTTAAAGGATACGGTCTTGGTCTATCCCTCTTTATACTTGCTTTGGCTGGACTAGTAGTGTTGGGGCAGTATCAATTTGACTCCATTCACTTGGATACTTATTCGCTAGCTTTTACTTTATTTACAATACCTTTTTGGATTTTACAAGGGACGGCAGAAGAATTGGTTACTCGTGCTTGGTTGATTCCACAATTGGCTAAGAGAACCAATCTTAAAGTCGCTATTATCATATCTAGTAGTCTCTTTACCTTACTGCATTTAGGAAATTCAGGCATAACGTTCTTATCTGCAATTGATCTCTTTTTATTTGGGGTTGCCATGTCCCTATATCTTCTTAAAACAGATACTATATGGGGTGTAGGTGGTATTCATGGAGCTTGGAATTTCGCACAGGGCAACCTCTTTGGAGTATTAGTTAGTGGTCAGTCTTCAGGGACCTCAATCATGAAATTTACTCCACAAGGCAATCAAGACTGGCTATCTGGTGGGTCTTTTGGTATTGAGGGTTCCATCGTGTCCAGTATTATTTTGTTTCTGCTGATTGTCTATCTCGCTTATCAATTAAAGAAAGAAAATGAAAGGATGTGACTTCGGTCCGTCCTTTTCTTCGTGAAAATGTTACAAGTATGCTAAAATAGGAATAGCACATGGAGAGAGGATTCTTATGATTAACCGCATTACAGATAATCAATTTAAACTAGTATCAAAATATCAACCATCAGGAGATCAACCACAAGCTATCGAGCAATTGGTTGATAACATTGAGGGTGGAGAAAAAGCTCAGATTCTGATGGGGGCGACTGGTACAGGGAAGACCTATACCATGAGTCAGGTTATTTCCAAAGTCAATAAACCAACTTTGGTCATTGCCCACAATAAAACTCTAGCAGGACAGCTCTATGGGGAGTTTAAGGAATTTTTCCCTGAAAATGCTGTTGAGTACTTTGTATCTTACTATGATTATTACCAACCAGAAGCCTATGTCCCTTCTAGTGATACCTATATTGAAAAGGATAGCTCTGTCAATGATGAAATTGACAAGCTCCGCCACTCAGCGACTTCAGCCCTTTTGGAGCGTAATGATGTTATCGTCGTGGCCTCTGTCTCTTGTATTTATGGTCTGGGTTCGCCCAAGGAATACGCTGATAGTGTCGTTAGTCTCCGTCCTGGTCTTGAAATTTCTCGTGATAAACTCTTGAATGACTTGGTGGATATCCAGTTTGAGCGCAATGATATTGATTTCCAACGGGGAAGATTTCGTGTGCGTGGGGATGTGGTAGAGATTTTCCCAGCTTCCCGTGATGAGCATGCCTTTCGAGTAGAATTTTTTGGAGACGAAATTGACCGTATTCGTGAGGTTGAGGCCCTGACTGGTCAGGTATTGGGAGAAGTGGATCATTTGGCGATTTTCCCTGCGACTCACTTCGTGACCAATGATGACCACATGGAAGTTGCCATTGCTAAAATTCAAGCAGAGTTAGAGGAGCAGTTAGCTATCTTTGAAAAGGAAGGTAAATTGCTTGAGGCCCAGCGTTTGAAACAGCGGACAGAGTATGATATCGAAATGTTGCGCGAGATGGGCTATACCAACGGGGTTGAAAACTACTCTCGTCACATGGATGGACGGAGTGAGGGCGAGCCTCCTTATACGCTTCTCGACTTCTTCCCAGATGATTTCTTGATTATGATTGACGAGAGCCACATGACTATGGGGCAAATCAAGGGCATGTACAATGGAGACCGCTCTCGTAAGGAAATGCTAGTTAATTATGGTTTCCGTTTGCCGTCAGCTCTGGACAATCGTCCTCTCCGTCGTGAGGAGTTTGAGAGTCACGTTCATCAGATTGTTTACGTTTCAGCGACACCAGGTGACTATGAAAATGAACAGACTGAGACAGTGATTGAGCAAATCATTCGTCCAACAGGACTATTGGATCCAGAGGTAGAAGTCCGTCCGACAATGGGACAGATTGATGACCTCTTAGGTGAAATCAATGCCCGTGTTGAAAAGAACGAACGGACCTTTATCACAACCTTGACCAAGAAAATGGCAGAGGACTTGACCGACTACTTCAAGGAAATGGGCATCAAGGTCAAGTACATGCACTCGGATATCAAGACTTTAGAGCGGACAGAGATTATCCGTGACCTGCGCTTGGGTGTCTTTGATGTCTTGGTCGGAATCAACCTCCTTCGTGAAGGGATTGACGTACCCGAAGTGAGTCTCGTAGCAATTCTTGATGCTGACAAGGAAGGTTTCCTTCGTAACGAGCGTGGACTCATCCAGACTATTGGACGTGCTGCCCGTAATAGCGAAGGACATGTCATCATGTATGCGGATACTGTGACCCAGTCTATGCAACGTGCTATTGATGAAACGGCTCGACGCCGCAAAATCCAGATGGCTTATAATGAAGAGCATGGTATCGTACCACAAACCATTAAGAAAGAAATCCGTGACCTGATCGCTGTAACCAAGGCAGTTTCTAAGGAAGAGGACAAGGAAGTCGACATCAACAGCCTCAACAAACAAGAGCGCAAAGAACTTGTTAAGAAACTAGAAAAACAAATGCAAGAAGCCGTCGAAGTGCTTGACTTTGAACTCGCAGCTCAGATTCGTGATATGATGCTGGAAGTCAAAGCCTTGGATTAGGGGAATTTTATGAATATTTTAGTTATCAATGGACATCCTGATAAAGAAAGCTACTGTCAAGCAATTTTTCAAACGATTGTAGAAAGTATAGATTCAAAGAGACATGAACTTGAAGTGATTAATCTTAATGAGGAAGAGTTTGATCCTGTTTTACGTTATGGTTATCGACAAAGAATGGAGGACAATCCGTTCATACTTCGCTCTCAGGAATTAATCCAGTGGGCAGATCATTTCATTTTTGTTTATCCTATTTGGTGGAGTAGTATGCCTAGTCTATTGAAGGGGTGGATTGATCGTGTTTTTACGCCAGGCATTGCATACTCTGCAAATAATCGAGGAAGCTTTATTTTGAACTACTTGAGAGGGAGACAGTTCAAAAAGTTACTAAAAGGAAAAACAGCTAGTATCTATGTAACTTCTATGGCACCAACTTGGTGGTACAAAGTATTTTCAGGTCCGATTAACATTCCAGACAGTTATGGAATATCAGTATTAAAGAATGCTGTATTGAATCACTGTGGCATAAAAACAAAGAGGGTTTCAATCTTAGGAGAGTTAGGCCGTGAAGTAAATACAAGTTCAACAAGACAAAAATTTCTACAAAAAGTAGCAAAGGAAGTTAGGATGTTGGATTAAGGAGAAGAAAGTAAATGACGGTTATTATCAAATTAATGGAAACTCCTGAAGAGATAGAAGATAAATCCCTCGTTCACTGGCAAACGTGGAAAGAGGCTTATGATAACCTTTTGCCTGCAGAATTTCAGGAGACAATGACATTAGAAAGATGTCGATTCTTTAGTCAAAAGTATCCAGAAAATACATTGATTGCGATGGATGGTATGAAGGTGGTTGGTTTTATCAGTTATGGTAACTTTCGTGATGAGACTATTCAAGCTGGTGAAATTATTGCTTTATATGTTTTAAAAGACTATTATGGAAAAGGTATCGCACAAAAGTTAATGAAAGTAGCTTTGACTGCTCTTGATCATTTTTCTGAAATTTTCTTATGGGTATTGACAGATAATAAACGAGCCATTGCTTTCTATCAAAAAATGGGCTTTACTTTTGATGGACAAGAAAAGATGCTTGAACTTGGAAAGCCGATAAAGGAAAAACGGATGGTATTCTATTCTAAATAATTTTAAAAAGTAGAAGCTAATATTTCTGGTACCAAGTCTGAAAATGTAATAACTTAGAAAGCGAGTAAATTTATGTCCCGTTCCCAATTAACAATTTTAACAAACATTTGTCTGATTGAAGATTTAGAAACTCAGCGCGTGGTTATGCAGTACCGCGCTCCTGAAATCAATCGCTGGTCAGGTTATGCCTTTCCAGGAGGCCATGTAGAAAACGGCGAGTCTTTCGCGGAGTCTGTTATTCGTGAAATATATGAAGAAACAGGGTTGACTATCCAAAATCCTCAACTTGTTGGCATTAAAAATTGGCCACTAGATACAGGTGGGCGCTATATTGTCATTTGTTATAAGGCGACTGAGTTCTCTGGTACCCTTCGCTCTTCAGATGAAGGAGAAGTTTCTTGGGTGCAAAAAGACCAGATTCCAAACTTGGATCTGGCCTATGATATGTTACCCTTGATGGAGATGATGGAAGCTCCGGACAAATCTGAATTTTTCTACCCTCGCCGTACAGAAGACGATTGGGAAAAGAAAATTTTCTAATCCTTTACCAAATAACCAAGTTGATTCAAGGCCTCCTCGATATAGTGGAGGCCTTGTTGTATTTCCTGTCTAATAGTAATAGAAGATTAGGAAAAAAATATCTATACTCGCTAAAATTAAATGCTAATTGAATTAGACAAAATATATGCTTATGCTGTTAATTTTTCTGAGAAAGATGTAAAATAGAAAGTGTACTATGTTTTTAAAATAGTGTGGTACCCAAAATTAAAAAATGTATCCTTTCCTTAAATTACTAAAATATTTAAGGGGGGGGGGGTATTTTTTAGTACCTCAAAAATAAAAATAAGAAAGAGGCGATTAGATGAGAAAATCAAATCGAGAAGTGAACGGAGAAAAGGTATTCCGTTATTCTATTCGTAAGTGCCATTTTGGTGCAGCAAGTGTTGCCGTTGCAGCATTAATGTTTTTTGCTAATGGTGCGGTTAAGGCAGACACTTTACCAGTATCACCTGCTACGGCTAATACTGAAAAGGTAAATGCTGGTGTTACGAACTTGACAGAGGGAGTTCCTCTAGAGAAATCTCTAGAAACTGAGGGAAATAAGGAAATCGTAGCTCCTGAGCCTGCAGCGGAAACATCTAACAAGAAAGATGGAGCTGGCTCTAATGCTCAAGGTGAAAGAGAGATTAAAGTGTCTGATAAAGCAGTGATTCCTGCTAATCAGACGGAGGAAATCAATAAAGTCGAAACAAATGGCAAAGAAAAGGAAGTAGTTACTAATAAAGATAAATTGGAATCTCTTCTAAAAGAAATTGATCAATTAAACTTAAAGGACTATACAGAAGATACTGTTAAAGTATTACAAGAAAAAGTTGCGAAAGCAAAAGAAGTACTTGTTAATGCAACAACTCAAAAAGAAATTGATCTTGCTTATAATGCCTTGGTTGGATATAAAAACGCTGGTTTAAAACGTGTACCTAAACCAAAAGGAGAACTCACTCCTAAACCAGATACAACAAATGGTAAAGCAACAGTAGGAATAAAAGCGGAAAATACTGAACCAAATGGCACAAATATTGCAGGGCATAATCATAGTTTGAACGGGACTACGCTGCCTGAAGGTAGTGGGTTTAGGGCAGCTCCAAACAATGCAAATTTCAGCTATGAAACAAGCGGCACAAGTTTGTCTAGTTTAGTAGCTGGAGACGAATTAGGATACGGGAAAAACGTTATCATCAAAGTAAAATATGATACTAATGCTATTAATAGAAGAGATATAGGATTTACTTCAACGCCTAATGTTGGTCCTAGGCTTGATTATACCAGAAAAGCAAGTGATGGAATCGGACCTTTTGAAGGTGGTCTTAATCTAAAATTAGTAGGAATAATACCTAATGATATGATTGGGACGTATGATTTACATGTACATATTTTAAATAATAAAAATAATAATTCGGAAAGAGCAACTTTAAAAATTCCAATAACTGTAAAACCTAAAAAACCTACAGTAAGTGTTGCTGATTTAGAACATGCTGAAGGAAAGAGCCCAGTTGTTACAGCAAGAGTAGCTGATGCAACTGTAAGTAAAGCAGAATTTTATCTTAACAATCAAAAACAAGCTACTGTAGAAGCTACGAGAGGTATTGCAACTTGGACTCCAACAGCTCCATTAAGAGAACATGATATAATTACTGTTAAAAATATTGCTAAAGGAGGTATACCTCCTAGAGATGCTTATGGTAACACTTTTACAGTAAGTGAAGTGTCGTCGGATATGAGTGATGCAGTAATAATACCTAAAGCACCTAAACCAGCATTTGATCTTGAAGCAGCAAAATCTAATGCCAAAGCAAGCTTAGCAGAAGCAGCGAAAGCCGAAAAAGCAGCCATCGCAGCAGACAATAGCTTAACATCAGCCCAACGTACAGCAAAAGAAAAAGAAGTAGATACTACGAAAGCAGCAGAAGAGGCTAAGATTACAGCAGCCGACACAGCAGATGCAGTAGAAGCAGCGAAAACAGCAGGTGTAACAGCCATTGAAGGCGTGCACACACCAGGTAACTTAGATACTGTAAAAGAAGCAGCCAAAGCAAGCTTAGCAGAAGCAGCGAAAGCCGAAAAAGCAGCCATCGCAGCAGACAATAGCTTAACATCAGCCCAACGTACAGCAAAAGAAAAAGAAGTAGATACTACGAAAGCAGCAGAAGAGGCTAA
>NZ_CABFMF010000023.1 GCF_901875575.1 uncultured Streptococcus sp.
CCTGTTGGAACCTCAATATCAATTGGTGATCCTTTCGTTTCGTCTCCAACTTTTGGTTGGTATTTCACGACTGTTGACACCACTCCCACATACACTGTCAATGGATTACTTTCTTTTCCTTGACTGTCAACGGCTTTAAGTACTACTGCATAGCTTCCTGATGCTGTTGCTTTCCCTGGTGTTTCTGTTAATCCTGAAACAATTTTTATAGTAGGTGTACCGTATGGTTTGTCAGCTTCATTTGTAACTTTATCTTCTCTATCTCCAACAGTTACTAAATCTTCTAGCATAGCTTTAGTAATACTTGTTCCTGATGGGAATACTTTACGTGCATCTACACTACTTGCTTCTGTGCCTTTATAAGTTAATGTAGGTTTATTATTTGTTACAGAAACTACTTTCCAATTTCCTGCTGATGTGACTGCTTGTCTTGGTTCTGGTTTGTAATCTACTCGTAATCCTAAACCTGTTCTGTAAGTAGCTGTATTGTCTCCAGAAGCATTTTCTTCTTTAATACGAAGTTTAGCATTATTATGTGATTCTTTTAGTGTAATCGTCACTAGATTTTCTGCTTTATTTGTTGCATTAACAGTATTAGTAATAGCTTGTACAAAGTTATTTACATTCGTTACTCCAGCAGGTGTTTCTGTAGAATCTACTTGCCAGTTTCCACCATTTTGGCTACGTACTAGAACGATACTTTTTGGTGTATTACTTGTTTCTGTGCTGTTGTGGAATCGTAATTCCATACGTTTAGCATCATGTGGTACTTTAACATCAATATGCTTGCTACCTGCAATGGTTGCATTTACTGAGTAATCACCCATTTCAACAGCTTTAACATCACTAGTTACACTGATATCATCTGCAGTAGTAGAACCTTTAATTTTTGTTGTGACAGTTAAACCATTTGGTTGAGTTGTTTCACCATTTTTAACAACCGATGTACGAAGTTTTACATCATCTGGAAGTGTTGCCGTCCACGTATTACCGTTGATAGTTACTCCACCATTATTTTCACTTGTCAATACTCGGTTAGTTCCATCATTCAATGCAACAGATACTACTGTATTACTGCTATTCGCATTTAATCCACCTAATGTACCTGTAATAGTACGTGAAGTTGAAGTCACTTTATTACTATCAAATGTTGGTTTTGGTGGAGTTACGTTCACCGTTACATTGATTGTCTTACTTGGTGTCGCTTGAGTTGCAGCTGGTAAATTATCCCCTGTTTGTGATGGTGGTAATGTAACCTTCACTTGGAATGTTTGTTTACCTGATGTACTAGCTGTCTTATTTCCTACCCATTCATAAGTTGTTCCATTAGGTAAAGTATCAGAGCCAGTAGCATTCTTCACAGCAGCTTTCGCCTGCTCAGCACTTAAAGTAGTTCCTTGGCTAACAGAAACGTTTTTACTATCTGCAACATCAAACACTTTATGCACTAATGTCTCTGTATGTTCTAAATTGCCTGTAGTTGTATTAGGGTTTGTAAATCGACCATAATTATATCTACCAATGAATGTATAATTAGTTGTCCCTACAGGATCTGATGCAAGTGTTGTTGTAAAGGTCGTTCCACCTTGTTCAGCTCCTCCACTACGTTTATAAAGCCAATTCATTCCACTAGGAATATTATTTCCTGTATTACTATAATAATCTGAATGTCCATTGCTTCGAGTTACATCTTTAAAGTCATAAATCATACGAGCAATTGGGAATGTATTTAAAACTTTATAAGTTAAGTTAATTTTTTGAGTCCTATTTTCTCCGAAATTAATAGTCGCTTCTACAGTTTTTGTTTCTTCACTTCCACTTCTTATACTGTTAGTGTCAAGTGTAGCTGTAACAGTTGCACCTTGTGGTAAATCTTGAAGCGTATTCCCTTCTTGAACTTGAACTAATTTGTTCAATTCAGCCTGAGTTAAAGTTTCTCCACGTACAACATTAATTGTCTGACGTGCAACTAGGTTATATCCAACTCTAAAGAAACCAAGGCTTTCACCATCGCTATTATCCTCATGGCTCTTGTTACCAGAAGCGTCTGTTGTTTTGGCAAATACTTCATAAGTCGCTGAATTAACTTCTTTTTTCAAGCGTGCAATTACATCCGCTTTTTCCACACCATTTTCTACAATAAGAGTTTTAGTGCTACCTTTCTTAACCCACATATTCAACTTACTACGAACCGTATTGCTAGTAGCATTTGTCGCATCGTCTTTATCGTAGTTATCCGTTAACTTAACTAAACTAGTAAATGATGTATTTTCAGCTAAACGATTTGCTTGAGCACTTGTAGTTGCTAAAGTATTCGAATTCGAACGGGCTACCTCTGGCTTAATTGGATCAACAGGTACAAAATACAAATTGATAACATTAGTATTATTTTCTAACGTTGTATTGCGTTCCGCTAACAATGCTGAATCTGTCCATTTCGGCATCAAATACAACTTACGTTTCACAATTAACGAAGATCCATCTTTCGCTTTCACAACAGGAGTTTTAATGGTAATTGTTCCTGCACTATTGGATCCTGAAATTGTCGTAGTTCCTTTTTCTAAGTTAGTCCCAACGATGTTTCTATCATTAACATCACTACGATTTATCTCTACTAATTTATTTGCTGAATTATCTACATTCCCTCCACCGGCAAAATTATCACGAACAATATCTAATACGTTGACTGGTTTATTGTTATGATAGAAGAAACCACCTTCATGTTTATAACCGTTTTCTTTTCTTTCACCTGCAACTTTATCACTACCATTCACAACTGTTAACGAAGGTTGCCCACTAGCATCCGGATTTTTCGGATTTGCTGTAATAGTGTTCAAAATGTCATTAATTGGTAATGGAGTACCTTTCGTTGCATCGAATTTATAAATTAAACTCTTGCCATCTTGGCTCCATTCAAAACCTTTGTCAGTAGGACGATTAGCTAGGATTCCATTATTCTTAAATGTCAAATTATAATCATCACGAATATGAGCATAACGAGTCACTACTCCAGTTGTAGGATTTACTTCTAACTCTGCTACTTTATTATCTTTATCCACTGCACGAATAACACCAGCGTCCGTAATGGTAATGTCATTTACTGTTTTACCTCTTAAGATACCATTTTTATTAGCTTCAAAAATCGCATTCTTAATGGCTGTTTTTTCTTCCTCGGATAAATTGCCTTTTTTTATTTGAACAATTTTATTAGCCGGTTGAGCAAATTCACTTCTTCCAGTAACTCTTCTATTATCACTATCCGCAGAAGATACATCATAAGCTGTTGTCCCTTTACCACCTGTCACTTTTACAACTGCATGAACTTGTTGTCCTTCTGTTAAGTTAGCTGTAAAGTCTCCTGCTGATAAAGTTGTTGTTCCAGTTGTATCTGTTACAGTTTTACTAGCAACTTTCGTAGTTCCTTGATAAAGCTCAACTTTTACCGTTGCTCCATCTTGTAATTGAGCATTGGTCGGAAGATTACTTACTGTTACAGTTGGTCTTGTACCTGCTGTACCATAAAATTGTTCTGCTACAAGCGATGGTTTTTTAGGACGAACGTTAAATTCTATAGGTTTAGGTACTGTCTCACCTGAGTATATTTTGTAAGAAGCACTTTCATTATTTATTGTAATATTTTTATCATTTATCCCATTATTAGGGAATACAGCAGTAGCATAGTACTGAGTCTGTTTCCCAATTTTATTCAATTTACTATCATTAGAAATTTCACTAGCTGTAAAAGTTTTTAGATTTACTTCTTTCCAAATAAATCTCATGCCACTAGGATAATAATCATCTGTATCTCTAGTATTACTTTCAGCAACTTTAAGATAACGATGAGCATCACCTAGAGAATCCCCTACTTCAGGTGCAGCTGGACTATTGCTACTTTGAAGCTCAACCACACGATATTTAAATTTATATGTTGCACTATTTTTACGAGAGTCTGTTGCAACAACAGTAGCTGTGCCTTCTCCAAAAGAAGCATCATTCGCTACAGTATTATCAGGAATTGTGTAGTTATAATCCTTACTTCCACTAGCTGTAACATTTGCGACTCCTTTTGGAAGTCCAGTAATTGATAAGTTTACATTATTCTTGTTATCCTGAACTCTGAATGTAGGATTGAAGTTTGCTCCACGATAAATAATAAAACGATTATCATCCGCATTTTCTGTTAATGCTTTTCCATTAAATGATACTGTTGGTGGAACATTATCTGGAGTTTTTACTGTATCTGTTGCTGAAGCTTCGTCACTATTTAAATAAGTTGCTTTAGCAGTTATTGTTGATAAATCTTTTACAGTTGGTTCTGTAATTGATACAACCCCGTTAGATGGATTAACTGTTACTCCATTTGGTAAAGTATCAACCGCTCCCCATGTAGTCCCTGATTTTTTAACTGTTATAATAGTATCAGCGTTTTGATCAGTAGGTCTATAAGATACCACTAATTTATCTGTAGTCCCTTTTGGCGTTACAGATGCTGAACCATCTTCAGGCACACTAATTGCTGGAGCTGTAGGTGTTGCTTCTTTTCTAATTTGTTTGAAAAGAACATCTACATAGTCAACAGAATCATCTTGATTATTGGTACGAGCATTGTTTTCATTATCATAGTAGGTAACTTTTATTTGTTTTTGCACCCATACAGGCGTAGTTGATGTAACAGTTGGAACTGTACCCGATACATTTCCATTTGTATCAACTTTTTGATAAGCTTCACGAATAGCAGCATTCAACTTTGCAACATTTTCTGCAGAAATCTTTCCACCAGGTACGACATCAATATCATAAGGAACTTTAAAGAGTTCTTTTCTACCATTTTCTACAGTTAGTTCAATAACTCTAGTACCAGTAGTAAGGTCATTTGTCCCTCCTGCCCACTCAACAGATTTAACAGACTGTTCTTTAATTCTTGCACTTGTTTTAGGAAAATCAAAGATTCTATCTTTATAGAATGATAATCCTTCACTAGGTGTACCCAAATCATAAGAATCCGGTTCTTTAAATCCTGGAACAGGATTATATCTGTATTCTGTAATATAGTCACTTGCTGAACCTAGGCTCCCTGTATAATCTTTAACACCTGTTGCAGCTTTTGCTACTGGTTGATAGATATCTGACTGTGTAACAACTTTATAAGGTAGACGGAAATTAATTCTTTGATTTCGAACATCAGCTTCAATGTATAAAGTATGATTTCCTTTACTTCTATCAGCAGTCACATTAATTCCATCTTCACCGCCTCTAAAATCTCTAACAAACCTATTGTGGAATTGTTTATAGTAGTCTTTACTATAGTTTCCTGTTGATTTATAAGTATTATACTCACCTATATCTCCAGCACCTGGGTTAAATCTTGTACTTGTATAAGTATCTTCAATTGTAACAGCACTACTCGCTAATCCAGCTTTTGTATCAAGAGTTCCTATCCCTGTTCCTTTTAGAAACGTTGTTTTTAATCTGCTAGTATCAACTGTAATATTATATCTTTCTTGAACACCATACCATTGTTGATAACTCTTATGCATGAAACGTCCTGTTGGAATTTTTTCATAAGATTTCATCCCAGCAATATAGTATAGCGGCTCTTCGGTATCTCCTACTGTATCAAACTCAACAACATAAGTATTCCCTCTATCAAAATCACGCGGTCTAAAAGCAAACACATTTTGAGTAGAATTTTTAATTTTATCATATAACTTATCTGTTACAATTTTGTCTTCTTCAGTCATTCCATTTCTATTGAAATAAACTTCTGTATTATTTTTTACAAAGTCATCTAAACCATAAATTCCACCACGGTTACCTACAATCGCATTTTGAGTATTGGCAACATTTTCATAATAAGGTGTTCCATTAACTCCCGTATCTGGCGCACCAACAGAAGTTAAATATTTATCAGAAGCTCCATTAAATACGTCTCTAACTCCACCTTGTTTTACCACAGCACCATTTTCAAATAATTTCATATTTTGAACAGATTGACCTGTTGGAACAGTAAAGTAATAAATTGGATTTTGTCTAGACTCACGAGCATTATTGTATGTTATTTTCCAATGATAGCCGTTTGATTTTTTAGTAACTTCCGCAAAAACTTTTTGTTTTAGTCTTTTTACAGGTTGTGGCCCTAAATCTGCATTATTTCTACCAGTAGCAGCAGCATTATCATTGTGTGAAATATATAAAAATGTACCTGGCGGATACCCCGAACCATCATTTGCTTTTGTAATATATCCAACAGTTGCTTCAGTTAAACGCTCATCACCACGACTATCATAAACTTTACCGTCAGGAGCTCTATAGTAGTTTGATCTAAAATATGATTCTGGACGTATATTTATACCATTTCGAGCATCACGCCTCCCTGAATGTTCACGAGATACTGCTAAGGCAAGTTTTTTCTCTGCTTGCTTACCTTGCTTCATTAATTCTTCAATTTCTGAAGCAGTCAATTGCGGATTTACTAATCCATTTTCGACAGAGCGGACAATTTCTTCTACTCCCTCCAAGAGTTTCTTGGTTTCAGGGCGTTCAATTTTTTTAGCAGTATCTAAGTAAGTGATTAAACTTTTAGAAAGTGATTCTAATTTATCTTTATTAGTAGTACCTTCCTCTTTATTATCATCTTTTTGAACATCTTTGATTTCTTCAGTCTGATTAGTAGGATTCACGGCTTTATCAGATACTTTAATCTCTTTTTTATCTTGAGCTTTAGAATCAGTTCTATCTTCCTTGTTAGAAGCTTTATCTTCAGTCTTAGACTTAAGTAGACGCACTTGCTCTGTAAGAGATTGAACCCGACTTACTTGGCTTGCAATCGCTTCCTCAGAAATATTTTCTCCATCAAGTAAACGCTTATTTTCTTCGGTTAATTGAGAAAGTTGATTAGATAAACTTAGTAAACTTTCCTCGTCTGCTTTTGCAATCGCAGCTTGAAGATCACTAATTGCCTGAACGAGAGGAGACTTATCCACTAGCTTCTGAGCAACTGGTAGTTTATCACCCTCTACTTCCTCTTTTGATTTCTCTATAGGATTCTCTTTAGGTGGAACTCCTTCTGTCAGTTCCGTAACACCAACATTTACCTTTTCAGTATTAGCCGTAGCAGGTGATACTGGTAAAGTATCTGCCTTAACCGCACCATTTGCAAAAAACATTAATGCAGCAACTGCAACACTTGCAGCACCAAAATGGTACTTACGAATAGAGTAACGGAATACCTTTTCTCCATTATCATTAGACTTTTTACCAAACATAAACATGTCCTTTCTATTGTTTCACTAGAATAAGTTTAAAATCTTTGAAACATAATACCCCCTATAATATACTAATGCTTTTCAAACAAAAAATCAAGTATTTACATAAAGATTATCTAAAGATGTAAACGCTGTAACAGTGATATTTCAAGGTTTTTCCACATTATATATATATATATATGCAACGCTTTTTATACAGATATTTCAAACTATATAGTATGAAAATTTAATATAAATCATGACCACCCGTCTAACGGGTGGTTTGTCCCAGGACTATAAGTCCAAATTACCAGCCAGCGCCTAAAGACGCTGGCTTTCACGTTGTTCAAGTCTGATTGCTCTTGACTCGTCACTTGCCTCTCAAAGAGGCTTTAGTATTACTTACCACTATCCCTAAAGGGATCCTCATAT
>NZ_CABFMF010000024.1 GCF_901875575.1 uncultured Streptococcus sp.
CCGCCATAGCTCAGTTGGTAGTAGCGCATGACTGTTAATCATGATGTCGTAGGTTCGAGTCCTACTGGCGGAGTATATTGAGAAGAAGGTTGATCCTTCTTTTTTTATTTTTAGAAACTAAAACATCTTATCTACAGTATTTAGTAAGTTGCTTAATGTAACATTTTTTTAATTGACAATCCGAATTTTAAATAGTGTGTTTATATGTTGTGAAAAATTTTTAGTCGTTTAATAATTAACGCTAAATGATTTTGATTAATATATTTTGAATGATCTTAAATTTTTTAGGTTTCCCTATTGTAAAATGAAGTACAACAAATTTGGGATTAAAGTCATTGATTTACCAGGAGCAGTGTGAATCCGTAAGAAATTTACTAAGCGTTCCTCTACAAAAAAACATCTAGTAAAGTCAATGGAAGAAAGACCAGAATAGACCAACTCTGTTCTTAGTGGTTAGACAACAGGACAATCTGCTATTCGAACCTTGATAGAACGACAAATACGCTATGCTATTACAAGAGAATTCGTGGAGAAGAAGGCTGAGTATGTCAATAAAGGTATCTTAAAGTGTATGACTCCTTTATCCTATTAAGTCAATTACGGTCGTCAATGGGAAAGACTTTTTAATTAATTGAGATTGAGGATTTGGATGTTTAGTTGGCCATACCTATTTTTCATATGAAAGAGCTACAATTTAGAATTTCTATGAGCTTTTGAAAGAAATTGTACCAAAGGGTGATTCACTAAAAGAACTCGATTTTAATTTTTTAAAAGCTTACTCAAAAACTATCGATAAAAGGCCAAGACGAATCCATAGTTATCAGTCCGCAAAAAAGCTGTCTGAGTTAATTCAAACATCTTGAAGGATACTAACTTAATCAGAAGAGCAATTTTGTTGCACTTAACTTAACAATTGGGGACAATTATATGTTCTATAATATAATCAGTTTTTTATGTTGTGACTTGTTTTTTAAATTTTTTGTTAGTTCAGTCTTTTATTTTGACAGTTGAGAGAATGTTAGTAAATTTTTCTTTTTCTTTGTTACAATTAAAATATAATAAAGAAAAGGGGTAGATTATCATGCTACAAGAAATTTATAAACAAATGTTGGATTTTTATGAAATCATTGAAGAAGAGTACGCTGACTTATTTGCAGATGATTTGGAATGGGTTCATCTTCATTTTAAGTTTTTGATTTACTATTTAGTTAGATATGGTGTAGACCATAGTTGTAAGTTTGTAGTTTATCATTATCGTGCTTCTTATCGTTTGTATCTTGAAAAGTTGATAGCTCAGAGAAATCTTATTACTTGTTGAGAAATGTATAGATATTTCCGAACGAAATCAATCATTATTTAGTTTTATTTAATAATTTCCTATTTTTTTTGTCTGTATGATTTTTTAATAGTTGGAAATAGCAAATCTTTTGCCTTTTCTTCTTGATAAAAAAGTGATTTTTTCTTATAATAAATTGTAAGATATAATTGCGGGTGAGATTCCTGCCATGTACATGAGAAAGGTAGAGCCTATTGGCTCAGACAAAGAAAAATTATGACTTCAGTTGTTGTTGTAGGTACCCAATGGGGTGATGAAGGTAAAGGGAAGATTACAGATTTCCTTTCAGCTAATGCAGAAGTAATTGCACGTTACCAAGGTGGTGATAATGCAGGACATACGATTGTGATTGATGGTAAAAAATTTAAGTTGCACCTAATTCCATCTGGTATCTTCTTCCCTGAAAAAATTTCTGTAATTGGAAATGGTATGGTTGTAAATCCAAAATCTCTTGTGAAAGAGTTGAGCTATCTGCATGAGGAAGGTGTTACGACAGATAACTTACGTATTTCTGATCGTGCACATGTTATTTTACCTTACCATATCGAGTTAGATCGTTTGCAAGAAGAAGCAAAGGGTGACAATAAGATTGGTACAACGATTAAAGGAATTGGTCCAGCTTATATGGACAAGGCTGCTCGTGTGGGAATTCGTATTGCGGATCTTTTGGATAAAGAAATTTTCCGTGAACGTTTAGAACGTAATTTGGCTGAAAAAAATCGTCTGTTTGAAAAATTGTATGATAGCAAAGCTATTGCTTTTGATGATATTTTTGAAGAATACTATGAATACGGTCAACAAATTAAAAAATATGTAACTGATACTTCAGTAATCTTGAATGATGCACTTGATAACGGTAAACGCGTGCTATTTGAGGGTGCACAAGGTGTCATGTTAGATATAGACCAAGGTACTTATCCATTTGTTACATCTTCAAATCCTGTAGCTGGTGGGGTAACAATCGGCTCTGGTGTTGGTCCAAGTAAGATTGATAAGGTAGTTGGTGTATGTAAAGCTTATACGAGTCGTGTTGGTGACGGTCCTTTCCCAACTGAGTTGTTTGATGAAGTTGGAGAGCGTATCCGTGAAATTGGTCATGAATATGGTACAACAACTGGTCGTCCACGTCGTGTAGGTTGGTTTGACTCAGTTGTGATGCGTCATAGCCGTCGTGTTTCTGGTATTACCAACCTTTCTTTAAACTCTATTGATGTTTTAAGTGGTTTGGATACAGTGAAAATTTGTGTAGCTTATGATCTTGATGGTCAACGTATTGACTACTACCCAGCAAGTCTTGAGCAATTGAAGCGTTGTAAGCCAATTTACGAAGAGTTGCCAGGTTGGTCTGAAGACATTACTGGAGTTCGTAATTTGGAAGACCTTCCAGAGAATGCGCGTAACTATGTTCGCCGTATTAGTGAGTTAGTAGGCGTTCGTATCTCAACCTTCTCAGTAGGTCCTGGTCGTGAACAAACAAATATTTTAGAAAGTGTTTGGTCATAAGAGATTTTTAAGATTAGTTTAAGACAGGTCGGTTATACTATAGACAGTTACAAGAAGACCTCCTAACTTGTTGTAACAGATATCCTAAACTTTTCTTTTTCATAATAATCTCCCTATAGAGTCACCGCATTCGGTGGCTTTTTTTGTCTGTTAAAACATGGTATAATGAGAGAATTGATGGAAATAAAAAACTAAGAATATAGAATAGATCCTTTAAAATAATATTTTTAGAGTGCAAGAGAGTTGTCTAAGCTGTTAAGATAAGTATGGTTTGAAGAGATTTATAAAGAGTATCATTAGAAACAGAGAGAAGAAATGGATTATAGGCTAGAAGAAAAAGAAGCATTTATGAGGGAAGCCTTGAAGGAGGCAGAAATAGCTTTAGAGAATGATGAAATCCCTATTGGTTGTGTGATTGTTAAGAATGGAGAAATCATAGGTCGTGGGCATAATGCACGTGAGGAATTGCAGCGGGCTATCATGCATGCAGAAATCATGGCTATAGAGAATGCGAATCTTCGTGAAGAGAGCTGGCGTTTGCTGGATTGCACACTTTTTGTGACTATTGAGCCGTGTGTCATGTGTAGTGGGGCGGTTGGACTCGCCCGCATTCCAAAGGTGATCTATGGGGCTAAAAACCAGAAATTTGGTGCTGCTGGGAGTTTGTACGATATCTTGACAGATGAGCGCCTCAATCATCGTGTGGAAGTTGAAAGGGGAATTTTGGAAGATGAATGCGCAGCTATTATGCAGGATTTTTTTAGAAATAGACGGAAAAAATAATTTTGCTTTTAAAATGAATAGGAATGTGATATAATAAATAGTGGAGCAACAGTTCTGCGTGAAGCGGGTCAGGGGAGGAATCCAGCAGCCCTAAGCGATTTGAATTGTGTGCTCTTTTTTTCGTGCTTTTTCCGAATAAATAAGATAGAATAATCTAGAATAAATGATAATAGAAAAGAGAAGATGATGAAAATTCGTGGTTTTGAATTGGTTTCGAGTTTTACAGATGAAAATTTATTGCCTAAGCGTGAGACAGCGCATGCGGCTGGTTACGACTTAAAGGTTGCTGTGCGTACAGTTATTGCGCCAGGAGAGATTGTATTGGTTCCGACAGGGATTAAGGCTTATATGCAACCGACGGAGGTTCTCTACCTATATGATCGTTCTTCAAACCCTCGCAAGAAGGGCTTGGTTTTAATTAACTCAGTTGGGGTCATTGATGGGGATTATTATGGAAATCCTGGGAATGAAGGGCATATTTTTGCACAGATGAAGAATATCACAGATCAAGAGGTTGTTCTTGAAGTTGGAGAACGTGTTGTCCAGGCTGTTTTTGCACCATTTTTAATAGCAGATGGAGATGAGGCAGACGGCGTGCGGACTGGTGGTTTTGGTTCGACAGGGAATTAGGATGAAGATTATCTTTGTACGTCACGGGGAGCCAGATTATTGTGAGTTAGAGGAGCGTTCCTATACGGGATTTGGGATAGATTTGGCGCCCTTGTCTGTGAAGGGACGGCAGCAAGCTCAGGAACTGAGCACCAATCCTTTACTCCCTTCAGCTGAAATAATTATATCTTCTGCAGTCACAAGAGCTTTAGAAACGGCTTCTTATGTTGCTTGTGTTACTGGACTTCCTTTGAGAGTGGAGCCATTATTGCATGAATGGCAGGTCTATGAAAGTGGCACATATAATTTTGAAAAAGCTCGTACTATGTTTCTAGAAAATAAGGGGGAGTTACTTCTTAATAGTCCTATTCAATATGAGACAGCTACGGAGATGGAGTCTCGTTTTCTAGAATGTATGTCTAAGTATCGAGAACATCAGACTGTGGTAGTTGTAGCTCATAACATGCTTATGCGCCAGTTTGTGCCAAATGAGAAGATTGATTTTTGCCAAGTGATTGAGTGTGAGTTAGAGATATAGAAAGAGGTTTATCATCGCAAAGAAAAAAGCGACATTTGTATGTCAAAATTGTGGGTATAACTCCCCTAAATATCTGGGACGTTGTCCTAACTGTGGGTCTTGGTCTTCCTTTGTAGAAGAGGTTGAGGTTGCCGAGGTCAAAAATGCGCGTGTGTCCTTGACAGGTGAGAAAACCAAGCCTATGAAACTGGCTGAAGTGACCTCCATCAATGTCAATCGAACCAAGACGGAGATGGAGGAATTTAACCGTGTACTTGGAGGCGGAGTGGTACCAGGAAGTCTCGTCCTCATCGGTGGGGATCCTGGGATTGGAAAATCAACCCTTCTCCTACAAGTCTCAACCCAGTTGTCTCAAGTGGGGACTGTTCTCTACGTTAGTGGGGAGGAGTCTGCCCAGCAGATTAAACTACGTGCAGAGCGTTTGGGAGATATTGATAGCGAGTTTTATCTCTATGCAGAGACCAATATGCAGAGCGTACGAGCAGAAGTGGAGCGTATCCAACCAGACTTTCTCATCATTGACTCCATCCAGACCATCATGTCTCCTGAGATTTCAGGGGTGCAGGGATCTGTTTCTCAAGTGCGTGAGGTGACAGCTGAACTTATGCAGCTGGCCAAGACTAATAACATCGCCATCTTTATCGTAGGACACGTGACCAAGGAAGGAACCTTGGCTGGTCCACGTATGTTGGAGCATATGGTGGATACGGTCCTTTACTTTGAAGGAGAGCGTCACCATACCTTCCGAATCTTGCGAGCTGTTAAAAACCGTTTTGGTTCCACTAATGAGATTGGGATTTTTGAGATGCAGTCGGGCGGCTTGATTGAGGTACTCAATCCGAGTCAAGTTTTCCTAGAAGAGCGTTTAGACGGTGCTACGGGCTCGTCCATCGTTGTGACCATGGAAGGGACGCGTCCGATTTTGGCGGAGGTTCAGGCTTTGGTGACACCGACTATGTTTGGAAATGCCAAGCGTACTACGACGGGACTTGATTTCAATCGCGCAAGCTTGATTATGGCTGTTTTGGAAAAACGAGCAGGTCTTCTCTTGCAAAATCAGGATGCTTATCTCAAATCTGCTGGCGGTGTCAAATTGGATGAACCTGCGATAGACTTGGCTGTTGCGGTTGCTATTGCTTCCAGCTATAAGGATAAGCCGACCAATCCTCAGGAATGTTTTGTAGGTGAACTGGGCTTGACAGGAGAGATTCGCCGTGTCAATCGGATTGAGCAACGCATCAATGAAGCTGCTAAACTGGGCTTTACTAAGATTTATGTACCTAAGAATTCCTTGACAGGAATCACTCCACCTCAGGAAATTCAGGTGATTGGTGTCACAACCATTCAGGAGGTTTTGAAAAAGGTTTTTGCTTAATCTGTGACAAATCCTCTTAAAAATGATAAGATAGGAGAAATATTTGACTCTCAAACTGTTAAGGAGGAAATCATGTCTTATTTTGAACAGTTTATGCAAGCCAATCAGGCTTATGTTGCCCTACATGGGCAGTTAAATCTGCCACTTAGACCAAAAACAAGAGTAGCTATCGTTACTTGTATGGATTCTCGTTTACACGTTGCCCAAGCTTTGGGACTTGCTCTTGGGGATGCTCACATCTTGCGGAATGCAGGTGGTCGAGTGACAGAAGACATGATTCGGTCGCTGGTTATTTCCCAGCAACAGATGGGAACGCGGGAAATCGTAGTGTTGCACCATACAGACTGTGGGGCTCAGACCTTTGAAAATGGTCCTTTTCAGGAGTATCTGAAAGAGGAACTAGGTGTCGATGTGTCAGACCAGGACTTTTTACCTTTCCAAGATATAGAAGAGAGTGTGCGTGAGGACATGCAGGCCCTTATCGATTCTCCACTTATACCAGAAGATGTCATCATTTCTGGAGCTATCTATGATGTAGATACAGGAAGTATGACCGTCGTAGAAGTATAAGATGATATTTAGAAAGAAGTGTATGAAGAAAAAGAATATCCTATTTATTTTTATTTTATTGTTGTGTATTGGTTTACAGTATGAAACGAGTTATTTTACCAATGGTTCTATGTCAGAAGCAGACTATAAGTTGATGGGGGTAGCCCTCTTTTTGGCTCTCTTTTACATGATTCCTGCTACTTTTGTCTTAACTCGTCTTGGTAAAAAATGGGATGTTCCCCAAAACGCTTTGATACTATCCCTATTAGGTGGGATGTTTATTTCAGGGTGGTTGTCTAGCTTTGCTAATACTTACATCCATGATTTCTTGGGAGTTCTTTTCCCTGATAGTGGCTTTTTAAATACCTTTGAAAGTGCTATTGTGGCTCCATTAGTAGAGGAACCCTTGAAGCTATTGCCTCTTGCTTTTGTTTTAGTTTTGGTTCCGGTCCGAAAATTAAAATCATTGTTTTTACTAGGGATTGCTTCAGGTTTGGGATTCCAAATGATTGAGGATATTGGCTACATTCGTACAGATTTGCCAGAGGGCTTTGACTTTACTATTTCGAGGATTTTAGAGCGTATCATCTCGGGCATTGCCTCTCATTGGACGTTTTCAGGTCTTGCAATCGTTGGTGTCTACTTGCTCTACAGAGCCTCTAAGAGCCAGCAGGTCGATAAGAAAAAGGGCTTTGCTTATTTAGGTTTGGCCTTGGGTGCACACTTCCTCTTTAACTCTCCTTTTGTGGAGTTGGAGACAGAGGTGCCTCTTGCGATTCCTCTAGTCACAGCCATTACTCTTTACGGTTTTTATCAAGCCTTTCTCTTTGTGAGGAAGGACAATCACGAGATGGTCTAAAAAATAGACAAGGGTACAAATGAACTGCACCCCAAAAGTTAGACAGAAAAATCTAACTTTTGGGGTGTTTTTATTATGAAATTAACTTATGAAG
>NZ_CABFMF010000025.1 GCF_901875575.1 uncultured Streptococcus sp.
TCTTGCTGGATGAGCTTCCAGTAGCGCTTTATAGCCTTGTATTCATGAGATTTTCGTTCAAACTGATTCATGATTTGAACACGCACACGACTCATAGCACGGCTCAAGTGTTGGAGTAAAACAGTCCAGTGGACTGTTTTAGCCTGAGTTTAGAAATATAATAACGAAGGGTGAAAGCGATCCAGAACGATTTTAGCGTTTGGGAGTGAAACAGTCTGGGAGACTGTTTCAGCCTGAGCCTAGAAATTCGAAAGCGAAGCTGCTTAGCCAAGTCATAGTAGGGACTAAACATATCCATAGTAATGATTTTGACTCGACATCGGACTGCTCTATTATATTTAAGAAAGTGATTCTGGATGACTGCTTGTGTTCTTCCTTCAAGAACAGTGATGATATTGAGTTTATCAAAATCTTGCGCAATGAAGCTCATCTTCATCTCCCGATTGAAACAGTCACTCCCCTGACTGTTTCAACGTCCCAGGACATAATCTCAGGAAGACAAGAAAAATCATGCTTAAAGTGAAAGTCATTGAGCTTGCGAATAACAGTTGAAGTTGAAATAGCCAACTGATGAGCAATGTCGGTCATAGAAGTCTTTTCAATTAGCTTCTGGGCAATCTTTTGGTTGATGATACGAGGGATTTGGTGATTTTTCTTTACTAGAGGAGTCTCAGCCACCATCATTTTAGAGCACTGATAGCACTTAAAACGGCGTTTTCTAAGAAGAATTCTGGTAGTCATACCAGTCGTTTCAAGATAAGGAATCTTAGACGGTTTTTGAAAGTCATATTTCTTCATTAGACTTTCGCAATCAGGACAAGATGGAGCCTCATAACCCAGTCTAGCGATGATTTCCTTGTGTGTATCCCTATTGATGATATTTATAATTTGGATATTAGGGTCTTTAATGTCTAGTAGTTTTGTGATAAAATGTAATTGTTCCATATGAATCTTTCTAATGATGGTTTGGTTGCTTTTCATTATAGGTTATATGGGACTTTTTTTCTACAACAAAATAGGCTCCATAATATCCATAGGGGATTTACCCACTACAAATAGTATAGAGCCCCTAAAATGGATAGCAGATAAGGTATCTGGCTGGGGCGACCACTATCAATTAGTAGCTCAGAAGTTGGTACTTAAACGTGCTATATCAAAACCAGTCCTTGAAAAACATGGACTGGTTTCGTGTTTGGATTATTACCTTGAACGACATGCGTTAAAAGTTAGTTGAACCGCCGTATGCCGAACGGCACGTACGGTGGTGTGAGAGGGGATAGAGACTATCCCCTACTAGATGATAAGAGACTTTTGTCCCAAACTCTTTATTGTTTCTCTAAAAGACTGTTAGTCTTCTTTTCTTTTAGTTAGTCCATAGGCTGCTAGTGTGGTCATGAGTCCTGCGACTACCAATCCTGCAGAATCTTGACTTCCTGTTTCAGGAAGTTTTTTCTCTGTTGCCACAGGAGCTGGATCTTGAGGAAGAGCTTTGTTTTCCTCAGCCAGAACAGTTGCTGGAGCTGATTGTCTTGGGATTTCTAGTTTTGTTTTTTCTTCAGCAATAGCGACTTGTCCGTTTTCATCGCCTACATGTGTTACCAGAGTTTCTACTTCAACCACTTGATTGACAGCTTCTTTCGTTACTTGGCTATAGAGAACGGTTTCTGTAGTTTTGCCATTTTCAGTTAGAACAGAGATATAATGAGTTCGTTCCCCTTTGACTCCAGGTGTGATAATCTTTTCTTGCCCCTCTGGGAGGTTTGGATTTTCCTTCCTAATAATCTCAAACGGAATTTCTTCTGTTCTTGTGATGAGCTCTGGTAGGGTTTCGACGTTGGCAGTCACCTCATTTTCTTCGAGGCTTCCTAAGTGGGTTGCAACTGGTTTGAGGCCTAGACGGGCAGCGTGGAGTTTCTTTACAAGCGCATCGACTTCAGCCTGTTTATTACGATTGAGATTATAGTTGAGAGCTTCTTTAGCTGCATTAAGGGCTTCTATACTTTCTTTACTATATCCTTCCAAGTTTTTAGGAAGTTGATCGACTTCGTTACGGAGAGCTGAGTAGTTAGCGCGGAAGTAGTCCTTGTTGTGGTCAGCAAAGGCAGTCATGATTTCAAAGATTTCTTCTTCCTTGTACTCAGCCCTTGGTTTATCTGCCCAGATACTTAGCATACTTCCGATCGTTGGAAGGTCTATTTCAGGATATTTAGTAGAAGCTAGTTGGTTGAATGGCACTTTTCCAGAATTTTCAATAGCTTTTGAGAGCGGATAAGCTTCATCGTTTTTATGATTACCTAGTACATAATACCAATCTCCGTTGGTGTTAAGAAGCTTGTACCCTTTGCTTGCTAGATATTGAGGAGATGCAAGATTATAGCCCCACCAACCTTTAGACCAGTAAGAAATCAAGACATCTTTATCAAATTCGACATCATCCTTATCTTCATAGTAGAAGCCATCGTTAAAGGCCATTGGTTGAAGACCTCTCTCTTTAGCCATGGCAGCAAGAGTATTAGAGTATTCAGCAAACTTGCCATAGAGATTGTAGTATTTTAGATAATACCAACCTTGAGCGTTGGTTGCATCGTTGGCATATTCGTCTGTACCGTAGTTGAATATTTTAGTCTTTCCTGCAAAGAAGTCCATGTATTTGCCGATGAGGGCTTTTGTAAAGTTCATTGCTTCTTCGTTTTTAAGATCCATGGTTGTTTTTGATACCTTATCAAAGTTGGCTTGAGGATTATGGATACCTAATTTTTCCATAGCAACAAGCAATGCATCCATGTGACCTGGGCTGTTGATCGCTGGGATAAGGCCTAGACCTTTAGATTTTGCATAGTCAATCAGTTCAGCAACTTCAGCTTGACTAAGTGTGGTACCGTTTGGATCATCGTAGTAGGCTTTTGTTCCTTCGATAATGGCATTTTTGACATCGTCACTTGCATAAGTCTTACTGTTAGCAGTGATGCTCATATCATCTAGTAAGAAGCGAAGTCCGTCATTTCCAAGTAGGAGATGAAGATCAGAATATCCTAATTCACTAGCCTTGTCAATGATGCGTTTTAATTGCTCAGCTGAGAAATACTTACGCCCAGCATCGATTGAAATCACCTTATTTTTTTCTAGTTTTTCAAGTTCACGTTTGGCTTCTTCTTCTTTTTGAGCTTCAGGCGTGAGGGTCAAATTGCTGACAGTTTCTTGAAGTTTAGCGATAGCTTCATCAATCGTATCTTGTTGGGCACGGCTAAGGTTGCTATCGAGAGAGCGAATAGCTTTTTCAGCTTCTTTTACGGCTGCGACACTTTCTGAAGTATAGCGGTTAAGGTCTTTTGGTACCTCGTTAAGAGCCTGTTCTGCAGATTCGTAATCAGCCGCAAAGTACTCGGCGTTAGAATTTGCGAATTGGCGCATGAGTTTGAAGAGTCGTGATGGAGAATAGCGTGCAGATGGGGTATCAGCCCAGGCAGCTACCATACCACCGATAATTGGAATGTCAGCACCTTCTGTTTTTGGTACTGAAGTGATTGGCGTGCTCTTAATACCATTGAGTCCTTGATCGAGGTTGTACCAGCCTTGACCATCTGCATTTCGTCCTAGAACGTAGTACCAAGCATCGTTGGTATTCAAGATTTGGTGTCCTTTTTCAACTAGAAGTTTAGAAGAAGCGACATCATAACCGCCCCAGCCACCAGTCCACATAGAAACGATGATATCTTTATCAAAAGTTCCGAAGCTAGTATCACTATTATAGTAAATACCATCATTGAAGGCCATTGGTTTGAGGCCGTGCGATTTTACAATACGAGCTAGGTCATTGGCGTAGGCAATAAATTTTTCATATCCTTTTACAGGATACCCTTCGTTTGGATAGTATTTATCAGCTTGAAGAACACTCCAACCTTTAGCATTTGTTGCATCATTGGCATACTCATCTAGTCCAATATTAAAGATTTCAGACTTCCCAGCGAAATAAGCAGCGTATTTATCAATCAGAGCCTTTGTAAACTCAACTGCCTCTTTATTATCAAGATCAACTGTACGGGCAGATTCTTTCCCAAAGTAGTTAAAGTTAGGGTTCTGGATACCGAGCTCTTTCATGGCATTTAAAATCGCATCCATGTGGCCAGGACTATTCACAGTTGGGACTAAGCCAATACCCTTATCTTTGGCATAGTTAATAAGATCCGTCATTTGGCTTTCTGTTAGATGGTTACCATTTGGATCGTTGTAATACTCATTTGTACCTTTTTCAATGGCGCGTTTGACATCATCACTAGCATAGGTTTTTCCATTAGCTTTGATGGTCATGTCGTCCAGCATGAAACGCATTCCGTCATTTCCAACTAGTAAATGAAGATCAGTAAAACCGTAGTGCTTTGCCTTGTCGATAATCTCCTTGAGTTGGTCTGGTGAAAAGTACTTACGTCCAGCATCGATTGAGATCATTTTTCTTTTGGCTAGTTTTTCATTTACCTGTGCTACTCGTTCAGTAGTTGGAGTTGGAACAGCTGGAGTAGATGGTTCATTTTGATTATCAGCTTCATTAGTTTTTTCAGCTTGAGTAGAGCTATCTGCTTGAACAATAGGTGTTGGACTTGCATTTTCACTTACTGGAGGGGTTACAGGATTGTCAACTTTTGGAGCATTTGTCTTAGCAGTGTCAACATCTGCTTTCACTTCTTCTTTAGGTTGGATTACTGTGTCTGAAAGCTTTTCAGCTTCCTTAGTTGGAACTTCTTTTAATTGAGGGTTATCCGGCATAGTTTGTAAAGTTTCAGGTTTTTGCGGTGATGGTGTGACTCCGTCAGCGGATACGACTTGAGTACCAAAGGCAAAACCAATCAGGACTGAAGCGGCTCCAAACGCATACTTACGAATGGAAAACCGCTGTTTCTTTTCTAGTTTCATGACATAACCTCCTTGTAACACTGTTTTGATAACGTTTACATAAAACCAATTTCATTTTATTATCTATCTAGTAAAAAGTCAAGTGGTTTTTATATAAGAACTCTAATAAATGTAGAGGCTAACTTCTCAAAGTAACTTCCACTTGGCTGGTCAAAGCGGAAATTAGTCTAAAACGGATTTTTATGGTGGAATTAAGTATGAGACGTTTGAGTTAGAAATGAAATCCACTATGACAAAATATAAACACCTTACCCTTTCAGACCGTAATGATATCCAATTAGGTTTAGAGCGCGGTGAAACCTTCAAAGCTATCGGACACCTTATTCTAAAAGACCCGACCACTGTTTCTAGAGAGGTCAAACGAAATAGACAAGCCAGAGACTCTACCTCTAATAACCTTCCTTGCCCTCTACTCGATAAAGCCCCCTTTGTCTGTAATGGATGCCCTAAAAAAAGACAAAACTGTAGCTATCAGAAAATCTTCTACCTCGCTAAACAAGCTCAAAAACAATACGAACAAACTCTTGTTGAATCTCGTGAAGGAACTCCTCTTAATTCTCAGACTTTCTGGGATATGAACAAAGTCATTTCCGATGGTGTTAAAAAGGGACAACACATCTATCATATCCTCAAAACTCACAACCTTGATGTCAGCTCCTCAACCGTCTATCGACATATCCGAAAAGGATACCTATCTATCGCTCCTATTGATCTATCCAGAGCCGTTAAATTCAAAGAGAGACGGAAAAGTAAGCTACCTTCCATCCCTAAAGAAGCTAAAAAAGGCCGTTCCTATGAGGATTTCCAAAATTATTTAACCCTTAACCAACTGAATTCTTGGCTGGAAATGGACACGGTTATGGGCAGGGTGGGAGGTAAAGTACTACTCACCTTCAATTTATCTTTCTGTAACTTTATCTTCGCTAGGCTTCTCGACAATAAAACTGCCCTTGAGGTTACCAAACACCTCTATGATATCAAGAACACTCTTCACCAAGCGGACAAAGATTTCTTCCAACTCTTTCCTGTCATCCTGACAGATAATGGTGGAGAGTTTGCCAGGGTTGATGACATCGAAATGGATGTTCGAGGAGAAAGTAAACTCTTCTTTTGTGACCCTAATCGCTCTGAGCAGAAAGGGAGAATCGAGAAAAATCACACGCTGATTCGCGACATCCTACCAAAGGGAACTTCCTTTGATAATTTAACTCAGGAGGACATTAATCTCGTTTGTTAGCATGTTAACAGTGTCAAACGTGCTGCTTTGAATGGAAAGTCAGCCTATGAACTTTTTGCCTTTGCTTATGGAGAAGAGGTTCCTAAGCTTCTTGGAATTTCTAAAATACCTGCAGAAGATGTCTGTCAGTCGTCTATAGTAAACTGAACCAAAAATAGTACATAATGTGGTATAATCTTCTTATGGCATATTCAATAGATTTTCGTAAAAA
>NZ_CABFMF010000026.1 GCF_901875575.1 uncultured Streptococcus sp.
AGCTAAGCGACTTCCATATCTCACAGGGGGCAACCCCCAACTACTTCCGGCGTTCTAGGGCTTAACTTCTGTGTTCGGCATGGGTACAGGTGTATCTCCTAGGCTATCGTCACTTAACTCTGAGTAATACCTACTCAAAATTGAATATCTACTCAATTCAAGAAAACCTTCGCTTTCATATTCTCAGTTACTTTGGATAAGTCCTCGAGCTATTAGTATTAGTCCGCTACATGTGTCGCCACACTTCCACTTCTAACCTATCTACCTGATCATCTCTCAGGGCTCTTACTGATATATAATCATGGGAAATCTCATCTTGAGGTGGGTTTCACACTTAGATGCTTTCAGCGTTTATCCCTTCCCTACATAGCTACCCAGCGATGCCTTTGGCAAGACAACTGGTACACCAGCGGTAAGTCCACTCTGGTCCTCTCGTACTAGGAGCAGATCCTCTCAAATTTCCTACGCCCGCGACGGATAGGGACCGAACTGTCTCACGACGTTCTGAACCCAGCTCGCGTGCCGCTTTAATGGGCGAACAGCCCAACCCTTGGGACCGACTACAGCCCCAGGATGCGACGAGCCGACATCGAGGTGCCAAACCTCCCCGTCGATGTGAACTCTTGGGGGAGATAAGCCTGTTATCCCCAGGGTAGCTTTTATCCGTTGAGCGATGGCCCTTCCATACGGAACCACCGGATCACTAAGCCCGACTTTCGTCCCTGCTCGAGTTGTAGCTCTCGCAGTCAAGCTCCCTTATACCTTTACACTCTGCGAATGATTTCCAACCATTCTGAGGGAACCTTTGGGCGCCTC
Source organism: uncultured Streptococcus sp. (assembly GCF_901875575.1). Classification (GTDB taxonomy): domain Bacteria; phylum Bacillota; class Bacilli; order Lactobacillales; family Streptococcaceae; genus Streptococcus. Next base: position 817 of record NZ_CABFMF010000026.1, read on the forward strand.
CGTTACCTTTTAGGAGGCGACCGCCCCAGTCAAACTGCCCGTCAGACACTGTCTCCGATAGGGATAACCTATCTGGGTTAGAGTGGCCATAACACAAGGGTAGTATCCCAACAACGTCTCCTTCGAAACTGGCGTCCCGATCTCATAGACTCCTACCTATCCTGTACATGTGGTACAGACACTCAATATCAAACTGCAGTAAAGCTCCATGGGGTCTTTCCGTCCTGTCGCGGGTAACCTGCATCTTCACAGGTACTAAAATTTCACCGAGTCTCTCGTTGAGACAGTGCCCAAATCATTACGCCTTTCGTGCGGGTCGGAACTTACCCGACAAGGAATTTCGCTACCTTAGGACCGTTATAGTTACGGCCGCCGTTTACTGGGGCTTCAATTCATACCTTCGCGTTACCGCTAAGCACTCCTCTTAACCTTCCAGCACCGGGCAGGCGTCACCCCCTATACATCATCTTACGATTTAGCAGAGAGCTGTGTTTTTGATAAACAGTTGCTTGGGCCTATTCACTGCGGCTGACTTAAAGTCAGCACCCCTTCTCCCGAAGTTACGGGGTCATTTTGCCGAGTTCCTTAACGAGAGTTCTCTCGCTCACCTGAGGCTACTCGCCTCGACTACCTGTGTCGGTTTGCGGTACGGGTAGAGTATGTTTAAACGCTAGAAGCTTTTCTTGGCAGTGTGACGTCACTAACTTCGCTACTAAACTTCGCTCCCCATCACAGCTCAATGTTACAGATAGAAGCATTTGACTCCTATCACACCTCACTGCTTAGACAGACTCTTCCATTCGTCTGCTTTAGTTAGCCTACTGCGTCCCTCCATCACTACATACTCTAGTACAGGAATATCAACCTGTTGTCCATCGGATACACCTTTCGGTCTCTCCTTAGGTCCCGACTAACCCAGGGCGGACGAGCCTTCCCCTGGAAACCTTAGTCTTACGGTGGACAGGATTCTCACCTGTCTTTCGCTACTCATACCGGCATTCTCACTTCTATGCGTTCCAGCGCTCCTCACGGTACACCTTCTCCACACATAGAACGCTCTCCTACCATACCTATAAAGGTATCCACAGCTTCGGTAAATTGTTTTAGCCCCGGTACATTTTCGGCGCAGGGTCACTCGACTAGTGAGCTATTACGCACTCTTTGAATGAATAGCTGCTTCTAAGCTAACATCCTAGTTGTCTGTGCAACCCCACATCCTTTTCCACTTAACAATTATTTTGGGACCTTAGCTGGTGGTCTGGGCTGTTTCCCTTTCGACTACGGATCTTAGCACTCGCAGTCTGACTGCCGACCATAATTCATTGGCATTCGGAGTTTATCTGAGATTGGTAATCCGGGATGGACCCCTCACCCAAACAGTGCTCTACCTCCAAGAATCTTTATGTCGACGCTAGCCCTAAAGCTATTTCGGAGAGAACCAGCTATCTCCAAGTTCGTTTGGAATTTCTCCGCTACCCACAAGTCATCCAAGCACTTTTCAACGTGCCCTGGTTCGGTCCTCCAGTGCGTCTTACCGCACCTTCAACCTGCTCATGGGTAGGTCACATGGTTTCGGGTCTACGTCATGATACTAATCCGCCCTATTCAGACTCGGTTTCCCTACGGCTCCGTCTCTTCAACTTAACCTCGCATCATAACGTAACTCGCCGGTTCATTCTACAAAAGGCACGCTCTCACCCATTAACGGGCTCGAACTTGTTGTAGGCACACGGTTTCAGGTTCTATTTCACTCCCCTCCCGGGGTGCTTTTCACCTTTCCCTCACGGTACTGGTTCACTATCGGTCACTAGGGAGTATTTAGGGTTGGGAGATGGTCCTCCCAGATTCCGACGGGATTTCACGTGTCCCGCCGTACTCAGGATTCTGCTAGGTACAAAGACTATTTTAAATACGAGGCTCTTACTCTCTTTGGCTGATCTTCCCAAATCATTCTTCTATAATCTTTGAGTCCACATTGCAGTCCTACAACCCCGAAGAGTAAACTCTTCGGTTTGCCCTTCTGCCGTTTCGCTCGCCGCTACTAAGGCAATCGCTTTTGCTTTCTCTTCCTGCAGCTACTTAGATGTTTCAGTTCACTGCGTCTTCCTCCTCACATCCTTAACAGATGCGGGTAACAGGTAGTACCTGTTGGGTTCCCCCATTCGGAAATCCCTGGATCATCGCTTACTTACAGCTACCCAAGGCATATCGTCGTTTGTCACGTCCTTCTTCGGCTCCTAGTGCCAAGGCATCCACCGTGCGCCCTTATTAACTTAACCTTATTTTCTGACCTTTCAGTCATAAACTCTTTTTAATACTACAGCGTTTCGGTTTATTTTCTTGTTACTATTTGATATAGATATTCAATTTTCAATGTGCATTACTTGGTGATCTCTCACCAATGGAGCCTAGCGGGATCGAACCGCTGACCTCCTGCGTGCAAAGCAGGCGCTCTCCCAGCTGAGCTAAGGCCCCACAAGACCTCTCAAGACTAAACAAGACCAATGCGCAGTTCCTTATCCTTAGAAAGGAGGTGATCCAGCCGCACCTTCCGATACGGCTACCTTGTTACGACTTCACCCCAATCATCTATCCCACCTTAGGCGGCTGGCTCCTTACGGTTACCTCACCGACTTCGGGTGTTACAAACTCTCGTGGTGTGACGGGCGGTGTGTACAAGGCCCGGGAACGTATTCACCGCGGCGTGCTGATCCGCGATTACTAGCGATTCCGACTTCATGTAGGCGAGTTGCAGCCTACAATCCGAACTGAGACTGGCTTTAAGAGATTAGCTTGCCGTCACCGGCTTGCGACTCGTTGTACCAGCCATTGTAGCACGTGTGTAGCCCAGGTCATAAGGGGCATGATGATTTGACGTCATCCCCACCTTCCTCCGGTTTATTACCGGCAGTCTCGCTAGAGTGCCCAACTAAATGATGGCAACTAACAATAGGGGTTGCGCTCGTTGCGGGACTTAACCCAACATCTCACGACACGAGCTGACGACAACCATGCACCACCTGTCACCTCTGTCCCGAAGGAAAACTCTATCTCTAGAGCGGTCAGAGGGATGTCAAGACCTGGTAAGGTTCTTCGCGTTGCTTCGAATTAAACCACATGCTCCACCGCTTGTGCGGGCCCCCGTCAATTCCTTTGAGTTTCAACCTTGCGGTCGTACTCCCCAGGCGGAGTGCTTAATGCGTTAGCTACGGCACTAAACCCCGGAAAGGGTCTAACACCTAGCACTCATCGTTTACGGCGTGGACTACCAGGGTATCTAATCCTGTTTGCTCCCCACGCTTTCGAGCCTCAGCGTCAGTTACAAGCCAGAGAGCCGCTTTCGCCACCGGTGTTCCTCCATATATCTACGCATTTCACCGCTACACATGGAATTCCACTCTCCCCTCTTGCACTCAAGTTAAACAGTTTCCAAAGCGTACTATGGTTAAGCCACAGCCTTTAACTTCAGACTTATCTAACCGCCTGCGCTCGCTTTACGCCCAATAAATCCGGACAACGCTCGGGACCTACGTATTACCGCGGCTGCTGGCACGTAGTTAGCCGTCCCTTTCTGGTAAGATACCGTCACAGTGTGAACTTTCCACTCTCACACTCGTTCTTCTCTTACAACAGAGCTTTACGATCCGAAAACCTTCTTCACTCACGCGGCGTTGCTCGGTCAGACTTCCGTCCATTGCCGAAGATTCCCTACTGCTGCCTCCCGTAGGAGTCTGGGCCGTGTCTCAGTCCCAGTGTGGCCGATCACCCTCTCAGGTCGGCTATGTATCGTCGCCTTGGTGAGCCGTTACCCCACCAACTAGCTAATACAACGCAGGTCCATCTGGTAGTGGTGCAATTGCACCTTTCAACTGACTATCATGCAATAGTCAATATTATGCGGTATTAGCTATCGTTTCCAATAGTTATCCCCCGCTACCAGGCAGGTTACCTACGCGTTACTCACCCGTTCGCAACTCATCCAGAGAAGCAAGCTCCTCCTTCAGCGTTCTACTTGCATGTATTAGGCACGCCGCCAGCGTTCGTCCTGAGCCAGGATCAAACTCTCATTAAAAGTTTGAGCTCTCACTCATTTCTGTCACTGACAGATTTATTGTTTTTTCATTGTTCAGTACTACAACTTCTGTTGTAGTGCCCTGCACATTGGTTCGTCTTGTTCAGTTTTCAAAGGTCTTTGTCACTCAATCTCTCTCAAGCGACAACTATCTTAGTATATCACAGCCTCTTCTACTTGTCAACACTTTTTTGAAACTTTTTTAATCTTTTTTCATCAAGTGTTACTACCGCAATACACCATAGTCCGTACGGGATTCGAACCCGTGTTACCGCCGTGAAAAGGCGGTGTCTTAACCCCTTGACCAACGGACC
>NZ_CABFMF010000027.1 GCF_901875575.1 uncultured Streptococcus sp.
TTTTTCATCTAAGCCCTTGACGCAGTCGCTGTCTGGTTTGAAATACGCTTTACCAAGCTCTTTCAAACCTAGTCATCGTTGCGGGGGTGAGACTACGAAATCGAACTCTTCGAGTTACCGGACCTTCTCTCACTTTTTTATTTCAAGGTGAGAGGCTGAAAACCTCCACTGGAGGTTCCTCATTTTCTTATTTCTAAACTCGGGGTAAAAAGGTCCCCCGGACCTTCTTCGCTTTCTCATTTCTAGGCTCAGGCTGAAAACCTCCACTGGAGGTTTTCACTCCCAAAAGTCATCAAATACGGTGATTGGTAGGTGGCGTTTATGTTGGCCTTTGTGCCACCAGTTTTCAATAGTCGCTTGAGCTTCTGTGCTGATTGTTTTACCTTCTAGGTAGTCGTCAATCTCTTCATAAGTGACTCCGAGGGCTACTTCGTCAGCTAGGCCTGGTTTGTCTTCTTCTAGGTCTGCTGTTGGGATTTTTTCATAAAGGGCTGGGTCTGCACCGAGTTCCTGCAAGAGTTGTTTTCCTTGACGTTTATTGAGGCGGTAAAGAGGAAGAATATCCGCACCACCGTCACCAAACTTGGTAAAAAAGCCTGTGATATTTTCCGCAGCATGGTCTGTTCCAATGACCGCTCCGCTATGGGAACCAGCAAGGGCATACTGAGCAATCATACGGCAACGAGCCTTGATATTGCCCTTGTTGAAGTCCGAAACAGGACTACCTGTTGCTTCGACCGCAACTGTCATGGCATCTGCCGATTCCTTGATATTAACTACCAAGCTGACATCTGGCTGGATAAAGGCTAGGGCTTTTTGAGCATCTGCTTCATCGGCTTGTACTCCGTATGGCAAGCGGACAGCGATAAATTTGTAGCGGTCATCCCCTGTTTCAGCTCGCATTTCTTCCATGGCTAATTGAGCCAAGCGACCTGCTAAGGTAGAGTCTTGACCACCAGAAATTCCCAACACAAAACTTTTAAGAAAAGGATGTTTTTTCAGATATCTTTTTAAGAAATCAATAGAACGACGGATTTCTTCTTGACTATCAATTACAGGTTTGACACCCAGCTCTTGGATAATGGTTTCTTGCAAAGTCATTCTTCTTCTCCTTCGCCGAGGGCTTCCTTACGCATTTTGTCTATCAAGTCCATCTTGTCCTGCCATACATCACGCGCCAAATCCACTGGATAATGCTGCGGATTGAGCACACGCTTGTACTCATCCCAAAGCTTGTCAAATTCCTTACGAGCATAGTCCTGAATCTCAGTCAAACTAGGCAAGCTGTAAATCAATTTTCCGTCCTTGAAAATATCCACCAATAGAGGAACAGCATCAAAATTACGAACGGTCTTCTTGATGTAGGTATAAGTCGGATGGAACATCTTGATTTCTGTCATGCTGGCAACATCTACACCATCATAGGTAATGTAGTCGCCTTCTGACTTACCTTTTTCACGACTGGTAATGCGCCACACTTGCTTCTTACCTGGCGTAGACACTTTTTCAGCATTACTAGACAGCTTGATGGTGTTGCGCATGTTCCCATTTTCATCTTCAATCGCAACAATCTTGTAAACTGCCCCAAGAGCTGGCTGGTCATAAGCTGTAATCAGCTTGGTTCCCACACCCCAGACATCAATCTTGGCCTTTTGCATCTTGAGATTGAGGATAGTATTTTCGTCCAAATCATTAGAAGCATAAATCTTAGCCTCTGTAAATCCAGCCTCGTCCAGTTGCTGACGGACTTTCTTGGAAATATAGGCAATATCCCCAGAGTCAATCCGCACACCCATAAAGTTAATCTGGTCACCCAGCTCACGTGCCACCTGAATGGCAGCGGGTACCCCAATGCGAAGGGTGTCATAGGTGTCCACAAGAAAGACGCAATTTTTGTGGGTCGCAGCATAAGCCTTAAAAGCCTCATAGTCATTACCATAAACCTGTACCAAAGAATGAGCATGAGTACCCAAAACAGGAATATTAAAGAGTTTACCAGCACGCACGTTGCTAGTTCCATTGGCGCCACCAATCACTGCTGCGCGTGTTCCCCAGATAGCCGCATCCATCTCTTGAGCCCGACGTGTCCCAAACTCCATCAAGGGTTCATCTTCGATAACCGAACGAATACGAGCTGCCTTGGTCGCCACCAAGGTCTGGTAGTTGACGATGTTCAAAAGAGCCGTTTCGACCAACTGACATTGGGCTAGAGGGCCTTCCACCTGCACAATAGGCTCATTAGCAAAAACCAAGTCCCCTTCTTGGGCAGAACGAACGGTCAACTCCAACTTTAAATTGCGGAGATAGTCCAAAAATGCCCCATGATAGCCTAGCGACTCCAAATAGGCAATATCACTATCTGAAAAACGCAAGTCTTCAAGATAACTTACAATTCTTTCCAAACCAGCAAAAACCGCATAGCCATTCTTAAAAGGCTCTTGGCGGAAATACACCTCAAAGACAGCCTTTTTATTGTGAATCCCTTGGTCAAAGTAAACCTGCATCATGTTGATCTGGTACAAGTCCGTGTGCAATGTCAAACTATCATCTGGATACATACTTTTTCTACTTCCTTAGCTAGAAACACATGAAAATTTTCAAGAACTTTCATGTATTCCAATAAATTAGTACTATTATATCACATTTTAGCTGGATTGAGAAAAGAGTAACAAGCTATTCTCCACTCTCCAGTTCATCCATGTCTTGCTCAAACTTTTTCTGAGCCCATTCGCCATAGCTCTTCAGACCGAGATTGCCAATAAAGACCCAGGGAAGGTAAATGACATAGGTAATAGCCCAAGCAGACAGGTATTTAACGTTCAAAGGATTGTGCTGATAAATTTCTATGTTGAATTGATAATTCTGTAACATTAAAAGAGCCGTAATAGCCAAGGTTAGGAAAAAACAACCCAAAATCGTAAAATGAAAACGACTATAGTAGGTCACTCCCAGATAACGGGCACGATTGAAAAAGAAGAAAATTCCTACTATCAGAGTATAGACTAGAAAATTCGGATTAAAAAGAGAGGGAGCTAATACAGCCACCAAATAGCTTAAAAGCACAAGTCCAATGAAGAGGGTAAAGGATTCCGCTCCAGCTTTATTGATTAGTTGCTCTTCTCTTTCGTCAAGTAATTGATAATGAATGAATTTAGTTACCATCTTCTTCCTCCCAAAATAGTTGGTCTAGGGTTTTCCCTAAACATCTGCAAATGGACTGACAGAGTGAGAGACTGGGATTGTATTTTCCCGCCTCTATCAAACCAATAGTCTGGCGAGTCACCCCAACAGCCTCTGCCAATTGACCTTGAGTTAAATCAAGCTCTACCCGAGCTAATTTTAATTTTAAATTTTTAGCCACCTGCGTCCTCCTTATAGTTTTAATACTCATATACTCTTAAAAAATCCAAAACCAACACAAGCTGTCAGCTATTTATTATAACCTCATTAATTAGCACTCCAATATTATCTTCAGCCTAAAATCAGTATGTTAGATTGTTTGAAATAAACTTTCTAGTTTGCTATTTGATTTTTTGTTTAGTATTAGCTTTAGTAGGGTCTTTTAAACGAGTTTTGATTGCTTGTATTTCTTGTTTAGTTTAGTTGCTTTCATATCACTATTATATAATGCTTTTGGAAATGAGTCTAGCATAAGACAAAAACGTGGTAAACAGCAAGAGCAGGAGCATAGCAAGATGACTGATTTTTTTGCTGGATTTTAAGTCTGCAAAATAATACTAAATAAAACTAAAGTGAACACTCCTTGCTTTTCTTGAGAGTGAAAAAATACAATAAAATGATTGTAGTGATCACCACAAGATACTGACTAATAGACATCGTATTTGAAGCAACAAATACAGGTAAGGAATAAAAAGGAAGAAGTTCAATTG
>NZ_CABFMF010000028.1 GCF_901875575.1 uncultured Streptococcus sp.
CTTCATAAGTTAATTTCATAATAAAAACACCCCAAAAGTTAGATTTTTCTGTCTAACTTTTGGGGTGCAGTTCATTTCTAAATTGAGGACTGTCTATTTTTTATTTTGTAAAATTGGAAAATCTGAACAAATTTTGAAAAATAAAGTGTAACATACAAGTATAAAACAAGGAGGAATTAGAGTTATGAATATACAAGTTCAAAAACTTAGAAAATCATATAAGGATAGAGAAGTGCTGAAAAATATTTCTTTTGAAATAAAAGAGGGAAGTATTTGTGGATTATTGGGTATCAATGGTGCAGGAAAATCAACAATTATGAAGATTATTTTTGGTCTTGAAAACGCTGATAGTGGTACGGTTATTTTTAATGGGGGAAAAAATGCGGGCATATATGAGATTGGAGCGCTTATTGAAACTCCTGCTATCTATATGAACTTATCTGCATTTGATAATTTAAAAACAAGAGCATTGTTATATGATATTTCTGACGAACGAATTAATGAAGTATTAAACTTGATTGGGCTATCTAATACGGGAAAGAAAAAAGCAGGGAGCTTTTCTTTAGGTATGAAACAACGTTTGGGATTAGGCATGGCAATAATTACTAGTCCAAATTTGCTCATTTTAGATGAACCTACCAATGGATTGGATCCAGATGGTATAAAGGAATTATTGAATTTAATGATTTCTTTAAAGAAATCAGGAATGACAATTCTTTTATCTAGCCATCAACTGTATGAAGTTAGTAAAGTGGCAGATAAAGTTGTTATTTTACATGATGGTCACATTTTTTACGACGGTTCGAATGTTCAAAGTGATGATTTAGAATCTTTATTTTTTAGAATTGTTCATGGAGGTGACGCAATATGATAAAAGTATTTAAATCAGAATGGTTAAAACAGCGAAAAAATACATCCAAAAAATTCTTGATAATAGCTCCTGGATTGTCGATTTTAATAGCTGTATTACTTGTTGGACCGAGTATTCTAGAAAGTTTTTCAATATATTGGTGGGAAGCCGTCTTTTTGTACACGCTTATTGGATTGTTATTTTTATATGATTATAAAGCAGAAGAAGCTGCAGGAAACTTCCAGAATATATACTTTCGAAATGATAGCATAAAAATATATATCGTAAAGATACTTTTAAAATTAAAAGATTTACTCATTTCGAACGTATGGTTTTTAGCTATATTATTATTTACAAGTAATTTTTTGTATGGCGACTTAATATCATTGAATATAATTGGTGACTTAATTTGTTTAGTACTTATTTCGATAACATCCATATGGGTATTGCCACTCTTGTATCTATTTTCGAAACGGATCAACCCCTATATCTTAGTATCTATTAACTCCTTGATTTGTTTTTTGGTTGCACCTTTTATCGCTCAAAGTAGCTTTTGGTTCTTCTTTCCTTTTACATATCATTATAAAATTGCTTATAGTCTTATGTATATAAAACCGTCAGGAGATTTAGATTTAACAAATCATGTAACAGACGTTAAAATGGTAGTATTTACCGTATTTCTATCATTGATTCTATTTATTGTTTCTTTGTTAATGTTAAATTGGAGGTTAAGTAATGATCCAATTGCTAAAAAGTGAAATGATTAAATTTAAAGGTTCGTATCAACTATACATTATTTTGATTTTGTCTACTATACAACTATTGACAATTCCAATTTACATATTATCTGTAAATAACACAATTGTATTGGAAAATATTATCTTTTTACCCATGTTAGGCTATTGTATGATAACTACGATAATCACTTTATTAGTATCTGAACAAGAAATCAATGCTAATAATTATCAGAATATTAAAGGCTTGAGAAATACAGCCAGTATATGGGGAGCGAAAATTTTTGTGTTAGATTTACTATTATCTTTACTTACTATTCCTTTATGGGTAGTTGTAGGTATAGAGTTAGAACACTTTTCATATTATTTTTACGTAGGAATAGTTAGTTGGTTATTACTAATATTGCTAAATCATTTCCACATGCTATTGACATTGTTTATTGCGAAAGGTGGCAATTTACTTATTGCTGTTGTAGAAAGTTTATTTATATTATTTGCAACAAATAAAGTTTTTCTTAATATTTTTTGGATTCCAGTAATTTTACCAGTTAATATAATTTTAGAAAATAATTTTAGAAGCACAACCTATTTATTGGCTTTAATTTTTTATGTTGTATTATTGTTTGTTGCTAATTTAGTAGTTGTAAGCAGAAAAGGTGTTTAATTATATATTCTGATGGAAATGAAGGGAGTCTTAAATTTTTGGATGGAAGTTTGGGAATTGTTTTGACTTTACTTCATATCCAAAATAAGTCTGTAAAGACGTATTGGAGAGAGGTGTTATTGATTTTTGATAATTTAACTATAGAAAATTAGGAGGAGAACTATGAAATTCAAAAAGATCTATCTTTCCGTCATTTTTTTCTTAAGTTTACTTGGATTGACTGGATGTACATATGAGAAGTATGATGTTAAATTTCTCGACTCAAGTTATAATCAATTTGCTTATAAAGGAGAGCATTATGGTGTAACTAATCAATTAATCTCATATGAAGATATTGAAAGCAAAGTAAGCAATCATGATGATACTTATGAAATATCTTACGATGATTCCAATAATGAAATAAAGAATGATATGTTGGAGATTGGTGACTTATATCAGACTAAGAATAGAGAATTTGCCATAAAAATTGATAGTACTTTCTATAAATGTAGACTACTTGATAATATTTCTAAAGAAGAACTCCTAAAAGTTTCTGACTTATTTAATGTTCGCTTAGTAGGAGGATTTGCTATCAATGAGCAAGAAGCCAGAGAGTTGAAGATAGGGGAACAATCATTTATAATTACTGAAGAAATTATTCCAAAAGAAGAGCTTAGTGCTACAGTTGCTAACTTAGATAATCAAGTGAAGTCAGTCACTAGATTATCAGGGGAGCACGAAAGTTGGAAATATGGAGAAATTTGTTCTTTAGAAAATCAGTCTATCCATGAGAAAGTAGCAGTTAAATTGAATGGAGAATATCATTTGGCTTTCTTAAGAAGTTAAACTGGGCAAAAAGTCTTTAAAAGAAAAAAGCGCATAGTGTCAGGAATTGAAAAAACTAGGGGAAAATAATACACGTATTCAATCTTATATGACAGAATCAGCTTATTCTCAAGAATTGTCAAGTCAAAATGATGCCATGAACCAAGTTTATAAGGACTATATTTTGGATTATCATTTCGAAAAAGCGGATATCTTTGTTAATCAGACTACGAATCAAGCTATTGCCATGATCTCTTATAATGTAACCTAATTTAGAAAGGATGAAATGAGTGGATGACAAAAGATTGGAATTTTAATCAACCATTAGAAAGTAAACCAGAAAATCAAGAAGATCCGGATAAAATTGCGGCCTTATTTGGAAATCATCAAGGAGGTAATGATGTAAATTATGAAGCAGCTTTTCAAAAGCGTAAACAAGCACCTGTGACGGAATCAAATTCTAGTTCTAAACCCAAAGTTACAGAGGTTAGAACAGGAAAAGAGACAGATATCACTACAAGTTATCAGCAACATCTT
>NZ_CABFMF010000029.1 GCF_901875575.1 uncultured Streptococcus sp.
TTTTTTTGTCATGTATCACGTATTTTTTTGTCATGTATCACGTATTTTTTTGTCATGTATCACGTATTTTTTTGTCACTTATCTCCTCGCAAACCCTTGATAATACTGACTTTTTGACACCCCCAAAGTATATATAAAGTAAGTTATAAAGTAAGTATGAAAGTAACTCCTTTAGAAAAAAAGCCTTCATTTTTTTAATTTTTCAAAAAAAAGAGACCCTATCGGGTCAATCTCTTAAACTAGAAGTTCTAAAATAAATTGCTTAGCCTCATCGGACAATCCAACAATCTTCAAGAAATCATTTAAACTCTTTTCGCTTCTAGTCATTTCAGAATGTTTGATATTCTGGTATATCGTATTATCTTCAAAACAGACAATATCACAAGTCAAAAGCTCTGCTAACTGAACTACCCCAGACTTTTTCTGCCCTAATCTTGTAGTCCTAAAATCTACACAATCACCCACTTTATACTCTGAACCCACCATTGCCACCTCCTTATTTTGCTCTAAGGTTCGCAACTGCCTTGATTATATCACAGAGACTAATTTCATACGGACTTTTTGACACGTGCTAGCCCACGTGATATAATTATATTGCTTAAAAGTTCGATAAAGCTAAGCATAAAGAAAACACCCAAGGTTGCAGCCAAGGGTGTTTTTTGTGCTTGCTCAAGGCACTCAGGCTAGATTACTTGTCGCATTTGTCATGCCACTTACGGATTAGCCACTCCGCAATCAGTTCTGAACTGACACCGACAAGCAGTGGTAGCAGAACAAGCTCGATAAAGCATTTTAGCATAAAGTCTCACCTCCTTAGCAGTGCTAACTGGGTGTTGCGACTTTGTTATTATATCATGTCCGCTTACTTTATTCCATGATCTATTTGACAACAAGTAACCTAGGTCGTTAGTCTTTGGTTTGTCGGTCAGCTGAACCAAGTTCAGACTGAACCGCCTTAACCAGTCTAACTTGACCTAGCTTGTTATCAAATAGCTTTCACGGCATAAAACGCTCTCAGAGGCCATATTTTGTCCTCTAACGCATTTTAATATCAAAGGCATAGAATTATACTCCGAAAACAAAAATAAGCGAATATGAGCCTCTGAGGGCTCATATTCGCTTATTACTCTAAACTTTCTTGAATTAAAGCAAAGAATTTATCAAATTCTCGCCTGAATCCCTTTAATTCAGCCAACAAATCTTTATTCATGTCTAAAAGCTCCTTATTTTGAACCTCCAAAAACTTACACTTGGCTTCTACCTCCGATATCCGCTGAATAACATTTCCTTCAAAACCTAGAGAATAATTTTCTTTGCGAAGTCCTTGTTTTATTTTCTCAACACCTGAAGCTGATATATACACCAGACCTCTATGAGTCATCACATCATCGTTATCTAATTTTTTTCGGTGATATTTCACCAAATCTTTTGATATTTTTAACTCTTCAGCAATCTCTGACATTGTCTTCCAACTACTCATCTTTGCTCCTTTTTAACTAGTTTTTCTTACTGGTAAATTTACCACTTAACACTATACCACACGGTTGGGATATTTCCTAGTAAAAACTAGCCACTTAATACATATTTTTATTCCGGCAAGCTTAGCATCTGGATACCCATTTACTAGTAAATTCCCCCAGATACTGTGTTTGAAAGAAATAAAAAGAGACGTTCAAGAGAACGCCTTTTTACCCCTTTCAAATTTTTGGGGAGCACCCCAATCCCCCTAACAGGAAATAAAGTATTTTTTATCACTCCTCAATTTCAGCTGGTAATCTGTAGAATGGCAAGTGCTTCGGCAACTCCTCAATCTCTAAACCAAGAACATCTGCTAAAGTAGCAATCTCTTTCTGCAATTCGTTAATTTCACCCTCTAGTAATTCATAACGTTTTTTGTCCAACACTTTTTTTACTCGAGCAATTTGACTTGCCACGAATTCAAATTGACTTTCAATATCCCTTCGAGAACTATCCCAGTAGTTTTGGGCAATGGCTTGCTTTTTCTCTGTAGCTCGTAGATGGTCAGCCAAGGCATTAAAACTATCCCATGCAGTACTTTCCCACTGCTCAGCTTCTTCTACTTGCCTCAATAATCTATTTCTTTCAGCTTTTAATTTCTCGATATCGTTTATCAGTTCCGCTCTTTCTGTCATTTTGTGACTCCCTTTTCTGCATTGATTAGTCTAAAAAGTCGTAGATATCTGTTTGATGACTGTTCTCTGTTGCATGTTGTATCACTTCGGCAGTTGTTGGTTGTCGATTATCAGTAATCTGCATTTCATAGCCAATGACCTTTCTGCCATTTTTAACTACGTTTAGATAAACATCTACCCCTAATTTTTTCTCTAGCTCTTCTGCCCCAACTTTCAGACAGTTCCTTGCAAAGATTGCAGGGGGCATTCTTCTCTCTTCCCCTAAAAACCAATCTTGCCAATCGTCTAAATCTCCTTGAATGGTTGTGACACGTTGATTTTTAAAGCGATTTGCTTCCCACAATTTCATCAAAATAATGGCATACTTTGATTTGATTTGAGCTAACTCTGCCAATTTGAACGAGAAGAACTGGCTACGTAAAGCAAATACGTAAGGCGCAGCAAACTCCGAAAATTTAAACGATACCTCTCCATTCTCCATAAACTCAATCATAGAGAATAATTGCCCCATACGAATTCCCTTTTTACCGTTTTTCTCAATCGCAAAATATAACGCAGTATTTTCGTTTAAGGCTTTAAAGCCACGTGCCACACGCTCGTAATTATAGCCTGAAGCGTTCAATCCAAAGTGCTTCAGCACCTCTTTGGTAGTTACCAAGAAGGTATCCGTTACGTTGCTTTCTTTGGTAACATAGCTAAAACAATAGTCCAGGAGCTTATGTTCAAAAGCTTTTAAATTCCCAAAGGCTTTGGCTAGGTCATTCGCTTGTACTACTAGATAATCTTGCCTAGACATCAAGCCCTCAAACGCATTTTCTGACTTCCCTTTTTTCATGGTTTAACCTCACGTATTTTTTTGTCATAAATGATTATATAATATCATGTGACAAACTTCAATTGATTTATTGTTTTTTTGTCATGTATCACGTATTTTTTTGTCATGTATCACGTATTTTTTTGTCATGTATCACGTATTTTTTTGTCA
>NZ_CABFMF010000030.1 GCF_901875575.1 uncultured Streptococcus sp.
GTCATCACCATGACGAACATGGTCATGGTTTTGATGCCAATCGAATTATCAGTGAAGATGCGTCAGGTTTTGTCATGACCCATGGCGACCACAATCATTACTTCTTTAAGAAGGATTTGACAGCAGAACAAATCAAGGCAGCACAAGATCATTTGAGAGGTAAAACACCAGTAATACCAAGTCCAGCACATGATGACGATGATGATCATGATGAAGATGCACATGGTCATCACCATGACGAAGATGGTCATGGTTTTGATGCCAATCGAATTATCAGTGAAGATGCGTCAGGCTTTGTCATGTCACATGGCGACCATAATCATTACTTCTTTAAGAAAGATTTGACACCAGAACAAATCAAGGCAGCACAAAAACATTTAGAGGAAGTTAAAACTAGTCATAATAGATTAGATTCTGTGCCATCTCATGAACAGGATTATCCAGTTAATGACAAAGAAATGAAAGATTTAGATAAAAAAATCGAAGAAAAAATTGCTGGCATTATGAAACAATATGGTGTCAAACGAGAAAGTATTATCGTGAATAAAGAAAAAAATGCGATTATCTATCCACATGGAGATCACCATCATGCTGACCCAATTGATGAACATAAACCGGTTGGAATTGGTCATTCTCACAGTAACTATGAATTGTTTAAACCCGAGGAAGGAGTTGCTAAAAAAGAAGGGAATAAAGTTTATACTTGAGAAGAATTAACGAATGTTGTTAATTTGTTAAAAAACAGTACCTTTAATAATCAAAACTTTACTCTAGCTAATGGGCAAAAACGCGTTTCTTTTAGTTTTCCGCCTGAACTGGAGAAAAAATTAGGCACCAATATGTTAGTAAAATTAATAACACCAGATGGAAAAGTATTGGAGAAAGTATCTGGTAAAGTATTTGGAGAAGGAGTAGGGAATATTGCAAACTTTGAATTAGATCAACCTTATTTACCAGGACAAACATTTAAGTACACTATCGCTTCAAAAGATTATCCAGAAGTAAGTTATGATGGTACATTTACAGTTCCAACCTCTTTAGCTTATAAAATGGCTAGCCAAACGATTTTCTATCCTTTCCATGCAGGAGATACTTATTTAAGAGTGAAACCTCAATATGCAGTGCCTAAAGGAACTGATGCTTTAGTCAGAGTGTTTGATGAATTTCATGGAAATGCTTATTTAGAAAATAACTATAAAGTTGGTGAAATCAATTTACCGATTCCGAAATTAAACCAAGGAACAACCATAACAGCCGGAAATAAAATTCCTGTAACCTTCATGGCAAATGCCTATTTAGACAATCAATCTTCTTATATTGTGGAAGTACCTATTTTGGAAAAAGAAAATCAAACTGATAAACCAAGTGTTCTACCACAATTCAAGGGAAATAAAACACAAGAAAATTCAAAACCTGATGAAAAGGTAGAAGAACCAAAGACTAGTGAGAAGGTAGAAAAAGAAAAACTTCCTGAAACTGGAAATAGTACTAGTAATTCAACGTTAGAAGAAGCTCCTACAGTGGATCCTGTACAAGAAAAAGTAGCAAAATTTGCTGAAAGTTATGGGATGAAGTTAGAAAATGTTTTGTTTAATATGGACGGAACAATTGAATTACATTTACCATCGGGAGAAATCATTAAAAAGAATATGGCAGATTTTACAGGAGAAGCACCTCAAGGAAATGGTGACAATAAACCAGCAGATTCTTTACCAGAGGCACCAAAACCAAACGAAAAACCTGTAAAACCAGAAAACTCAACAGATAATGGAATGTTGAATCCAGAAGGAAATGTGGCGAGTGACCCTATGTTAGATCCAGCATTAGAGGAAGCTCCAGCAATAGATCCTGTACAAGAAAAAGTGGCAAAATTTGCAGCTAATTATGGATTAGGCTTAGATAGTGTTATATTCAATATGGATGGAACGATTGAATTAAGATTGCCAAGTGGAGAAGTGATAAAAAAGAACTTATCTGATCTTACAGCGTAAGGAATAGCAGTAGAAAAAGTCTGAATCAAAAATGAAGTTCTCTCAAAAGTTAGAAATACAACTCTGACTTTGGGAGAATTTTATTTTGTTATTAATATATAAAATCTCTTGACATCCAAGTTAAAAAGAGGTAGAATATTTACTAGTTAATTAATTGGTTAAGTAATTTATTTAATCATTTAATAATGGAGACATCATATAAATAATTATAGAAATGAGGAAATCATGAAATTTAAAAAGAAATATATAGCAGCAGGATCTGCTGTTATCCTTTCCTTAAGTCTGTGTGTTTATGCTCTGAATCAACATAGTCAACAGGCCAATACAGATAAAAATCGTGTGTTCTATGTAAATGGGAATAAAGACACTAAGAAGACTGAAAATTTGACTCCAGACCAGGTTAGTCAAAAAGAAGGAATTC
>NZ_CABFMF010000031.1 GCF_901875575.1 uncultured Streptococcus sp.
GTCGCAACCATGCAAAAAGCAACGGCAAATCCGTTGCTTTTTTTGGAGATAAGGGACTATTGTACCAGACTCTTTTTTCGAGGTTCTTTTGTCCTGCTCTTGTTGCAATTAACTATAGTAAGTATTTTGAATAATTTATTAGTTAATATTTTTCTGAAATTAAATTATTTTGTTAATGGTTTGGGGAGCAAGTTATTTGGTTAGTTTTTAGTTAAATAAATAATGAGTATTCTCTAGCAAAATTAGAATTTGAGATATTTAAAAAACTAATTTTTAAAACCAGAATAACTTTCCTCTATCCTTCTCCTATAAAAAGTGGTAAAATGGATGACAGAAAGAAGGAACTGATATGACAACATTATTTTCGAAAATCAAAGAAGTAACAGAACTTGCTGCAATCTCGGGTCACGAAGCCCCTGTACGTGCTTATCTTCGTGAAAAGTTGACACCGCACGTGGATGAAGTAGTGACAGATGGCTTGGGCGGTATTTTCGGGATTAAACATTCAGAAGTCACCGATGCTCCTCGTGTCTTGGTCGCTTCTCATATGGATGAAGTTGGTTTTATGGTTAGCGAAATCAAGCCAGATGGTACCTTCCGTGTCGTTGAAATCGGTGGTTGGAACCCTATGGTGGTTAGTAGCCAACGTTTTAAACTCTTTACTCGCGATGGTCGTGAAATTCCAGTGATTTCAGGTTCAGTCCCTCCACATTTGACACGTGGAACAGGTGGACCAACCATGCCTGCTATTGCAGATATCATTTTTGATGGTGGTTTTGCGGATAAGGCTGAAGCAGAAAGCTTTGGTATCCGTCCTGGTGACACGATTGTACCTGATAGTAGTGCTATCTTGACAGCTAATGAAAAAAATATCATCTCAAAAGCTTGGGACAACCGCTACGGGGTTCTTATGGTGAGTGAGCTAGCAAAAGCTCTTTCAGGCCAAAAACTCGGAAATGAACTCTATCTTGGCTCTAACGTCCAAGAAGAGGTTGGTCTCCGTGGTGCTCATACTTCCACAACCAAGTTTGATCCAGAAGTTTTCCTAGCAGTAGACTGTTCACCAGCAGGTGATGTCTACGGTGGTCAAGGAAAGATTGGGGATGGAACCTTGATTCGCTTCTATGATCCAGGTCACTTGCTTCTCCCAGGGATGAAGGATTTCCTTTTGACAACGGCTGAAGAAGCTGGGATCAAGTATCAATACTACTGTGGCAAAGGCGGAACAGACGCTGGAACAGCTCATCTGAAAAATGGTGGTGTCCCATCTACAACGATTGGTGTCTGCGCTCGTTATATCCATTCTCACCAAACACTTTATGCAATGGATGACTTCCTAGAAGCGCAAGCTTTCTTACAAGCCTTGGTGAAGAAATTGGATCGTTCAACAGTTGATTTGATTAAAAATTATTAAACATAAGGGAGGTGGTAGGGATGGTAGAACCAAACCTAGAAAGTCTTATAAAAGATCTTTACAATCATGCTAGACATGATTTGAGTGAAGATTTAGTTGCTGCTCTCCTAGAAACTGCTAAAAAACTGCCTACTACAAATGGGCAATTGCTGGCAGTTCGTCTCTCAGGCCTGGTCAATCGTGAATTGCTCCTTAATCCCAAACATCCGGCACCTGAGTTGCTCAACTTGGCTCGCTTTATCAAAATAGAAGAAGCCAAGTACCGAGGAACCGCAGCTTCTGCGATTATGTATGGGGAGCTCTTTAAAATGCTTTGATTCCATTGTGAATCAAAGCATTTTTCTATATGGTATAGTCAATTGAAACAAGAGCAGGATAAAAGGGCCTCGAAAAAAGTATTACAACTCGGTAATACTTTTTTGATATGCTTTTTGATATGAGCCCATGTTTTCTCAATAGGATTGTACTCAGGTGAGTAGTGAGGAAGAGGTAAAAGTTTATGCCCAAACTCTTCACACAAGAGTTCTAGCTTACCCATTCTATGGAATCTTGCATTATCCATAATAATAACTG
>NZ_CABFMF010000032.1 GCF_901875575.1 uncultured Streptococcus sp.
ATACTTTATTGATATCTTCTGATGTTGTTGCCTTATCAATTGCATTTTTCGCTGCTTCTGCTTCTTCTCTTGCCGCTTTTTTAGCTGCTTCTTTTTCTTCTTGAGTTAAATCAGTTCTTGCGTCAATTGCTTTTTCTTTGGTTGCTAAGGCTTCATCTATTGCTTTCTTAGCTTTATCTTTAAGATTTTCTGGATTAATCTTCGCAATATTGTCTTTTCCATCTTCTAATACTTTATTGATATCTTCTGATGTTGTTGCCTTATCAATTGCATTTTTCGCTGCTTCTGCTTCTTCTCTTGCCGCTGTTTTAGCTGCTTCTTTTTCTTCTTGAGTTAAATCAGTTCTTGCGTCAATTGCTTTTTCTTTGGCTGCTAAGGCTTCATCTATTGCTTTCTTAGCTTCTTCTTTAGCACTTGTTACTGTTACTTTCTTGATATCATCTTTTCCAGTTTCAGTTACTTTTTCAATATCAGATAATTCTGTTGCTTTGTCAATTGCATTTTTCGCTGCTTCTGCTTCTTCTTCAACTCTTGCTTTAGCCTCTGCTTTTTCATCCTCTGTTAAATCTGGATTTGCATCAATTGCTTTTTCTTTCGCTGCTTTTGCTGCTTCGATTTCTGCTTTTGCTGCTTCTTTTTCTATTGCTAGTTTTCCTGATTCTTTAGCTGAGGCAACATCTTCTGTTGTTTTTGCTTGATCAATTGCATCAATGGCTTTCTTAGCTTCTTCTGCAAGTTTCGCTTTAGCTTCTGCTTTTTGAGCATCTGTTAAATCTGGATTTGAATCAATCGCTTTTGTTTTTTCAGCTAATTCTTTTTCGATTTCTGCTTTTGCTTTTTCTTTGCCGACTGGATTTACTTCTGATACAGCTTTTGTTCCTTCAGTTTGTTTCGCATCTACTGCGGCTTGATCTGTTGCTTCATTAATTGCATTCACTGCATCAATTGCAGCCTTCGCAACTTCTGCTTTGGCTTTGGCTTTTTCCTTATCTGATAATTTATCATCACGATCAATTTCAGCAAGTTTATCTTCAGTTGCTTTTTGAATCGCATCTAATGCTTTTTCTTTGCCGACTGGATTTACTGCTGCTACGGCTTCTTTACCAGTTGTTTTCGCACTATCTACTGTTGACTGGTCTTGAGCTGCATCAATCGCTTGAATCGCATTTGTTGCTGCTTCCTCTACAGCATCTTTTGCTGCTTGTTTTTCATCATCAGAAAGTTTGTCATTAGCATCAATTGCTTTTTCTTTTTCTGCTTTCGCTGCTTCTACTTCTGCTTTCGCTGCTTCTTTTTCAATTGCAAATTTACCAGCATTTTTAGCTGCTGTAACATCATCTTCAGTTGTTGCTTTATCGATGTCGCCAATTGCTTTTGTTGCTTCTTCTGCTACTTTTGCCTTAGCTGCTTGTTTTTGCTCAGGTGTTAAATCAGCATTATCATCAATTGCATCGTTTGCATTCTTAGCCGCATCTTCAACTTCTTTCTTAGCTGCTGACTTATCGATATCTTTAAGAAGTTTTGCTGCTTCTGCTAATTTAGATTTCAACTTATTAATTTTAGCTTGAACTCTATAAGCTTCTAACTCTCCAGCATTATCTCCTTTATCTAATAAATCTTTAGCTGCTTGTTTTGCAGCTGCTAACTCATCACTTAGTTTAGCGACTTCATCATTATAAGCTTTGACACTATCTTTAGCTTTACCAGTTGTATCTGCTAATTTAAGATTTTCTTCAGCGTTTGCTAAATCATCTTTTTGGTCTTGAGTTATCTTGCCTACTAACGCTGCTTTGGCTGCTTCTAATGCTGCTTTCTTATCGTTTACTTTCGCTACTGCTGCTGCAACTTGTTCTGGTGTCGCACTTGCATTGTCTAATACTTT
>NZ_CABFMF010000033.1 GCF_901875575.1 uncultured Streptococcus sp.
AAGGTGTGATGCTTCTGTTATACTACCTGTTCGCTCACAATAAGAGAGAACTTTTTTACGAAAATCTATTGAATATGCCATAAGAAGATTATACCATATTATGTACTGTTTTTGCTTCAGTTTACTATATTTGAAAACTTCTCTAAGCTATATCCTTGTTTTCTAAGTTCATAGATCTGAACTTTATTATCATAAGTTAATTTCATAATAAAAACACCCCAAAAGTTAGATTTTTTCTGTCTAACTTTTGGGGTGCAGTTCATTCAACACTTTGCAATATGCGTTTTTCTTATTTACATTTTTCTATCTGATTTAGTATGACCGATTTCCCTTTAATTTCCATATTTTTTATAGAAATCAACTTTGACTTGGATGAAGGTTTTGGCTTCACGTAGGAGTTGAAGAAGGGTGGCGCGGGTTTCAAATTCTTCACGTGTTTTCGGTAAACTTCTATTACGAAAGACTTCCAGAAAACGTTCGATATCATCTAGTAGACTAGAGGCGGGATTGGTCTGGCTGAGTTGCCCTGCAATTTTTGAAAATAGTTGAGCTAGGATTAAGGTCTCACTTGCTGCAAGTTGGCAAGTGTTGATTTGTTGGGCCATGTTTCTTAGGATTCGACTCTGACTTTGTCTCATTTCAAAGTAGTGGATATGGTAATCTGTTTGGTGAAAGAGATGGTTGGAATGTTCTAAGTATACAAGTCTCAGTGCCTCTTCAAGAAGACTATCCAATTCATCAACTAATTGTGCTTTGTTACGGCCATCTCCTCTAGATAAGTAATAATTAAATCGAAGGAGAATATTCTTTAATTTTTCTTCAACAAGAGTATAATAATGACTTATTTCCTCTTCTCTAGAAGGCATGTAGAGATTGACCAATAGGGCAAACCCTGTACCGATAGCAAAAAGCAGGAATTCATTGATAAGAAGTGTTAGTGAGATTGACTCTTGAACCAAGAGGTGACCTACCAGAACACTGCTTGGAGTAATGCCGATTTCCAAGCCCATTTTATATGCGATAGGGATATAGAGGGCTAGATAAAGCCCCAGGCTCCAGAGATGAAATCCAAGTAACTGAAAGGCTAAGACGCCGATAGTCAGAGCTAGAATCATAGAAAAAAATCGGTTATGAGCAAGTTTTAAGGTACTTCTTCGAGTGTCAGACAAGCTGAGAAGGGCAATAATTCCTGCTGAAACTGCTGAAGAAAGATCTAGAAAAGAAGCAACAAGACAGGCAAGACAGGTAGCTAAGATTAGCTTTATGGTACGTTGGCTAATAGACATAAGAATTTCCTAAAAAGACTAGAACAAAAGTGGAAAAGACAAGACCTGAGAAGGCTTGTCTTTAGTTATTATTTTCTACTGGTTTTTGCATACTCAGCAACGGCAGTAAAGAGGACGTCTGTAGAAGAGTTGAGGGCTGTTTCACATGAGTCTTGGATGACACCGATGACAAAACCTACACCTACGACTTGCATGGCAATGTCGTTAGAAATGCCGAAAAGACTACAAGCAACTGGGATAAGGAGGAGGGAACCGCCAGCGATACCAGAAGCTCCACAGGCTGAAATAGCAGCTACCACACTAAGGACAAAGGCTGTCGCAAAATCAACAGGGATTCCGAGAGTATTTACTGCTGCAAGGGTCAGAATGTTAATGGTAATCGCTGCTCCTGCCATGTTGATAGTAGATCCAAGTGGAATAGAAACAGAATAGGTGTCTGGATCCAGTCCAAGATCGTGGCAAAGTTTCATGTTGACAGGGATGTTAGCCGCAGAACTACGAGTGAAGAAGGCTGTCACACCGCTGACACGCAAACATTTCCAAACGAGGGGATAAGGATTTCTCTTCATAAAGAGAAAGGCAATCGAAGGATTGACAATCAGAGTGACAAAGATCATGGTTGTAACCAATAGTCCTAGTAAAATACCGTAGTTTGCGAGACTGCCGATTCCTTTATCAGAGATAGTTTTAAAGACAAGGCCTAGAATTCCAAATGGTGCCAGGTTAATGATCCATTCGACAATCTTAGAAGTCACATCAGCTATGGTGTTCAACAATTCTTTACTATTTTTGCTGGCTTCTCTCATAGCAATTCCGAAAATAACTGCCCAAGATAGGATTCCAATGTAGTTGGCTGTGACGAGGGCATTAACAGGATTGTCTACGAGTTTAAGCAAGAGATTGCTAAGAACCTGACCTATACCATCAGGGGGTGTAATTTCTGTATTAGCACTATTTAAGGTAATTTCAACTGGAACGATGAAACTAGCAAAAACGGCTACAAGTGCCGCTGCAAAGGTTCCCACTAGATAAAGGAAGATAACGGTTTTCATATTGCTATCCTGTCCCTTTTGGTGTTTGGAAAGAGCATTGGCAACGAGGGCAAAGACTAGAATCGGTGCGATGGCTTTTAGACCACCAACAAAGAGATCTCCGAGTAGGCCGATTCCAGATACAGTAGGGAGTGTTAGTCCTAGGATTCCTCCAAAAAGCATACCAATCAAAATACGTTTGATTAGGCTTGCCTTATTCCAAGCATGAATGAGTTTTTTCATAATAATCTCCTTAGTTGTGTAATGTTTATGATTATAGTATAAATATGAATTAAAATCAAGAATTTTCTGTCTATTTTTGAAATTATTTTTGAATATTTATGGAGAATGACACTCTGTGAAAGTATGGTATAATAAATAAAAGGAGTTTTCTATGCAAGAATTTATTCAAACCTATCTCAATAAGCTTGATGTTACAGCGATTATCGAGAATATCTTGACCAAGATACTTTCTCTTTTGTTTCTGTTTTTACTCTTTTATATGGCTAAAAAAATACTCCACACCATGGTGCAGAGAATTATTAAACCTTCTTTAAAAATGTCTCGCCATGACGTAGGACGGCAGAAGACTATTTCACGTTTATTAGAGAATGTGTTTAATTATACTCTTTATTTCTTTTTACTTTATTGCATTTTGTCTATTTTGGGGCTTCCGGTTTCTAGCTTACTTGCAGGTGCTGGGATTGCAGGTGTCGCCATCGGTATGGGGGCCCAAGGCTTTCTATCTGATGTTATCAATGGCTTTTTCATTCTTTTTGAGCGTCAATTGGATGTAGGAGATGAAGTTGTTCTGACAAACGGCCCCATTACTGTTTCAGGAAAGGTTGTTAGTGTGGGTATCAGAACAACCCAGTTAAGGGGAGAAGACCAGGTTCTTCATTTTGTGCCCAACCGTAATATAACGGTTGTCAGCAATTTTTCCCGAATAGACTAGGCCTGTAATTTTAGTGGATTTATGATACAATAGAAAGAGTTTGGTAAAGTAAGTAGAGCGAATGTTTGTAGAAAAGCAATTAGTAAATAATCTTACTTGGATAAATCTAGATATTGAGAAAATCAAAAATCTGGAAGACTTATCGAAAGTATACGGAATGGACAAGGAAACCATCAAATATGCGCTAGATAGAAATAAATGTGCCCAAATGGATTATCATAGAGAAAATGGCACAGTGACCTTTGATTGAGGCCATCAGTCGGTGTCCATGATGGATTTGATTTCTCAAGTCCTCCAACAACTATCAGCATCTTACAACAATATCCTAAATAATAATTTGAATGATAATTTGACAACTCTGACCATCATTTCAGTCTTGCTAGCGGTTTTGGCAGTAGTGACAGGCTTTTTCGGAATGAATGTTCCCCTACCTTTAACAGATGAGCCCCATGCTTGGCTCTACATCAGTTTGGCTAGTGCAGGTTTGTGGATTGTTTTGTCATTGTTACTAAGGAAAATTGAGAAAAAAGTTAAGAAAAGGAGCCAGAATGGCGATTGAAAATTACATGCCAGATTTTGCTGTGGAAGCAGTTTATGATCTGACAGTCCCAAGTCTGCAGGCGCAGGGAATCAAGGCTGTTTTGGTCGATTTGGACAATACCCTAATTGCTTGGAATAATCCTGACGGGACGCCAGAGATGAAGCAATGGCTACATGATCTTCGGGACGCGGGCATTCGCATTATCGTAGTCTCAAATAACACAAAAAAACGGGTTCAACGTGCAGTTGAGAAGTTTGGTATTGATTACGTTTATTGGGCTCTGAAGCCCTTCACATTTGGGATTGATCGTGCAATGAAGGAATTCCACTATGATAAAAGCGAAGTGGTCATGGTTGGCGACCAGCTCATGACGGATATACGAGCAGCCCACCGTGCCGGCATTCGCTCGATTTTAGTCAAACCCTTGGTCCAACATGACTCGATCAAAACGCAGATTAACCGAGCTCGTGAGCGTCGTGTGATGCGAAAAATCACTGAAAAGTACGGACCGATTACATATAAAAAAGGAATTTAACTATGGAAGAAATTCTCTGTATTGGTTGTGGAGCAACCATTCAGACGACAGACAAGGCTGGTCTTGGTTTCACTCCCCAGTCGGCACTTGAAAAAGGCTTGGAGACTGGCGAAGTTTATTGTCAACGCTGTTTCCGTCTTCGCCATTATAATGAGATCACAGATGTCCAGTTAACGGACGATGATTTCCTCAAGCTCTTGCACGAGGTAGGAGACAGTGATGCCTTGGTGGTCAATGTCATTGATATCTTTGATTTCAATGGCTCTGTCATCCCAGGATTATCACGTTTTGTCTCGGGCAATGATGTCCTCTTGGTTGGAAATAAAAAAGATATTCTGCCCAAGTCTGTTAAACCGGGCAAGATTAGCCAGTGGCTGATGGAACGTGCCCACGAAGAAGGACTTCGTCCTGTCGATGTAGTCCTGACTTCAGCGCAAAATAAACATGCAATTAAGGAAGTCATTGACAAGATTGAACACTACCGTAAGGGCCGTGATGTCTATGTGGTCGGTGTAACCAACGTTGGAAAATCAACTCTTATCAATGCTATTATCCAGGAAATTACGGGTGATCAGAATGTCATCACGACTTCTCGTTTTCCAGGTACAACCTTGGACAAAATCGAGATTCCGCTTGATGACGGATCTTATATCTACGATACGCCGGGAATCATCCACCGTCACCAGATGGCTCACTACTTGACGGCTAAAAACCTCAAGTATGTCAGCCCCAAAAAGGAAATCAAGCCTAAGACCTATCAGCTCAATCCTGAACAAACCCTGTTTCTAGGTGGTCTCGGCAGATTTGACTTCATTGCGGGTGAAAAGCAAGGATTCACAGCCTTCTTTGACAATGAACTCAAACTTCATCGTACCAAGCTAGAGGGAGCTAGTGCCTTTTACGACAAGCACCTCGGAACCCTTCTAACACCACCAAATAGCAAGGAAAAAGAAGATTTTCCAAAACTGATTGAGCATGTTTTTACAATCAAGGATAAAACAGACCTCGTCATTTCAGGACTCGGATGGATCCGTGTAACAGGCACAGCCAAAGTCGCCGTCTGGGCACCAGAAGGCGTCGCCGTCGTCACACGAAAAGCAATTATTTAAACACAGAAAGGAAAGGGTTATCTAAATTCGTGCGAGCCCTGCGAGCCCACAGCGAATACTTTTCACTGTGGTGTCAGTTGGTACAAGTGATTGTACCAACTGCGGAAAATTTGAGACCTTAGGCTCAAATTTTAGTCATGAAAGTCCAAAGGACTTTGCTGACGTCCGTCACCACTTCAGAAGAGTATAAAAAGAAACTCTTTTAAAGAAATTATGTCATTAACATCAAAACAACGTGCCTTCCTCAACAGTCAGGCACACACCCTCAAACCCATCATCCAAATCGGAAAAAATGGACTTAACGACCAAATCAAAACCAGCGTCCGTCAAGCTCTTGATGTCCGCGAATTGATTAAAGTAACGCTCTTACAAAACACTGATGAAAACATCCACGAAGTAGCTGAAATCTTGGAAGAAGAAATTGGTGTGGATACTGTCCAAAAAATCGGACGCATCTTGATTTTGTTTAAACAGTCTAGCAAGAAAGAAAATCGCAAGATTTCTAAAAAAGTCAAAGAAATCTAAAAACCTACTCCAAACAACTGTTTTTACAGAGAAATAAAGGAGACTAGCCTATGGCAATCGAACTATTGACTCCCTTTACCAAGGTAGAGTTGGAGCCAGAAATCAAGGAGAAAAAACGCAAACAAGTCGGGATTTTAGGGGGAAATTTTAACCCTGTTCACAATGCCCATCTTATCGTTGCGGACCAAGTACGGCAACAGTTGGGATTGGACCAGGTTTTGCTCATGCCTGAATACCAACCTCCTCATGTAGATAAAAAGGAAACAATCTCTGAACACCATCGTCTCAAGATGCTTGAGTTGGCGATTGAGGGGATTGACGGCTTAGCCATTGAAACCATTGAATTGGAACGTAAGGGCATTTCCTATACCTACGACACCATGAAAATCTTGACAGAGCAACATCCAGATACGGATTATTACTTTATCATCGGTGCCGATATGGTGGACTATCTGCCTAAGTGGTACCGAATTGATGAACTGGTAGATATGGTTCAGTTTGTGGGGGTTCAGCGTCCACGCTACAAGGCTGGAACTTCCTATCCAGTTATCTGGGTGGATGTGCCTCTCATGGATATCTCGTCCAGCATGGTGCGTGACTTCCTTGCCCAGGGACGGAAACCCAACTTTCTCCTGCCTCAGCCTGTGCTAGATTACATCGAGAAGGAGGGGCTTTACTGATGGCCTATCAAGACTATATCAATTGCTCTCGCGAGGCTTTGTTGGAAAAAATGGCAGAGCTTTTACCTGAAAAACGCTTAACCCATTGCTTGGGAGTAGAGCGTGCAGCCATAGAACTGGCCCAGCGCTTTGGAGTAGATGGTGAGAAGGCAGGTCTAGCAGGCCTTCTTCATGACTATGCTAAAAAGCTGTCAGATCAGGAATTTTTAGATTTGATTGACCGTTATCAGCTAGACCCTGACCTCAAAAACTGGGGCAATAATGTCTGGCATGGCATGGTTGGCATCTACAAGATTCAGGAAGATTTGGATTTGCATGATTCAGAAATCCTGCGAGCCATTGAAATCCATACAGTCGGTGCTGGTCAGATGACAGACTTAGACAAGGTTATCTATGTAGCAGACTATATTGAGCACAATCGAGCCTTTCCTGGAGTAGATGTGGCGCGTGAGATTGCAAGTTTATCGCTCAATAAGGCAGTGGCCTATGAAACAGCTCGTACAATGGAGCATCTAGCTCATCAGGGATTCCCCATCTATCCCCAAACCCTTGAAACCTATAACGCCTTTGTGCACTATTTGAAAGAGGACTAAATGAAGACGGCTTTTATCATTATTGATGTACAAAATATTTTAGTGGAAACAGGTTTTAAGACAGAGAGACTATTGGAAAAAATTTCTTATTTACAAAACCATGCTAGAAGCAAGAATATTGAAATTATCTATGTTCAACATATTGAGAACTCTGAAGCTCAAACATCAGAAGATTGGCAGTTATCTGCGCTTTTAAATCGAAAACCTGATGAAAAGGTCTTTCAGAAGAAGTATAACAGTATTTTCAAAGAAACTGGCTTAAAAGAATATTTGGATAAACAGGGGATTGGGAAATTAGTTTTATGTGGTATGCAGACAGAATATTGTGTGGATACCTCTGTCAAGGTTGCCTTTGAATATGGCTATAAGCTGATTATTCCAGAAGGTGCTGTCACAACCTTTGATGGGGATGACATTCCAGCAGAAACGATAAATGAATTTTATGAGGACATTTGGGAGGATTGCTTTGCAGATGTCCTAGATTATAAAAATATTTTTTAAAAGAGGACTAAATGAACGAAAAAGAATTACTAGAACTAGTCGTGAAAGCGGCTGATGAGAAACGTGCGGAGGATATCCTCGCACTTGACGTACAAGATTTGACCAGCGTGACGGATTACTTTGTTATTACTAGTTCAATGAATAGCCGTCAGTTGGACGCTATCGCTGATAACATCCGTGAAAAAGTAGCTGATGCAGGCTTTAAAGGTAGCCATATCGAAGGCGATGCAGCTGGAGGTTGGGTCTTACTAGACCTCGGCGCTGTCGTTGTGCATGTCTTTTCAGAAGAAATGCGTGCCCACTATAACCTAGAAAAACTATGGCATGAGGCGCATTCTGTAGATTTATCTGAAACTTTATAGTCTTTTCCTTTATCTTTTATTACGGCGTTAACTCGTTTTGCCTAACTCCAGTTATGCCTGCAACTCGTTGCCTAGTACTAAAAGCAAACGAAAAGACTATAGTGTACAATTGAACTCAGTTGTAGTCAACTGGGTTTCTTTGCTTATTTTAGAAAATTGATGGAAAGGTGAGGGCGTCGTGTTTTGTTCATCTCGAAACTGAACACGAGCTAAAAGCTGCGAGAAAAAGATAAACTTCCTTTGTATCTGACGATACAGCAGAAAGTTTCCTATTTTCTCCTTGCTTTTAACGCTCTTTGTATCTTAATTATGGCAACTTATGAAACCTTTGCGGCGGTCTATGATGCGGTCATGGATGATAGTTTATATGATAAATGGACGGCTTTTTCTCTTCGCCATTTGCCTAAGACCAAGGAGAGAAAGAAACTCTTGGAATTGGCTTGCGGGACAGGTATCCAGTCTGTCCGATTTTCTCAGGCTGGTTTTGATGTGACTGGGGTTGATTTGAGCGCGGATATGTTGAAGATTGCTGAAAAGAGAGCGGCTTCAGCCAAGCAAAAGATTGATTTTATTGAAGGCAATATGCTGGATTTGTCCAAGGCAGGTCAATATGATTTTGTCACGTGTTACTCGGACTCTGTCTGCTACATGCAGGATGAAGTGGAAGTAGGGGATGTTTTTAAGGAAGTGTATAATGCCCTTAATGAAGATGGAGTTTTCATCTTTGATGTGCATTCGACCTACCAGACAGACGAGGTCTTCCCGGGTTATTCTTACCATGAAAATGCGGAAGATTTTGCAATGCTCTGGGATACTTATGAGGATGAAGCACCTCACTCCATCGTCCATGAGCTGACTTTCTTTGTCAAGGAGGCTGACGGTTCATTTAGTCGTCACGATGAAGTTCATGAGGAGCGAACCTATGAAGTCTTGACCTATGACATTTTGCTGGAACAGGCTGGTTTCAAGTCCTTCAAACTCTATGCGGACTTTGAGGACAAGGATCCTACAGAAACCAGCACCCGTTGGTTTTTTGTCGCGCAGAAGTAGGAGATTACTATGACCATCACAGGTATAATTGCGGAGTTTAATCCTTTTCATAATGGGCATAAATACCTGCTGAATCAGGCAGAGGGGCTGAAAATCGTTGCCATGTCTGGTAATTTCATGCAGCGAGGAGAACCTGCTATTGTAGACAGGTGGACACGGGCCCAGATGGCGCTGGGGAATGGAGCGGATCTGGTAGTGGAATTGCCCTTTTTAGTCAGTGTTCAGGCAGCAGATTTTTTCGGTCAAGGGGCTGTGGATATCTTGGCTCGGTTGGGTATTGATACCCTAGCCTTTGGGACAGAGGAAGTTCTGGATTATCAAAAAATTGCTGACTTATACACAGAGCAAGGTACTGAGATGGAGAAATTTGTGGAAAATCTGCCTGATTCCCTCTCTTATCCCCAGAAAACCCAAGCCATGTGGAAGGAATTTGCAGGTCTTGATTTTTCTGGCAATACGCCCAATCATGTTCTTGCTCTTGCCTATGCCAAAGCCGTTGCGGGACGCAACATCAAACTGCAGCCAATTCAACGTCAGGGAGCAGGTTACCATTCTGTGGATAAGGATGTGGACTTTGCTTCGGCAACAGCCCTCCGTCAGCACCAGAAGGACCAAGATTTTTTAGAACGCTTTATGCCTTCTGTTGCCCTATTTGAGCAGGCAAGTAAGGTGACCTGGGAAGACTATTTTCCTTTGCTCCGCTATCAAATCTTGTCCAATCCCGACCTAACCACCATTTATCAGGTCAATCAGGAAATGGCAGTGCGCATCAAGGATGCCATCAAGACAGCCCAGTCTGTGGAAGAATTGGTCGAGTTAGTGACTACCAAGCGTTACACCAAAGCGCGTGTCAGACGCCTATTGACCTATATCTTGGTGCAGGCTAGAGAAAATGACTTGCCAGAAGGGATTCATGTTCTTGGCTTTACCGAAAAAGGTAGACAACACCTCAAGTCTCTGAAAGGGCAGGTCGATCTAGTCAGCCGAATTGGCAAAGAACCTTGGGATGCTATGACTCAAAAGGCAGACCAGATTTACCAACTGGGAAATTCAGGTGTAGTAGAGCAGAATTTTGGAAGAGTACCGATTAGAATAGAAACAAACTAAGTCTACTGAAAAGTAGGCTTTTTTAATTTTTGCTGTCATTACGGATTCTAACCAATAAATATTATTCTAATAAATTTAGGTGCCTAAACTCCAATTTTCTCCAAAACATATTCTATTTTAGGTTTGTGAAAATCACTTTTTTATGGTAGAATATTAAAGAATGTATGTCATTCATAATAAAAATTAAATGAGGTAAAAACATGGAAATCATGTCGATTGCGATTGCTGTTTTTGCCGTCATCATTGGTTTAGTAATTGGGTATGTCAGCATCTCAGCTAAGATGAAATCATCTAAAGAAGCTGCAGAGTTGATGCTTTTAAATGCTGAACAAGAAGCAACTAATTTACGTGGGCAAGCTGAACGAGAAGCGGATTTATTGGTTAATGAAGCTAAACGTGAAAGCAAGTCTCTTAAAAAAGAAGCACTATTGGAGGCCAAAGAGGAAGCCAGAAAATACCGCGAAGAAGTGGACGCCGAATTCAAATCAGAGCGTCAAGAACTGAAACAAATCGAAAGTCGTTTGACGGAGCGAGCTACCAGCCTTGACCGTAAAGACGATAATTTGACGAGTAAAGAACAAACACTTGAACAAAAAGAACAAAGTATTTCTGATAGAGCAAAAAACCTTGATGAACGTGAAGAGCAATTAGAGGAAGTCGAAAGACAAAAAGAAGCTGAACTAGAGCGTATTGGTGCCCTGTCTCAGGCAGAAGCACGAGATATTATCCTAGCTCAGACAGAGGAAAACTTGACCAAGGAGATTGCCAGTCGTATTCGTGAGGCTGAGCAAGAGGTCAAGGAACGTTCTGATAAAATGGCCAAGGACATTCTTGTTCAAGCTATGCAACGTATTGCTGGTGAATATGTAGCGGAGTCAACAAACTCAACAGTTCATCTGCCAGATGATACTATGAAGGGACGCATTATTGGTCGTGAAGGTCGTAACATTCGTACCTTTGAAAGTTTGACAGGGGTTGATGTGATTATCGACGATACACCAGAAGTAGTGACCTTGTCAGGATTTGATCCGATTCGTCGCGAGATTGCCCGTATGACTATGGAAATGTTGCTCAAGGATGGTCGTATTCACCCAGCTCGTATCGAAGAGTTGGTTGAGAAAAACCGTCAAGAGATTGACAATAAGATCCGTGAATACGGTGAGGCTGCCGCCTATGAAATTGGGGCGCCAAACCTTCATCCAGACTTGATGAAGATTATGGGACGTTTGCAGTTCCGTACTTCTTATGGACAAAATGTCTTGCGCCATTCGATTGAAGTTGCTAAGCTGGCTGGTATTATGGCCAGCGAGCTTGGTGAGAATGCGGCTCTTGCCCGTCGTGCTGGATTCCTTCACGATATCGGAAAAGCCATTGACCGCGAGGTTGAAGGTAGCCACGTTGAAATCGGTATGGAATTGGCTCGCAAGTATAAGGAACACCCAGTTGTGGTCAATACGATTGCTAGCCACCACGGTGATGTCGAAGCAGAAAGTGTCATTGCAGTGATTGTTGCTGCAGCAGATGCCTTGAGTGCGGCTCGTCCAGGTGCTCGTAGTGAATCTCTTGAAAGCTATATCAAGCGTCTCCATGATTTGGAAGAAATTGCTAACGGCTTTGAAGGAGTACAAACTAGCTTTGCCCTTCAAGCAGGACGTGAAATCCGCATCATGGTCAATCCAGGACAAATCAAGGACGACAAAGTCACAATCTTGGCTCACAAAGTTCGTGAGAAAATTGAAAACAATCTCGATTATCCAGGGAATATCAAGGTAACCGTG
The DNA here is from genome assembly GCF_901875575.1 of uncultured Streptococcus sp. Classification (GTDB taxonomy): domain Bacteria; phylum Bacillota; class Bacilli; order Lactobacillales; family Streptococcaceae; genus Streptococcus. The sequence continues at coordinate 12,054 of NZ_CABFMF010000033.1, forward strand.
ATTCGTGAACTTCGTGCAGTAGATTATGCTAAATAAATAAGAAAGAGCAGTTGAAAAATTACTGCTTTTTTGTTACACTAGATAGAAAGACTGTAGAAGGATAGTTTGTGTAAAATGCTACTATCTGAAGGAAAATTTTATTTTATTTTTACAGACTGACTAAAAGGAGACACAATGGCAGACCGAGGCTTACTAATCGTTTTTTCTGGTCCTTCAGGGGTTGGAAAAGGAACGGTTAGAAGAGAGATTTTTGAGAGTTCTGAAAACCAATTTCAATACTCTGTATCGATGACGACACGCGCGCAACGTCCTGGAGAAGTGGATGGTGTTGACTATTTCTTCCGTACTCGTGAAGAGTTTGAAGAGCTGATTCGTCAAGGACAGATGTTGGAATACGCAGAATACGTCGGCAACTACTATGGAACTCCTCTGACCTATGTCAATGAAACCTTGGACAAGGGAATTGATGTTTTCCTTGAAATTGAAGTTCAGGGTGCTCTTCAGGTTAAGAAAAAGGTTCCAGATGCGGTCTTTATCTTCCTGACACCACCAGATTTGGATGAATTGCAAGATCGTTTGGTAGGACGAGGAACTGACAGTGCAGAAGTGATTGCCCAACGAATCGAAAAAGCCAAGGAAGAAATTGCCCTTATGCGTGAGTATGATTATGCGATTGTTAACGATCAGGTGCCCCTAGCTGCTGAGCGTGTCAAACGTGTGATCGAAGCAGAGCACTTCCGTGTAGATCGTGTCATTGGTCACTATCAGGAGATGTTACCGAAATCTCCAACTACCCGATAAAATTTAGAAAATAGGTACAAGCAAATGATGTTAAAACCCTCTATTGATACCTTGCTCGACAAGGTTCCTTCAAAATATTCACTCGTAATCTTGGAAGCAAAACGTGCCCACGAATTGGAAGCAGGTGCGCCAGCAACTCAAGGTTTTAAGTCTGAAAAATCAACTCTTCGCGCTTTAGAAGAAATCGAATCAGGAAACGTTACAATTCACCCAGATCCAGAAGGAAAACGTGAAGCAGTGCGTCGCCGTATCGAAGAAGAAAAACGCCGCAAAGAAGAAGAAGAAAAGAAAATCAAAGAGCAAATCGCTAAAGAAAAAGAAGATGGTGAAAAAATTTAAGGTTGGGGGGACTCAATCTTATTTTTTCTATTGCAAGAATGGACTGACAGGAGGAGGTGAGAAGATGGCTATAGCCAAGATTATCGTAGATGTACCCTTGATGCAGACGGACCAGCCCTATAGTTATAGGATTCCTGAGGAATTTGAGGGAATGCTGGAAGTAGGGATGCGGGTTCATGTTCCCTTTGGTAAGGGAAATCGCCTGATTCAAGGGATTGTTCTTAGTTTGGAGTCTCAATCAGATGAGGAAGAGGCAAATCAAGATTTAAAAGATGTTGCTGAGGTGTTGGATTTTTCTCCTGTTCTCACGCAAGAACAACTCTGGCTGGCTGAGGAATTACGCAAGTCTGTCTTCTCCTACAAAATTTCCATCCTCAAGGCCATGCTACCAGGATTTCTGAACTCCAGCTATGACAAGATTCTCTATCCTCTGGAAGGTCTGAGTCAGGAAGACCGAGATCGTTTGTTTGGTTCAGAAAATTCGCTAGCCTTTTCTTCTCTAGATTTAGGTAAGCAAGCTGAAATGATGCGTTTGACTAGAAAAGGCCTGCTTGGTCTGGAATATCAGGCGATTGATCAAAAGAAGGTCAAGACCCAGTCTTGGTATGAGGTGAATCTTGCTCAATTAGAAGGTGTTGAAATATCTGCGCGTGCCAAGAAAAAGTTGGAATTGAGAGATCACTTGCTTTCTCATCCTGAGAGTGCTTCCTTGGCTAGTTTGTTAGAGTCCTACTCGCGGGAGCAAGTCAACTTCTTTGTAGAACAAGGTGCTGTTACTATAGTCCAAAAGGAAGTTCAACGCTCGGCTGCTTATTTTGAAGGCATTGAGGCAAGTAGACCTTTGGAACTGAATCCAGAACAAATACAGGCGCGTGATGCGGTTGTGAGTGCTATTGGCAGTCATCAGCCTCCCTTCCTCCTTCAAGGGATTACAGGAAGTGGGAAGACCGAGGTTTACTTGCAGACTATCCAAGGAGCCTTGGAAAAGGGCAAGACAGCTATTTTGCTGGTACCTGAGATTTCCCTGACACCTCAGATGACGGAGCGTTTTATCGCTCGTTTTGGAGACAAGGTGGCCATTCTTCACTCAGGCCTGTCTAATGGTGAAAAGTATGATGAATGGCGCAAGGTGGAACGTGGTGATGCTCAGGTTGTTGTTGGCGCCAGATCGGCCATCTTTGCTCCGCTAAAAAATCTGGGTGTCATAATTATCGATGAGGAGCATGAAGCGACTTATAAGCAGGACAGTAATCCCCGTTACCATGCCAGAGAGGTTGCTATTCTAAGGTCCCAGTATAATCAAGCAGCTTTGGTACTTGGTTCAGCAACTCCTAGTCTGGAAAGCCGTGCTCGCGCTGGCAAAGGTGTCTATCAACACTTATGTCTGACCCAACGTGCCAATCCTTTGGCTAGGATCCCTGAGGTTCAAGTAATTGACTTTCGAGACTATATAGGACAAAATGAGACGTCAAACTTTACGCCACCTTTGTTAGAAGCTATTCAGGACCGTTTGGCTAAAAAAGAGCAGGTGGTTCTCATGCTCAATCGTCGTGGTTATTCTAGCTTTGTCATGTGTCGGGAGTGTGGAACTGTGGATACCTGTCCCAACTGTGACATTTCCCTGACCTTACACATGGATACAAAGAACATGAATTGCCATTATTGTGGTTTTTCGAAGGACATTCCTCAAGCCTGTCCTAACTGTAAGAGCCGAAGCATTCGTTACTATGGGACGGGAACTCAGAAGGCTTATGATGAGCTGGCAGAATTCTTTCCCCAGGCTCGTATTTTGCGGATGGATGTGGACACGACTCGTAAGAAAGGTAGTCACCAATCTCTTCTTGACCAGTTTGGTCAAGGGGAAGCGGATATCTTGCTAGGTACTCAGATGATTGCCAAGGGATTGGATTTTCCAAATGTGACCTTAGTCGGAGTGCTCAATGCGGATACAGCCTTGAATCTGCCTGATTTCCGTTCTTCTGAGAGAACCTTCCAGCTCTTGACTCAGGTGGCAGGTCGTGCAGGTCGAGCTGAAAAAGCTGGTCAGGTTTTAATCCAGTCCTATAATCCGCAGCACTATGCTATACGATTTGCCAAGGATCAGAACTACGAAGGTTTTTATGCCTATGAAATGGGAATTAGACGACAACTCGGCTATCCGCCTTACTATTTCACCATTGGCATTACCCTTTCTCACAAGAAAGAAGAAGAGGTGGTCAAACGAGCCTATGAAGTTATGAACATTTTGCGCTCAGGCTTGTCAGATACCAGTCACATTCTCGGGCCAACGCCAAAACCTATTGCTCGTACCCACAACCTCTATCATTATCAGATTTTAATTAAATACCGTTTAGAAGATGAGCTGGGGCCGACTCTAAATCAGGTCTTGACCTTGACTCAAGAACGGGAAAATAGTGAGCTCCGTCTCAGCATTGACCATGAGCCACAGCAATTTTTATAAGAAGGAGAAGATATGACAAAATTAATCTTTATGGGGACCCCCGACTTTTCAGCAACAGTTTTAAAAGGGCTTTTGACAGATGACCGTTACGAAATTCTAGCCGTTGTGACCCAGCCAGACCGTGCTGTTGGTCGTAAAAAAGTTATTCAAGAAACCCCAGTCAAGCAGGCTGCTAAAGAAGCTGGTCTTCCTATCTACCAACCTGAAAAACTATCTGGAAGTCCAGAGATGGAAACTATTATGAAGCTAGGAGCAGATGGAATTGTGACTGCTGCTTTTGGCCAGTTTCTTCCAAGTAAACTCCTTGATAGCATGGACTTTGCGGTCAACGTTCACGCGTCACTCCTTCCTAAACACCGTGGTGGTGCGCCTATCCATTATGCCTTGATTCAAGGGGATGAGGAAGCTGGTGTGACCATTATGGAAATGGTGAAGGAAATGGATGCAGGGGATATGATTTCTCGTCGCAGTATTTCTATCACAGATGAGGATAATGTCGGCACCTTGTTTGAGAAATTAGCTCTTGTTGGTCGTGATTTGCTTTTGGACACTTTGCCTGCCTACATTGCTGGTGACATCAAACCTGAACCGCAGGATCCAAGTCAGGTTACTTTCTCGCCAAACATCAAGCCAGAGGAAGAAAAGTTAGATTGGACTAAAAGCAATCGTCAACTTTTCAACCAAATTCGTGGTATGAACCCGTGGCCTGTTGCCCATACATTTTTGAAGGGTGAACGCTTTAAAATTTATGAAGCTCAAGCAGTAGAAGGTAAAGGTTTTCCAGGGGAAATCCTTTCAATCGGCAAGAAGGAATTGATTCTAGCTACCGGAGAAGGGGCCCTTTCTCTCAAACAAGTTCAACCAGCAGGAAAACCTAAGATGGATATTGCTTCTTTCCTAAACGGTGTTGGGCGCACATTGACAGTAGGAGAAAAATTTGGTGACTAAAATAGAAACGGCAAGAAGTGTTGCTCTTGAGGTGCTCGAAGATGTCTTTATCCACCAAGCCTACTCAAATATTGCTTTAAATAAACACCTCAAAGGGAGCCAACTCTCACCTACAGATAAGGGATTGATAACAGAACTAGTCTATGGAACAGTAGCTCGCAAGCTTACTTTAGAATGGTACCTATCCCATTTCATCGAAGACAGGGATAAATTGGATAGCTGGATTTACTTTTTGCTCCTCCTAAGTGCTTATCAACTCAAATATTTGGACAAGGTTCCTGATCATGCCGTCGTAAATGAAGCAGTAGAATTAGCAAAATCTCGTAAAAAAGGTAGTGAAAAGCTAGTCAATGCTGTTTTACGTCGTATTCTACGAGAAGGATGGCCAGATATTGCCAGCATCAAACGTAAAAACAAGCGTGACTCCATCGCCTATTCCCTTCCGGTTTGGCTAATTTCTAAACTAAAGGAAGAATACGGAGAGGAGCGAGCGCAGGCTATTTTTGAAAGCCTCTTGGTGCGTAACAAAGCCAGCATTCGTGTAACAGATCTAGGACGAAAAGAGGAAATCCAAGCCTTGTTGGAGGCCAGTACTTCATCCTTGTCTCCTTCTGGTCTGGTTAAGGAGCAAGGGAATTTTGCTGCGAGTGATTTGTTTGCAGAGGGAGTCATCACTATCCAAGATGAGTCTAGTCAATTAGTGGCACCAACTCTTGACTTACAGGGTGATGAAATGGTTCTAGATGCTTGTGCAGCTCCGGGTGGGAAAACAGCCCATATAGCCTCTTATCTCACGACAGGTCAGGTTACTGCTCTGGACTTGTACGACCATAAGTTGGAATTAATCCAAAAAAATGCAGAGCGTTTAGGTGTGGCAAACTGTGTCCAAACCCAAAAGCTTGATGCCAGAAAGGTGCATGAGTTTTTTGGTCAGGATTCATTTGATAAGATTTTGGTGGATGCTCCCTGTTCAGGAATCGGTCTTCTGCGCCGCAAACCAGACATCAAATATAACAAAGAAACAGCAGATTTCGCGTCCTTACAGGAAATTCAGCTGGAAATATTAGGTAGTGTTTGTCAAACACTACGTAAAGGTGGTATAATAACTTATAGTACCTGTACTATCGTCTCTGAAGAGAACTTTCAAGTCGTTCAGGCATTTTTAGAAAAACACCCCGACTTTGAGCAGGTAAAACTAGAACATGAATGCAAGGATATCTTGAAGGATGGTTGTATTCTCATTACACCAGAATTGTATGGAAGTGATGGATTCTTCATCAGCCAATTTCGTAAGATATCGGATTAGGAAGGAACTGACATATGGAAATTTCAATATTAACGGATGTTGGTCAAAAACGAACAAATAACCAAGACTATGTCAACCATTACGTCAACAGAGCAGGTCGTACTATGATTATACTGGCTGACGGCATGGGAGGACACCGTGCTGGAAATATCGCTAGTGAAATGACGGTTACAGATTTAGGCATTGCTTGGGTAGATACGCAAATTGATACTATCAACGAAGTTCGTGAATGGTTTGCTCATTTCCTAGAAGTAGAAAACCAAAAGATTCACCAGATGGGACAAGACGAAGCCTATAGAGGAATGGGAACGACGCTTGAAGCGCTTGCCATTATTGATAACCAGGCAATCTATGCTCATATTGGAGACTCTCGTATTGGTTTAGTTCGTGGAGAAGAATACAAACAGTTGACTAGTGATCATTCTCTTGTGAATGAACTGCTAAAAGCTGGACAATTGACGCCAGAAGAAGCAGCAAGTCATCCACAGAAAAATATCATTACTCAGTCTATCGGACAAAAAGATGAAATTCAACCTGACTTTGGTATAGTGACTCTGGAAATGGGTGATTATCTCTTGCTTAACAGTGATGGTTTGACTAATATGATCTCAGGAAGCGAAATTAGTGATATTGTGACGAGCGATATTTCTTTGGCAGATAAAACGGCGACACTTATCCGTTTTGCTAACAAGGCAGGAGGTTTAGACAACATTACGGTTGCCCTTGTTTCTATGAACGAGGAGGCGACAGAATGATCCAAATCGGCAAGATTTTTGCCGGGCGGTACAGGATTGTGAAACAAATTGGTCGAGGAGGCATGGCAGATGTCTATTTGGCCAAGGATTTAATTCTAGATGGGGAAGAAGTGGCAGTTAAGGTCCTTAGGACCAATTACCAGACAGACCCGATAGCTGTAGCTCGTTTTCAGCGGGAAGCAAAAGCTATGGCAGATCTAGACCATCCTCATATCGTTCGGATAACAGATATCGGTGAGGAAGATGGTCAACAGTACCTAACAATGGAGTATGTAGCAGGACTTGACCTCAAGCGTTATATAAAAGAACATCATCCTCTTTCAAATCAAGAAGCTGTTCGAATTATGGGACAAATTCTATTAGCCATGCGTTTGGCTCATACTAGAGGAATTGTACACCGTGATTTGAAACCTCAAAATATCCTATTGACACCAGATGGAACTGCTAAGGTTACTGACTTTGGTATTGCAGTAGCCTTTGCAGAAACAAGCTTGACGCAAACCAATTCAATGCTTGGATCTGTGCATTATTTGTCACCTGAGCAGGCGCGTGGTTCAAAAGCGACTGTGCAGAGTGATATTTATGCCATGGGGATTATTTTCTATGAAATGCTGACTGGCCATATCCCTTATGATGGGGATAGTGCGGTTACCATCGCTCTTCAGCATTTCCAAAAACCACTTCCGTCGGTAATTGAAGAAAATCCATCGGTGCCTCAGGCTTTAGAAAATGTAGTTATCAAGGCAACGGCTAAAAAATTGACAGATCGTTACCAGTCTGCAGCAGAAATGTATGTGGACTTGTCTAGTAGTTTGTCTTATAATCGTCGAAGTGAACCTAAACTAGTATTTAATGACACTAACAAGTCTGATACTAAGTCCTTACCTAAGGTTCCACAAAGTACTTTGACTGCTATTCCAAAACCTCAAATTCAAAATTCGAAACCACAACCTAATAAGGTACCACCACAGCAGACCCCTGCTGAAGAATATGTAGAAAAACCTGTAAAAAAACGCAAGTTTAGATTTCGTTATTTGATACTTTTAGCAACGATCGGACTGATTGCAGCTTCTCTGATGTGGATTTTATCTAGAACTCCAGCTACAGTAGAGATTCCAAATGTAGTAGGTAAGACTGTTGCAGAAGCAAAGGAAACACTAAAAAAGGCCAATTTTGAAATTGGTGAGGAGAAAACAGAGGGCAGTGAAACAGTCGAAGAGGGAAAAATAATTCGAACAGATCCTGATGCAGGAGCAGGTCGAAAAGAAGGTACGAAAATTAATTTGATTGTCTCCTCAGGTAAACAATCTTTCCAAATAGGTAATTACATTGGGAAAAAATCAACAGATGTCATAGCTGACCTTAAGCAGCAGAAAGTTCCTGAAAATCTGATTAAGATTGAGGAAGAAGAATCGAATGATAGTGAGGTTGGAACAGTTCTCAGACAAACTCCGCCAGCTGGAACAACTTATGATTTAACAAAGGCTTCAGCAATTACTTTGACGGTTGCTAAGAAGGTAACAAGTGTGCCTATGCCAAGTTATATAGGCTCAAGCCTAGAGTTCACTAAGAATAATCTTATCCAAATTGTGGGTGTTAAAGAAGCTAATATTGAAGTAGTAGAGGTTTCGACAGCACCTCTAGGTACAGCTGAAGGTACAGTTCTGGAACAAAATCCAAAAGTAGGTGAAAAAGTTGATCTGAACAAGACACGGATCAAGATCTCAATTTATAAACCAAAAACTCCTGTTGGAAATTCATCATCCAATCCTTCACAACGTAGAAATCAAAGTTCTACTACTGGAGGTGTCAATCGAGAAAACCAACAAGGGACTAATTCTGTTCTTATTCAACCAAATGGAGATGGAAACCAAGAGAATCCATAAAACTAATCCAATCTTTGTCATAATTTCGTGACAAAGATTTTTTTGATTCAGGATTTGTGATAAAATAGAAGGAGTGAATACAAGGAGGGAAGCGTGGAAGAATCTAAAGAATTAAATGCAGTTATTGATGTCATTATGCTGGTTGGCACTCTTCTTTTGAAAAGTGGGTCAGAGATTTATCGTGTAGAAGATAGCATGATTCGTATTGCTCATTCGCAAGGAATTATTGATTGCAATGTTCTTGCTATGCCAGCAGCTATTTTCTTCTCGATTGAAAACACCAATATTTCACGTATGAAGCGGGTGACATCCTCATCGTATAACATTGAAAAAGTTTGTGATGTCAATCGTGTTTCTCGTCAATTAGTTGAGGGACAGATAGATTTAGATACAGCTTTCAGGGAATTATGTAATTTGCAAAAACAAGCTCTCCCCTACACCAAAGTTCAAGTAACTTTAGCAGCAACCTTTAGTGCTCCTTTTTTCTCAGTTATGTTTGGAGGAAATATCTATGATGCTGTGGGAGCAGCCATTGCTACCTTTTTTGGTTTTGCTTTCTCTCTTTATGTGGAAAAATTTATCAGAATTCCTTTTGTTACTGCATTTGCGGGTGCCTTTGTATTTGGGTTAATTTCCCAATTTTGGGCTCGTTATACTGGATTTCCTGCTACGGCAGATCTGATTATTGCAGGTGCGGTCATGCCCTTTGTACCAGGTATAGCCCTGACAAATGCTGTTCGGGATATTATGACCAACCATATCAACTCTGGTATGAGCAAGATGTTTGAATCTTTGCTTATTACTCTGGCTTTAGGGGCAGGCACCTCAGTCGCCCTAGTATTGATGACCTAATATGACACTAACAAGTATTTTACTCCAGGCTATTGCCAGTTTACTGGCCATTATTCCGTTTTTAATTGTACTAAATGTGCAACGTTCTATGCTCTTGCCAGCTGGGTTTTTGGGTATGGTTGTGTGGTTGATTTATTTCCTGCTAAAGGATCCGACAAATGTCATTGTAGCAACCTTCATTGCAGCTATTATTGGATCTTGTATTAGCCAGATCTTAAGTATTCTTTATAAAACCCCGGCTGTTGTCTTTATCTTAGCTATTTTAGCCCCTTTAGTACCAGGTTATTTAACTTATCGTACAACTGCGTTTTTCGTTATAGGTGATTATAGTCAAGCCATTGCTAGTGCTACTTTGGTTGTTATGTTAGCTCTAGTTATTTCTATAGGAATGGCTAGTGGAACTATTATTCTTAAACTTTATTCTTATCTAGTTAAGCAACAAAAATAAATAGTAAATTTATAGAGAAGGAATGCTTGGTATGGTGAACCAAGTATTTTTCTCTATTTTGTTGCTAAATATGGTAGAATGGTATTGAACGATTTTTTACATGAATGAACATACAGAGGTAAATATGACAATCGGTATTGATAAGATTGGTTTTGCGACCAGTCAATATGTCTTGAAATTACAAGATTTAGCAGAAGCAAGAGGAGTTGATCCTGAAAAATATAGTAAGGGTCTCCTTTTAAATGAGATTGCTATTGCACCAATGACTGAGGATATTGTAACCTTGGCAGCTAGTGCAAGCGCGTCTATTTTGACAGAAAAAGAAAAAGAAGAAATTGACATGGTTATCGTGGCAACTGAGTCAGGGATTGATCAGAGTAAGGCTGCTGCAGTCTTTGTTCACGGTTTATTAGGAATTCAGCCCTTTGCTCGTAGTTTTGAAGTAAAAGAAGCCTGCTATGGCGCGACAGCTGCCCTTCATTATGCCAAATTGCATGTGGAAAGTTCTCCGCAGTCTAAGGTCTTGGTAATTGCCAGTGATATTGCTAAGTATGGTGCAGCCACTCCTGGTGAACCAACCCAGGGTGCTGGTAGTGTCGCTATGTTGATTACTCAAAATCCACGCATTCTGTCATTTAACAATGATAATGTAGCTCAAACCCGTGATATCATGGATTTTTGGCGTCCAAACTATTCAAGTACACCTTATGTAAATGGCTTGTATTCGACACAACAGTATCTGGATTGTTTGATAACGACTTGGGAAGAATACCAGAAGCGTTATAACTGGACTTTGGATGACTTTGCTGCTATCTGTTTCCACTTGCCTTATCCTAAATTGGCCTTAAAAGGCTTACGCAGTATGATGGATCAGACTTTATCTGAGGAGAAACAAAATAGCCTCCAAGAAAATTTTGATAAATCAATTCTTTATAGTCAAATGATTGGGAATATATACACTGGTTCTCTTTTCTTGGGTCTACTGTCCCTTCTAGAAAATGCCGAAAACTTGAAGGCTGGAGATAAACTAGCTCTTTATAGTTACGGAAGTGGTGCAGTTTCTGAATTCTTTAGTGTGGAATTGGTTGAAGGTTATGAAGCTTATCTTGATAAAGACCGTTTGAAAAAACTGAATCAACGTACAGCTCTATCTGTAGCTGATTACGAGAAAGTCTTTTTTGAAGAAGTTCAGTTGGATGAGACAGGCTCTACCCAATTCACAGGATACGAAAATCAAGATTATGCCTTAGTTGAGATTTTTGAACACCAACGTCGTTATAGTAAGGTAGAAAAATCATGAAGATAAGTTGGAATGGATTTTCTAAGAAATCATACCATGAGCGCCTTGAGTTGTTAAAAGCTCAGGCGCTCCTTAGTGCCGATAAGCAAACTAGTTTAGAGCAGGATGAACAAGTCAGCTTGGTTGTTGCAGACCAAATGAGTGAAAATGTAGTGGGAACTTTTTCCCTTCCTTATTCCATTATTCCTGAAATTTTAGTGAATGGTAAGGACTACACAGTTCCATATGTGACTGAGGAGCCTTCGGTGGTTGCTGCAGCTAGTTATGCCAGCAAAATCATCAAGCGAGCTGGAGGCTTTACCGCCCAGGTACATGAGCGTCAGATGATTGGTCAAGTTGCTCTTTATCAAGTGCCTGATATGGATAATGCTCAGCTTCAAATTAACAGTCAGAAAGAGCAACTACTGGAACTTGCTAATCAGGCCTATCCTTCTATCGTCAAACGTGGAGGTGGGGCGCGTGATTTGCATGTAGAACAGATTAAAGGCGAAACAGACTTTCTAGTCACCTATCTCCATGTTGATACCCAAGAAGCTATGGGTGCTAATATGCTCAATACAATGCTGGAGGCCTTGAAACCAGTCTTAGAAGAACTCAGTCAGGGACAGAGCCTCATGGGGATTTTATCAAATTATGCTACGGATTCTCTGGTAACTGCAACTTGTCGTGTTGCCTTTCGTTACTTAAGTTCTCAAAAGGATGAAGGAAGAGAGATTGCGGAGAAAATGGCCTTGGCTAGCCAGTTTGCCCAAGAAGATCCCTATAGAGCAGCTACCCACAATAAAGGAATTTTTAACGGTCTAGATGCGATTTTAATTGCCACTGGTAATGACTGGCGTGCCATCGAAGCGGGTGCACACGCCTTTGCGAGTCGAGATGGACGTTATCAAGGTCTCAGCTCTTGGCGTCTGGACTTGGAGACAGAAGAATTGGTTGGTAAGATGACTCTTCCTATGCCTGTGGCGACCAAGGGCGGCTCTATCGGTCTCAACCCTCGTGTAGCCCTCAGTCACGAACTACTGGGAAATCCATCTGCTAAAGAATTAGCCCAGATCATTGTCTCTATCGGGCTTGCACAAAACTTTGCAGCCCTAAAAGCCTTGGTTAGCACAGGAATCCAACAAGGTCACATGAAGCTACAGGCCAAATCCTTAGCTCTCCTCGCAGGTGCCAGTGAATCCGAGGTAGCTCCCCTAGTTGAGCGCCTTATCGCAGATAAGACCTTTAATCTAGAGACAGCTAAGGGCCATCTAGAAAAATTAAGATTATAAAAAACTCAGACGAATTGGTCTGAGTTTTTTGTACTTATATACTTTTTCCTGGCAATAGGGTAACTGGTAAGAAGTAGCCTGTTGTGGCGACTTCCTTGCCTTCGATCTTCTGTAATAGGAGATCAACCGTTAGGCAGGCAATTTCTTCCATAGGTTGTTTGATAGTAGCCAGTTGAGGGTAGTAATTCTCGATAAAGTAGGTACCATCATAGCCGATGATTTTAAGCTCTTCAGGGACAGAAATGCCCAGTTCTTGAGCGATTTTAATGACCAGAATAGCTGTCAAATCATCCGAAGCAAAAATGGCCTCTGGCTTTTGTCGAGTCAAGATATTTTTGATTTCCATTTCCTTTCTGACTGGAGAAAAGTCACTGGAAACATTGATAATAGGGGCATTTGGCAGAATAGATGCAAAACCAGCGTGGCGCAGCCCGGTTGGCGAATTGGAATTGTCATTCCCTGTAATCATGATGATAGACTGGGCTCCTGTCTTGACCAAGGTCTGGGCAGCAAGAACACCACCAGCATAGTTGTCAGAGGAAACGACAGGAATATCTGGTGACAGATTTCGGTCAAAGGAAATAATCGGCGCGGTCACGCGATTGTAGTCTTCGATTCCCAAGTTGTGACTACCCGAAATGATGCCGTCTACCTGATTGGCTTCCAGCATTTCGATATATTCACGTTCCTTCTCAGAATCATGCTCGCTGTTACAGATGATGGTCTTGTAACCATTTTTAAAGAGTTGGTGTTCCAATTTGTCAATCAATTCTGCATAGAAAACATTGGAAATATTGGGGAAAATCAAACCGATTAACTTGGCTGATTTTCCTTGCAAACTACGAGCTAGGTTGTTGGGTTTATAGCCCAATTCCCGCATGGCTTCATTAACCTTTTGAATGGTTTTTTCAGAGAGATAACCTTTTTTATTGATAACCCGAGAAACGGTAGTAGGGCTAACGCCTGCAAGTTTGGCGACATCAGTTAGTTTTGCGACCATAATCTAATTCATAGTATCTTCCAGTTGGGTTCCCAGATTTGATCAGGATACCATTTTGGTCCGCATGTGGAAAGACACGACCAGAAAATACTTTTTCTCCTTTATTGATGAAAATTTCAAAGACAGACTTGTCGATAAAAATCGTAGCAGTAGTAGCTTGATTATCGATAGGGCAAGAGCGAGCCGTACCAAATTCTTGGGCATACTGTTCTCCAGCCTGGCTACGATCTACTGTCACTTGACCATTTACAAGGTCAAAGTTGATGGAAAGTCCCTGACCTTCTTGATCAGCAAGTAGGACAATCTCGCTCTGGCTATTGGCTTCTAAGTTGAGTTCGAGTTCGTAGGTGTTATTGGTTTGGGCACGGTTTGAGAAGGCTTCTTCAGTAGCACGAAGGTCCTTGATAGCTGCGACGGGATATTGGTAGAGCTTGCCGTCTTTGATAGTGAGTTCTTTGACCAAAGAGAAGGTTCCTTGGTGGTCAAAACGGTCAGATGGATATGAAACATCTGGCAAACCAAGCCAGCTAACAGCTAGAGCACGTCCATCAGGAGCGTTGAAGGCCTGAGTTGCATAGGCTTCGAAACCATAGTCCATGTTTTGAAGTTGAGACACATCTACCATTTTGGCACTTTCAGGATCAAAGGAAGCCCCAATCTTATACATATTTGGATAGATATTATCGTAGTCTAGAACTTTCTTATCCAATCCTTGTGGACAGTAGAGAAGGACAGGTTGCTCCCCTACAAAGACCAGATTTGGACATTCCATCATGTAGGCAGTACGGTCGTTAGCAAAGTCAAGGTCGCCAACTGCTTGCCAGTTTGTGTAGTCGTTATTTACAGCCTTATAGAGACGGACAAATCCTTTTTTCTCCAAGTCCTGTCCACCGACGATAGCATAGTATTGACCTTTAAAGTTAAAAATTTGCGGATCGCGGAAGTGGTCGGTAGAGTCAGCTGGCTGGTCAATCAAGATCTTGTCAATCTTGGTAATCTTGCCATCCTTGTCCATCAAAGCTCCAATCTGGTAAGGGTGACGTATCCAGTTTTCATCACGAACATTTCCCGTATAAAATAGGAACAAGTTATCGCCAAACTGCATAGCAGAACCAGAGTAGGCACCGTGGCTATCTAATGGAGTATCAGGCAAAATTTTGACTCCAGTTTCTCTAAAGTGAACCAAATCATCACTTTCCAATTGCACCCAAGATTTTAAACCGTGGGCTGCACCAAAAGGAAAGTTTTGATAAAAAACAATCCACTTCCCATCAAAGTAGGAAAAGCCATTTGGATCGTTGAGAAGTCCTGTTTTTGGCTCAACATGGTAATGAGTATGCCAGGGAGATTGTGTCATATTTTCCGTAATTGTCTTGATTTCTTCTTGTGTCCAATCTTCGTAGCGTCTGTAACGACGCTCGGTTGTCCATTCCATTCATTCATTCCTCCGAAAATCTTATCACTTTTAATAGTAACCGTTTTCGACTAAAAAATCAAGTTTTTTATGTTAAAAAAGAGAAAAAACTGTCAAACGTATGACATAAATAAAAATAGAACTTAGAATCACTGGTAGATATTGTTTTGAATAAATAAGTTAGAAATACCCCTTTGAAATCAAGATTATATCTTTTGATTTTAGAATTCAAATTAAAGAATACTCATAAAAATATCAGTTTAAAATAAAAATAGAAAAGTAAAAACAAATTTCTGCAAAACGCTTGACATATTTCTAAAACATGATAAAATAAAAGTCGTAGGGCGGATAAAATCGCTTTCAAAGAAGAACAAAAATTTATATAAGGAGATTTTTGCAAATGAACAATCAGGAAATTGCAAAAAAAGTCATCGATGCCTTGGGCGGACGTGAAAATGTCAACAGTGTAGCTCACTGTGCGACTCGTCTTCGTGTTATGGTCAAAGATGAAGGAAAAATCAATAAAGAAGTGATTGAGAACTTGGAAAAAGTTCAAGGTGCTTTCTTTAACTCAGGTCAATACCAAATCATCTTTGGTACTGGTACAGTTAACAAAATGTACGATGAAGTTGTTGCGCTTGGTTTGCCAACATCATCTAAAGATGATATGAAAGCAGAAGCAGCTAAACAAGGGAACTGGTTCCAACGTGCTATCCGTACTTTCGGTGATGTTTTCGTTCCAATCATCCCAGTTATCGTAGCGACAGGTCTCTTTATGGGTGTGCGTGGTCTCTTGACTGCTCTTGGGATGACACTTCCAGCTGACGTGACAACTTATACTCAAATCTTGACAGATACAGCCTTTATTATCCTGCCAGGTTTGGTTGTGTGGTCAACCTTCCGTGTATTCGGTGGAAATCCTGCCGTTGGTATCGTGCTTGGTATGATGCTTGTTTCTGGCTCACTTCCAAACGCTTGGGCAGTTGCTTCAGGTGGTGAAGTAACAGCTATGAACTTCTTTGGTTTCATTCCTGTTGTTGGTTTGCAAGGTTCCGTTCTTCCAGCCTTCATCATCGGGGTTGTCGGAGCTAAATTTGAAAAAGCTGTCCGCAAGGTTGTTCCAGATGTCATTGATCTTTTGGTAACACCATTCGTGACCCTTTTGGTTATGTCTATCCTTGGACTCTTTGTCATTGGACCAGTCTTCCACGTTGTTGAAAACTACATCCTTATCGCTACAAAAGCGATCCTCAGCATGCCATTTGGTCTTGGTGGTTTCTTGATTGGTGGGGTTCACCAATTGATCGTCGTGTCAGGTGTGCACCACATCTTCAACTTGCTTGAAGTTCAATTGCTTGCTGCTGACCATGCTAACCCATTCAACGCTATCATCACAGCTGCTATGACAGCTCAAGGTGCTGCGACTGTTGCGGTTGGTGTTAAAACTAAAAATCCAAAACTAAAAACACTTGCTTTCCCAGCTGCTCTTTCTGCCTTCCTAGGTATTACAGAGCCTGCTATCTTCGGGGTAAACTTGCGCTTCCGTAAACCATTCTTCCTTTCATTGATTGCTGGTGCAATCGGTGGTGGATTGGCTTCTATTCTTGGACTTGCAGGTACTGGTAATGGTATCACTATCATCCCTGGTACAATGCTTTACATCGGTAACGGACAACTTGCCCAATACCTTCTTATGGTAGCTGTATCATTTGCACTTGGTTTTGCTCTTACTTACATGTTTGGTTACGAAGATGAAGTAGAGGCAACTACATCTGCAAAACAATCTGAAGTTGTTGCAGAAAAAGAAGAAGTTGCGCCAGCAGCTCTTCAAAATGAAACACTTGTAACTCCTATCATTGGTGATGTTGTCGCACTTGCTGATGTCAATGACCCAGTCTTCTCAAGTGGAGCTATGGGACAAGGTATCGCTGTGAAACCAAGCCAAGGTGTGGTCTATGCACCAGCTGATGCTGAAGTTTCAATTGCCTTTCCAACAGGGCACGCCTTTGGTTTGAAAACAACTGATGGTGCTGAAGTTTTGATTCACGTTGGTATTGACACTGTATCTATGAACGGTGACGGTTTTGAAGCAAAAGTTGCTCAAGGTGACAAGGTTAAAGCTGGCGATGTTCTTGGAACATTTGACTCAAACAAAATTGCTGCAGCTGGTCTTGATGATACAACAATGGTTATCGTTACAAACACAGCTGACTACGCTTCAGTAGCTCCAGTCGCAACAGGTTCAGTTGTGAAGGGGGATGCTGTGATCGAAGTGAAAATCTAATACTCTTCGAAAATCAAATTCAAACCACGTCAGCTTCGCCTTGCCGTACTCAAGTACAGCCTTCGACTAGCTTCCTAGTTTGCTCTTTGATTTTCATTGAGTACAATATTCCCTCTCGCAATGAAAACGAACAAATGACCTGTTTGTTCGTTTTTGCTTGAATGGTAAGATTTACAGAGGAAAAACTAAAATATAGAGAAAAGTAACTTTTTGAAGTATGCTATAATTAAGAAAATAAAAACAAGAGGTTTATCATGACAAAATTATATGGAAGCTTGGAAGCGGGCGGTACAAAGTTTGTCTGTGCTGTCGGTGATGAAAACTTTAACGTTGTTGAAAAAACACAATTTCCAACAACAACTCCAATCGAAACAATCGATAAAACCATCGAGTTCTTCTCAAAATTCGACAACCTTGCTGGTCTTGCAGTTGGTTCATTTGGTCCGATTGATATTGATAAAAACTCAAAAACTTATGGCTTTATCACAACGACTCCAAAACCAAACTGGGCAAATGTGGACTTGCTTGGTGCCCTTCGTCGCGCACTCAATGTGCCAATGTACTTCACGACAGACGTAAACAGCTCTGCTTACGGGGAAGTGGTTGCCCGTAACAATGCTGGTGGCCGTATCGAAAACTTGGTTTACTACACAATCGGTACAGGTATCGGTGCAGGTGTCATCCAACGTGGTGAGTTTATCGGTGGTGTTGGTCACCCTGAGATGGGTCACTATTATGTCGCTAGACACCCAATGGATCTTGAAAAAGAATTTAACGGTGTTTGTCCTTTCCATAAGGGATGTCTGGAAGGCTATGCAGCAGGTCCAAGTTTGGAAGCTCGTACAGGTGTTCGTGGGGAAAACATTGAACTCAACAACCCTGTTTGGGATGTTCAAGCCTACTATATCGCTCAAGCTGCGGTTAATGCGACAGTGACTTTCCGCCCAGATGTGATTGTCTTTGGTGGAGGGGTCATGGCCCAACAACACATGCTGGACCGTGTCCGTGAGAAATTTACAGCTCTTCTTAATGGTTACCTACCAGTACCAGATGTGCGTGACTATATCGTGACGCCAGCAGTCGCAGAAAATGGTTCTGCCACACTTGGGAACTTTGTTCTTGCAAAAGAAGTTTCAAAATAAAGCACAAAATCCGCTTGGGAAACCAAACGGATTTTTTATGTGTCAAAGCATTTGCCAGAAAAAGTCGATAATATAGGTCAGACCGTAGGTATAAACCACGAGGGTAAAGGGCTTGGTCAGAATGATGATGGTCATATAGCGCTTGAAGCTCATCTTGGTCAGGGCAGCTAGCATACAGAGAAAGTCAGCTGGACTAATGGGCCAAATCATCATAAAGATAAAGAAACGGTCAAAACGATTGCCCTTATCCAACCAGCCGATATACTTGTCATAGGTGCGCTTGCTGACGACAGATTGAACAAAGGCAGCCCCATAGAGACGCACCAGATAAAAGATAATGGCACAGCCAATCACGATGCCGATATAGTTGTAGATTGTCCCGATGATGTGACCGTAGATAAAGACACCAGCCACCGAGGTCAAGGCTCCAGGAATGATAGGAACGACCGTCTGTAAAATCTGTAAAAAAATAAAGAGAGGTGGCCCCCAAATACCTGCCTGCTGGATAAAGGCAGAGAGGGTTTCCTTAGACTGTAAAATCCCAGCCTGATAAGCCCAGATTAAAAAAATCAGAGTCCCAATTCCCCCAGCAATTGATGAAATATTGATAATCTGCTGTAGAAGGGGAGATACAGCTTTCATTTGTTTATCCTGTGACATGTAAACTCCTCATGGATAGTATAACTCTACTATACCATATTTTGGAGGAGAAAGGGGGAATGGATCGTTTTTGGGGAGGGGGAGAGTGATGGATTTTGAGCCTAAACATGCTATAATAAAGGGAGCAGACATGTAGCAAAGGAGAGAGTATGATACAGGTAAAACCAGAACTGGAGATAGAAAAACAACTGATCAACCAACTGGTGACTGGGGAAAGTCAATGGACTTATAGAGATGACCTTAAAACAGAAGAGCAATTATGGGAAAACTTCTTTGAAAAGCTAGCCCAGAACAATGTGGCTCTATTGGCAGATCATCCTCTGACAGAACAGGAAAAACGCCAAATAAAGAATCAACTAAACTTTGTTAGCTACTATGATGCTGCCAAGTGGTTGGTCGGCGAAAATGGTATTGCCAAGGTTGAGGTTCAAAGAGAGGATGCTAGTTTGGGGACTATCCGTTTGTCCGTCATCTGGCGAGACAATATCGCAGCTGGCAAGTCTAGTTATGAGATTGTCAACCAAGTCGAGAGAGATAAGATAAATCCTCAGGATCAAGACCGCAGGCTAGATGTGACCCTCTTGATCAATGGCCTTCCTATGATTCAAATCGAGCTTAAAAGTCCCAGAGTTGCTTTTCTAGATGCCTTTCATCAAATCAAGAAGTATGATAGGGAAGGCAAGTTCCGTGGCATCTACTCTAGCTTACAGATGTTTGTTGTGACCAATAAAGTAGATACACGCTATATCGCTGCTGCCAGAGAAAATAAACTCAACAAGCAATTTCTAACCAAGTGGGTGGATAAGGACAACCAACCCATAACGAGCTTGACCAGTTTTGCCCACGAAGTTCTTTCTATCCCTCGTGCGCATCAGATGGTCATGCAGTACTCTGTCCTTGATGATAGCAAGAAGGCTCTTATCCTCTTGCGTCCCTACCAGATCCATGCAATCGAAGCAGTGCAAGAAGCTTCTCGCCGTCAGGAGTCTGGCTATGTCTGGCATACGACAGGTTCAGGGAAGACCTTGACTTCTTATAAGGTGGCGAGAAATCTCCTTCAAATTCCATCCATCCAAAAGACGATTTTTGTCGTTGACCGCAGGGACTTGGATCAACAGACCACATCATCCTTCCTCTCTTATGCGACCAATGATGTCATTGATATTGATGAGACGGATAATACCCATGATTTGGTCAAGCGACTAGGAAGTAATGATAAGCGTGTGGTGGTAACGACCATTCAGAAAATCACCACCATGATGCGCAAGTTTGAGCAAGGATTTTACCAGCGTGATGCGGACAAAATCAAGGGTCTCCGAGTGGCCTTTGTCGTGGATGAATGCCACCGTGCCGTAACACCTCAAACACAAAAAGACATTAAGGCCTTTTTCCCACAGTCTCTCTGGTATGGTTTTACAGGCACACCTATCTTTAAGGAAAATAAACGCAAGCAAGTCGGCGATCTAGCCCAAACCACCCAACAGCAATACGGTGACCGTCTCCATGAGTATACAGTCAAGGAAGCCATCCATGATGGAGCAGTTTTGGGCTTTAAGGTGGATTATCGCAATACCCTCATCACGGATAAATCCGAAAATGACATACCAGATACCGTGTATGAGAATGAGGAGCATATGCTGGAAGTCTTGGATGCCATTATCAATAAATCCCGTCAACAGCTAGGCTTCCAAAAAGGAGTAGGTAAGACCTATAATGCCATCCTAACCGTCAAATCCATCCCTCAAGCCCAAGCCTACTATGACCTGCTCAAACGAGTCAAGGCTGGGGAGACGAGGGTTAAGGTATCGGAAAGGGTCAAGCAGGTCCTTCCTGACTTTCCAAAGGCGACTATCACCTACTCGGTCACAGAAAATGAAGAAGACTCAAGAGCCAATCAAGACCACATGAAGCAAGTTTTAGAAGACTATAACCAAGAGTTTGATACCCACTTTACCATGGCGGATCTTCGTGGCTTTAATACGGATGTCAATAATCGTCTAGCTCGAAAGCAGGACAAATACCTCTATCGCAAGGAACAGTTGGACTTAGTCATCGTGGTCAATCGTCTCTTAACGGGATTTGATGCCCCTTGTCTGTCAACTCTTTTTATCGACCGCAAACCCATGCAACCGCAGGACTTGATTCAGGCTTTTAGCCGAACCAACCGTATTTTTGATAGCAGTAAGACCTATGGTCATATCATCACCTTCCAAAAGCCTCTAGCCTTTAAGGAAGCAGTAGATAATGCCCTCAAGCTCTACTCAAATGGTGGTGAAAACGAGGTCCTAGCACCTAGTTGGAAAGAGGAAAAGAGGAACTTTTTGAGGAGTTGCAGTGATTTCAAAAATCTTGCTATTGATGACTATGTGAATGGTCTAGATTTCGAGCAAGTCTCTACACCTGAGTTAAGGAAACTCGCTAAAACCTATCAAGCCTTTGATAAATACCTAGCCTCTATCCGAGTGTACAAAGAGTATGATGAGGAAGAGCTTTACAATCAGACGGGACTTGATGGAGAAAAGTTGGAAAGGTATCTGGGACTTTATCGAAATGTCCTTGCAGAATTAAAAAGCCGAGTAGAGGATGATGACGATGGAGAGCCACTTGATATCCACTATGAACTGGAGTCTATCCAAGTGGACGAAATTAACTATGCTTATATCCTAACCTTGATCCAAAGCCTGATTGAACAAGGTCAAAGTCAAGAAAAGAACCTAAGCGCTCAAGATAAGGAAGCGGTGGATAACTATATTCAGAGCCTTGAGAAGACCAATCCAAATCTTGCCCAGATCATCACTGAACTTTGGAGAGAGGTACAAGAACATCCAGAAAGCTATCGTGGTCAGTCTATCGCAAATATCTTGGATCAGATGATCGAGGCGGTTATCCAGCAACATATCCAAGTCTTTAGCAAGCGCTGGTATGTCGGCGAGGATGAACTCCGTTACTATGTCGAACACTACCGTAAGGGAGCTAAAAAACAACTAGGAGAAAGCCAGCTGACCAAGAGTCAGCGCTATCAGGACTATAAACTAGAGGTGGCGGACGCCCTCAATCCTCTCCTCTATAAAAAACAAATCAAGGAAGCCTATACCCAGCTAGTAGAGGAAGTCATTGAGCCGTTGAGGGTTGGAAGATAGGTCTTCGAGACTTAGAATAGTTCCACTTCCTAAAGTTTACATGTATTCTAAGTCTCGAATGATTGCAATTCCATAAATTTATAAGCAATCTACGTTTCGAATAGCTTATCTGAGAAAGTTTTGAGGTTTTCTAGCTTTCGAATAGTCGTCTTCCCTAAAGTTTATATATATTCTAAAGCTCGAAAAGGTAAAATCTAAAAATAGTAAGAGTCTCTATCTGATGGACGGGGTGTATGTCCAGTCAGATAGGGATTTTTGATTTTGGAAATGTCTGATTTGTTCTGAAAAGTACATTTTGGATGGAAATAATGACAGTTGAGCGGATGGGAGCTAAAATGGTTTTGGAAACTGTTAGAATGAATGTATCAACTTAAAGGAGAAAAATTGATGAAGACAGTTAGAGATGATGAGGAGAGTCTACTATGGTCACTTCCTGTATTTGGAATTGTATTGTTGGTCTTTGTATTGTTTCAAGTCTTTGTATTTAAGGATAGACCTTTGATTCAACATGGTAGACAAGGAAGCATTGTAAAAATAGATCAAAAACAGGTCTATCTTCCAGAGCTACTCCACTCTTTATTTGATAAAGAAGACAATAAATGATTTGTTAAATAGAAAGGATATCATCATGACAAAAACATACGCTATTCGCCCACTTAGTTACAGTAACTTTACCAACCGTGAGTTTGAAAGCCTGATGATGGATACTCATCAAAGTTTGGCAACTTTTTCTAAGGCAAACAAGGATGAAGCAATGTATGCCAAACATTTGGAACCCTTCAAGACCAAGCTAGATGATTTTCAAGCTCAACTTGCGGCTGTGGAGACGAAAGAGTCTAGTAATCTAACAGAAGTCGATCGCAATCGTGATAGTGCCTTGGTCGGACTCTTTACTCTTCATAGAGGATTTGCGAAGATTAAGGATGCCAAGCTCAAAGAAGCTCATGAGACTCTGAAACCAGTCTTTGCCAAGTATAAGGACATCACTAAGCATGGCAACGATGTAGAAACGGCAGAAATCAAGAGCCTGCTCAAAACGCTTAGTGAAACACCCTATCATGAGGCAGTGACCAGTTTAGGACTGACACCTATGCTGACGGCGGTGGTCAATGCTCAAGAGGAATATGACCAAGTGGAGAGTAAGGCGCGTGCTTCTAAGTCTGCCAAGGAAGTTGGAAAGACTAGACAACTTCGTACCGAACTTTCAACCAGCTACGACCTCTTTATGCGCTATACCGCAGCCAGTGCAGAAGCCTATCCTGAAAAGGAACATTTGACTCAACTCCTCAAGGAACTCAATAGCATCCGAGATAGCAAGCGCCGTCTCATCACTAGTAGCAAGAAAGATAAAAAGACCAAACCAGCAGAACCAGCCCAAGCAGCAGGATAAAGACAACCCCTTAGAAGCGGATTTCTAAGGGGACTTTTGTGGATTCGTGGATAATTTATATATTAACAAAATTGTAGAGAAATAAATAATAGTTAATAAATAAGTTGTTTAAATTCTGGATAGAATCAATAGTTTATTTAATACCTAAATGTTGAAAGTTAAAAATAAAAAGATTAGTTTTTATAGTCTTTTTAAAAACATTGCACTAAATATTGTGGTTTATTCTATTTTTTAAAAAAATGAACACTATATATAGAAAAACAATATTGTTTTTTTGTTTTTGTTTGGTATAATATGAATTGTAGAAAAAAGACGTCAGTGGGGGCTGACGACTAGTTAGAGATGGTGAATTTCAAAATGCGATATGAGCACTATTTCAAAAATTCTCTTTTATTCTAACACTAAATAAAAGAAATGTAAATCTCATTTTGATAATTTTCTTTTTTCTACAAAATATAGAAAAAAGAGGTACATATTATTAGAATATCAAACTTATTAAATAGAGAATCAATCCAAGTAGGATTGGATTTTGTTGATGTAGATACATCAAAGGATGTTAAATTATTTTTAGACCCATTGTTGCTATCAGATGGTTTTAGAAATATTGTTAACGATTTTGTAAATACAGTCTATAAAATGTATATTCTGGGTAATAAAGCAGATGCATTACAACTATTTTCACACTCTAAAGAATGTAATGCTATCCACTTTGGATATTCTGAGAGTAACTCCAAAGGGACAGGTGTTTCAATGAAGATGCTTGATCAATTTTTTGGGTATGTCTATAAATCGGTAGATAAAATCAAAGAAAAATTACTGACACCTATAGCAATGCCGATTTTTGTAAAGAGTTTTTCAGAAGATAGGATGTCTGATTTGTTAGTAAGTTTATTAAAAAAAGAATTGATTTTATATTCTTTAGAACAAGCTCGATTACACGGTTTAAAAATCAGTAATGAAGTACAACGTTTTGATTATTGGGATTCCGAGAGTCATGAGTGGGCTACCTTTGAAAGCCAGTATGTTCTTGCTCCTAATGAAAATGGTGTAGAGGAACTTCTTATCTTAGTTCCGAAGTTTGTTGTAAGTAAAAGATTTTTAGTAAATCCTTCTAGATATATTTCAGTAATTTTTCAACACTTGCAGTTGATGGAAAAGTACCAAAGGACTAATGGTACACCAAAATCTAAAAAAGAATTACGGGAATCAGAGATAGTAGCAAAATATCAAAAGGATAAAGATAAAAGCTATATTTTAGATATGACATTGACATCGCCTGAATACTATGATGTATACTATGATAATGCAATTAGGTTTAGTGATAATAAATCTATGACAGATGAAGAGTTAATAGAGTGCCTTACAAAGGATAGATAAGGTTAGATTTGGAATAGTGCTATTAGGGAAGAAGTAATTTCTTCTCTTTTTTCTTTGTTATCAGCATTTGTTATTATGATTCATGATATAATATAAAAAATGAGAAATAAGGTAAGGAGAAGAGTTTGAAAGCTTTACTACCTAAAATAAAATTTAAAAATTTTGATGAGAAATGGAATAGAAAAAAATTACATAGTATTGCGCCCCTGCGTGGAGGCTTTGCTTTCAAAAGTGAAAAATTTCAAAATACTGGGATTCCAATTGTTAGAATATCAAATATCAAATTTGACGGAACTATTGGAGGGGAGTTTGAATATTATTCTAAGATAATTTCAGATGAAAAATTTGTTCTTAGAGGGCGTTCAATTCTATTGGCTATGTCAGGAGCAACTACTGGGAAAATAGCGATGCTAGATTCTGAGGAAGAATACTATCAAAATCAACGAGTCGGCTATTTCCAAAATACTGGGGAAGTAGACTATGATTTTCTCTCTTCTGTTTTGCAGACGAAAGCATTTACTAACCAACTAAATGCTGTATTAGTAGCAGGTGCACAACCAAATATATCTTCCAAAGAAATTGATTCCTTTGAATTTTATATTCCAGACTCAATAGAAGAACAATCCGCCATTGGTTATCTTTTATGCACCCTTGACGACCTTCTGTCTAGCTACAAGGATAATCTCACCAACTACCAAGCTCTCAAGGCGACCATGCTCTCAAAAATGTTTCCCAAGGATGATCAGTCTGTTCCAGAGATTCGTTTGGATGGATTTGAAGATAGATGGGAAGAAAGGTGTATAGGGGAGTTGGCTGATATTGTTCGTGGTGCTTCTCCTAGACCAATACAAGATCCAAAATGGTTTGATTCTAATTCAGAAATTGGTTGGTTAAGAATTTCAGATGTGACAAATCAGAATGGTAGAATTCATAGTTTAGAGCAAAAAATTTCAAAATTAGGTCAAGAAAAAACAAGAGTTCTAACAGAACCTCATTTATTACTTAGTATTGCTGCAACTGTTGGTAAACCTGTGGTCAACTATGTTAAAACGGGGGTACATGATGGATTTTTAATTTTTATGAATCCAAAATTTGATAGAGAATTTATGTTTCAATGGTTAGAGATGTTTAGAGAAAAATGGAATCGATATGGTCAACCAGGAAGTCAAGTAAATCTCAATAGTGATATTGTAAAAAATCAAAAAATACTTATCCCTTCTATGGAGGAGCAACGTGCCATCGGCACTTACTTCTTAAATCTCGATAACCTCATCAGCTCTAACCAAGAAAAAATTTCTCAGCTAGAAATACTGAAAAAGAAACTCTTGCAGGATATGTTTATTTAAGGATTTGAAGTATGAGCGATATTTTTATAGAATTGGAGAAGATTGACACTTCAGAAGCAGCAAAAAATTTTGCTGAACTACTGCAAGAAGATAAAACATATTTTCTTAATGGAAACTGGGGATCAGGGAAATCAACATTTTTACAGGATGTAAATAAGAATAAAAAGATAAAACTAATTACTATGGATTTTTGGAGATTAACAGATAATCGTTCAATGATTGAAGTAACATTTTCAAAACTCCACCCAATTTTTTACTTAGTTTTGATGAGGTTAAGTCTTGTTGTATTTGTGATAGTTTCTATTTTGATGACGAATGTTGTTGACATAGGATTGGGTGAGTATTTTGGTTCTGAGAAATCAGTGATTTTGAAAATTGGAGGATTGGTATCTCTAGGAGTTGCAGTTTGGAATGTTTTTAAATATAAATCTGATGAGTTGTATAGCTTCTTATTAACTAGACTACATAAATTTTCTAAGATTTTAGTTATTGATGATTTTGATAGAATGTTGGAAAAGCAGCAAGAAGACTGTTATAAGCTTTTTAGTTTGATAAATGGAAAGCTACCTATTATTTTTGTTGGTGATATGACACTACTTTATAAGAGAGGAGATAACTATCTATCAAAGATAATTGATAGGCAAGTTGAGTTACCTTTTGTACTACATTCTTCAAATATTTGGGATAGTTATTTTCATTTATTAGAAAAAAAGTTTGGCGTTTATTTATCAGAGAACTTTAAAAAAAGAGTTAAAAGTGACCAGAGAAATTTACGTGATAGGGAACATTTTAATGATTATGTAAATAAAGAATTTTTTACAAGAAGGAAATTTGGTCGTGTTCAAGTGGAACAACAGTTATTAATTATCTATGCTTACTTGTTTTATCCAGAACTCTATAAGAAAATGCTCAACAATATACAAATAGTCATAGAAGAGAATGAGAAAACAAAGCTAGAAGATTTCCTCCGTAAAGGCCACACAATAAAAGAGCTGTTATCTGAAATCCAAAAAGTTGATAATGAGCAATATCCACTAAGTTTTAATAAGAATAGTATGGAATATTTTCTTTATGAAGTGCCTATGAATCGTACAAAAGATGAATTAGATACCTTGTTCGTGGAACAGTCAGATAAATTTATACAAGAGTTATTAAATTCGGATCAAAAGACTGATTTTTATCAATATTTGAATAATCAATTTGCAGATTTTTCTGATATTCAGAAAAAAAGTTTACTAAATATTGTTATTAATGAATCTATGAAGTTTAAAAATAGTCCCTCTATGACTCTTATTGTCCAAGAAATGTATAATGAGATAGTGCCTCCATATGAAAGAAATTATCCCCTAACAAAAGATGTGATTTCTAAAATTGTTGAAATGTGGGAAAATATTTTAAAACCTGCAGGATTAGATCAATCTGAGATTATATATTTTTTAGAAAAGCATAGAGTATTGAGCTTCCATGATTTAGGGTGCCATTTTCATGATTTAGATATTGGTTGTCAAACCTTTACAAAGTATCGTAGAAAAGATTTTCTTCTATTGACTTATTTAGCTTCAGTGGAAAAATTTAGCAAATTTGATAGTTGGGATAGCAGTATATGGGATTTTATAAATCATTTCAACGATACAGAATTTCTATCATTCTGGACATTTCAGTCTATTCTATCGAATGAATATGGCTTTGATGGATTTGATATTATTCCTGAAAATAAGAAATATATTCTTTGGACAGGGAGATATATGTTTGCTCCGCCAAATGACTATGTAAGTTATGAAAAGACAGTAATTTTAAATATTCGGGAAAAACTAAATCAAATGGAGTCAAATGGATTCGTATTTGAAGCCAAAATTGATGAACTAAAGAAACCATTATCAATGAAAACTTAGAAAGAAACATTATGGAAACAACACAAACGTCCCAGTCGCTTTACCAAGCCCTGTGGAACTCAGCGGATGTTCTCCGCTCTAAGATGGATGCTAATGACTACAAGTCCTATCTTTTGGGTATGGTCTTTTATAAGTACCTGTCAGATAAGATGCTCTTTTTCGTGGCGGAGACTATGGAGGAGGGGAGTGGGAGTCTAGAGGCTGCCCTTGAGGTCTATCGTAACTACTATGAGGATGCGGACACCCACGAGGATCTTCTTGCAGTGATGAAGAACGAACTCAACTATAGTATCAAGCCTGAGTTGACCTTTACGGCTCTAGTAGCACGTGTCAATGAGGGGACTTTCCAGTTGGAAGATTTGGCTCAGGGTTTTCGTGATATTGAGCAGAGTGATGAACTCTATGAAAACCTCTTTGAAGATATTGACCTCTATTCCAAAAAGCTAGGGGCGACTCCGCAAAAGCAAAACCAAACGGTGGCGGCAGTCATGAAGGAGTTGGCTGTGCTAGATGTGGCTGGCCATGCTGGTGATATGCTGGGGGATGCTTATGAGTATCTGATCGGTCAGTTTGCGACTGACTCGGGTAAGAAGGCTGGTGAGTTCTATACACCTCAGCCTGTTGCCAAACTTATGACTCAGATTGCCTTTTTGGGTCGTGAGGACCAGCTAGGCTTTACCATCTATGATGCGACCATGGGGTCTGGCTCTCTCTTGCTCAATGCCAAGAAATACTCTCATAAACCGCAGACAGTGGTCTACTTTGGGCAGGAGCTCAATACCTCGACCTATAACTTGGCTCGGATGAACATGATCCTACACGGTGTTCCAGTTGAAAATCAATTTCTCCACAATGCTGATACACTAGATGAAGACTGGCCAACCCAGGAACCAACCAACTTTGACGGTGTTCTCATGAACCCTCCCTACTCTGCCAAGTGGTCTGCTAGCTCTGGCTTCCTGAATGACCCTCGTTTCTCTCCATTTGGGAAACTAGCACCCCAGTCCAAGGCTGACTTTGCCTTTCTCTTGCATGGTTACTACCATCTTAAGCAGGATAATGGAGTCATGGCTATCGTCCTTCCCCACGGTGTTCTTTTCCGTGGAAATGCGGAAGGGACCATTCGTAAGGCCTTGTTAGAAGAAGGGGCTATTGATACAGTAATCGGTCTACCTGCTAATATCTTCTTTAACACCAGCATTCCGACCACGGTTATCATTCTCAAAAAGAACCGTACCAACCGTGATGTCTACTTTATCGATGCTTCTAAGGAGTTTGATAAGGGGAAAAACCAGAATATCATGACGGATACTCATATCGAGAAGATTTTGGAAGCCTACAAGTCTCGTGAGGAGATTGACAAGTTTGCCCATCTGGCAAGTTATGAAGAAATCGTTGAAAATGACTATAACCTCAATATCCCTCGCTATGTAGATACTTTTGAGGAAGAAGAAGTCGAACCACTGACAGATATCGTCAGCAAGATTAACACGACAAATCAAGCAATCCAAAACCAAACAGCTTCTCTACTTGAAATGCTCGGTCAACTACACGGAACTACACCAGAAGCCGATGCTGAGCTTAAAGAGTTTTTGAAAGAGTTTGAAGGGTGATGGAGAAATAGTTAGATACATCTATCAGATTTGAAATACCAGCCAAATTAACTTTTGGTTGGTATTTGTTTTCTAAAAATGATATAATTAAATTACCTAAAAGGTAATTTAATTTAACAGAAAGGGACATATGAAGCTTATCTATACAAACAAAACTGTTGAAAAGCAGTGCACAGAGCTGAGGAGAGCGAAAAAGGATTTTTCGGATAAGGTTGCTGTAAAGTTGCATCTCTTGATTAACTTTTTGGAAGCGGCGGATTCTTTAGCTAGTGTGACAGCTTTTCCTAAATATCACTTTCATCAACTAAAGGGAAAGAGACAGGGGCAGTTTGCTTTGGATATAGATGGTCGAAGGAGTTCCTATCGGTTGATTGTAGAATTTCGTGACGAGGATTTAGAAAAAGTGTTTCCAAATCCTGTTGAGATCGAAATCTTAAAAATAGAGGAGGTCAGCAATCACTATGAGTAATAAAATTGTTGAATACAAAGACCTGATTGCTTTTCATCCAGGTCAGTATGTCAGTGAGTTAATCGAAGATTATAATGTAACGCAGAAGGAATTTGCGAAGCGTTTGGGAGTTTCGGCAAAGACTGTCAGCAAGCTCGTCAATGCTGAGGAGTCCATCAGTAAAGAAACGGCTCATAAGTTAGCTAAGCTAAGCGGAGTTTCCATGCAAACTTGGCTCAATCTTCAGAATGCTTATGATATAAAAGTGGCTGAGATTGCAGAGAAAAGAGAGCTTGAAGAAGGTAGCGAGAAAGAAATCTGTGAGATGATTGATTTCAAGTATTTTAAGGAAAAAGGCTACGTTCCAGACAAACGCTATAGCTTGAAGGAAAAGATTGTCGAGCTTCGCAAGATTCTAGGTGTGGCAAGTTTAGAAAATCTTACATCTTTTAATCATCTAGTCAGCTATCGGAATACGCGTAAGTTCACGACTAAAAGTATAGTGAATTCCAATATTATGTTGGAGTTGGCGTCTAAAAAAGCACGTGATACAACAACTATCAAGCTCAATCGTAGAAAGCTAGAAAGAAGCTTGCCTGCTTTGAGAAAGTTGAGCAGACAAGATCCAGAAGAATTTACTCAACGTTTGTCTGATATTTTGTTAGACTGTGGTGTTGTCCTAGTCGGTCTACCTGCCTTACCAAATGCCAATCTGAATGGAGCGACTAAAAAATTCAATAATGGCAGTGCCTTGCTTTTACTCACGGATAGAAACAAAGCATCTGATATTTTCTGGTTCTCACTCTTTCATGAGATAGGACATATTCTGGAAAATGATTTTTCATCTGATGATGGGAATAGCGAATCCTATCTTCGTTCTGAGGAACAGGCAGATCAGTTTGCAAAAGATTTCTTGATTAGACCAGAAGATTACCAGACTTTTATCAAAAAAGGAAATTTTGATAAGTCGGATATTCTAGATTTTGCAGAGGAAATAGATATTCATCCGAGCGTTGTTTTAGGCAGATTACAAAATGAGGGTATTCTTGGTTTTGACCGTTTCCGAGAACTAAAAGAAAATTATTACTTTGTTTCCTAAGAGTCAGGAAATTTTTAGAAGAAGAAAAAGTTTCATACAGTTAGTAATTATTATTTCTTTTTTGCTCATATTCCGCTCATTTTTAAGATACAACTTTGTTTCCGTATTTCCTGGAAACTGATAGAAAGTAAGGAGAAAGATGGAAACGAACAACCAACGTGCCCTTTGCCAGCAACTCTGGGCTCAAAACAAATACCTAGTCTTGAGTCATTCTAGTAATATTTACAATGAGATTCGTCAGTATCTCAAGAATGAAGAGGTGGAAGTGACTCATGTTCAGGAAATGATTGACCGTGCCTGCCAGATTCCAGAACACAGGGGTCAGGTTTGCAATGCCTTTCAGCATATTTGGGGCTATTTCAAAAAGAAAGCGACAGATGCTGAGCGCAAGGACTATATGCTCTTGCTTGATCGCTACCGCTTTGGTCAGGATTCCAAGGAAGATGTGATTGCTAAAACCCGAGATTTGCTTGAACGCTATCCAAATACCTATTTGCAACATTCAACGTTACTGAAAGGAGATTCCCATGAGACTTTGGCATGAGGCTTTGATTTCACAGCTTCCTCGTCCTCAACTCTTGGGGCAACATCGAGAGTGTTGCGCCCTGCGTGGCAATGGCTGGGGCAGAAAGCATGCAACGGTGGACTATGTCTTTACCCACTCGCCCTATCGTCTCTATGCCTATCATGACTTGATCATGAAGGAAATGGCTGACCGTGGCTATAATATCAGTCCAGAGTGGTTGGATAAAAACTATCGTGGTAAGATTTGTCCTTCTTATGAGGATTTACCTGAGGAGACTTTGACAAGCCCTATTTACAAGGAACACGATGCTACCTACTATAAGGAGTGTCTGGATAATCTACGAGAGAAGGGGATTGAGCTGGAATAATAGTAAGGATAGCCGCATCAAACTCAATAAACTAAATGACTATATCGAGTTGCTTAGTCAGCATGGGACGAGAGCTGGGGAACCCTATATCAAACACTTGGAAGATGAAATATGGGAACTAAGACCTTTGAGAGATCGAATTTTATTTGTAGCATGGGTTGATGGTAGTTTTGTTCTTTTACATCATTTTGTCAAAAAGACTCAGAAAACTCCTAGAAGAGAAATTGAAAAAGCCAAGCGTGAACTGAAGGACTTAAAAGAAAGAGGGTTAAGTGATGAAGAATAGTGCTATTGGGAGTAACTGGGAGGATGTCCGATCTGAACTCTTTACGAAGGAGGAAATACTTGAAAGTGATATGCGAGTAGCTATCATGAGCGAGTTGATTGAAGCCAGACATAAGCAAGGAATCAGCCAGAAAAAGCTAGAAGAACTGAGTGGAGTAAGCCAGCCTGTCATAGCTAGAATGGAAACAGGAAAGACTAGTCCTCAGTTGGATACAGTCTTGAAAGTTTTAGCCAGTTTAGGAAAGACACTAGCAGTCGTTCCACTTGAACAGAGAAAGAGTTGATTAGAGTAGACTCATACTCAATGAAAATCAAAGAGCAAACTAGGAAACTAGCCGCAGGCTGTACTTGAGTACGGCAAGGCGACGTTGACGCGGTTTGAATTTGATTTTCGAAGAGTATTATAGTCTTTTCTAATAACAAGTCATAGTCGCTTATAAGAATTACTAATAAGGCGTTTAAACCGTCTAACTGAAATATAGTTAAAAAACAAGCTACACAAAGGATTTGAGGCATTTGTCTCAGGTCTTTTTCTTTTGTTTAAAATAGAGATATAGTTTCAAACTATATCAAAGCCTAATTTTTTACAATTATACAGATGATTTCTTTTCTGTTAAGATAGTTTCAACAACAAATTTTGGAGGACACATCATGTCAACTACAATCATCGGTTTCCCTCGTTTGGGCGAATTCCGCGAATTAAAATTTACAACTGAAAAATACTTTAGAAAAGAAATCTCAGAAGAAGAACTCTTGGCTGCCGCAAAAGACTTGCGTGCTAAACACTGGAACATCGTTAAAGAAAAAGGCATTACTGAAATTCCATCAAATGACTTTTCTCACTATGACAACTTCCTAGATGCAGCTTTCCTTTTCAACGTGGTACCTGCTTCCGTTCAAAACTTGGACTTGTCTGATCTTGAGCGCTACTTCGCTTTGGGACGTGGTTACCAAGGAGAAAAAGGAGACGTTCGCGCCCTTCCAATGAAGAAATGGTTCAACACTAACTACCACTACATCGTTCCTAAGTTTGAAAAAGAAACTCAAGTAAAATTGGCTGGTCACAAAATCTTCGATGAGTTCCAAGAAGCAAAAGAACTTGGATTGAACACTCGCCCAGTTCTTGTAGGTCCATTCACTTTCCTTCAATTGTCAGATTTTGAAGAAGGTGTGAAAGCAGAAGACTTCGTAGATAGCTTAGTGGCTACTTACCAAGAAGTTTTTGCTAAATTGGCAGAACTTGGTGCGACTCGCATCCAATTAGATGAAGCTGCTCTTGTAAAAGATTTGACAGCTGAAGAAAAAGCTCTCTTCTTGAATCTCTACAACAAACTCTTGGCTGACAAAAAAGGTCTTGAAGTCTTGCTTCAAACTTACTTCGGAGATGTTCGTGACGTTTACGCTGACCTTGTAAACTTGCCAGTAGATGCTATCGGTCTTGACTTCGTTGAAGGTAAGAAAACTCTTGAATTGGTTAAAGGTGGTTTCCCAGCTGATAAGACTCTTTATGCAGGTATTGTCAATGGTAAAAACATCTGGCGCAACAACTACGAAAAGAGCTTGGCTGTTCTTGAGCAAATTCCAGCTGAAAACATTGTCTTGACAAGCTCATGCTCACTTCTTCATGTGCCATTTACAACAGCTAATGAAGAATTTGAACCAGCTATCTTGAACCACTTTGCCTTTGCAGTTGAAAAATTAGATGAGATTCGTGATTTGGATGCTATCCGCAATGGTCAAGGTGAAGAAGCACTTGCAGCCAACAAAGAACTCTTTGCGACTGAGCGTGTTGGTGTTAATGCTGAACTTCGTGCGCGTATCGCTGGTTTGACAGACGCAGACTACACTCGTCTGCCAGCCTTTGCAGAACGTGAAGCTATCCAAGAAGAAGCTTTCAAACTTCCAGCTCTTCCAACAACAACTATCGGTTCATTCCCTCAAACAAAAGAAGTTCGTGCGAAGCGTTTGGCTTACCGTAAAGGTGAATTGTCTCAAGAAGAGTACGACGCTTTCCTTGCTGAAACGATCGATGAATGGATCAAATGGCAAGAAGACATCGACTTTGATGTCCTTGTTCACGGTGAATTTGAGCGTAATGACATGGTTGAGTACTTCGGTCAAAACTTGTCAGGTTACCTCTTCTCTAAAAATGGTTGGGTACAATCATACGGTATGCGTGGGGTGAAACCGCCAATCATCTGGGGTGATGTCACTCGTCTCAACCCTATCACTGTTAAATGGTCTAGCTATGCACAAAGTCGTACAAACAAACCTGTTAAAGGTATGTTGACTGGGCCTGTTACCATCCTCAACTGGTCATTCCCACGTGAAGACATCTCTATCAAGGATTCAACTCTTCAAATCGCCCTTGCTATCAAGGATGAAGTGCTTGACCTTGAAGCTGCTGGTGTGAAAATCATCCAAATCGACGAGGCTGCTCTTCGTGAAAAATTGCCACTCCGTCGTAGCGACTGGTACGAAGACTACCTTGACTGGGCTATTCCTGCCTTCCGCTTGGTACACTCAACAGTAGCATCAGACACACAAATCCACACTCACATGTGTTACTCAGAATTTACAGATATCATCCCAGCTATCGATAACATGGATGCAGACGTTATTTCCTTTGAAGCTAGCCGTTCAAACCTTGAAATCTTGGACGAACTCAAAGCGAAAAACTTCCAAACAGAAGTGGGACCTGGGGTTTACGATATCCACTCTCCTCGTGTGCCAAATGAAGGCGAAATCGACAATACAATCGAAGCCATCCTTGCTAAAGTGCCAAGCAAGAAAGTTTGGATCAACCCTGACTGTGGTTTGAAAACACGTGGTATTCCAGAAACAAAAGAAAGCTTGATCCGCCTTGTTGAAGCAGCTAAAGCTGCGCGTGAGAAATTGTAAGATAAGGATTTCTCAAGAAGCGCTGTTTGGTCAATCTGCCTGTTTCACTTGGATTCTAGGAATTCAGCTAACGAAAAAAATCAACTAGAAAAGGATAAGGACTATGTCACGCCAAACACCGTCACTCTCATTTGAAGTGTTCCCTCCAAACCCAGCCGTGGGTAATGATAAAATTATTTCTGCTCTTCAAGATATGCAGGAGTTGGCTCCCCACTTTATCAGTGTGACTGCCAGCAATAATAAATTTAATATCAAGGAAACGACGGTTCGTTTGGCTGACTTTATCCAAAATGATTTGGCGATTCCGACCATTGCTCACTTGCCAGCCATCTATTTGACTAAGAACAAGGTTGCTGAAACTATTGCAGACTTGGACAAGGTTGGGGTGCAGAAAATCTTGGCTCTTCGTGGGGATATTATTCCAGATGTGGAACCACAAAAGGATTTCCGCTACGCAACTGACTTGATTGAGTTCATCAAGGAACAAGCCCCTCACTTTGATATTGTTGGTGCTTGTTATCCAGAAGGCCATCCAGATTCACCAAATCAGATTTCAGATATTCAAAATCTTAAGAAGAAAGTGGATGCAGGTTGTTCGAGCCTTGTAACTCAGCTTTTCTTTGACAATGAGCGCTTCTACGATTTCCAAGACAAGTGCATCTTGGCTGGGATTGATGTTCCTATTCATGCAGGGATTATGCCAATTCTGAACCGAAATCAGGCTCTCCGCCTCTTGAAAACTTGTGAGAATATCCATCTTCCACGCAAATTTAAAGCCATCTTAGACAAGTATGAGCATGACCCTGAGTCGCTCAGAGCAGCAGGACTTGCCTATGCAGTGGACCAAATCGTGGACTTGGTAACTCAGGATGTTGCAGGTGTGCATCTCTACACTATGAACAATGCTGAAACAGCAAAATATATCCACCAAGCAACCCATGCCTTGTTTAATCATCAGTCTTTAGGATAATAAAAAGCAAACCATTCTTCTCAAGTGAGGGGAATGGTTCCTTTTTAATGGTAAAGACCGCACTTTTTAAGAAAAATATGATAAAATAGACTCTGTACGTACTTGATACAAAGATGAGGGTATAAACAGATTTTTAACTATTCAAATCTGCTATAAAAAGGAAAAATACTAAAGAATAATATTTTTAAACTTTTCAAAGTATCTAATAGTTGAACACGGGCTAAATCCCTAGTGAAAAAGATAGATTTCCTAGTGTGCATCGCACACTGCGTCAATCTCCTATTTTCATACGGGATTCTTCACGTCCTTAGTATCTTGTGTAACTGAACTCGCCTACAACTCTGTGGAAAAAGATAAATCTGCCTAGGAGCAGTCGCTCCATCGTCCGATTTCCTATTTTCCTTTGAGTTGCTTAACGGCTTAGTATCTTGATTTTTGTAGGCAAGACGTATAATATTATCAATCCAAAGGGGATTAAAATGACAAAACAAGTGTTTCAAACGACTTTTGCGGGTCGTGAGTTAATTGTAGAGACTGGTCAGGTTGCTAAGCAAGCCAATGGCTCTGTTGTCGTGCGTTACGGTGAGTCAACTGTATTGACTGCTGCCGTTATGTCTAAGAAAATGGCAACTGGGGATTTCTTCCCACTCCAAGTCAACTACGAAGAAAAAATGTATGCAGCTGGGAAGTTTCCTGGTGGTTTTATGAAACGTGAAGGACGTCCTTCAACGGATGCGACTTTGACAGCGCGTTTGATTGACCGTCCAATTCGTCCTATGTTTGCGGAAGGTTTCCGTAATGAAGTACAAGTGATTAACACTGTGCTTTCTTATGATGAAAATGCTTCTGCACCGATGGCAGCTATGTTTGGTTCATCCGTGGCACTTTCTATCTCGGATATTCCATTCGACGGACCAATCGCTGGGGTGCAAGTGGGCTATGTAGATGGTCAAATCATCATCAATCCAAGTCAAGAACAAGCAGAGCAATCTCTCCTTGAATTGACAGTAGCAGGTACCAAGCACGCCATCAACATGGTAGAATCTGGTGCCAAAGAATTGTCAGAAGAAATCATGTTGGAAGCCCTTCTTAAAGGGCACGAAGCTGTCAAAGAATTGATTGCCTTCCAAGAAGAAATCGTTGCAGCAGTTGGTAAGGAAAAAGCAGAAGTAGAATTGCTTCATGTGGACGCTGAATTGCAAGCTGAAATCATCGCAGCCTACAACAGCGACCTTCAAAAGGCAGTTCAAGTAGAAGAAAAATTGGCACGTGAAGCTGCAACACAAGCAGTTAAGGATCAAGTAACTGCTGTTTACGAAGAAAAATATGCAGATCATGAAGAATTTGACCGCATCATGCGTGATGTGGCTGAAATCTTGGAACAAATGGAACACGCTGAAGTGCGCCGCTTGATTACAGAAGACAAGGTGCGTCCTGACGGTCGTAAGGTCGATGAAATCCGTCCTTTGGATGCGGTTGTTGACTTCCTTCCTCGTGTGCACGGCTCTGGTCTCTTCACTCGTGGACAAACTCAGGCTCTTTCAGTCTTGACCTTGGCTCCGATGGGGGAAACTCAAATCATCGATGGTTTGGATCCAGAGTACAAGAAACGCTTTATGCATCACTATAACTTCCCTCAATACTCTGTAGGGGAAACTGGTCGTTACGGTGCGCCAGGTCGTCGTGAGATTGGTCACGGTGCTCTCGGTGAGCGTGCCCTGGCTCAAGTCTTGCCAAGTTTGGAGGAATTCCCATATGCTATCCGTTTGGTAGCAGAAGTTTTGGAATCAAACGGTTCTTCATCTCAGGCTTCTATCTGTGCGGGAACTCTTGCCCTTATGGCTGGTGGTGTGCCAATCAAGGCGCCAGTAGCTGGTATTGCTATGGGACTTATCTCAGATGGGAATAACTACACAGTCTTGACAGATATTCAAGGTTTGGAAGACCACTTTGGTGACATGGACTTTAAGGTTGCAGGTACTCGTGACGGGATTACAGCCCTACAAATGGATATCAAGATCCAAGGGATTACTGCAGAAATCTTGACAGAAGCTCTTGCTCAAGCCAAGAAAGCGCGTTTTGAAATCCTTGATGTGATTGAAGCAACCATTCCAGAAGTTCGTCCAGAATTGGCTCCAACTGCTCCGAAAATCGATACCATCAAGATTGATGTGGACAAGATTAAGATTGTTATCGGTAAGGGTGGAGAAACCATCGACAAGATTATCGCTGAAACAGGCGTTAAGATTGATATTGACGAAGAAGGAAATGTGTCTATCTACTCTAGCGACCAAGATGCTATCAACCGTGCCAAAGAAATCATTGCTGGTTTGGTTCGTGAAGCTAAGGTGGACGAAGTTTATCGTGCTAAAGTCGTTCGTATCGAGAAATTTGGTGCCTTTGTTAACCTCTTTGATAAGACAGATGCCCTTGTTCATATCTCTGAGATGGCATGGACGCGTACCAATAATGTCGAAGACTTGGTAGCAATCGGGGATGAAGTTGATGTTAAGGTTATCAAGATTGATGAAAAAGGACGTGTGGATGCTTCTATGAAAGCCCTTCTTCCTCGTCCTCCAAAACCTGAACGTGATGAAAAAGGTGAAAAATCAGAACGTCCTCACCGACCACGTCATCACAAGGACCACAAACCTAAGA
This sequence comes from uncultured Streptococcus sp., assembly GCF_901875575.1. GTDB lineage: Bacteria > Bacillota > Bacilli > Lactobacillales > Streptococcaceae > Streptococcus. The sequence goes on from NZ_CABFMF010000033.1 coordinate 50,933, forward strand.
AAGAATTTACAGAAACACCAAAAGATTCAGAATAAGAAAAGGAGAAATGTATGGGATGGTGGCGCGAAACCATTGATATCGTAAAAGAAAATGATCCAGCGGCCCGCACCACTTTGGAGGTTTTGCTGACTTATCCAGGTGTCAAGGCCTTGGCGGCCCACCGTCTCTCACATTTTCTCTGGAAGCACGGCTTCAAACTCCTGGCTCGTATGCACAGTCAGTTTTGGCGCTTTTGGACTCAGATTGAGATTCATCCAGGAGCTCAGATTGATTCAGGTGTTTTCATCGACCACGGCTCTGGTCTGGTGATTGGGGAGACAGCGATTGTTGAAAAAGGTGTTCTCCTTTATCACGGGGTGACTCTTGGTGGGACTGGTAAGGATGTTGGCAAACGCCATCCGACTGTACGAAAGGGAGCTCTGATATCCGCTCATGCCCAAGTTATCGGTCCAGTGGAAATCGGTGAAAATGCCAAGGTTGGTGCAGCAGCAGTCGTTGTGGCAGACGTACCTAGTGATGTGACGGTTGTCGGTATTCCAGCCAAGATTGTCCGCCTTCATGGTAAGAAGGATGAGCCTGTTATTCACGAAGTCGAAGAAAAACGAGAGTACTACGTTAATAAACTCGAGCAGGCTAAAGAAGCCAGTCACAGATCGTCGGGGCTCTAATTTATGATGATTCTTTTATCTATTAACATTTTTTAAAAGACGATATTCGACTGAGTAGGTCGTAAAGCAAAAGGGCGACTGTCAGCCCTTTTCTTGCATTTATTTGATTCTTCTTTTACTTTTTAGAAAGGAGCAAGGGATTCCGAAGTGTAGAGATACTCGGACTGAAATTCAATTGAACTCTTAGTGATGAAACTAATTGTTCTTGGATTTTAGTTTTCCTGACTAATTTGATTATGATTAAAATTTACGACACCATGTCTCGTGATTTGCGAGAATTTGTCCCAATAGAGGACGGCAAGGTTAAGATGTATGTTTGTGGGCCAACAGTGTATAACTATATCCACGTGGGGAATGCCCGTTCGACGGTGGCTTTTGATACCATTCGTCGCTATTTTGAGTATCGTGGTTATGAGGTTGCCTATATTTCCAATTTTACAGATGTGGATGATAAGATTATCAACCGTGCCAAGGAAGAAGGTATCACGCCTCAGGAGGTTGCGGACAAGTACATCGCTGCCTTTCGTGAGGATGTGACGGCCTTGGGTGTCAAACCTGCGACCCGCCATCCTCGTGTGGTGGAGTTTATGGCTGATATCATCCGCTTTGTGGAAGACTTGATTGAAAAAGGCTTTGCCTACGAGAGTCAAGGGGATGTCTATTTCCGTGTGGAAAAATCCCATAACTATGCCAAGTTAGCCAATAAAACCTTGGAAGATTTGGAGCTAGGTGCTTCAGGTCGTACTGATGAAGAAACGGCTCGCAAGGAAAATCCTGTGGACTTTGCCCTATGGAAATCTGCCAAACCAGGAGAGATTTCTTGGGATAGTCCTTGGGGTTCTGGTCGTCCAGGCTGGCATATCGAGTGTTCGGTCATGTCGACAGAGATTTTGGGCGATACCATTGATATTCATGGTGGTGGAGCCGATCTTGAGTTTCCTCACCATACCAACGAGATTGCCCAGTCTGAAGCTAAAACAGGCAAGATTTTTGCCAACTACTGGATGCACAATGGCTTTGTCAATATCGATAATGTCAAGATGTCCAAGTCCTTGGGGAACTTTATCACTGTTCATGATGCCCTCAAAACTCTTGATGGGCAAGTGCTTCGTTTCTTCTTTGCAACACAACACTATCGCAAACCTATCAACTTTACGGAAAAGGCAGTGCGGGATGCGGAGACTAATCTCAAGTATCTAAAGAACACTTATGAGCAACCATTTACAGGAAATGTGGACGCCCAAGAGTTACAAATCTTTAAAGATAAGTTTGTAGCGGCTATGGACGAAGATTTCAACGCTGCCAACGGAATCACAGTAGTCTTTGAAATGGCCAAATGGATCAACTCAGGCAACTATGATACAAGTGTTAAGCAAGCTCTTGCAGATATGTTGGAAGTCTTTGGAATTGTCTTTGTTGAGGAAGTTTTGGACGCTGAGATTGAAGCCTTAATCCAAAAACGCCAAGAAGCGCGTGCCAATCGTGACTTTGCGACAGCAGACCAGATCCGTGACCAATTGGCTGCTCAAGGAATTAAGCTCCTTGACACCAAGGATGGAGTGAGGTGGACTCGTGATTGATGTCAATCTCATTAACGGGATTGCTCTAGCTTTTGAAGGGGATGCGGTATATTCCATGTATATTCGCCGTCACCTCATCCTCAAAGGTATGACCAAACCCAATAAACTTCATCAAGAAGCGACCAAGTATGTGTCAGCCAAGGCACAAGCTCGCCTGATTGCCCTCATGTTGGAAGAGCAAGTCCTTACGGAAAAAGAGGAAGAAATCTATAAACGTGGTCGTAATACCAATAGTCACACTAAGGCTAAAAATACTGATGTAGTGACTTACCGTATGTCCACAGGTTTTGAAGCCGTGATAGGCTATCTCCATATGACTGAAAATCTGGAACGTCTTGAGAGCTTGATTTCATGGTGCATCCAAAAAGTGGAGGGTTAGGGCATGATTGCAAAAGAACTACAAGACTGGTTTCCTGAGGCTCAGATTTTAGATCAACCAGTAGAGAAAGAAGGCTATCTCACTCTCCCTTTAGTTTCTCAGCAGTGGATTTTGCTGGAGAAAGCTGGGCTCAGCGAGCGTGAAAAGCAGTTGGTTGCCCTTTTGACCCAGCAGGAGCAAGCTAGTTCGCTCAATCCTTGGTATTCCTATTTGATTGAGGGCAAGGGACAGGCACCGCAAGCTTTTAAAAAGATTCAGTTGGTTTATTGTCATCTGTCCTATTTTCAGCAGGAAAATCTAGCTTCTTGGCTAGATATGATGCGGACTCTTTTTCCGAATTGTCAGACGGTGCTTCAGGTTGGAGCTCAGGATTATGTTTTCGTGCTTCAACAAGATAAATACACCTCTGTACGAGCTATTTTAAGTGATACGATTGAAGCAGTTGAGTATGACTTTGGACTGCGTCTATCTATTATGTTAGGTCAGGTTTGGTCTCAGACGGGGCATCAAGCCCTATCAGACTTGATCAAAGCAGAGCGGGATTTGTTTAAGACTTGGTGGCGTCAGGGTCACCAAGGTGTTCACACTTTTTCACAACTCTATCTTTGGAGTATGGGAGAAAGACTTGTGAACCTGAGAGCAATCAAGGAATGCTTGCACCAGATGATCTTGGATCAAGACCAGATTCAGGAAATCATTCTCTCTCTTTGGGAAAATAGTGCTGTCCTAACAAAAACAGCCCAGCAACTCTATCTACACCGCAATTCTCTCCAATACAAGATTGATAAATGGGAAGAATTGACTGGGCTTCAGTTGAAGGAATTGACCGACCTGACTCTGTGTTATCAATTGATTTTACCAGATATTCTCTAAAGTTTTGTGCAAGTTGCACAGAACTTTTTTGTTTTTTTGGTCATCTTGCCATAGAAAAGTTAAGCGTTTTCATTTATAATGAAACTATCAAAATACAAAAGGAGTTCACCTCATGGTAGAATTAAATCTTAAAAATATTTACAAAAAATATCCAAACAGCGAACACTACTCAGTTGAAGACTTCAACTTGGACATTAAAGACAAAGAATTTATCGTTTTCGTAGGTCCTTCAGGATGTGGTAAATCAACTACTCTTCGTATGATTGCAGGTCTTGAAGACATCACAGAAGGTACTGCATCTATTGATGGCGTGGTTGTCAACGACGTAGCTCCAAAAGACCGTGATATCGCCATGGTATTCCAAAACTACGCTCTTTATCCACACATGACTGTTTATGACAACATGGCTTTCGGTTTGAAATTGCGTAAATACAGCAAAGAAGACATCGACAAACGTGTGCAAGAAGCAGCTGAAATCCTTGGATTGAAAGAATTCTTGGAACGTAAGCCTGCTGACCTTTCAGGTGGTCAACGTCAACGTGTTGCCATGGGTCGTGCGATTGTCCGTGATGCAAAAGTATTCTTGATGGACGAACCTTTGTCAAACTTGGATGCTAAACTTCGTGTATCAATGCGTGCTGAAATCGCTAAAATTCACCGTCGTATCGGGGCTACAACTATCTACGTAACTCACGACCAAACAGAAGCGATGACACTTGCAGACCGTATCGTTATCATGTCAGCAACTAAGAACCCTGCTGGCACAGGTACTATCGGACGTGTAGAACAAATTGGTTCTCCTCAAGAAGTTTACAAAAACCCAGTGAACAAATTCGTTGCAGGATTCATAGGAAGTCCAGCAATGAACTTCATCAATGTGAAATTGGTTGGTAGCGAAATTGTTTCAGATGGTTTCCGCTTGAAAGTTCCAGAAGGAGCTTTGAAAGTTCTTCGTGAAAAAGGATATGAAGGCAAAGAATTGATCTTTGGTATCCGTCCAGAGGATGTGAATGCAGAAGAAGCATTCCTTGAAACATTCCCAGATTCAGTAGTAAAAGCTACTATCTCTGTATCAGAATTGCTTGGTTCAGAATCTCACCTATACTGCCAAGTTGGGAAAGACGAATTTGTTGCTAAAGTTGATGCTCGTGACTACTTGCAAACAGGTGCAACAGTTGAACTTGGATTTGACTTGAACAAAGCACACTTCTTCGATGTAGAAACTGAAAGAACAGTTTACTAGGATTAAATATTTCAACACACTGTCAGTGTTTCTGACAGTGTGTTTTACTGTTTCAGTATGCATGGGAATAGGATGTTCTAGTTTTCTTATTAGTAAAAAAGTGATAAAATGGTAGGAAGAATTGGAGAATACACATGCCAAAAGAAGAAAATTTGAGAGGCGATGAAGTCGTCGCTTTAACACAAAAATATTTATCAGAAGAAGATGTAGCTTTTGTTCATAAGGCCTTGGTCTATGCTGTTGAATGTCACAGTGGCCAGTATCGGAAATCTGGAGAACCCTATATTATTCATCCTATCCAAGTAGCTGGAATCTTGGCCAAACTTAAGCTAGATGCTGTTACGGTTGCTTGTGGTTTCTTGCATGATGTTGTTGAAGATACGGATGCTTCATTAGATGACCTTGAGCGTGTATTTGGTCATGATGTTCGTGTTATCGTTGATGGAGTGACGAAACTAGGTAAGGTTGAATACAAGTCTCTTGAAGAGCAATTGGCTGAAAACCATCGCAAGATGCTCATGGCCATGTCAGAAGATATCCGTGTTATCTTGGTTAAGCTATCTGACCGCCTCCACAATATGCGGACTCTCAAACATCTTCGAAAAGATAAGCAGGAGCGCATTTCCAAAGAAACTATGGAAATCTATGCTCCACTAGCTCATCGTTTGGGGATTTCTAGTGTTAAATGGGAATTAGAAGATTTATCTTTCCGTTATCTCAACCCAACGGAGTTTTACAAGATTACCCATATGATGAAGGAAAAGCGCAGAGAGCGTGAGGCCTTGGTGGATGAGGTAGTTACAAAATTAGAAGACTATACGACGGATCGTCACTTGAAAGGGAAGATTTATGGTCGTCCCAAGCATATCTACTCGATTTTCCGTAAAATGCAGGATAAAAAGAAGCGTTTTGAGGAAATTTATGACTTGATTGCCATTCGTTGTATTTTGGATACCCAGAGTGATGTTTATGCTATGCTTGGTTATGTTCATGAACTTTGGAAACCTATGCCAGGTCGTTTTAAGGACTATATCGCTAACCGTAAGGCCAATGGGTATCAGTCTATCCATACAACAGTTTATGGACCAAAAGGACCGATTGAGTTCCAGATTCGAACTAAGGAAATGCACGAGGTAGCTGAGTACGGGGTTGCGGCTCACTGGGCCTATAAAAAAGGTATCAAAGGTCAGGTTAACAGCAAGGAATCTGCTATTGGAATGAACTGGATTAAGGAGATGATGGAGCTCCAAGACCAGGCAGATGATGCTAAGGAATTTGTGGATTCTGTTAAAGAAAATTACCTGGCTGAGGAGATTTACGTCTTTACTCCGGATGGAGCTGTCCGCTCTCTTCCAAAAGATTCAGGACCGATTGACTTTGCCTATGAAATCCATACCAAGGTTGGTGAAAAAGCAACTGGTGCCAAGGTCAATGGCCGTATGGTTCCATTGACAACCAAGCTCAAGACAGGGGATCAGGTTGAAATTGTCACCAACCCCAACTCCTTTGGACCTAGCCGTGATTGGCTCAATATGGTCAAAACCAGCAAGGCACGTAATAAGATTCGCCAGTTCTTTAAAAACCAAGATAAGGAATTGTCTGTCAACAAGGGTCGTGAAATGCTGATGGCCCAGTTCCAAGAAAACGGCTATGTGGCCAATAAATTCATGGACAAGCGTCATATGGACCAAGTTCTGCAAAAGACCAGCTACAAGACAGAAGAATCCCTCTTTGCGGCCATTGGTTTTGGCGAAATCGGTGCTATTACCGTCTTTAACCGTCTGACTGAAAAGGAACGCCGTGAGGAAGAACGTGCCAAGGCCAAGGCGGAGGCAGAAGAACTTGTAAAAGGTGGCGAAGTCAAGGTTGAAAACAAAGAAACCCTCAAGGTCAAGCATGAGGGTGGTGTGGTCATTGAAGGTGCCTCAGGCCTCCTAGTGCGGATTGCCAAGTGTTGTAATCCAGTTCCTGGTGACGCTATTGTCGGCTATATCACTAAGGGTCGTGGTGTGGCTATTCACCGTGTGGACTGTATGAACCTGCGTGCCCAAGAAAACTATGAGCAACGTCTTCTAGATGTAGAATGGGAAGACCAGTATGCAAACTCAAATAAGGAGTATATGGCCCATATCGATATTTATGGTCTCAACCGTACAGGTCTCTTAAACGATGTGCTGCAAGTCCTCTCAAATACAACCAAGAATATCTCAACAGTCAACGCTCAGCCAACCAAGGATATGAAATTTGCCAATATCCATGTGTCCTTTGGTATTGCCAATCTCTCGACGCTAACCACGGTTGTGGACAAGATTAAGAGTGTGCCAGAGGTCTATTCGGTCAAACGGACCAACGGTTAATTGTCCTAGCTCTTTACTAGAAAGGCTATTATGAAAATCATTATCCAACGGGTTACAAAAGCCCAAGTGAGTATCGAAGGTCAGGTTCATGGAAAAATAAATCAGGGGCTCTTATTGCTGGTTGGTGTTGGGCCAGAGGACCAAGAGGAAGATTTGGACTATGCTGTGAGAAAGCTTGTCAATATGCGGATTTTTTCAGACGCAGAAGGCAAGATGAACCTGTCTGTCAAAGATATTGAAGGAGAAATCCTCTCTATTTCTCAGTTTACCCTCTTTGCGGATACCAAGAAAGGCAATCGTCCAGCCTTTACAGGGGCAGCCAAACCAGATATGGCATCAGACTTCTATGATGCTTTCAATCAAAAATTAGCACAAGAAGTGCCCGTTCAGACAGGCATTTTTGGAGCGGATATGCAGGTTGAGCTGGTCAATGACGGACCAGTCACCATTATCCTTGATACTAAAAATAGATAAGAAAGACCAAGCCCAGCCGGCTTGGTTTTTCTTATCTATCATAAAATACTCCAAAAAGAAATCGGTTCTTGATAGGCTTTTGGGAAGTCTTGTTTCAGGCTTTGGCAAGTGCGATAGGAAGGGATAAGGTGTCCTAGGATGAGGAGAGTTCCCTGAAGGAGAAGTGGCATACCACTCAAACATATCAAGGAGAGAATGATCAGGCTATTCCATAGGAGAATTTGTAAGGCAAAACGCCAGAATATCGGTCTAATCTGGGAATAGAGTTGGCTAAAGTGGTCACAAAGTTGGTTAGACAGATAGGTCAATAGCACAGGATGAAAGAAAATGAGCCAACCGCTATAAATTAAAATCCAATCCCAAGTAAGCCCTTCTTTAAATTCCAAAAATCCAATCATGATTCCATCAATGACAAGGAGCTCAATGGTTTTGATGTAGATGATTTTTTTCATGCTAAAACCTCCTTTTCCTTAGAGACACTCCCATAAAGAGATGTGTTTGTCGTAAAAGTCTGGATAGTTTTCTCTTAGGTAGTCAGTCGTCATATAATATAAAGTATAATGACAAGCAGTGATGATTGGCATAAGAGAGAAAAAACGCTGAGAACTAGTGAAGGCTAAGAGGACAAATAATAGAAAGTCGCTGATGAGCACCCCTAAATAGTAGAAGCGAATCATTTTATTGATTTGAGGATAAATCTCAGCGAATTGATGTTTGAGTCGGACAACCAAGCGAAATAGCAGGAGTACCTGAGTAAGGAGGAAAATAAAACCAGAGAGCAAGAGCCAGTCGAAAGCTGTCTCGGGTCTAGTACTAAAAAATGCAAGTAGTAGCAAATCGATGACTGCAATTGCTGTATAATGGATTCTAAAGAGTTTTTTCATAAGATGACCTCCCTCTTTTATCTAGCTTCATTCTACTCCAAAAGAATGGGAGTTACAAGTAAAATGATAAAAACCCCCTAAAAGAGAGTTCTTTTAGGGGTAATTTCTTAGCTTATTTTTTCTACATAAAGTTGTTTGGCGATCTCCATACTAACTTGGAGGTCTTTATCTTTACTCATGATGGTAAATGTATTACTAAAACCATCGTATTGTTTGACTTGCAGTTGGTCGCCTATCGCAAGTTCATGTTTGTCTAGATAATTGAGAATGTCAAAGCTATCATGAACTCGGGTCAGACGGTAGTTACCACTTTCTTTAATATCTGCTAGTGGCAGGTTATTGATTTCAACCAAGAGTTTTCCCTTGGCTGGGATGGTCCCTCCATGTGGGCAGGTTTTGGGGAAGCCTAGCAATTTATCTAGTCTCTCTACAAATAAATCAGACACTGTATGCTCCAAAACCTCAGCTTCCTCGTGAATCTGGTCACTCGTATAGTCTAAATGATGGACTAGGAAGACCTCAATCAAGCGGTGTTTGCGATAGAGTTCAGAGACCAACTGGAGTCCAATTTCGGTTAATTGATAGCCACGTTCTTTGTCTTTCAGGATGAGGTTCTCACTTTTCATCCGTTTGATCATTTCTGTTACGGCAGGTGGAGAAACTTGCATGCGAGCCGCAATTTCCTTGTTGGTGATTTTATGCAGGTCTGTGCCGATTTCATATATACATTTTAGATAATCTTCTTTATTTGGAGTCATTGATTTCCCCTTGTCTAATCTCTTTATCTAGTATATCAAAAAAAGCTAGATTTCTCTAGCTGTGACTTTTTATGTTATACTTATTGCAAGAGAAAAAACGAGGAGATGGATATGACGAAAATTGCTCTTCTTTCTGATATTCACGGAAATACTACAGCCTTGGAAGCTGTTTTGGCAGATACTCGGCAGCTAGGAGTGGATGAATACTGGCTTTTGGGAGATATTCTTATGCCGGGAACTGGTCGTAGAAGGATTTTGGACTTGTTGAATGAACTACCGATTACAGCTAGAGTTTTGGGAAACTGGGAAGACAGTCTGTGGCATGGTGTCCGCAAGGAATTGGATAAGACTCGTCCTAGTCAACGCTATCTCTTGCGCCAGTGCCAGTATGTTTTAGAGGAAATTTCCCTAGAAGAAATTGAAACACTCCACAATCAACCTCTCCAGCTCCATCGTCAGTTTGGGGATTTGACGGTGGGAATTAGCCATCATCTGCCTGATAAGAACTGGGGTCGAGAGTTGATTCATACGGGAGCACAAGAGGATTTTGACCGCTTGGTGACCAATCCGCCTTGTGATATTGCTGTTTATGGTCATATTCACCAGCAGTTGCTTCGTTACGGGACTGGTGGGCAATTGATTGTCAATCCGGGTTCGATTGGGCAACCATTCTTTCTAGATGCCCAGTTGCGGAAGGACTTGCGAGCTCAGTATATGATTTTGGAGTTTGATAACAAGGGCTTGGTAGACATGGACTTCCGACGGGTAGACTACGATGTGGCAGCTGAATTGCAGTTGGCTAAAGACCTGAAACTTCCCTATTTTGAGGTTTACTATGAAAGTCTGGTTAATGGTATTCACCATACCCACAATCAAGAATTTCTGAGAGAATTGGCCCAGAAAGAGGGCTATGATAGGGAGTTAGATGCCTGGTTAAAAGGTGGTAATGATTGACATTACAACTAAATAGGGTATAATAAAAGAAAAAGAAGAGTAGAGGTAGGGTAGCCTCGTAAAAGGAGAAAAGGATGCAAATTCCAAGTAGATTTACCATTGCGACTCATATGCTGATAATCATTGCCCTCAAGGGGAAGGAAAGCAAGGTGACCAGTGATTTTTTAGCTGCTAGTGTCGGGGTCAATCCTGTCATTATCAGAAAAACCTTGTCCCAGTTGAAGAAAGCAGAGCTGATTTCAGTAGCGCGTGGAACAGGGGGAACAGAGATTGTCAAGGACCTTAAGGACATTAGTCTCTTAGATGTTTATCAGGCAGTTGAGTGTCTTGGTAAGACAGGTCAACTCTTTAGTTTTCATGACAATCCCAATCCAAATTGCCCAGTTGGAGCTCATATTCATGATGTTTTGGATCAAAAATTGGAGAGAATCCAGCTGGCTATGGAGGTTGAACTTGGTCAGACCAGTTTAGAGCAAGTCGTGGCTGATGCAGAAGAAAGTATGAGAAGTTAAAAAAAGCAAGACTTTTTTCTATTCATTAACAACTTTCAAAACAGAAAAAAGCTTATGATTAAGAATATTATCATAAGCTTTTTCTTTATCTATTCTTCCAGGTTTGGTAACGGGTATCAATCAATAACTGGGTAAGGCGTCCCAAGATTTCTCTTTCTTCTGGAGTGAGGAATTGCGCTTGGACGAAGAGATGATGGATGTGTTCGATAGCCTTGAAGGAAGCCAAGTCATTGATAGAAGTAATACCAGAATCAAGAATGGTGCCAAAGAAGAGGTCGAAGTAGAGCTGGAGTTCCTCATCAGGAACTGTGGCCACCCACTCCTTGAAGGTTGTGTCGACTTGTCGGCTATCACTGTTGGTATCATCCAGTTGGACGAAGTGCTTGTCCTCAATCTGCCAACTAAAGGTATCGTGCTGGGCGATACCACCTAAGGCAGTACTGTGCACGATGATTTGGTGGTTAGGGATTTCCAGCATCATACCGATAATGGAACCTTGTGGGATGAAGACCTTGGTTCTATCCATTATCCTTTGATAGCCCTCGGTTTGTGTCAATTCTTTGTGGAGACCAGGCGCATCAAAGGTATAAACTGCTGTAATTTGATTTTGCAAGCTTTGCTCAATTTGACTAGCCGCATAGATGGCTAGATTTCCTCCCTTGGAATGCCCAGCCAGAATGACCTTTTGCTTAGGATGGTGGGCAAAAAAGTTCTTTAAATAGCGAAGGGCGTGCTTTTGAGCAGGAATTTCCTTCATATAGGTCAGGTGGAAATCTTCCTTCCAGCCAATGATACTGTCATCAGTCCCACGAAAGACAATCAGATAGGTATCGAGAGTGAGGCGGTAGGTCATAGCCGCAAATTGCTTTTGCAGTTCAGGGTCGATGTCGTTGATAAAATGGGAGAGTTTGCAATTTTTGAAGCGTTTGTGTCGAGCTAATTCATCCAATAACTGGAGGCGATTTTTACTGGTCAACATGTTAGGCTCCCTTGGAACCTGAGGTGTCAGGTCTAAAAGTCGCTGAGGAGCTGTGGAGACCAGATTATCAAAGGTGAGGTAGGTAGCTTCTGTTAAGGCTAGAACGTCTAACTCATTCAAAGGTAAGTCGTAAAAGGAATCGTGTGCGACATCTTTCAGATAGTCAAAAATATTGGCCATAAGAGCTCCTTTCTTTTTATTTATCTTATCAAATTTCCCTCAAATTAGCTAGTAGGGTTGCCTCACTCTGTTGGCTGAAAACAAGCTATTTCAAATTCAGTTTCAGATTTTCTAGCATGGAAAAATCTGTTATAATAATAGAAAAGGAGGAGCGCATGCACAAGATTTTACTAGTGGAAGATGATTTGGTCATTCGTCAACAAGTCGGGAAAATGCTCTCTGAATGGGGATTTGAAGTTGTCTTGGTAGAAGACTTTATGGAAGTTTTGAGCCTTTTTGTCCAGTCGGAGCCTCATCTAGTCCTCATGGATATTGGCCTGCCCTTGTTTAATGGCTATCACTGGTGTCAGGAGATTCGCAAGATTTCCCAGGTACCTATCATGTTTCTCTCTTCGAGGGATCAGGCTATGGACATCGTCATGGCAATCAATATGGGGGCGGATGACTTTGTGACCAAGCCGTTTGACCAGCAGGTTCTTTTAGCCAAGGTTCAGGGTTTATTGCGCCGTTCCTATGAGTTTGGGCGTGACGAGAGTTTACTAGAATATGCTGGTGTTATCCTCAATACCAAATCCATGGATTTACATTATCAAGGGCAAGTCTTGAATTTGACCAAGAATGAATTCCAGATTTTACGCGTTTTATTTGAACACGCAGGAAATATCGTAGCGCGTGACGACCTGATGCGGGAACTTTGGAACAGTGACTTTTTCATTGATGACAATACCCTCTCAGTTAATGTGGCTCGCTTGCGTAAAAAATTGGAAGAGCAGGGTTTGGTAGGATTTATCGAGACCAAGAAAGGGATAGGGTACGGATTAAAGCATGCTTGATTGGAAACCATTTTTTCTAGCCTATCTGCGCTCCCGTAGTCGTCTTTTCATCTATCTGCTTTCTTTGGCATTTCTGGTCTTGCTCTTTCAGTTTTTATTTGCCAGTTTGGGAATTTACTTTCTCTACTTTTTCCTGCTATGTTGCTTTGTAACCATCTTATTTTTCACTTGGGACATATTGGTGGAAATGCAGGTCTATCGTCAGGAACTTCTCTATGGAGAGAGGGAAGCCCAATCTCCCTTGGAAATAGCCTTGGCTGAGAAATTAGAAGCGCGTGAGATGGCACTTTATCAGCAGAAGTCAGATTCAGAAAGAAAACTGACGGATTTGCTGGATTACTATACCTTGTGGGTCCATCAGATTAAGACCCCCATTGCAGCTAGTCAACTCTTAGTTGCAGAAGTAGCTGATCGCCAACTAAAGCAGCAACTGGAACAGGAAATTTTCAAAATCGACTCCTATACCAATCTAGTTTTACAGTACCTGCGTTTAGAAAGTTTCCATGATGATTTGGTCTTAAAGCAGGTGCAAATTGAGGACTTGGTCAAGGAAATAATTCGTAAATACGCTCTTTTCTTTATTCAAAAAGGCTTAAATGTCAATCTACATGACCTTGATAAAGAAATCGTGACGGATAAAAAGTGGTTGCTAGTGGTTATTGAACAAATTATCTCAAACAGTCTCAAGTACACTAAGGAAGGTGGCCTGGAGATTTATATGGACGGGCAAGAGCTTTGTATCAAGGATACAGGAATCGGGATAAAAAACAGTGACGTCCTCCGAGTCTTTGAACGTGGCTTTTCAGGATATAATGGCCGCCTAACTCAGCAGTCATCTGGACTTGGCCTCTATCTATCTAAGAAAATTTCTGAAGAACTGGGTCACCAGATTCGCATCGAGTCTGAGGTTGGAAAAGGAACGATAGTGCGGATTCAGTTTGCTCAAGTGAACTTAGTCCTTGAGTGAGAAGAGACAATGAGTTTTTACCCAATCTCTTTTTGCTATATTTCAGGATATTTGAAGACTGTTTTTTACAAAACCAATAATAGAATTTTTAATACGGAATATAGTATAAATACTGGTTCAAAGTGAAGTTTTGTATGCTTTATACTTTTGTTGAGTATAAAATCTATAAACTAAGGGTGAATTACAAAAATTAATTTGAGATGAAGTGAATTGTAGACTTGGGGAATGTCTCCTATTCGATTTCAGAATGAATCGTTGATACTGGATTAAAAGAACTGCAGCTTTCTTTTTATTTTGAATGAGATAGGTGTATATAGATTTGTGTAACTGGTGTAGAACTGTTTCCAAAGAATTATTGAATGTATCGAATACACACATTCTATTGATTTTGAACCAGTTTTTAATTTCTAAATGTTGTAATAGTTTTATCAAGTAAAAGGAGACTGCCATGATTGGAGACAATATAAAATTCTTACGAAAATCACATAATCTGATATAACCAGAATTTTCACGGATTGTGGGTGTGTCACGAAATAGCCTAAATCGTTAGAAAAACTGAAAAAGCTTACTTTCAATAGAAGTATTGGAAATATTCATTTTACATCTATCAAAGAAACATGGGATAGACCTATATTTTACAAAATAGCAAATTATATTTTGAATGATAGTAAAAACTGCAGTACTTGTGTGATTTACAATTATTGCACTCAATGTCCGAGTATCGCACTATCTGAAATAAGGAATAGTAGAGATTGTTCTGCGATATGTAAAAAAAAACGCATTAGCAAGGAGTATCGTATATGCTACCATATCTTAAAACTATTAGATGGTATCTCTTTTTTAATTTTCTTTTTGGTGTAGTATCGAATATCTGCACAGCTTTGTTACCGTATTTCACGCAGGCATTAATCAAAGGGGATTATCAAGTAGCTCTATATGGTTACTCTATGTCAGTGGCAGGTTATTTGAGTTGTAACTATATCCAAATGATACTTGATTGGAAGCAGGGGATTATCTTTTCGACTACTTTGAAAAATGAGTGGTTTCGTTCACTTCTGGGACTCAGTCACTACGATTTCAAGCAGAAAACAGTAGCAGAGTATATTTCCTATCAATCTAATGACCTAGATTCGTTGGAAAAGGATTACCTTCCTCCATTGATGAGTTTTATCAAACAAATTTTACGTATCATCATTTACGCTTTCATTATTAGCAGAACAATTAATCCTATTGTATCACTGATTTTAATCTTTTCTACTGGAATTAGTATTCAAATTCCTAAAATCGTTGGGAAGTTGACCGCTAATCGTAGACAGGTTTACTTGAAAAAACAAGGAGATTACTATCGAACTTTGGAGGATTTGCTCATGGGACATCATTTGGTAAATAAACTAACTATGTCGCATTTTTTGAATCAACAAAAGAGTTCTCTAAAGAATTTGCAGGATAAGTATTTTAAGTATGGTTTGACAAAAATTACAGGCATCTTATTGACAGGTGTTTCTTTTGAATTCATTAGTCTTGTTCTGTTTATTTATTTAGCCTACTCTCTATCTCACCAGCAACTCGGTATTCCTGAGGTGGTGGCGAGTTTCGGATATATTAATGCTTTTTCTGAACCAATACAGGAAATCCTTTATGATTTACAAATGTTAGAGTCCGTAAAGCCTGTAATCAAGAGTTTTCAAAACATTGTTGGGAGACCCGTTTCAGTTCAAGCACCTCAACATTCTTTTGATACGATTACTTTGAAAAACATTTCCAAACAACTGGGAGAATCAAAATTGATAATTACTTCCGCTACGATTCAAAAAGGGGATAAAATTGCGCTTATTGGTAAGAATGGGTCTGGAAAAAGTAGTCTTCTCAACATTTTAAATGGAACAGATGAAGATTTTGAAGGACAAATTGTGCTAGATGGGCTTGTTTTGGATCATCTTTGGGGAAGATTCGGTATGATTCTGCAACAAGAACATACATTTATTTCGAGTTATGAAAATAATGTAACGCTATTCAATAGTTTCAATGAAAAATTCAGAGAAGAAGATTTTGAAAAAATTCCACCACAAACCCTGTCAGGTGGTCAGCAACAACGAATGTATTTAAATCGTGAGAAAAATCGTAAAAATCCATTGCTTATCCTAGACGAACCTTTCTCTGCCTTGGATACTAATCAGTTTAAAATGGAATTGGAAAGAGTTCTGGAACTACCAAGTGCCGTCATTGTTACTTTACATCGCCAAAACGAATTATTAAGTAAGTTTGACCAAGTTTGGGAAATTAAGAATGGAGAACTTGTAATTTTGAAATAGCTAAATTATAAAGAATAAAACGCATATTATCAGGAGTTCATCTGAACCGCACCCCAAAAGTTAGATTTTTTCTGTCTAACTTTTGGGGTGCAGTTCAAAACCTTGGTACTATGCGTTTTATTGTGGGAAGATTTACTTCATTTTCTCCTTAAATTGAGTTTCTTCCCAGCCTCTATCAGAGCTTTTAGGTAAAAAGTTGAGGATAATACAGTTGTAGAAGGACGAGCACACTGAAAAAATAAGGAGCTTACTTTTAATGAAAGGAAAATCGAGGAATCTCTCATCAATTTGAGCGAATTCCTCAGTTATTTTGTATTTATAAAGGTCATAATTCGTTTCATATTGACCAAGAAGATGATTGTGGCTGTCTGTAACTCCATGCTGAAAAGACCCGATGCCCTTGCGACATCAAAGACATGTCTCTGTTTTAGTTCGGTATTCTTCGCTTCGATTTTATAGCGATGTCTGGTAATTTCTTTAAAATAAGGTGTTTCCTGAAATTTCTTCTGGAAAAGATGGTCGTTACTCTTAATAGCTAATGAATAAGTCTTAGACTTTGTCCCCTTCTTATAATAACCTTCCTTGGAAAGGCAACTCTTGCACTTATCTTTGTCAAAGTAATGAGTGACAACTTAATTCTTATTTTGATATTTTTTCCCTGTCCTTGCTTTGCGAATAGCCATGTGTTATTCTGGACAGACAAATAGCTCTGCATCTTTATTAAATTCAAACGCATCCTCTTCTTTACGGTAACCTTTTGAAACAGAAGGGTTCAGTTTTGACACCAAATGAATCTTTTCTTTGCGAGCTAGTTGAATATTGTCCTTTCCTGAATAAGCCGCATCACCAATAATAGTCTCGATGTCCAGACTATTTTCCTTTGTTTTAGCATATAACTCAGGTAAATATTTCCTATCACTTTGTTCGCCAGAAGTGACCACACAAGCAGTAATAATCCGTTCATCCGTTATAGCGATATGACTTTTATATCCATAGAAAGAGCTGTCGGCTGTCTTATGTCCGAGCCTAGTATCCTCCTTAACAGAAGCTTCCAAGTATTCTAAGTCGTCCTCAACAGCCTCTTTTAGGTAATTGAACTTTTGAGAGACAGCCGGTAGGGCTAAGAGTTCCTCATGTTTTTTAACCATAGCCATTGACTCCTCTGTATATGTCAATTCTGCTTCGAGTTTATCTTCTTGAGGTTTCTTTGGAAATTCTATTTTGATATCTTCTGAATGTTGATAAATCGTTTTACGTAAAGCTTTTGAACGCTTCCTAAGAATTTCTTGGGGTTTCTTAGGATTATAATGAGATTTGGTGTGAGTGGCATCCACAATGAGGATTTTACTCTTAATCAAGTTGTGTTCGAGTGCAATTTGAACAGACTTCTGAATCAATACATCAAGCAGTTTGTAATCTTTAATTCTTAGCTTTCTAAATCTTGTCAGTGAGGATGGCTCGATAACAGAATCCTCAGGAGCTAGACCAAGAAAAAATTTAAAGGTCATATCTGACAAGGAACGTCCCCCCACATCGACATCTGATAACTTATAAATATCTTCTAACAAGAGATATTTGAACATCATAATCGGTGAATAAGCTTTACACCCAAAATAGGGACGATAATTCTTTTCTAGTTCATCATGAATAAAGCTAAAATCACAGAGTTCAGTTAGCTGACGAAAAAAGTGGATTTTAGGAACCACGATATCATACAAACTAGAATAAGGACTGACATCCATAGTTAACTGATTATCAAGCATCATTTCACCTCATCTCTAGTTTAACAAAAAAGCCATCAATTTGATGACTTTTTCAGTGGGCTCATGAAACGCTATGAGTTTTTTGTTGCACTATATTTTACAATTTATCATTATAAAATAAATGCTGAGCTTTTTGAAAGCTTCTAATTTGGAAAAATTAGAATTGCTGAAAAGTAAGAGTACATTAATGATATTTTATGAATATATGTACACACACTAATTAGTTATAAATATGAGAAACGAAAATTATATTAGTGTTGTTGAACTGGGCTAAAGGGAAAGGGGAGAAAAAGTTATCAATTGAACGATACTTCAGTACCAATAAAATTGAGTACTAAAGTATACAAAAATTACTAATGGATTGAGACTTTTGTATTTGATTATACCGTAGAGAATATTAGTCAAATAAAATTGTTTTGTTTTCACTAATGCATTTCTTATTATTATCCCAGTAGTTAATACTTTCAAAGCTTCCTTTTCTTAAATAAAGCGGTATCCTTTTTCTTATATCATTTTGCATTGGTATTTTATCAATATCTTTTAGATTCCACCATTTTGGCTCACCTTCATCAGATGTGCTTAGTTCACCAGTAAACTGAGTACATAAAAAGTCATAGAAGACAAATCTCTCATTACCAATTGAATTAGTAAAGCCTGAAATTCCCTTTAATTCAAGATTTAATGCAGTGAGTCCAGTTTCTTCCTTAAGCTCCCGTAGTGCAGCTTCAAAAAAACTTTCAGGGAATTCAACTTTTCCCCCTGGTGGAATCCAGCCAGGAAAATTATCGTGCTGTCTATTAAGTAATAAAATTTCTTGATTTTTCAAAACGCAAATATTAACCCAGTTTTTGATTTTTTCAGTCATATTATCAACCTTCAATAAGTATTTTTTCATATATTATACTATATGTCAAGAACTATATGCTATTTATGATTGTGACAAATGTGTCTCAGCCAAAGATTGATGATTTTTATGAAATAGCTGATTAACTCTCAGATATGACGATAAAATAATTTTTACAAGACTAGTTAACCTTATTATACTGTGGCAAAAAATAGAATTTCATTGATTTTCTGTATATATTTTCTATTGATTCAAATGGGATATATGTGGGTCTTGTTTTACCTTTAAGAAAAGTTGATAATAAAATCAAGATATCTGAAGGATTTTAAGAAATGGATGGTATAGGTTATGTAATTTATATCAGAATTAGTAACATTCCTGAAAAAGCCTATGAATATGTTGTAAATGGGAGCTTTGCTATTGGATGGATTATAGATCGGTATCAAGTTAAAACTGATAAAAAATCTGTAATCACTGATGATTCAAATGATTATAGTGATGATGAAAAGTATATCTTCAAGTTGCTATTGAGAATTATTAATGTAACTATCCAAACGGTTGATTTAATAAATAGTTTACCTAAATTCGAAGTTGTTGAATAGCTTTTAATAAGGAGATGAATACGTTGTCTAAAGTGTATTTGTCTTCTTTTATTTAAATTTAATTTTCAATAAACTGATTAATTTATCTTATGATATAATAAAAACAAGTACATTACATTAATTATCATAGTAAAGGAGTTGTTAAATGGAAAATTATAATGAGTTACTAACACTTAGGAATAAAATAGAAAATACACTGAATTATCAACTGTCACTAAGCAATTTAGAATTATATCACAGCAATCTATTTGCTGTTGTTCTGGAGAAGTCTGAATTTATTAATCATAAGTTTTTTAGTAATGTTATTGATATTAATAAAAAATATACAGATTTAAAGGTTTACAGAGAAAAAAATTCGATTGATTTAACTATCGAGGTTATTGATGAGGATAGAAGGACTCATGTTATTTTTATAGAAAATAAGGTTAAGTCTTTACCAGACAAAAGTCAATTAATTCGTTATTCTGAAAAAGATTCTAATGCTAAAGGGATACTTCTTAGTTTAGTTAAACCTGAATTTGAACTACCTGATAGTTGGTTTAGAAGAAGTTATGGTGAGCTAATTGAGTATTATAGTGATTTACTTGATAAAGTAGATGAGAGTTTTAGATTATTCTTAACAGATTATGTTGAATATATGAAGAATGTGAAAGAGTTTATTGAAAAGATAAGTTATGGCGAATCATACTTTTTAGAAGAGTGTAATAATAAAGTACTTGAAGGTATGAGATTAAGGTCGGTTGTCGAGAAGATTCATTATGCGAATTTAGAGAATAAGATTTCTGATTTAGAATATAAAACATACTCTGGTAGGATAAGAGGAGCTCATCATTTTGGGATTTATCTTCCTATCGAAGGTACTACGTCATCATTTGATATTCAGATACAAGGAAAACAGTATAGACATAAGGTTAATTTTTCTCTTGAAGATAAAGCAAAATTAGGTGATTTAGAAAGAATATGTGATAGTATAAAAGAGAAAACTTGTTTGTATAATTTCAATCTAGAGGATAATCCAATTTTAGAAAAATCATCTTCAATAAAAAAATGGAAAACATATGGTAAAAAAGATTATTATGATTATGCTCATATAAAAAAACATGTATCTAGTAAAGAGTTGATTAATTATATAAGAACGGATATCAAGAAAATTGAAGCGGATCTGAAAATTGTTAAAGATATTATTTTAGAAAATATTAAATCAACAACTAAATAAAAAAATTAAATGCTGGTGAAGCAGTATTGATAAGTATCAATCTTCTAAAGGATTTATATATTAAGGTTGAAAAGTGTGCTCGCCCTCATCATAATGAAACACCTAGCCTATTATTTTAAGAAAAACAGATTCAGTAAGTAATACAGAATAATCATCATTATTTAACCAAAAATTAGGAGAAAATAAATGAAATATGATTTTAATTACTGGCAATTTTCGCCAGAAAATCAATATTTGGATAGGAAATCAGCTAGGAAAAAACCATCGGAATTGTTAAAGCATCTGATTGCCTTTGCTAATGCTGACGGAGGTCAGTTGATTATCGGGATTGAAGATGAAAAGCAGGATAATATTATCACTGGTTTCAAGGATGGGAAAGCCTATCCAATTGATGATTTCAAAAAGATAGACCGAGAGATGCGGGATACACCGTTGGACTTATCTTTTGAGGAAATACCTGTGGTTAATCATAAGGGAGAAGACGACCTGATTTTGGTTATCTCAGTTGAATTATCATCGAACCGAGTGATTGCTGCTCCAAATGATGAAGTTTATCTACGACAGGGAGATGAATCAGTCAGGTTGAGTTATGAGCAACGTATACAACTTAGTTATGATAAGGGACAGCGTTTCTTTGAAGATGAAATCATTGAAGATGCCACATTAGATGATATTGATGAACTATTGGTTCAGGATTTTAAGGACCATTTTGATATTTCAGAACGTTCAACTGAGGAGATATTAAAGGCAAGACGGTTTCTTATCAATGGTAAATTAACAAAGGCAGCTATTCTTATCTTTGGTAAGTATCCTTCAGCATTTTTCCCTCAAGCACGTGTTCGTTTTCAACGATTTGATGGGGTAGATGTAGGTACAGGAAGTGAATTTAATGTTATTAAGGAAGTAACATTTGATGATGCATTGCCTAAATTAATTGTTAAAGTTAGAGATTTTATTCGAACCCAGCTACGAGAGTTTCAGTATCTAGATAGTGATGGTAGATTTCAGATACTTCCAGAATATCCTGAATTTGCTTGGTTTGAAGGAATTGTAAATGCAGTAACCCACAGGAATTATTCAGTATACGGAGATCATATCAGGGTATTGATGTTTGATAATCGTTTAGAGATTCATAGCCCAGGAAAACTACCGAATATTGTAACTGTTGAGAATATAAGACATGAACGTTTTTCTAGAAATCCGCGTATAGCTCGTACCTTAACTGAATTTGGATGGGTCCGAGAAATGAATGAGGGAGTAAAACGAATCTATTCTGAAATGGAATCTGCTTTTCTCCATGAACCGTGTTACTCTGAACCAGGTAACAAAGTAGTTTTAATATTAGAAAACAGTATTACAAGTAGAACATTGAGAACGCGTGATTCTTTGGAAAGTAAACTTAGAGATTATAGTGATTTAAGTGTTGATGAAAAACTATTGATACAGTATATGTACAATACAGCAGAACCTATGACAACTAAAAAAGTAGCAGAGTTCTTAGGTAGGAGTGTTTCTTACTCGTCAAAATTATTGAAAACGTTGAGAGCAAAAGGCATTTTAACATGGTATGGGACAAGTACGAAAGATCGCAGTCAATACTATAAATTAGAAATGAAATAAAAACGAAGAAAAACGAAGAAAACATAGTTACTAATTAGTGAATTTATAAAGTAAGCTCACTTTTAAATTCATGAAATTTATTCGCTTTATAGATTTGCAATTCAGTTGTTTGTATGGGAATGTGATTTGTATTATCCATCGTTTCACAACAAGTAACGAAACGAAGAAAAACGAAGAAAAACGAAGAAAAACGAAGAAAAATAAATCGTTATTTCTCAACTACATAAGCTCCGAGAACTAAAAAGTGATAACCCTTTGATAACCTCTTGATTTTCAAAAGAATTATATATGTAAAAATTGAGGATTTATCTCTCAAAATTACTTGATTTTAGTGATAATTTACCATAAATATCATGATGTAGAAAAAACCAGGTCTTAAGAAAGCTCGTAAAGCTAGCCAGTTCTCAAAACGTTAATCAATACGATTATATCAACGTTTCAAAGCACTCAAAAGTTTACCTTATGGGTGCTTTTTTCGTGTTTTTTTGAAAAGTTTACCTCAAAGTTCACCTTATTGTTTTAGAGACTTTAAAGCAAATTCACCTACTGTCATAGGAACTACATTAGAAGTGTTGACATAAGTCTGAGTTGTACCTGTATCGCTATGAGTCAATGCTTCAGAAATGGCTTCTAAACTCATTCCTGCTTGTTTTGCAAGTGTCGCTCCCGTATGTCGCAGTTTAATGAGGTGTAGCGTGTGTCAGCTCTTTATGTCGCTTCCTGATGCTTTTCATTTTATTGTTTAGATAGTTAGCATGTAAAGGCTTGTTGATGTTTCCTTTTGTGTCGATATATGTAAAAACAAATTGTTCTGGATTACTGATGATGCCAAACTTTGCTAGTTCATATCTTTGTTGTTCTTTCCAAGAGATAAGAAGCTGAAGTAAGTCATTAGAAATAGAGAAAATAGGATAGAAAAAGCTCTATTTCAGGAGAAAATGAAGCAAATATTTCTATAATAAAACGCAATCTTTCAGAGGAGATACCGGTTTTTCTTTTTCTAATAAGGAATCTAAAATTTCTTGCTTTCTCTATCTGTTCAATTGATAGATTTCTTCAGAGAAAGACTGTAACATTTTTGATATAATGTTAAGGATGGACTGACGGATATTTAAAGGATAATTTTCAAAAGAATAACAGGTGAGAAGAAAAATATGTAAGATTGGATAGAAGTCTCTCTACCATCATCCATGCAGAAACAAGATTATATGAAATAAAGGAAGTAACCAATGACCGGAAACTATTCAACACGTGAATACCGTGAGAAATTATATGATGATCTTCATGTTCGATTAAGAGATACAGTGATTTTGATGTGTGCGATTTTTATTGCCTCTATCGGCCTAAATATGAATTCAACAGCTGTCATTATTGGAGCCATGCTGATTTCCCCTCTTATGACACCGATTGTTGGACTCGGATTTGGTTTAGCTATTTTTGATACGCGTTTAATCAAGCAATCTCTAGAGGTTTTATTCACCCAAGTATTGGTCAGCTTGCTTGTGTCGACTCTGTATTTCTGGATTTCTCCCTTATCTTATGCAAGTAGCGAATTGATTGCACGAACCTCTCCAACCATTTGGGATGTTCTCATTGCTATTGCTGGTGGAATAGCAGGTGTCATTGGTTCAAGGAAAAAAGAAGCAAATAATATCGTGCCAGGAGTAGCCATTGCAACAGCTCTGATGCCACCTATCTGTACTGCAGGCTATGGTTTAGCTAATGGAAATGTACGATTTTTATTTGGAGCTCTCTATCTTTTCTTGATCAACTGTGTATTTATCATGCTAATCAACATTGTTGGAACAAGAATTTTGATGAGAAAATCTCCCTTAAGTTCATTTAAAGAGCTAAATATTAAAATGAGAATTGGGTTGACATCCTTGATTGTATTATTGATTCTTCCAGCCAGCTATTCAGCAGTTACTCTGACGATAGAGCAAGCGCGAAAAGAAGGAATTAAACAGTTTGTAGGAAAAGAGTTCGCCAATCACACGGTTATTAATCAAGTCTACAAGTCAAGGAACAATGAATTGGTCTTAACGGTTGTTGGAGATCCGATTTCAGAAGAAGAATTAGAAACGCTCCACCAAAAACAAGCCTCTTACGGTATTCAATCTGTTCAATTGAAAGTCAATCAAGTCCATAATTCGACAAAATTAGACAGTGATACGACCAAAGAATTTTATGAAACCATTAACAAGTATATCGATCAAAAACTCTCCGAAAAAGATTCACAAAAAGATCTCGTAAAAGAAAATGAAGCAGACAAGGAATGAGGATATTGACCTTATCAAACCCATGAAAGCAAATCTTGTGTGGTGGTTTGACCAATCACTACTAGCTCAGATTAAATAAAATATAAAAAAGCAACAGCTGTTTTAGTTGTTGCTTTTTAGGTAGCTAGGATTTTATCTCTTATTTCTCAACTCGTGATTTGTTAGCGATATCAGCTAGGATAGCTTGAACAAAATCATCTACTGAGACAGTTTGTGTTTCTTTTTGGCCATAGCGGCGAACGTTAACAGTTCCGTCTTCCATTTCCTTGTCCCCAACGATTAATTGGTAAGGAATCTTGCTGGTTTGTGAAGCACGGATCTTGAACTGCATTTTTTCATTGCGCTCATCGACATCTGCACGGACACTACGGTCGCGGAGTTTCTTAGCCACTTCCCATGCGTAGTCCACGTGTTTTTCGTTAGATACTGGGATGAGGGTTACTTGGTGTGGTGCAAGCCATGTTGGGAAGGCACCCTTGTAGTTTTCAATCAAGATAGCAGTGAAGCGTTCCATAGTTGAGATAACCCCACGGTGAATCATAACTGGACGGTGCTCTTCGCCATCAGCTCCGATGTATTTGAGGTCGAAGCGTTCTGGAAGCAAGAAGTCAAGCTGGATAGTAGAAAGGGTTTCTTCTTTGCCAAGGGCAGTCTTAACCTGGATATCCAATTTTGGTCCGTAGAAGGCTGCTTCACCTTCGGCTTCAAAGTAGTCAACACCCATTTCATCAAGGGCTGCACGAAGCATGGTTTGGGCATTTTCCCACATTTGGTCGTTGTCGAAGTATTTTTCTTTGTCCTCTGGGTCACGAAGAGAGAGGCGGAAGCGGTATTCATTCAAGTTGAAATCTTCATAAACATCGATAATCAACTGAAGGGCACGTTGAAATTCTTCTTGGATTTGTTCTGGAGTAACGAAGAGGTGACCGTCGTTGAGTGACATTTCACGTACACGTTGAAGACCAGTGAGGGCACCAGATTTTTCATAACGGTGCATCATACCGATTTCAGCGATACGGATTGGCAATTCACGGTAAGAGTGAACATGGTGTTTGAAGACTTGGATGTGGTGCGGGCAGTTCATTGGACGAAGGACAAATTCTTCCCCGTCACCCATGTCCATAGTTGGGAACATGTCTTCTTGGTAATGATCCCAGTGACCAGAAGTCTTGTAAAGTTCAACAGAAGCAAGTGGTGGAGTGTAGACGTGTTGGTAACCAGAAGCCAACTCTTTGTCTACGATGTAGCGTTCCAATTCACGACGGATAGTTGCACCATTTGGCAACCAGAATGGAAGTCCTTGACCAACCTCTTGAGAAATCATGAAGAGGTCAAGCTCTTTACCAAGTTTACGGTGGTCACGTTCCTTAGCTTCTTCACGCATTTGAAGGTAGTTTTTCAAGTCTTTCTTGTCAAACCAAGCTGTACCGTAGATACGTTGCATCATAGCGTTGTCGCTATTTCCACGCCAGTATGCACCTGCTACATGGAGAAGGTGGAAGATTTGGATGCGACCTGTTGATGGGACGTGAGGGCCACGGCAGAGGTCTACATACTCACCCTGACGATAGATAGTCAAACCGCCTTCGTCTTCTGAGTGTTCTTCAATCAATTCCAACTTGTAAGGGTCGTTCTTGAAGATTTCACGTGCCTCATCTTTAGTCACTTCTTCACGAATAGATGTGAAGTTTTCTTTGACGATTTTTTGCATTTCTTCTTCGATACGTGGAAGGTCTTCGTTAGAGATTTGACCAGCAGTATTATCTGTATCGTAATAGAAGCCGTCTTCGATGGCTGGACCAACTCCCAAGTGAATGTCTGGGAAAAGACGACGAGCTGCTTGGGCAAACAAGTGGGCAGCGGAGTGACGCAAGATTGGAAGGGCATCTTCGTGGTCAGGTGTCACGATTTCAAGGCTACCATCTTCAGTGATAGCACGAGTAGTGTCGATGAGTTTGCCGTTGAATTTACCAGCCAAGGCCTTTTTAGCTAGGGAATTGCTGATAGATTGGGCAATTTCAAAAGTTGTTACGCCAGATTCGAATTCACGAATAGCGCCATCTGGGAAAGTAATGTTAATCATGATTTTCTCCTTATATTGGTTATCCATTATTTCTAAAGCAGAAGTGTTTCCCTATTTCGCAGTCTTAAATAAAGAAAAACAAAAAGCGACATCCTCGAAAGGACGTCGCAACGTGGTTCCACCTTCATTTATGTACAACAAAAACTGTTGACACCTCTGATTGGCTCTAACGTAGCCACCGTTTTATGTTTTCATAAAAGTAAGTAGAGTAGTATCAATTTAGACTTTCTATGCGTTTTCAGCAACCACGCACTCTCTAGTAGAAAGGGGCTAAGTGACTTGTCTCTATGGATTATTATAGCATGATTGTGAGATTTTTCAAGGATTTTGTGAAAGTTTTTTGTTTTTCATTTTTTGTAGAATACGCTTGATACCAATACCGGAAGCCATACCTATTATGGCAAAGATTTCATAGGCTAGAAAGTAGATAATGCTAAAATCTTGGAAAGGAATGATAGTAAAACAAAAGAGTAATAAAATATTGAGTAACCACCGAAGGGAAAAATGAAAATGGTAGCCGTAAAGCAGAGAAACGATGAAGGTTACTAAAGGAGAAAAAATAAAGATATTTAGAATATAGAGTCCTAGGAGATTGGAGTCGGATGAGAGTAATGAAAATAACTCATAAAGTGGCCAATAAAAGAAAAATATGACCAGATAGTAGGGGAGATGGGAATAGAATCGACGCATGATAATCACCTCGTTTAAAAAACAGACAACTTAGGTCTATTGCTATAATTATTATAGCATATTTAAAACAAGAAAGTAAATTTGTTGACAAAGAAGTTAGTTATTGGTAGAATAAGGATTGTCGTAAAGACAAATAACTTCTTCTTGGTTACAGGCATGCCGACCTGTCACTCGGATGAAGCCAAATAAAAAGGAGAAAAATCATGGCAATCTCAAAAGAGAAAAAAAATGAAATCATCGCACAATATGCACGTCACGAAGGTGATACAGGTTCAGTAGAGGTTCAAGTTGCTGTCCTTACTTGGGAAATCAACCACCTTAACGAACACATCAAACAACACAAAAAAGACCACGCTACTTACCGTGGATTGATGAAGAAAATCGGTCGCCGTCGTAACTTGCTTGCATACTTGCGTAAAAACGACGTTAACCGTTACCGTGAGTTGATCAACTCTCTAGGACTTCGTCGCTAATTCAAGATACAAAGGCCGTCAAAAGCACAAAGCAAAAAAGATAAAATCTCCTAGAAACTTCAGTTTCTAGGAGATTTTATCTTTTTTGCCAAGTACTTAGGCCGTGTTCAATTGAGCATATCTTGATAATGAAGCTACTCTAAATTGGGTAGCTTTTTTACATTGTCACCTTACCTCGATATACTCAAGTATTATCTTCGGTTACGGTTCCTAGCACTGTAAGGTAAAATAAACCAGAATGATCTCCCTTCGGGGAGATTTTTTTGTTTCACTAAAAATTTTGTACAACCTTCGCCTCGTTGCCTAGTCTATAAACGTTTTATCCAGCAAGAATCATGATGCTAAGGGCGTCAAAAATCCGTATGAAAATAGGGAAAGGATACCGTGTTCGATGAACACAAGGAGTTTCATCTTTTTCACTAGGATTTTAGCCCGGGCTCAAATCAGCTCTCTGATTTTCAGAGGGCTTTTTCATTAAGGTTTTATCGGTCACAATTTTGGAGACTGCAAAAACCAATCACTTTGTTAGCTATTAGTTGTGCTTGTTTTATCGGTCACAATTTTGGAGACTACAAAAACCTCAAATGGTATCAGCTAATGACACCATAAAGGTGCGTAGCTACTCGGCTTTTCAAGCCGAGTAGCTGTCTGCAAGCCCCTTCGGAAAGCCCACACTTTACGAAGTAAAGTATAGTATGTTATACTTTACATGGAAGTAGTCACCGAATTCCAGTTAGAAATTACTTTGTAACTACGTTTTGAGGAGGAGTAAAATGCTTTCCTATGTTCGACATTACCCACTAGCGATAGCTAAATTAATGTGTCTGTGCTCTCCTAAAATCTGCTGATTTATTACTGACCAATACAGGAGGTTTTTTATGGGACAGACAATCATATCTGCTATTGGTGTTTATATTTCCACCAGTATCGATTATTTAATTATTTTATTTATTTTATTTGCACAGCTATCACAGAATAAACAAAAATGGCATATTTATGCGGGGCAATATCTAGGCACAGGCTTACTTGTAGGGGCGAGTTTAGTTGCTGCTTATGTCGTTAATTTCGTGCCTGAAGAATGGATGGTTGGATTGCTTGGTTTAATCCCTATCTATTTAGGGATTCGCTTTGCAATTGTTGGAGAAGGTGAGGAAGAAGAGGAAGAAGAGGAAGAAATTATTGAAAGATTAGAACAAAGCAAGGCCAATCAACTGTTTTGGACAGTTACATTGCTGACAATTGCGTCTGGCGGAGATAATTTAGGTATCTATATACCTTATTTTGCTTCGTTAGATTGGTCACAGACCCTCGTGGCGTTGCTTGTGTTTGTAATCGGCATAATTATCTTATGCGAGATTAGTCGGGTGTTATCCTCTATTCCGTTAATATTCGAGACAATTGAAAAATACGAGCGAATCATTGTGCCCTTAGTATTCATTCTACTTGGACTATACATCATGTATGAAAATGGCACGATAGAGACTTTTCTGATCGTGTAGTTTTTTTTGTTTCACTAGGATTTTAGCCCGAGCTCAAATCAGCTCTCTGACTTCAGAGGGCTTTTTACATTGTTATCTTACCTTGCTATGCTCAAGCATTATCTTTGCTTATGCTTTCTGGCACTGTATGGAAAAATCAACCATAATTTTTCTGGTTTTAATTGTATTTTTTCCATAGCTTGTTACACAGTTGAAAATATGGTATACTTTTCATGAGAATTTTCTAAATTTTTAAGATTCTATCAAAGGAGGTTTTCATGCTTTCCAAATTTTCTGGAAGCCGACAAGACCAGCAATTTGTGTTACTTTTAGTTATTTTGCTAGGTATTTTAGGGATTTCTCTCTTTCTAGCAGTTTCAATGGGATCTGTTGCGATTGATCTAGGAGATACCTATCGGATTATTTTGAGTAGGTTGGGATTTCCTCTTGAGATAGGAGAGGTTTCCAAGTCGACTCTTGCCATTGTATGGAACATGAGATTCCCCCGAGTATTGTTAGGTCTGATAGTGGGGGCTGGTCTTTCTATGTGTGGTAGCGTGATGCAGTCTACAGTGAACAATCCCATCGCAGAGCCTTATGTCTTAGGAATATCTGCGGGTGCAACTCTAGGAGCAACTCTAAGCATCATTCTTGGTTTAAAAGTGATGATTAGCCTTGGAGCTTTTCTTGGAGCTATTTTGGCAACAATTGCTGTTCTCATCATTGCCTCTATGCAGGGAAGGATGACGACTTCCAGTCTGATTTTATCAGGAACGGTGGTCAACGCTCTCTTTCTGGCTTTTTCCAACTTTATTATCTCAGTCGGCGCTAATGCGGATAGTGTGATGACCATTAAGTTTTGGACCATGGGCTCGCTCGCGGGGACTTCCTGGGCAGACTTGGTCCTGCCAACTATAGTAGTAGGAATGGCCTTTCTATTTTTCTCTACCCAGTATCGTGTTTTCAATGCGATGATGATGGGAGATGAGGCTGCTTTAACTTTGGGGATTCCCTTACGCTTTTATTGGTATCTTTATGTGACAATGGTGGCTGTGCTGACAGCAGTATTAGTGGCAACCTGTGGGATTATTGGATTTGTCGGCCTGATTACTCCACATTTAGCTCGAGGGTTAGTAGGAACGAATTACAAGAGGCTTTTTCCTGTTGCAACCTTGCTAGGTGCCCTTTTTGTCGTCTGGGCAGACGTACTCTCTCGTATCATCATTCCAAATGCTGAGTTGCCTATTGGTATTTTCACAGCCTTAGTAGGTGCTCCCTTCTTTATCTACATTGTTGGAGGTAGGCGAAGGGAGGTGAGGGTCTGATATGGACTTGATTTGTCAGGACATCCATTTTGGACTAGGGGAGAAAAAAATCCTCAAAGGAGTCTCTCTTAAGGTTGAAGGGAATCAATTTCACACGATATTAGGACCAAATGGAAGCGGGAAAACCAGTCTACTTAAACTTCTCTATCGTCAGGAAAAGGCGGACAAAGGCTTGATAAGTCTAGATGGGAAACCTCTTGAACAATGGACAATCAAAGAAACAGCCAAGCAAATGGCAGTTGTCACCCAGTTTAATCAGCTGCAGTTTGATTGTACAGTTGAGGAAATCGTCTTGCTGGGAAGAACTCCCCACCTCTCTTTTTTACAGAAGGAAAGGGAAAGAGATTTTACACTCGTTCAAGATGCCCTTGTTAAGGTGGATATGCTTGAGAAGAAAACTCGTCTCTATTCGTCTCTGTCAGGGGGAGAGAAACAACGAGTCTTATTAGCCCGAGCCTTGGCGCAAGAACCGACTCTCTTGCTCCTGGACGAACCAACCAATCACTTGGATATCAAGTATCAGCTAGACTTGTTGGCCATTGTGAAAAATCTCAAGGTCAATGTTCTAGCTGTCCTACATGATATTCAACTTGCTTGTCGCTATTCGGATTATCTCTATCTGATGAAAGAGGGGGAAATCCTTTACCAAGGGACTCCAAAGGAGACCATCACCCCTGAGTCATTGCAAACTGTATACGGAGTTCAAAGTCAGGTGAATTGGACCGAGGATCAGCAAGCTATGATTCACTATTTATAAGAATGAAAAGGAAAACAAGATGAAAAAAACACTAAGCATTTTACTCGTAACAGTAGCTACCCTAACCATGGCAGCTTGTGGCAATACTACTACAGAAAAAGCTACCACACAATCTAGCACAGAGACAAGTCAAAAGGCAAACGCAGAGACGACTTATCCACTAACGGTCAAAACCTATGACGCGAAAGGAAATGAAGTCGAACAAGTTTTTGACAAGGCACCTGAAAAAGTTATTACAAACAATCTTTCAACCACTGAAATCTTATTGGAGTTAGGCTTGAAGGATAAAATTGTTGGCATGCTCAATCCAGACAATGCTGTGACGGACAAATACAAGGACGCGATTGCGACTATTCCTCAAATTGGGGATAAAAAAACAGCCTCACAAGAGACAGTCCTTTCTTATGAGCCAGACTCTGTGATGGGTCGAAACATGATGTTTTCTGAAAAATCCTTGGGGACAGTTAGCACTTGGAATGAAAACAAAATCCCAGTTTATACGCAAAAAGCTTCTCTCTCAACAATTCAGCAAGATTTGGGGAATATCGTAGAAGATGTCAAAAATCTTGGAATGATTTTTAATGTTCAGGATAAAGCTAATGAATACGCAGCCCAATTACAAGCTAAAATTGACGCTGTTAAGAAAGCAAATCCAGCAAGCCAAGGTGAAAAGAAAAAGGCTTTGATTATGGTTGCTTATAATGATGAAACCTTCGGTGCCTACAAGTCTGCTTTGCAAGAAAGTTTGCTGAACCAACTTGGTTATACAAACGTTGCTACGGGGACATCAGGCTTGACCTTGGAAAATCTCGTGTCAATGGATCCTGAATTGATTATCTATGTAACCAGCGATCGTAATAAAAAATTGGATGAAAAAGCAGTAGAGTTGATGAAGGCAAATGCTGTTTTGGAAAGCGTTCCTGCTATTAAGAATCAAAAAATCATGACCATCTCTTACGATGAGTTGATGGACTATGGTCCAGCAGTGATTGATTCTCTTGAGAAAATCAATGACTTTATCAATAAATAATGAGTTTGATTGGGAAGGAATTCAAGTCAAAATCAGCCTTCCTTCTAACTACGACCCCAATCAAACCTATCCGGCTATTTTATTGAATGATGGAAACTTGGATTTCCTATCGTCCCTTTCCGAATCTGTGATTTTAGTGGGCTTGATCTCTAAAAATCGCCTAGACGACTACACTCCCTGGAGGGCAGCTGCTCTGAGAGATGGAGCTCCAGATTTTGGGGGTCAGGCCAACGTCTATCATGATCATTTATTTAGAGGTCTTTTAGATAAGTTGCAGTCGCTTTATCGACTGGATGAAGCACGCCTTGCCTACGGAGGTTATTCACTAGGTGGTTTGGCGGCAGTCTACAGTCTTTTCAGCTTTGACAAGGTTTCCTATGTCTTTTCGATCTGCGGTTCCTTTTGGTATCCTGATTTTGTGGCTTACTGCAAGGAAGAGTCAGTGAAAAATCTAAACTGTTTGCTGTATTTACAGAATGGTCAAACAGAAGGAGCCTATCATACTAATCGCTTGGCTCAAGCACCAGTCTATGCCGAGAAGATTCATACTAGTCTTCAGAAAAGCTATCCGACCGGTCAGTTTGTCTTTGATTCTTATGGGCATCATGAACAAGTGGCTGAACGCTTTCTGGCCTTTTCCAGCTGGTTGGTCCAAAAATGGAAAATCGAATAAAAGAATTATCCCTTGGCAGAAGCCAAGGGATTGTTGTATTTATTTAACCAAGTTTTTCTCTTTTCTTATCTGGATTCCAGATGAAGCTTGCGATAAAGCTAAAGATGATAGTTAGGATAGCGAGGATAATGGCAAGGATGAGGGCAGGAATGCGGATAAACCACCAGAGTGGGTTTGGTTTTTTATCATTGTGCCATTGTTTCGTTTCTTGGTCCAGACGTTGGAATTCTGTTTGGATACGATTGGCGACTGTTTCAATGCCTTCATCATTCATTTTCTTGATATCTGAGATATCGATTGGATTTCCAAAGTTCATATCGACACGCTCACGGCTAACCAAGCCTTTCAAGGTCATAGGACCTGTGTAGGTAACCGGCATAATACGGACCTTGGCCATTTTGGCAATCAGAGCAACTCCACCCTTGACATCGTTTGAGTGACGGCTCCCACTTGGAAACATGATGAGAGAGCGCTCACTTTTTTTAAGAACATTGATAGGGTATTTGATGGCAGAAGCGCTAGGATTTTCACGGTCGATAGGAAAGGCGCCACACATACGGATCCACCAACCAAAGATACGGTTGGTAAAGAGTTCTTTTTTTGCCATAAAGATAAATTGTTTTGGCTTGGTCGCAAAGGCCATGTAAACAGGATCCCACCAGGTACGGTGAGGCGCAACTAAAATATAATTTTCATCTTGATTAGGAATTTTATCAGTATTATGATAGTGGGCATTGCCATTGATGGACCATAGGAGCAAGACAACCAATCCACGTAAATAAGTATAAAACATGCGATCTCCTTCAATTATTTTCTTGTTATTATTATACCTTATCAAAGGAGGGCTGGCAAACTTTTCCCTTGACTAGGTGCATATTTGGGGTGAGATTAGAATTCTGTTAAAAAAAATGATATGATAGAATTTATGGATAAAAATAAGATTATGGGATTAACCCAAAGAGAAGTCAAGGAAAGACAGGCTAAGGGCTTGGTCAATGATTTTACTGCATCGGCCAGTACTAGCACTTGGCAAATCGTTAAACGAAATGTCTTTACCCTTTTTAACGCTTTGAACTTTGCCATTGCTTTGGCACTAGCCTTTGTGCAGGCTTGGAGCAATCTGGTCTTCTTTGCCGTTATCTGCTTTAACGCTTTTTCTGGAATTGTGACCGAGCTGCGAGCTAAACACATGGTGGACAAGCTCAATCTCATGACCAAGGAAAAGGTCAAGACTATTCGTGATGGCCAGGAAGTTGCTCTTAATCCTGAAGAATTGGTTTTAGGAGATGTCATTCGTTTGTCTGCAGGGGAGCAGATTCCCAGTGATGCCTTGGTTTTGGAAGGCTTTGCGGAAGTCAATGAAGCCATGCTAACGGGAGAAAGTGATTTGGTGCAAAAGGAAGTGGACGCCTTGCTTTTGTCAGGAAGTTTCCTAGCTAGTGGGTCAGTTTTAGCTCAAGTTCACCATGTCGGTGCAGACAACTATGCTGCCAAACTCATGCTGGAAGCCAAGACTGTGAAACCAATCAACTCTCGTATCATGAAATCGCTGGACAAGTTAGCAGGTTTTACTGGAAAGATTATCATTCCTTTTGGTCTGGCTCTCTTGCTAGAAGCCTTGCTTTTAAAAGGCTTGCCTCTTAAGTCATCCGTTGTAAATTCGTCAACAGCCCTTTTGGGGATGTTGCCTAAGGGAATTGCCCTTTTGACCATTACTTCGCTCTTGACTGCGGTGATTAAGTTGGGCTTGAAAAAGGTCTTGGTGCAGGAGATGTATTCTGTTGAGACCTTGGCGCGCGTGGATATGCTCTGTTTGGACAAGACGGGCACCATCACCCAAGGAAAGATGCAAGTGGAGGCTGTTCTTCCACTGACGGAAACTTACGGTGAAGAGGCTATTGCCAGCATCCTGACAAGCTATATGGCCCATAGTGAGGATAAAAATCCAACTGCCCAAGCTATTCGAAAGCGTTTTGTGGGAGAAGTTACTTATCCTATGATTTCCAATCTTCCTTTCTCAAGCGACCGCAAGTGGGGAGCCATGGAGTTAGAAGGTTTGGGAACAGTTTTCTTAGGGGCGCCTGAGATGTTGCTGGATTCTGAGGTACCAGAAGCCAGAGAGGCCTTGGAGAGAGGTTCACGTGTCTTGGTCTTAGCTCTCAGTCAGGAGAAATTAGACCATCACAAGCCACAGAAACCATCTGATATTCAGGCTCTAGCCTTGCTGGAAATCTTGGACCCCATTCGAGAGGGAGCAGCTGAGACGCTGGACTATCTCCGTTCTCAGGAAGTAGGACTCAAGATTATCTCTGGTGACAATCCAGTTACGGTATCCAGCATTGCCCAGAAGGCTGGTTTTGCGGACTATGACAGTTATGTAGATTGTTCGAAAATCACGGATGAGGAATTGGTTGCTATGGCGGAGGAGACTGCGATTTTTGGACGTGTTTCTCCCCATCAAAAGAAACTCATTATCCAAACGTTGAAAAAAGCGGGTCATACAACAGCTATGACAGGGGACGGGGTCAATGATATTCTGGCCCTTCGTGAGGCGGATTGCTCTATCGTAATGGCGGAGGGAGACCCGGCAACACGTCAGATTGCCAATCTGGTTCTCTTGAACTCTGACTTTAATGATGTTCCTGAGATTCTCTTTGAAGGTCGTCGCGTGGTCAATAACATTGCTCACATTGCACCGATTTTCTTGATAAAGACCATCTATTCTTTCCTGTTAGCAGTCATCTGTATTGCCAGTGCTTTACTAGGTCGGTCTGAATGGATTTTGATTTTCCCTTTCATTCCGATTCAAATTACCATAATCGACCAATTCGTGGAAGGTTTCCCGCCATTTGTTCTAACTTTTGAGCGAAATATCAAACCTGTTGAGCCAAACTTCCTCAGAAAATCCATGCTTCGTGCCCTACCAAGTGCTCTCATGGTCGTCTTCAGCGTTCTCTTTGTGAAACTATTTGGAAGTAGCCAAGGTTGGTCTGAAATAGAAATCTCAACCCTCCTCTATTATCTCTTGGGGTCAATTGGCTTCTTATCTGTATTTAGAGCCTGCATGCCATTCACTCTTTGGCGTGTCCTCTTGATTGTCTGGTCAGTAGGAGGCTTCCTAGCTACAGCTCTCTTCCCAAGGATTCAAAAACTACTTGAAATTTCGACCTTGACAGGACAAACGCTACCTGTTTATGGTGTCATGATGTTGGTCTTTACGGTGATTTTCATCCTGACCAATCGCTATCAAGCTAGAAAATAAAGACAGACTGCAATCTGTGGATTGTGGTCTTTTTTAGCTGCAAGATAGTTAGCTGAAATGTGGTATAATAAGAGGGAATAGAGTTTTGGAAAGTGAGAGAAGATGATTTCAAAGAGATTAGAATTGGTAGCTTCCTTTGTGCCACAGGGAGCCATTTTACTAGATGTGGGAAGTGACCATGCTTATCTGCCTATCAACTTGGTCGAAAGAGGACAAATCAAAAGTGCCATTGCGGGTGAGGTGGTGGAAGGTCCATACCAATCTGCAGTCAAAAATGTTGAGGCTCACGACCTAAAGGAGAAAATCCAGGTTCGTTTAGCCAATGGCTTGGCAGCTTTTGAAGAGGCAGACCAAGTATCTGTCATTACCATTGCTGGTATGGGTGGTCGTTTGATTGCTAGGATTTTAGAAGAAGGCTTGGACAAGTTAGCTCATGTAGAGCGTTTGATTCTCCAGCCCAATAATCGTGAAGACGACTTGCGTATCTGGCTACAAGAGAACGGATTTCAGATTGTAGCTGAAAGCATCGTAGAAGAGGCTGGCAAGTTTTACGAGATTTTGGTGGTGGAAGCAGGCAAAATGAAGCTATCAGCCAGTGATGTTCGCTTTGGACCTTTCTTGTCCAAAGAAGTCAGTCCGGTTTTTGTACAAAAATGGCAAAAAGAAGCTGAGAAGCTAGAGTTCGCCCTCAGACAAATTCCAGAAAAAAATCTGGAGGAACGTCAAGTTCTAGTAGATAAAATTCAAGCCATCAAGGAGGTTCTCCATGCTAGCAAGTGAAGTGATTAAAGCGTATGAAGCCTTTTGCCCTCAGGAATTTTCTATGGAAGGAGACAGTCGCGGCTTGCAAATTGGCACTTTGGACAAGGATATCCAAAGAGTCATGATTGCTCTCGATATTCGTGAAGAAACGGTGGCTGAAGCTATTGAAAAGGGTGTGGATTTGATTATTGTCAAGCATGCACCGATTTTCCGTCCTATCAAGGATTTGGTAGCTAGCCGTCCGCAAAATCAGATTTATATCGATCTCATCAAACATGACATCGCAGTTTATGTTAGCCATACCAATATTGACATTGTTGAAAATGGCCTCAATGACTGGTTCTGTCAGATGCTGGGCATCGAGGAAACGACTTATCTACAGGAGACAGGTCCAGAACGTGGAATTGGTCGTATTGGGAATATTCAACCTCAGACCTTTGGAGATTTTGCCCAACATGTCAAGCAAGTCTTTGGCCTAGATAGCCTTCGAATGGTGCATTATCAAGAAAGTGATTTGCAGAAGCCTATTTCAAGAGTGGCCATCTGTGGTGGAAGTGGGCAGTCATTCTATAAGGATGCCCTAACTAAGGGAGCCCATGTCTACATCACTGGTGATATCTATTACCACACAGCCCAGGACATGCTGTCAGATGGGTTGCTAGCACTGGACCCTGGTCACTATATCGAAGTGCTCTTTGTGGAAAAAATCGCAGAACTTCTTAATCAATGGAAAAAGGAAAAAGACTGGACTATTGATATTGTACCTAGTCAAGCATCGACCAACCCTTTCCACCATATCTAGTTAGAAAGTGAAAACAATGAAAAAAGTTGCCATTATTGGAGCAGGAATTGTGGGAGCAACAGCTGCCTACTACCTCTCGAAAGAAAGTGACCTAGAGGTGACCGTTTTTGACTATGGAAAAGGTCAAGCCACCAAGGCGGCGGCGGGAATTATCAGTCCTTGGTTTTCCAAACGCCGTAATAAAGCCTGGTACAAAATGGCGCGCTTGGGGGCTGACTTTTATGTGGATTTATTAGCTGATTTAGAGAAATCAGGGCAAGAAATCGACTTTTATCAGCGCTCGGGAGTCTTTCTCTTGAAAAAGGATGAAACAAAGCTAGAAGAACTCTATCAACTAGCCTTAGAGCGTAGAGATGAGTCTCCCTTGATAGGAGACTTGGCTATTTTAGATAAAGTCTCTGCTAGTGAGTTCTTTCCTGGGTTACAGGGATTTGACCGCCTACTCTATGCTTCTGGTGGAGCGAGAGTAGATGGTCAGCTCTTGGTCACTCGTTTACTAGAAGCTAGTAAGGTTGAAGTGGTGAGAGAAGAGGTGGGTCTAAATCCTTTATCAGCAGGCTACCAGATTGGAGACCGCATTTTTGATCAGGTTATTTTAGCGACAGGTGCTTGGTTGGGACAAATATTGGAACCGCTAGGTTATCAGGTGGATGTTCGTCCCCAAAAGGGGCAACTCCGAGATTATCACGTAGAGCAAGACATGGTAAACTATCCTGTTGTTATGCCAGAAGGGGAGTGGGATTTGATTCCCTTTGCAGGTGGGAAATTATCATTAGGTGCTACCCATGAAAATGACATGGGATTTGATTTGACGGTAGATGAAATCTTGCTCCAACAAATGGAAGATGCAGCCCTGCCTTGCTATCCTAGTTTAGTAGAAGCTACCAGAGCTGGTGAACGTGTGGGAATTCGCGCCTATACTAGTGATTTCTCTTCCTTTTTTGGGCAAGTGCCAGATTTAACAGGTGTCTATGCGGCTAGTGGATTGGGTTCTTCAGGTCTCACAACTGGACCTATTATTGGCTACCATTTAGCTCGATTACTTCAAGGAAAAACTGTAACATTAGAAAGTTCTGATTATCCAATTGAGAAGTATGTAAAGCAAATAGAAAATGAATCATTTTTTTACTAAATTTTCACTAAAGGCTTTAGTATGGTAAATGACATTCCCTATCAAAAATGGTAAAATAAGAAAAAATCTGAGAATCGAGGAAAACAGATGCAAGAAAAGATCTTGGTAACCGGCGGTGCCGGTTTTATCGGAACCCACACTGTAATTGAGTTAATCCAAGCAGGCCATCAGGTTGTTGTGGTGGATAACCTTGTTAATAGTAATAGAAAAAGTTTAGAAGTTGTTGAGAGAATTACAGGAGTTGAAGTGCCTTTCTATGAGGCAGATATCCGTGACACTGATACTCTCAGAGATATTTTCAAGCAGGAAGAACCGACAGGTGTTATTCACTTTGCTGGTTTGAAGGCTGTAGGAGAATCAACACGTATCCCTCTGGCCTACTATGACAACAATATTGCTGGAACTGTCAGCCTTTTGAAAGTTATGGAAGAAAACAACTGTAAAAACATCATCTTCAGTTCTTCTGCGACAGTTTACGGAGATCCTCATACAGTACCAATCTTGGAAGATTTCCCACTTTCAGTGACCAATCCATACGGTCGTACTAAACTCATGTTAGAGGAAATTTTGACGGATATTTACAAGGCAGACTCAGAATGGAATGTGGTCTTACTTCGTTACTTTAACCCAATCGGAGCTCATGAAAGTGGCGATTTGGGTGAAAATCCAAACGGTATTCCAAACAACCTCTTGCCATATGTGACTCAAGTTGCAGTTGGAAAACTGGAGCAAGTTCAGGTTTTCGGTGATGACTATGAAACAGAAGACGGAACTGGTGTTCGTGACTATATCCACGTTGTCGATTTGGCTAAAGGTCACGTCGCAGCCCTTAAAAAAATCCAAAAAGGTTCAGGACTGAACGTTTACAACCTTGGAACAGGTAAAGGCTACTCTGTTCTTGAGATTATCCAAAATATGGAAAAAGCGGTGGGACGTCCAATTCCTTACCGTATCGTAGAACGTCGCCCAGGTGATATCGCAGCCTGCTATTCAGACCCTGCAAAAGCCAAAGCAGAACTCGGTTGGGAAGCAGAACTAGGCATCACCCAAATGTGTGAAGACGCATGGCGTTGGCAAAGTAAACATCCAAATGGATTTGACGATTAAGATGGTGATGTCAATCATTGTCCCCTGTTTAAACGAAGAGGAAGTACTTCCTCTTTTTTATCAGTCTGTAGAAGCTATAGTTCCTGACTTGGAAGCAGAAATCGAGTATCTCTTTGTCGATGATGGATCAAGTGATGGAACCTTGGAACTCTTAAAGTCCTATCGGGAGCAAAATTCAGCAGTACATTATATTTCGTTCTCGCGAAATTTTGGCAAAGAAGCTGCTCTTTATGCAGGTTTGCAGTATGCGACAGGAAATCTGGTGGTGGTGATGGATGCAGATCTCCAAGATCCTCCTAGTATGTTGTTAGAGATGAAAAATTTACTAGAGCAAAATGCAGATTTGGATTGTGTAGGAACACGGAGAACTAGTCGAGGGGGAGAACCAGTTTTACGTAGTCTCTGTGCTAATCTCTTTTATCGCCTCATGAAAAAAATTAGTCCAGTAGCCCTGCCGTCAGGTGTCCGTGATTTTCGCATGATGAGAAGATCCGTAGTTGATGCCATTTTAAGCTTGACGGAGTCCAATCGTTTTTCTAAGGGGCTCTTTGCCTGGGTCGGCTTTAAAACCCACTATCTGGACTATCCAAATATTGAAAGACAGGCTGGCAAGACCAGTTGGAGTTTTAGGCAACTCTTTTTCTACTCTCTTGAAGGGATTGTTAATTTTTCAGATTTTCCCCTAATTATAGCCTTCGTAGCGGGTCTCCTATCTTGTTTTATTTCTTTGCTTATGACCTTTTTTGTGGTGGTTCGAACTCTCATTTTAGGGAATCCTACATCTGGTTGGACTTCACTTATGGCAGTGATTCTATTTCTAGGAGGAATTCAACTTTTAACAATTGGGATTCTCGGAAAATATATCAGTAAGATTTATTTAGAGACCAAAAAAAGACCACTTTATCTCATCAAAGAAAGAAGTGCTCTTCCTGTTGTTATTAAAGAAAAAAATAAGGTTAAAAGACTATAATTTTACTTGAAAATATGATAGACTAGAAGAGATGAAAAGACATCCTAAATTTAAGATTTTATTTTAAGATTGATCTTTAATCAAGGCACGTGTAGGGCAATTTTTGACTGCTTCTAAAATGTCTTGATTGGGACAAATTTCTTTTTCTAGTTGA
Organism: uncultured Streptococcus sp.; assembly: GCF_901875575.1. Classification (GTDB taxonomy): domain Bacteria; phylum Bacillota; class Bacilli; order Lactobacillales; family Streptococcaceae; genus Streptococcus. The sequence goes on from NZ_CABFMF010000033.1 coordinate 91,908, forward strand.
TTTGGATCATCGTAAAAGCGCACGATACCATTATCGTGATAATCAAAAAGATCAGAGTAAGTTTGACAGAGCCCACAGGCAATGCAGCGTTCAGGTATAAGTGTGATTTTCATATTTATATTGTAATAAGAAAAGCAAAAAAACACAAGGAGTAAGGTATGGGAAAAGAACCGTGGAAAGAAGATATTTATGAAGAAAAAGAAGAAACAAGATCTGAACGACGTAGAACTGAACTTGGAGAAATAACAGCTAATCGTGTTTTGACAATTCTAGCGAGTATTTTCTTTGTAATTGTTTTAGTAATGATTATTGTTTTAGTTTATCTTTCATCTGGAGGGAGCAATCGTACACTAGCCTTAAAAGACTTTCACGACTCTAGCACAAATGTCGAACAGGTATCTTCTTCTACAAGTACTGAACAAGAAGCTTCTGCTACAGACAAAAAAGAAGCATCTAATTCTGAGAATCAAGAAGGGACTACGAAAGTTTTACCAGGAGAAGGAGAAGCTGCCATTGCAGCTCGTGTTGGTATTTCGATAGCTCAATTGGAAACCTTGAATCCTTCTCACATGTCGACAGGATCATGGTATGCTGATCCTGGTGATGTTGTTAAGACTAGATAGGAGTCAGAAATGAAAACAATTCAAATTGCAATTGATGGTCCTGCCTCAAGTGGCAAAAGTACAGTAGCGAAGATTATTGCTAAGGAGTTTGGTTACACATATTTAGATACAGGTGCTATGTATCGAGCTGCTACTTACATCGCATTGAAACACCAATTGAACGAAGACAATGTAGAGCAACTACTTGGACTTCTTGAACAGCATCCCATTAGTTTTGGGCGTTCAGAAGCAGGGGAACAGCTTGTTTTTGTAGGGGATGTAGATATCACTCATCCGATTCGTGAAAATGAAGTGACAAATCGTGTATCTACCATTGCAGCGATACCAGTTATCCGTGAAAAGTTGGTGGCTCTCCAACAGGAAATTGCCCAAAAAGGTGGCATTGTCATGGATGGCCGTGATATTGGGACTGTTGTATTGCCACAAGCAGAATTAAAAGTTTTTCTTGTAGCTTCTGTTGATGAAAGAGCAAAACGACGTTACGAGGAAAATATGGCCAAAGGTATTGAAACAGACCTCGAAAAACTTAAAGAGGAGATTGCTGCACGTGATTATAAAGATAGTCATCGTGAAACTTCACCTCTTAAACAAGCAGAGGATGCAATCTACCTCGATACAACTGGTTTAACTATTGAAGAAGTGGTTGATAAAATCAAGGAAGAAGCTAAAAAGAAAATGTAGAATGATGAAACCGATTCTTGGATATCGGTTTTTTCTCTATTTGTCAAAAACCTATTTTTAGGGTATAATAGTTGCTGTTCGAGAAAATTTGATTTTCAAAGAATAGTGAAACCTTATAAGGAGATGTTATGAACAATTTACCAAATTGTAAAGAATGCGATTCAGAATATGTTTACGAAGATGGAGCTATGCTAGTTTGCCCTGAGTGTGCTTATGAGTGGAATCCTGCTGAAGTTGCCGAAGTGGAGGAGGGTCTTGTAGCTATTGATGCCAATGGAAATAAATTGACAGATGGCGATACAGTCACTTTGATCAAGGATTTAAAAGTTAAAGGTGCGCCTAAAGATTTAAAACAAGGTACGCGCGTCAAGAATATCCGCATTGTAGAAGGCGACCATAATATTGACTGTAAGATTGATGGATTTGGTGCTATGAAACTCAAGTCAGAATTTGTGAAGAAGATTTAATCATGTCGAATAAACTTAAATTTATTTTTTATAGCCGTATCTTTTTGTTTCTAACAGCTTTTACTGGCGTCTATCTTGAAATCGTCAATCGTGGTGGTTTTGGGATGCTTCTCTATTATACGGTTCTATCTAACCTTTTAGTAGCAATTTTTACCCTCTATCTGTTAAGGGTTATGAAGCGGGATGGTGAAAACTGGCAAGGTCCAACTCTTTTACGTTTAAAGGGTGGTGTCACCATGAGTATTATGATTACCTGTGTGATTTATCATTTTCTCTTGGCACCTATCGCAACCAATTTCTATACGCTAGAAAATTTCCTTTGCCATTATATTGTACCTCTCTGGTTTTTAGCAGATACTCTTTTCTTTGATAAGCAGGGTCAATATAAGATTTGGGATCCCATTGTGTGGACAATTTTACCCCTGCTTTATATGATTTTTGCTCTTTTTAATGGCTTGGTATTGAAACTGGATATCCCAAATTCTAAGGTCAGCCCCTTCCCTTATTTCTTTTTGAATGTAGCTAAAGGATGGGACGTGGTTATCAAGTGGTGTGCCATTATCTTTGTAGCTTATATGTTGGCAGGATTTGTCTTTTACTTTATTAAGCAAATCAAGAGAAAGTCATCCTAATACTCTTCGAAAATCTCTTCAAACCACGTCAGTTTCGCCTTAAGGGTATATATGTGACTGACTTCGTCAGTTTCATCTACAACCTCAAAACAGTGTTTTGAGGAGCCTGCGGCTAGCTTCCTAGTTTGCTCTTTGATTTTCATTGAGTATAAGACACAAGGGATTCATTTTCGAGTTTAAGAAGGAGTCTGTACACTAAAGAGACTTCTTCTTTTCTTGCTTGAGAATTATCAACAGAGAAAGATATTAAGAGAAAATATAGAAAGAGATTTCATGAAACAATTTTTAGAAAGGGCTAGTATTCTCGCCCTATCCCTCGTTTTAATTACTTCCTTTTCCATTTCGAGTGCCTTACCAGCAATGTTTGACTATTACCAAGGATATCCTAAGGAACAAATTGAACTCCTGGTCAGTCTTCCTTCTTTTGGCATTATGATCATGCTATTGTTGAATGGAGTTCTTGAAAAAATGTTTGCTGAGAGGTTACAGATTAGTTTGGGGCTGCTGATATTATCTCTCAGTGGAATCGCACCTTTCTGGTATCAAGGCTATGCTTTTGTCTTTGGAATGCGAATTCTTTTTGGTCTTGGAGTAGGAATGATTAACGCCAAGGCTATTTCCATTATCAGCGAACGCTATCATGGAAAACCCCGAATTCAGATGTTGGGCTTAAGAGGATCGGCAGAAGTAGTTGGAGCTTCTCTTATCACATTGGCAGTTGGCCAACTTATAGTGTTTGGTTGGACAGCTACTTTCCTAGCCTATAGTGCTGGATTCTTAGTCTTGATTCTCTATCTCCTCTTTGTTCCTTATGGCAAGGAAAAGAAAGAAGTTAAGCAAAAAGAGATGGGAACAAACAGCTTAAGCCGTGAAATGAAAGGGTTGATTTTCCTTTTAGCCATTGAAGCCGCAGTTGTAGTGTGTACCAATACAGCAATCACGATTCGGATTCCAAGCTTGATGGTGGAAAGAGGACTAGGAGATGCCCAGTTATCTAGCTTTGTCTTAAGTGTTATGCAGCTTATTGGTATTGTAGCAGGTATCAGTTTTTCCTTCCTAATCTCAGTCTTTAAAGAAAGATTGCTTCTCTGGTCTGGTATTACCTTCGGCTTAGGGCAAATTGTGATTGCCATTTCTCCATCCTTATGGGTGATTGTAGTAGGAAGTCTTGTAGCTGGCTTTGCTTATAGCGTGGCCTTAACGACTGTCTTTCAGCTGTTATCAGTCCGCATTCCATCTAAATTATTGAACCAAGCAACCTCTTTTGCAGTATTGGGTTGTAGTTTTGGGGCTTTTACAACACCGATTGTTTTAGCTCTTATTGGCTTCATAACACAAAATAGTATGATTGTTTTTGCTCTTCTAGGTGGATGGTTAATTGTGACTTCTATTTTAGTCATGTATGTACTACAAAAGAAAGCTTAGGAATTCTTTCCCAAGTTTTTTTTCTATATGAAGCTACAAGAATAAACTTTGGTCAAAACTAATACTCTTCGAAAATCTCTTCAAATCACGTCAGCGTCGCCTTACCGTAGGTATGGTGACTGATTTCGTCAGTTCTATTTACAACCTCAAAGCAGTGCTTTGAGCTGACTTCGTCAGTTCTATCTGCAACCTCAAAACAGTGTTTTGAGCCACCTGCGACTAGTTTCCTAGTTTGCTTTTTGATTTTCATTGAGTATAAACAAGTTGCTAACCCAAAATGACTAAGATGTGGGAACTTAGTTTTCATAGACTTTTTATCTGTCCCTAATTAATTTTTGCTACTCTAGCTTGTTTACTCTGCCTTTTCTTGATAAAATAGAAGCTATGACGAGATATAAAGCAACTATTTCCTATGATGGTTACGCCTTTGCTGGTTTTCAGCGCCAGCCTCATGCGCGTAGCGTTCAGGAGGAACTTGAAAAAACCTTGACTAGATTGAATAAGGGCCAAGCTATTACTGTTCATGGAGCAGGGAGAACGGATAGTGGGGTTCATGCCCTGGGACAGGTCATTCATTTTGACCTGCCCTATCAAATGGATGAGGAAAAACTCCGTTTTGCTTTGGACACTCAGTCTCCTGAAGATATCGATGTGATTTCGATTGAGCTTGTGGCGGATGATTTTCATTGTCGTTATGCCAAGCACAGCAAGACTTATGAGTTTATCGTAGATAGAGGGCGTCCAAAAAATCCTATGAAACGCTATTATGCAACGCATTTTCCTTATCCGCTAGATGTGGCAAGGATGCAAGAAGCGATAAAAAAATTAAAAGGAACTCATGATTTCACAGGGTTTACAGCATCTGGTACCAGTGTGGAGGATAAGGTCAGGACCATTACAGAAGCCAGTCTTTCAGTCGATGAGACAGGACAGTTTTTAACCTTTAGCTTTTCTGGAAATGGCTTTCTGTATAAACAAATCAGAAATATGGTTGGAACCCTGCTGAAAATTGGGAACAATCGCATGCCAGTAGAGCAAATTGACTTGATTTTGGAGAAAAAAGACAGACAGCTTGCAGGGCCCACTGCAGCATCTAACGGTCTATATTTGAAGGAGATTACTTATGAAGAATAATCGTATTTTAGCACTTTCAGGAAATGATATTTTTAGTGGGGGTGGTTTGTCCGCTGATTTGGCTACCTATACCTTGAACGGTTTGCATGGCTTTGTGGCAGTGACTTGTTTGACAGCCTTGACAGAAAAAGGATTTGAAGTCTTTCCAACTGACGATACCATTTTTCAACATGAATTGGATAGCTTGCGTGATGTGGAGTTTGGGGGAATTAAGATTGGTCTTCTTCCTACTGTCAGTGTGGCTGAGAAGGCTTTGGACTTTATCAAACAACGCCCAGGAGTTCCTGTGGTACTGGATCCCGTCTTAGTCTGTAAGGAAACACACGACGTAGCTGTAAGTGAACTTTGCCAAGAGTTGATTCGCTTTTTCCCTCATGTCAGTGTGATTACGCCTAATCTTCCTGAAGCAGAATTGCTAGCAGGTCAAGAGATTAAGAATTTGGAAGATATGAAAGCAGTTGCGCAAAAATTGTATGATTTAGGTGCGCCAGCAGTAGTTGTTAAGGGAGGCAATCGTCTCAGACAAGATAAGGCTATGGATATCTTTTATGATGGACAAACCTTTACAGTGTTAGAAAATCCCGTTATCCAAGGACAAAATGCGGGTGCAGGATGTACCTTTGCTTCAAGCATTGCCAGTCACCTAGTCCAAGGACAAGAACTATCAGCAGCAATTGAAAGTTCAAAAGCATTCGTTTACCGTGCCATTGCACAAGCAGATCAATATGGAGTAAGACAATATGAAGCAAACAAAAACAACTAAAATTGCCCTTATATCCCTATTAACCGCCCTTTCTGTGGTTCTAGGTTATTTCTTAAAAATTCCAACGCCGACAGGTATTCTAACTCTTTTAGATGCGGGTGTCTTCTTTGCAGCCTTCTATTTTGGTAGTCGAGAAGGTGCTATTGTTGGAGGATTGGCTGGATTCCTCATTGACCTCTTATCAGGCTATCCTCAGTGGATGTTCTTTAGTTTAATTAACCATGGTTTGCAGGGATTTTTTGCAGGTTTCAAAGGAAAAGGCCAGTGGCTAGGTCTTGTCTTAGCAACTTTTGCCATGGTTGGGGGCTATGTTTTGGGTTCAACTTTGATGAATGGCTGGGCAGCAGCCCTACCTGAAATTCTTCCCAACTTTTTCCAAAATACAGTGGGGATGATTGTCGGATTTATTTTGAACCAAAGCATCAAGAAGATAAAGTAAAAAGTTAGCTGTTCGAGCTAACTTTTTTGTATAAATTTAATCAAAATAAAGCAAGTCTTTGCTGGTGCTTGTAAAGAGGTCAAAACCATTCTTAGTAACAACACCGCAGTCTTCGATACGGACACCAACCTTGCCAGGGATATAGATACCAGGTTCAACAGAGAAGCACATGCCTTCTTCGATAACCAAGTCGTTTCCTTCCATGATAGATGGGAATTCGTGGACATCCATACCGATACCATGACCGAGACGGTGGTTGAAGTATTCACCGTAACCAGCTTTTTCGATAACCTCACGGGCAGCACGGTCCACTTCATGGGCAGTCACACCTGGTTTGATAAAGTCAAGAGCAGCTTGTTGGGCTTCAAGAGTCAAGTTGTAAATATCTTTCTTGAACTGATCTGGTTTACCGACAGCGACTGTACGAGTCATGTCAGACGCATAGCCGTTGACCAGAACCCCTAGGTCAAAGAGGAGAAGAGCATTATTTTCAACCTTATTAGCTGCTGGAATGCCGTGTGGATTCGCAGCATTATCGCCAGTCAAGACCATGGTATCAAAGCTCATTTCATAACCTTCACGTTTCATGGCAAAGTCGATTTGAGCGATAATATCTGTCTCCGTCTTATCAAGAGAGATATTATCGAAACCAACCTTAACAGCCTTATCAGCATAAAGACCTGCAACCATCATTTTTTGCACTTCATCAGCTGATTTGATAAGGCGCATGCGTTGGATACGGGGAGTGAGGTTGTCAAACTCAGCAGTTTCAAAGACAGTTTTTAAACCATGATATTTGGTTAAGATGAGATTGTCAAACTCGACAGCGACACGTTTGAAGTCAAGTTGTGGAAGAGCATGTTTCATTTTTTGCCATGGATTTTCAGAGTCCACATAGCCCACAACTGGGAAGGAAACAGTGCTACTTGCACGCTCCACTTCAAGGGCTGGGACAAAGAGGAGAGATTCCTGATCTGCTAGGACAAAAAGGAACATTTGGCGTTCATGGGGATCACTGTAAAAGCCAGTGAGGTAATTGATTGTGACGGGGTCAGATACGACAGCGACGTCTAGTTTTTCTGTTTCAAGATATGTTACGATTTGTTGTAATTTAGACATATGCTACCTTCTTTCTACCCCTCTATTTTGGCAAAAAATGAGAGAAAATGCAAGGGAGAAGGGTAAAAGAATAGGTAAAAAGAACCCCAATACTTTAGTGGAGTTCTTTTGAGTATGGCTTTGTATTTATGAAAAGTCAGCCTTGCTTTTGACGTCGCTGTATTCTTCAGCGATTTCTTGGCTGAGAATGTCCTCATAAGCAGGGAGTTGAATGTCCTGACCATATTTCTTCTTGAGGGCAGTAGTGACTAGTCTATAAGCCAGATTGGCATTACGAGAGAGGATAGGCCCGTGGAAGTAAGAACCAAAGACATTTTTATAATGAACCCCTTCTCCGACTTTTTCTTCATTATTCCCATTTCCGTAAACAATATGGCCAAGCGGTTTTTGGTCATCTGAGAGGAAGGTACGGCCCTGGTGGTTTTCAAATCCATAGTAGGTTTCATTGAAATCTTTATTGTGAATCTTGATGTCCCCGATAAAGCGATTATTGGTCTGGTTGAGGGTATAGTGACCCATGACCCCTAGTCCTTCGATGCGTTTGCCTGAAGCTTCAACATAATATTGACCTAGTAGTTGGAAACCACCGCAGATGGCTAAAACTACTCCGTCATTTTGAATGTAGTTGTCAATGCTCTCTTTTTTAGCAGGTAGGTCGTCTGCAATGATACTCTGTTCAAAGTCTTGACCCCCACCGAAAAAGGCAATGTCGTAGTGCTTTTCGTCAAAGTCATCATGGAGAGAAACGATGTCAACTGTCACATGGGCTCCTAGTTTTTCAGCTACATACTTGAGCATGAGGATGTTTCCATTGTCCCCGTAGGTATTCATGAGGTTTCCGTAGAGGTGGGCAATGTTGAGCTGATAAGGGTAATTGCCAGCTTTTGAGGAAAGTGAAGTATAAACCATTAGTTCATCTCCTTTCTAACAATCTGACGACTAGCCAGCAATTCGCGGAATTCAAGCATAGCAGTATAGGTAGCCAGGATATAGGCATGCTTGCAGTCCTGATTCTCGATGGTCTTAAGAACTTGCTCCAGACTACTTGTTTCAGTGATTTTCTCAGCCGGATAGCCAGTCACTCGAAGGCGACGTGCGATTTCAGAATGGCGAACACCTCCAGCGTTGATTTCAGGAATGTCCATGTCAGTGATTTGTTCAAAATCAGCATCCCAGATCCAGCTGGTATCAATACCGTCTGCATAGTTGGCATTGAGGAGGACAGACAGGCTAAATGGATAAGGAGCTAGTTTAATCATTTCGATAGCTTGGGTCGCACCTACTGGATTTTTAATCAAGACGAGGGTACATTCCTTGTCACCGATATGGAAGGTTTCTTGGCGTCCAAAGACTGCACGGCTCTTGTCAAATCCTTGCTTGATCAGTTGTGAATCTGCACCAAGGAAACGGGCGATGGCAACCGCAGCTAGGGCGTTGTAGATATTGTAGAGTCCACCGATTTGGATACCATATTCTTGGCCGTCAATGACAAAGCGAGAGCGATTGTTGGTCAACTCAACTAGTTCTGTCAAGCGATAGTCGAGATCAGGACGTTTACATCCACAACCTTCACAGATATAGGCACCCAAGTTTGCATAGGTATTGTGTTCATATTTGAGGATACCTTGACAGTCAGGGCAGAGAATCCCTTCGGTATTGTAGTGAGCCAGTTGGGCTGGCCCTTTCTCCAAGTCAAAACCAAAATACTCTACAGGATTTGGAATAGCTGGCTTGTAGAAAAGTGGACTATCTCCATTAAGGAGAACAGTAGCCGTAGGCACCTTACGAATGGCATCCAAAATCATCTTATAAGTCGTGTAAATTTCACCATAGCGATCCATCTGATCACGGAAGATATTGGTGATGACAAAAAGGCTTGGCTGGATATAGTCACAGATACGAGAAAGGCTGGCTTCGTCAATTTCTAGGACGGCAATATTTTTCCCAGTTTTAGAAGATTTGGCTGTTAAGAAGGTTGTCGCAATCCCTGTAATCATGTTGGCACCGCTTGGATTGGTCAGAACTTGACCATAAACCTCTTTTAAAATGCCGACAGTGAGGGCAGTTGTCAAGGTTTTTCCGTTGGTTCCAGTTACCACGACAATCTCGTAGTTCTTAGCTAGGTTTTGTAAAATATCTTTATCAAATTGAAGGGCGAGTTTTCCTGGAAGGGTACTCCCACGGCCAAGACGGCTCAAGATCAAGTGAGAAGAACGCCCAGCAAGGAGCCCGAAAATCGTTTTTAAATTCATGTTTCTATTATACCACAACTCGCTCAGCAGTCCTATTATTATATATAGGGCAGCGATCTATAACTCGCTCTTTTAAATACTTAAATATCACCAATAAATCGGTAGTGTATTTCCAGTTTAATTTGCCTATTCTTGCCTCTACCAATCGGTTGGTGGACAATAATTTTATCAATCAATTCGTTGATAATTTTTGGTGTCAACTTCTCAAGCTGAGTATATTTTCGAATGGCTGTCATAAATTTTTCAATGTTGTGGGCAGATTTCATTTTTACCCCAAGAGTTGTGGTGGCAGTTTGGACTTTTTCCTTCAACTCAGCTTGTTCCGCCTCATAGCTGTCGCACAATTTTTTGAAGCGGTCATCCGCAATCTCACCCAACAGTTGCTTTTCGTAAAGTTTCTGGATAATGGTGTCGAGCTCCGCTATCCGCTGTTCATCTTTTGAAAGTTGCTTTTGTAATTTACTAAACTTTTTAGTTTCCTTAATCTCAAACTTGTCTTTCAAGCGTTGTAAAAAATCTGCTTCGTTAATCTGAAACGAGTTTATCAGTTCTTGAAGCTCGTTTAAAATTAGATTTTCCAGTACTTCTTTACGAAGATAGTGACCGCCCGAACAAGTATCGCCAGCTCGCTTAAAATGGTAACATTTATAATGGTCGAGGTTCACACCATCTTTTTCTTGTGGGCAAAAACTTAATTTATGTTCGTTTTCGCAATAAAGCAAGCCTGCAAACAAATTTTCGTGTCCTATTTTGTTTTTCCAGTTCTGCCTTTGAATGACTCGCTTGTGTCCCATCATTTTTCTTGCAATTTCAAAATCTTCCTTCGAAATAATCGCTTCGTGGCTATCTGGGAAAATTAGCCAATCTTCACGAGGTCGCATGCGACAATTCCGCTGTTTATAGGAAATTTTTGCGGTTTTCAAGTTAATGGTTGAGCCGATATACTCCTCTTTTTCTAATATTTGCCAAATCATCTGAGTTTTCCAATAACAAGGGTCGCTCTCTAAAATCCGATAGTTCGCAATGCCCAGATTTATTTTGTAGCGAGCAGGAGTGAGAATTTTGTCACTCCTTAAACCTTGAGCTATCTCAGTTGGCGTTCTGCCTGAAATATACTCCGAAAATATTCGTTTAACGATTTCTGAAGCATATTCATCTACCAACCACTCCTTACGATTTTCTGGATTATTGAGATATCCATAAGGGGTAATCCAACCGATTTTTTCGCCATTTTTGGCTTTGGTATGTTTCGAAAGCTTAATTTTCTCGCTACACTGCATACTATACCAGTTGTTAAACAGGGAAACTAACGGTGTGAGATAGGCATCTTGGCTGGATTTCTTGTTGCTATCTATATTTTCTTGTAGGGAAATGAAGCGAATGTTTTTCGAAGGGAAAACCACCTCCAAAAGATTTCCTGAAAGCAGATAATCTCTTGAAACACGGCTCAAATCCTTTACCACAAAATTCGAAACTTGGTTGTTTTTAACCAATGCCAGAGCTTGTTGGAAAGCTGGACGCTGGGCGTTTGAACCTGAGTAGCCATCATCGTAAAATACAATTGGGTTGCTCAAATTCTCTCGCTCCACCAGTTTACTTAAAATCAAGCGTTGGTTGGAAATTGAGTTAGATTCACCTTCGTTTGCGTCTTCTGCGGAAAGTCTACAATACAAAACGCTAATCTCGCTCAAACCTTCAAACTCAACCTCCGTCCAATCTGGAATCTGCCTTGTTAATGTGCTGTTTGTCATAGTCTCTCCTTTCAATTACACTCTAACCCATGGACAGGATACCTCGAAAGGGCGAAGAAGTCCAGCGGTTTATGGGTTGTAAGCGATTTTTTAGGTAATTTATGGTAGAATGAGGTTAATAAAAATATTGAGGTGTTAGTATGGAATTGCCTGTTATTCTAAATGAAACTCTTCCAAATTTAATATTTCCTACTATTTCTGGAGCTGTAGTTTCTTATATAGGTTATAGACTTGGGATAAAGGAAGTCATAAAGAGTGGAAGTGTTGCAAAACTATATGAAATGATTGATACAAATAACCCAAGATTTTCTCCTTTAGAGTTAGCTAAATGTAAGAATGCTATGGATATTGGTAAACTTGCTCAAACATATCGAAAAATAGAGAATAGTTCAGGCGTTGAGTTTTCCTTTGAGTGGTTTGATAGATTTTTTGATGCCGCATCAAGAGTATCAGATGATGATATGAAAGCAATTTGGGCGAAAATTCTGAGTGAGGAAGCTAACAACAAGGGAAAATATTCTTTTCGATTTATTGAATCTATGAAATTACTTAGCCAATATGAAGCAGAAACATTTTCAAAACTGGCAAAATTAGCATTGTCAGAACCCGATGGGGATATATATATTTATGCTCCATCAGATTCACAAATAGAAATATATGAAAAGTATGGAATTAATGACTATGATTTTTTGCTCATGGAAGAGTGCGGTCTGATTAATATGGGTGTGACCCAAAACCATGATATTGAATTAGATGTCGAAACTTGCAACGGATTCTCTAATGGGAATTTATTTGTTAGATTTTATTCAGAAACTTTATCAGATGAGATGGTGTTTAAATTCGAAAGCTATCCTTTAACAAGATTTGGTCAACAAATTTATAATCTCATCGAAGATGTTAGTTGTAAAGGATTTGTTTTGGATTTAGCGAATAATATTAAGGAATCGTTAGAAGTAGATTTAGTTGTTGAAGTTCATCCTATTTTAGAAATTGAAGATGGGGATGTTATTGTAGATACTGACATTAATATTCTTAAAAAAAGAGTCCCAAACAGGACTCATAAATCATAAACCGTTCAATTTTTTAATTTTACGATTGTATTTTTTGACCTGTCTTGTTGATTTCAAAATCGGAATGTATTCTCCTTTAGGGAGTGTTATCTCTCCATTATCTGCTCTTCGGGAAAACATTAGAAGTTCCTCGAAAGCCCTAACTCGGCGTTCGAGTGCTCTATCTTTAAAAAATTTAATTATTCCCATCTTACCTCCTCCTCAAAAAGAAAAAACGAAATAGAACAATTACAATCCACAGGTCTGTAAAGTTCTACTTCGTTTTTAAGTATGTTCGAATTATACTATAAAATAAATGTTTTGTCAATACGTAGAACAATTCTTTATTTTTCCTGCAAAATCAGCTTTTCCAGCAGCTCTTTCAAACTTTTCGAACCACCAAATTTTCGGTCAATCTTAAAAGTTGCTCGCCCAATTTTGACAATTCGTTCTTTTTCATTATTCATCTGTTCGTCCTCCAATCCATTCACTAAATTCCTCCAGCGTCACCACCTGAAACATTGGGTGAAAGTTGTTTAGCTCGCTTTCTATTTTCTTCGCAATCGCTTCTTTTCGTTTGTCGTGTGGCACAATCCATAGAACCAGTGGAAACACACCATCTTGCTCTCGCTGCTCGATGCCTGTTTGGTAGTAGGCGATGTATTTTTTACACTGGTTAGCCACTCGATTTAGGCTTTCGGTCGCCATATCAATTTCATAAAAATAACTGTCCTCATATTCGCCCAAAACTAGCTGGGCAAAAGCATCGGGCTTGAGAAAAATCTTCTTGCCCGAAAAGGTGGCGTAGGTGCGGTAGCAGGTGGGTTCAAAATTGAACCGTTCCAGCTGGATTTTGCCAGCTTCTTCCAACAATTTCAGAAAAACATACGCTTGTGTCACCGCCAGCGTGTGTTCCAAGTGGTGGGCGGTGGGTTCATACTTATTTTTAAAGCGTTGTGGACGGTGTAATGCTTTCAACCCTTTTATCGTGATGTGCCAAACGAAACTGCCTGAACCTGCTCGTACGCCACCGATTCGCCGTTCGAGGTGATTGATGAGTTGGCGATTTTTGATCTGGTTTAAAAGCAAGTTAGCTCTTCGGAAAGCAGTTCGCGAATGCTGGCTATCCTGAAAATAGAGGGCAACAATCTGCTTGGTGGTCGCATAACGACACCGGGCGAGTAGGGTTAAAATCTCTCGTTCTTTTTTCGTTAGTTCAATTTTCTCCATTTTGTCCTCCTCGCTTCTTCCGTCCTAAATTTTCGGGTGGAATTTCATCTTTCTTGTTTTGAAGTGGTGTATTTTCGAAATTGGCTAAATCGTCGCCATAGTATTCCAAACTTTCGGCATAAAGTTCATCAATTGGCTGAGCATTTTTCGAAAGAGGTAGACTTCGCCCTGAGACCCACTTGAAGTGATTGTAAAAAATCGGCATTTGGGCATAAAAGTGAAAAGGTGCAAGGGTCATAAAATCTTCGAAAGTGAGTTCTGGAGCTTGGCTGGCGAGTTCCTTGGCTTCGTGGTGTTCCAGCGTGAAAATGATTTTACTGCGACAATTACTCAAAACGCTGGTACGCAGAGTAGATGGCAGTTGCGTCAGGTGCTGGCTGGCGAGAATGTAGCCCACTTTCATCGAACGAGACACTGCGAGGGCATCCTCCAAATCCACAGGGAGCTTAAGGAATTGCCCCAGCTCATCAATGTAAATGGGTAGGAAAGGGCGATTTTCAGGGGCGAGATGAGCTTGGTGGAGGGTTAGCTGGTAGATGTAGTTGGTGATAAGCGAACCGATAAATTTGGCGTTTGTCCCCCCGATTTGCCCTCGGTTGAGGTTAACTAAGACTACTTTTTTACTGGTGAAGAGCTCCATCAGGTTAAATTTTTTCGAAGTAGAGGCAAGTATGGCTCGCAGTTCTTTTCGAAGCAAAAGCTGACGGATTTTGTTTAACACTGGCGAGATTAACACCTCACGGTTGGCATCGCTTAGCTGGTTGTAGCCCTGCCAGAAATCCAAGAGAAAAGGGTCGGAAATCTGACTTAATAGTTGATTTCGAAAGACGGGATTGGTTAAAAACTGAGGTAATTGGGGTAAATTAGAATTTTCAACTTGTGCCATCACGGTTAAGGCGTGGCTGAGCACATCAACCGTGCGAATACCCCAGTTGTCGCTGAAAAGTTCTTGAAAAAGATTAAGTAACATATCCGCCACCAGCTCAGGCGAGGTGTAGCGAGTCAGGTCAAAGGGGTTGAGACCGATAATTTTGCTGCTGGAGCTGGGATCAATGATAACCAAATCTGCTCGCCGTTCTTTTGGGAAATGAGCCAACACTTCTCGCACCAAGTCGCCTTTGGGGTCAATTAACAGCGTGCTTCTGCCTGCTTGAATATCTGCCAAAATGAGCTGGGCAAGCAAGGTAGATTTTCCAACGCCCGTTCCGCCTAACACCAAGAGATGCTGAGTGGCGTCTCGAGGCAAAATCTGGAGCGGTTCGTTTTTGATACTTTCACCAAATTTTCGAACAGGTACATCTGGAACTTTATAGCCCAAAGGCAGACGGAGAATTTTGGGGTGAATATTGGCAATCCCAGCCAGCTTGCCTTCGCCAATAGGGGCAAGCCAAAAGCTGGCAAGCTCCTGCGAAGAAAGGGTGAGCGGAAAAGCCCACGGAATTTGAACCTTATTCACTTTCTCGCTTGAAATCGGGTCGAGAAAAAGTTCGACACCGCTAGATTCTAACATTCGAAAGGATCCTAAAACGGTATGGTATAGCTCATTCTTGCGAAAATGACTATCACTTCGCACACCAATCCGTACATCTGCTTGAAACTGGGCGTGGCGGAGTTTTTCCCGAATTAGCTTGTCGGCGTCTTTGGAAAGCTTTGGGATATTCCCTGAAATCCACTGCCACCAAGTGGCGTTAAGGTGCGACAAATCACGAGCCAGCGGTTGTGGCGGACGCGACTTGCCCACCACAACCTGTACACAAATTTCTTCCTGCGGTTTTAGGTGATGACTCAGTGCCAAAAAGGAACGAGTGAAGTTTTCAACGCCATCTGTTTTGAGACTAAGATGGTTGCGTTTGATAGCTACACGCCACGCTTTTTCAGATGTTTTTCGCTCTTTAGGGCGAAGTTTCGAAAACTGAATGTCATTGGAAACCTGCATCATTTTGTGTAAATAGGGCGTGTCCAGTGGGCTACTGAGAAGCAAATATCGCACCTCGTTTTTCGTTAAACGAATCTCCAAAACGAAGGGTTGGCGTCTGGTGTAGCCTGAGAGTCGCACCATCAAATCTAGTATGTCTTGAAATTCCACAGGGCGAGTGTAATCCATTTCATAAATTTCAAAATTTGTTGGGCGTTTCATTGGTCACCTCCAATCTCTTTTGTTTTTCCAGTAGCGAAAAGCAAGCATTCCGCCACCAAGTAATATGGCAAGCAGGCTTAAGGGTAGGGCAATTTCGATTAGCCAGTAAATCGCCCGATTGACTAAATATGCCAGTAGAACGAAAAGCAAGGTGTAGCCAACTATTTTTCGCACGAGTCATCATCTGCCTTTCTGTAGTCAATGGGATTTTTAGAATATTGAGGAACGGGATAGTGAGAGATGATAATGTCGCTCTCAACTTCATTACCCCATATAGCCCATTTTTTATTAGAAGACACAGGTCGCCTTGCAAAGAGCTCCAAATAATCTGGTTCAGAACAGCGTTCGATGATAGCAAAGAGTTCCTCGGGCTTGTGGCTATGGTCTTGTTTGGGGAAGAAACCCCAATTCATCTGCCCCTTGAACTTGATGGGAGCTTTTCCTCGAGTTGCGAAAATGACATGCTCGGTGGAATTTCGAAGATAAGTTCCTAAGCCCAGAGTTGGTTTAACCCAAGTAAAAATGCTTTTTGGCTCAAAGCCCCACGCCCGAATAATATCGTAAGATTCTTCCATATAAGAGTTGGAAGTCCAAAACCAGAGATGGGCGTTGTCTGCAGCGATGTCCTTGATGGGCATATTGCGGATTTCTTCGTGGCTCATCAGGTTGTAATGCTTGCAGGCTCCGTAGCTACCTGTTTGGTTCTTCATATAGGGAACATCAGCGAGGATGGTTTTGAATTTCTTTGGTTTAGTTGGTTGTGTCATTTTAAAATCCTTTCTGTTTGTGACGCTCCGAGCATACCAGAAACCGCTGGCAAAAGGGAGCGTAAGCAGTTTATGGATTGGGAGCGATGCGAATGGGACTAAATCTGTTAAAGTGCTAAAATATTGCTGTTTTGTTCGGTGATGTAAAAATTACCTCACTTTCGAAGTTCTTTGAGTAGTTCCACCTGAGCTGAGAGGAATGCCTCGTTGACGGCTTGCCTACTCTCGAGAAATTGAGCTAGTTCAATTTCTTCTTCAGTGTAAATAGGAGGAAGATTTTTATTTTTCTCTTTGACGGGTTGTTTTTTAGATTGAGAATCAAGATATACCAACAAGGCAATAACGCCAGCCACAAAGCCAAGAGAAACGGCAAAAATTATGGGTAAGATAAATTCGTTCATAGGGAACCTCCTATCTTATCTGCTGGGAAGCGACTAAGGTAAAAGTCTTAATGATGAAGTCTGTGCGTTCCTTGGCGTGGGGAGTTTTTGCCAGAATATCCGCCTCGAGCTTCGAAAGGTCGCCTACTTTGTTAAGAATGTCTGCCGTCAGAAGCTGATTCTTCTGAAGAATAGCCATATCTTTGGATAGAGTTTTTGCGACTTCAAGCTGAAATGGATTCGCCAGTTGAGGAGTTACATCTGTTTGGTTTTGAGTATTTTGTGGAAGCATAGTTTTTCTCCCTAATAGCCCCATAGAGGCAGATTTATATTAGTGGGGCTTACACAACCTAATATAAACCTGTAGTCAATTATTTTCTAGACCTTTTCTTTGTGAAATATATCGCAACAGCTGAGGTTAGAAGATACGGTAAAAAGATAAGTAATGTTAGCAAGAGAATTTTCCTCCTTAAAAGAGTATAATAAAAGTAAAAGGTTTATCAGAGGGGAAGTCGACTTGTTCCTTTGATGGTTTTAGTATATCGCTAAATATGTTTTGAATCTATTACCTAAAAACAACAAAAACAACAGAATGGAGACAAAATCATGTATCATCTATGTTTTGCGACTTTTATGGATATGCTCATGTTAAATCAAAACCATAGAAGTTATATTGGTAGGACGACTTTCGTAAGAGAATTTTTGGTATGTTTTGAAGACAGTCTTGGAGACTATTCGAAAAATGTTATTGGTTATTTAATGAGCCGTAGTAGGAATCCGTCTAAAATATTAATGAAAAAATTAAAGGTTGGAAAAATGGAAAACTCAACAGATAATGTAAATTACTTTGCTAAAAAACGATTAGTTGAAGATAGTGGAAAAGTTAAAGCGAGTATAATCAACTTAATAAATAATTCGGAAAATATCAGCAAGGATGATAAGGATAAACTAATAAATATTATCGATAATGACACTACATATAACTTTTTAAAAGAGGTATTTTACTTTGCTGTAGAAAATACTGTCAATATTGACTTAAAAATTAAAACTCTTGAAGATTTGCAAAAAGCTATTATTAACACTGATAATAACGCTAAACTTGAAAAATTATGTTTGGTAGCTTTTGATATGAAAAACGAAAGTGCTATGAACTTGTGTTTCGAAAAAATGACCAACTCTGTTCATATAAGTAGAGTGATTGAGTATGCTGTTGAAAGTGGATTCCACAATGATGAAATTATGCAAGACTTTATTGATAAAATGATTTCTAAAATAAGTAATAATGTTTATTTAGATAGAATTTTTAAAACATATTTGTCTAAAGAAGAAATATCAAATGACGATAAGATTCAATTTATCGACAGGCATATTCATCAAATTGCTAATAATAAGTATCTATTTGATATTTTGAAATTTTTATATGAGAATAATTTTAAAACACAGGCAATTAAGTATATGAGTAAATTAACTAATGATACTTACACCACTCGATTCCAAGAGTTTATAGGTTCTATTGACAAAACATAAATATTAGTGTATAATTAAGCTATAAAATTTAATATTTTCGCACTTTTCGGATTTTACTTCTGAATTGTAGCCCTTGCACTTGGTAGGAAATAAGTATACCTACCGAGCAAGCGGTAGGTAAAATTTGGAGGTAAAATATATGTTTCAAAATCGTGTTCCTGACAGAATTAAGCAAATAATCTGGAACGATACCGCTAATGACCCATATTCAAAAGAGAGTGTGGCAAGAAGATTATTAGTTTACTTTGATTACATGCCGTTTATGTCTAATGGTCGAGAAATTGTTGAAAAAATTACAGGATATACTTTAAAACAACAAGTTAAGTTATCTGAAAAGAATGAAAAAACAATTAACAATGTAATGAGGTATATATCTAAAACAGATGGTTCGTCTAAACTTTTGTATGAAAGTGGATCTGTTAAACAACAAGAACTCCAAGATACTATTGAGCATATTATGCAGGAAATTCTTGGGTTGACGAATGATCAATATTTGATTTTAAAAGAAGGGTTGAAAGATAGTAACATTTGATTTTTTTGAGACCTCTCTGAATGAGAGGTCTTTTCTCGTCCCTCAATCCATAGTAAAATATCCCCCTGAATCAACAAGATAGTATTAAAATTGTTAGTTGTAGTGAAGAAGAGATAGAAGAAAACCAAAAATGGAATCGACATATATTTTTATGTATTGTATAATAAGCAAGTAAAACATCTTTGTTTTATGTAACTTGCGTTCTTCTTTGAAAAAAAAAGAATTTATGCGTTCATTTACGGTAAAACCTACCGTGGGTGAACGGTAGGTTTAGTATTTTTTAAGGAGGGAAAAGTATGGATTTACCAAAAGATAATTAATAGCACATTTGTTTGGCTTGACACACTTTCTGACCCATATTCAGATGATTCTATTGCAAGAAGATTGGCAATATTATGCGTTGAAGACGAGATAATTTCAAGAGTTCTTGATATGCCTATCGAACGAATAGAAGAATTGCGCAACATGAATACAGCTTTATCTAACAAGATGAAATATTTTGCAATAAACCTAAAAAAAGAGCTTGAAGCTATCCCAAAAGATGAACTTATGCTAATTGGTGTGGGTGGAATTGATGATGCTGTTTCTCAAACCATTGGAATGGATATTGAAGTATATGATGAAATGCTAAAGATGTTTAGATATAATAATGCTAACTTTGGAGAACCTATATTTTAATCTCAAGACCCTCGTGGGTCTTTTTCATTTCGTTAATTTTTCTCTAAAATATAACTACCCTGCTACAATAGTAAAGTAAGGAGAAAAATGTGAAGAAAAATATTGAACAATATCAAAATAAAGATTCAATTACTATCGGATATGCTCGCGTTAGCTCAACAGATAATCGGCAAGAATTGGGTTTATCTGTTCAAAAAGAGGCGCTCAGCTTTTGCGACAAGCTCTATATCGAAAAAGATTCAGGCGGAAATCAGGAACGACCGAAGCTTGATAAGGCATTAAAATTAGCCAAAAATTATGCTAAACAAGGGGTTAAAACAAATTTTGTCGTATATAAATTAGATAGGCTTACAAGAAAGATGCTTCACCTATCTGCTATTATTGAAGATTTAACTAAACATGGTATTCATCTTCAATCAATTCATGAAAATATTGAAACAGATTCTTTAACTGGAAAATTCTTTTGTTTAATGTTGGGTTATGTGGCAGAATGGGAGCTTCAAGCGATTTCTGAGCGTACTAAAGACGGACTCCGTAAAGCGAAAGAAAAAGGTGTGAAACTTGGCAATAAAGGAATAGCGAAAGATAAAGAAAAGCAAATTATTGCACAATACCAGCAAAAAGAAATATCCGTCCGAAATATTGCTAATCAGCTGAATATTTCCACGGCAACCATATATAATGTGCTAAGGCGCAATAGTATTCAAATAAATAGAAAAAATCACCTATAATTGATTGACAAATCCTTAGAAAAATAGTACATTAAACCTATCAACAGTTTTAGTAAACGGTCGTTTGTTAAAACAATCAAAGTTATCAATAAAAATATTCAAAATGCTGATTTAATAAGGTTTTAGTTACCTTGTTGACTTGGCATTTTTTGATTTTTCATTGTTTTAGTTGACGACCGTTAACTAAAACAAGCTCAACCCCTATTGTGGCAGGGATTTTTTGAGTGAAAAATAAAAAATGGAGGTTCTTTATGGGACTTAACGACTTAAAAGCCGACTCAGTTGAGGTGACAACCAAACTTTCGGTTTCTGATATTGGCGTGATTCTTCAAGAAATTTGCGCCGAATGGAAAACAACCCCAGAAGCTATTCAGAGTAGTTCGGGTGCATTAGCTGATTTTGATGATAGAGCTGATATAGAAATCGTCATTAAAGGTAAAGCTGGCTTATTCTCTCCGCAATTTTATGCAGTTCAGGTTTATGTTTATCAACTCGAAGATGAATGTGGACTTCAACTAATAGCGTTGGGTGATTCTGGATTTTCGAAAATGTGGTATGGTCTTAATGGCGCGATAAAACTGTCTGAAAGCATTAAACGCCGTGATGCCATTGTAGAACGAATTATGCAATATAGTTCTAGATAGAATAGAAAGAGGTTTAAAATGAATGCTCGTTTAAATCAAAAAGTTGTTCGTGGTGAATTGGTTGAGATTATTGAAAGCTCAGGTGGTTTTCTTGGCGGAATTGAATATCAATTAGTCGTTGGTGGGAAGATTAAAGAACAATCCAAAGACCTAAGCTATATTCTTAGTGCCTTTGATAGATATTGGTAATTTATTAGGAAAAGTGTCGATGAAAAGAAAGCTATTTTTCTCATTTATAATTTTACTGTCATGTATTATGCTTTTAGGTTGTAGTTCCCCTAAGAACTTCACAGGCAAGTGGAAGACCGATATCTTCGACCAAGGAAGTGTTAGAGAAGATGGTGCAAAAATTGCAGGTAAAGCAACTGGACAAGCCGACCTTGCTTCAATTATCTCTAAATATATTCACTGGAATGCTACTATGGAGATAAAAAAAGACGGAACTTTAACAATGGATAACGGCGAAACTTTCTCCGCCAAATGGCATCAAAAAGGCGACAAAATTATAATTGAAGGAAAAAATATTTCCGGAATTGCAACCCTGTCCGATGACCAAAAGACTTTATATTTCGAAAATAAGCCATTGAATGATAATTCTGATAACCAGAATGGTTTTATGATTGGAGAAAATTCATTAAAGTTTGAATTTAAAAAGGTAGAATAATGATGAAAAAATTAGGAATGGTGATTACATGTTTAGTGATGATTCTGTTACTTGTTTCTTGCGCAAATAAGAGAAATGATTTAGTTTTATCGGATTTTCCAAGTATTCAGAATGAGCTAACCGAAAAAGACTTGCTTAAGGCGGTTGGAGCACCACACGAGAAGTCCTCTTCTCTTAGCGATGTTACCCAGTTATATGGAGAATTACTAAAAATGGACTTATCTAGTAGTGAATCAATCCTGTCTCATAAATCAAATTGGACTGTGGGAATAAATGGAATCATCACAGACTACTACGTCTACAAATTAAAAGATGGTAAATCAGTGATTGCTTTTCTTAGTAAAGGAAAGGTCGTTGCAATTACAAGAAAAGGTATCGATTATAAGTAACGTAAAAGGTAAAGTAATATGAAAAATAGCATTAAAATTCGGTTGGCAATTATAACAATAGCCATAATTGGGTTTCTATTTTATGGATTTAGAGATAATGGTTCAGTGATTTATTACGGGCAAAGCTATACAGCAGGTTCCGTATTTAATCCTGATTCGTATCTCTCAGCTGGGCTATTTAAATCCGCAGGCAAAGAGATAAACAAACTGGTTTCGAAAAAGCGTGGAAGTAGCCTTACAGGTGTGATGGTCTCTGTTATAGTTGGTGGAATCACTTTTTTCACACTTTGGCAAGATGACGATTTTAAAGATATTTTAGTAGAAGAAAGAAAACAAGGAGAAAATAATTAAAATGGCCAATTTGGATAATTACTTGATTTTGGTTTTTATCGTAGTAACTGGAATTCTTATCGCTATTCAATTCGCAGGCGAGCGTTTTGCGGATTGGCTGACAGATTTAACTGAGCAATTCTTTTCAAAAAGTCTGGATAAGCATGAAGAAAAACGTAAGGCGGAAAAAGAAGAAAAATAAGTTAAGGAGTTACAGTCTAGTTATACTGCCAGATAAAACTAAGATTATCTTCTCTTATTCAAATCTAAGGTATCTAATCCCCCAAAAATCAATATATATTTGACGAATAATAGAAAAAAGACGGCTCATTTTTTGAACCGTCTTTTAATTCACTCATAAGATGTATGAACTCAGATTATTTTCGAGTTCTGTGCGTGGGGCGTTTTTCAGCTCCACTTTGGTATACGACTTATTTTGTATTTGCACAATATTTTTCAAAATCTAAAGAAAAACTGCGTTTAAAAATGTCCCTAATAAAGAATAAGTTTGGATATAATAGGTGTGATGTCGAACGATAGTAAAAAATTTAGACTTCCAATACTTTTTTCGAAAATTTTTGGTATGAAGCAAATGTAGGCTTTAAAGTGGTATAATAAATGTATAGATAGCTAAACAAAAGAGGTAATTTATCGTGATAATAAAAGCTCTTCAAATTAAAGGTTTTAAAAAATTTAGAGAATTGGAAGTAAAATTCAATGATGAAATTTCGGTTATTGTAGGAGAAAATAAAAGTGGAAAATCCAGCTTATTGTTAGCGTTGGATATAGCTCTAAACCAATCTGTTTTCAATCGTGCAGCTTCATCGCTTGATAGATATTTGAATAAAGAGGATAGGATAGAAAATGGATGGCGTGAAGAGATAGTATCTGAAATTTTAGCATAGCCTGTAGGAAATGCGAGTAATTATAGGAATTTGCATAAGATAATTGATGTAGAAAGGTTTGTATTCAATGATTCAAAGAGGTTCAGAGTTTAGAAAATGGGATTTACATATTCATTCTCCCTATACAGTGTTAAATAATCAGTTTGATAAGCTGTCCGATGGAAGTCCAGATGTAGACAAATTCATTCAAAAGATAAAGGATGAAGGTATCTCTGCTGTTGGATTGACTAATTATTTTAACTTTAATGATGATGATTTTAAGTTAAAGGAAAGATTGAATAAAGAAGGAATTGCAACTTTTTTAAATCTTGAGGTTAGGTTATCAAATATTAATAAATCTGATGAACTTTTTGACTATCATGTAGTATTTGATAATGAGGTTCAAGACGACATAGTAAAAAATTTACTTGGTCACTTAAAGGCTAATATTGGTGATGGCGAAAAATCATTTAATCGTTTAAGCAAAACTGAAATAGACAAGAAGGCTCACATTCCTTTTAAAGATTTATTAAAAGTCTTAAATAGCGATAGAGAACTTAATGGTCGTTTTCTAACTGGCTTTCTTTCGAGAGGTCACGGTAGTGCAACTAGTGATTCTGATTCTAAAAATAAGGCAGTTTATGAAGATATTTGTATCAATTCTGATTTTTTGATTCATTCTAGTAATGAAGTAAATATCACAAAAGATAGAGAATTTTGGCTTGATAAATCCCCGCATATAAGACCACTACTTCAATCCTCAGATTCTCACTCTTTGGAGCAAATAGGAAGTAAATATTCTTGGGTGAAAGCAGATTTAACTTTTGATGGTTTGAAACAAATAAAGTATGAACCAGAATATCGAATTAGTGTTGAGAAAGAAAAACCAACTCTCGAAAAGAATGAACTTGTCATTGATAAGATTCTATATAATGGTCAAGATATTTATTTATCTGAAAATCTAAATACAATTATTGGTGGACGCTCAACTGGCAAATCAACTTTATTGAATTCTATAGCTAAAAAACTGGGACGAGAGCTGAATGATAATTCATATTCTTTTGAGAATATGGATGACTTTCATATTATTTGGAAAGACCAGCAAGAAGATAATTCCAGACAGATAGAGTATATACCTCAAGAGTATATGTTTGCTTTAGCCAGAGACAATAAGAAACTTAAAGATTTGGTAGGAAATATTATTCAATCCAAGGCAATGGACTCTGAGTTAAAGAAATATGAACAAAATTGCACTGCTTTACGTCTTGAAATTAGAGGGTTACTTGATAGTTATAAAGAGAACCAAAAAAATATTCATGAGCTAATTAAGCCAGAAGCAGAAAAACAAGCTACTCAAAATCGAATAGATATATATGAATCAAAGAAAAAAGAATTATTAAATGCTAGTGAGATAACGGAACAAGAAAGAGATTTATTTGAAAATCAAAATAAAGAATTGCAGTTATTGAAAAAACAAAAAGAAATTCATGAATCTGACTTGCGATATGTATTGGGTATTCCTCCAATTACATTTGAATTTCAAAGTTTTGATAGAATAAATTCTCCATCTCCAGATTTAAGAGTCAGAATTGGTCAAATAACAGCTCGATTACATGATTCTGTTAGAGCTCAGCAGAAACATGAAATTAAGGTAATAAAATTGGAGAAAGAAAGTCTGATTAAAGATAGTGAAAATAAAATTGCGGATATAGAAAATGATGACATATACAAGAAATGTGTTGAAGCAATGAAAAATAATTCAGAGATAGCGAGGTTAAATTCTTTAATTAAGAATGAAGTTGATATTTTGGCTAAAATTGAAGCGTTTGAAAAACGAAGGGATGAATTAGATAAAGCAACAGAAGAAATTCAAAAAGAGATTATTTCGAAATATAAGGAATACTCTAATATTAGAACTGAATTATTGAATGATTTCAAGATTGAAGATGATGATTTAAAGATTTCAGTCAAGTTCTCATTAATTGATTTAGAGGATGAATTTTATTATATTAATGCTCGAGGTCGTTCAAAACAAGATTTTATAGAAAAAATGATAGGTTCTTTTGAGGAAGTTGTTGATTCAATATTTGACGAGGATAGTCTTGCGTTTAATGGAAATAAAGATAAATTTAGTCACATTGAGCATTTCCTCACTACTAATTTTTACAAATATAGTTTTGTGATTGAATATCAAGGTGATAAATTTGAACAAATGTCTCCTGGTAAAAAAGCGTTTATTGTATTAAAATTAATATTAGAGTTTTCAGATAGTAAAATCCCAGTATTAATTGACCAGCCTGAAGATAGTTTGGATAATAGGGCAATATATACTGAATTGACAAAATACATCAAAGAAACTAAAGAGGATCGACAAATAATCATAGTTACTCACAATCCTAATATAGTTGTATCTGGTGACGCGGAAAATATTATTGTAGCTAATCAGCAATCTGATAATTCTCCAAATCAAAATGGTAAGAAGTTTGACTATATAAATGGTGCTTTAGAGAATCGTAATAATAGTCCTAAATCTGAATTCATACTTCAAAAATACAACATCAGGGAACATGTATGTGATATTTTGGAAGGTGGAGAAGATGCATTTATGAGGAGGGAGAAAAAATACAGTATCAACCGTTAACAATAATTTATATCTGCAAAATAACAAGAATAGTTATTTTTGTGTTAAAGTCTAACACACACATTTAGCTCGAGGAGACTCGGGCTTTTTGGTTGGGTGAATGCTTTTACACAGTAGAGAAAGGTAAAATATAATAGATTGAATCTGGAATAGTCCACGGACTTTTCTAAAATATTATTAGGAACTGGTTTGAATTTTGCAATTAAATTGTTCAGTTTTTATTTCGTTTAACTATATTTAAGGTAAATCGATAGCTTCTTGCGTTCGCTTCGCCTTTCGGTTCGGGTTGCTTAACTTTGCACTAACACCGCCGTTTATGCCCAATTTTGGCATATGACTTATTGTATTTTTACACAATATTAGTCTGTATAGAGGGGTGCGGAGGAGTCTTCAAAAAAATATTCTAAGCTTTTTATTTCCTTTTTTGCTTCTGTTGCGATGGATTGACTTTAGAAAATATCCAGTAGTTGAGCTTTTCACAGCTCCACATTTTCGCAAAAATACCAGCAAAAAATCTTAATTTTAGCCCAAATGCCGATGTAAATTAAACTCAAAAATAGTCTGGACTTCATTGCTACAGAGAGTTATGATGGACATGTAAAAGAAATTTAACAGATAGGAGTGATATGTATATCGATTTAGAAACTGAAATATATCTACAAAAATTAGAAAGCAAAATACGCCAGCAAACATATTGGGGCGTAGTGCCAGAAATACCAATTGAATGGCAACCAAACCAATTAGGATTTTACCTCAGCGACCCAATATCTTTGCCTGCATTTTTAACGAGACTGCGAGTGTTCGAAAAAGGTTTTGCTTTCAACTATATTGAAACTAATGTTTTTAAACGAAAGATAACAGTTTTCGCCATTAACGAAAACAAAGAGAAGTTTATTGCGAAAATCGAAAAGTTGCTCACTTGCCAAAGTAGAGGTGAGATGTGCGAAACCTTGCTATACATTTTAGTAACGCCAGTAACTTGTATCGATGAAGCGATTTGTTAACCTAAAATTACAACAAAATTGCCCCAGTTTTGCGACTGGGGCGTTTGTTTCGAATTGAAAATATATAGAAAATTTTATAATACAGTGTAAAAATGTCAGAAAAATTAAAAACAGTTATAAATAATACACTACTATTGACAAAGTGTAAGGATATCGTTATATTAGTAACACCGAAGATTTCTTGTTTTGTCTAACCAACACATTTTTAATGAAAGTGAGGATGGGACAGATAAAAAGATAAAATCAATGTTGACTGCAGCAGGTGCTGGTGGTATTGGTAGCGTAGTCTCTGTTCATATATTAAAAATACCGTTCGAAAATCTTACTGTGATAAGTGTAGTGATAGTCGTTATTTCACTAATTATTTGTTGCTTTGCATTCTTGGTTATCAATTCTAACAGAAGAACCAGAAATTCAAAAGAGCTGATGGCCACTTGGCTTAGAAAGGGTAATAACTATACTAAACCTAGGAATAAAGCTTCACCAAATAAAAGAAAAAATCACCACTAATAGTGGTGAAGCTAATGCAAATCAGTCTTATCGTTCTCTTGTTGGTTAACTATAAGGCTGATAACTAAAAATAAGAAATCTTCTCCCCAACGGTAGTACGAATATCGTTGGGATTTTCTTTATCTCAAAAGCATATATTTTATAGCTACTTGAGATAACTTAATCTATTATACAGACTTTAAGTAATTGTGTCAACAGTTTTGTTGAAAAAAGCGTTAAAATAACTAAAATTAAACTTAGCTGCAATTTGTAATCCTAAACGGCAAATTCGTCCAAATCTTCCATTCTGCAACAAGCAGTATAATATTTTTCGACACACTCAGGATTAAGAAAACGGCAAGTATAAAACCAAGAATATTCGTCCGTGATGGGGAGTTGCACTTCGAAAACGAGGCTTAAAAACACATCACCCACCGTATAATCGTGCAATTTTTAAAAAGTTGTAAGGTGAACTGTTTCAATTTGGTGGAGTTTGGGCGGTAGAAAATTTTGAAATTTGGCTGAATCATATCTCTCCAGTAGTAGTCAAAATTTTCGAAGGCTTTTAGTTTTGCTTTGTTGCCAATTTAAAGCTCGGTGGGTACTGGAGCTTCTTGCGACAGTTTGCCCAACTCGTAACTCACCCGAAGCATTTCTTGAAGCGTCCAGACCGAAATATCGTGAAAATCTTGGCTATCTAAGTTTTGGCGCTCCAGCGTAGGGATTCTACCAATCATGCTGGCTACTATAGCAATTTCTTGGTCTCGGGTGGTATCTTCGTTTTCAAAATTGTGGATATTTTGAATGCGGTCTTGAAGCGAGAATTGCTCTTGATCAAGTTCATTATTTTGAATACTTCTGTTAGTGAATTTTTCCATAGAAATCTCCTTTGCTTTGTTGGTGTGTCCATCATAACTCTCCATAGTGGAAGAGTCAAGCACTTTTTCACGAAAAACCCAACGACTTGAAATTGCTGGGGTTAAGGGGTTAGAGTTGGTTAGTTGTTGGACTGCTGAGTGAGGTGTGGACATTATATCACAAAAGAGGGAAAAGACGGATTTGATATTCAATGAAAATCCAAGAGCAAACTAGGAAGCTAGCCGCAGGTTGCTCAAAATACTGTTTTGAGGTTGCAGATAGAACTGACGAAGTCAGTAACCATACCTACGGCAAGGTGAAGCTGATGTAGTTTGAAGAGATTTTCGCAGAGTATGAGATTTGGCAGAAGCAAAAACAGCCCCCAAGAGGGCTGTCAGTTAAGATGAGACTTCAACTTAAATCGCAAACAAGTCATTCAAGTTCTCAGCCAAGGTTGGGTGAGTGAAGATTTGTTTTGTGAAGTAAGTGTAAGGAATCTTGTTGTCTATTGCAACAGTGATGATGTTGATGATTTCTTGAGAACCTTCTGAGAAGATGCTTGCTCCAAGAATTTCTTTTGTTTCAGTATTAACAACAGCTTTGAAAGCTCCGCGAAGGTCTCCATTTACGTGACCACGAGGCATTGCTGCTACAGGGATTTCCTTAACAGCGTATGGAAGTTTCAAATCAGCTGCTTGGCTTTCAGTCAAACCAACTTGTGAAAGTGCAGGTGTAATAAACATGGTGTTTGGTACATTGAGACGGTCTTCAAGTGTATAGCTACCATCTCCAGCAAGGTAGCTGTAAACAACACGGAAGTCATCAAGTGAAATGTAAGTAAATTGAAGACCACCGTTGACATCTCCAACTGCAAAGACACCAGGGACGTTTGTTTGACAATGTTTGTCTACTTTAATAGCACCACGTTCAGTTAGTTCAATATCTGTATTTTCAAGTTGAAGTGGTTCTACATTTGGTTTGCGTCCAGTTGCGTAGAGAAGGGCATCGAAACGGTAAGTTTCGTTTTCAGTTACGACAAGGACTTGGTCACCGTCGTTTTTGATTTCAGTAGTGCGGATATTTTGAAGCAATTCAATACCGTCTTCTTCCATATATTGCTTAGCAAGAGCTGCGATGGAAGGTTCTGCACGAGGTAGGAAAGTATCCAAGGCATCTAGAACTGTAACCTTGCTTCCAAGTTTGTTGTAAAGACCAGCAAATTCAAGACCGATATTTCCTCCACCAAGAACTCCAAGTTTTTCAGGCAATTTGTCCAAGTTTTGAATACCTGTTGAGTCAAAGACGTTTTTGCTTGTAGCAAGTCCAGGGATTGGCAAGACGTTTGAAACAGCACCAGTGTTGATGACGATTGTTTCAGCGGTCAGTTCTTTCTTTTCATCACCAGCTTGGATTTCGATGACTTTATTTGAGAGGAAGTGAGCTTCCGCATCAAAGATGTCCACGCCTGTACCAGCAACAGTAGCATAGTTTTTACCGTTGAGGCGACCAGTGATCGTGTTTTTGGTAGCAATCACTTCTTCAAAAGACAAGTCCTTCTCAGCAGCAACTAGCAAAGTTTTAGTTGGGATACAACCAATGTTGATACAAGTTCCACCGTACATAGCTTTGCTACGTTCAACGAGGGCAACTTTTTTGCCAGCTGAAGCCAATTTACCAGCTAGTGTTTTACCAGCTTTACCAAATCCGATAACGATTAAATCATAAGTTAACATTTATCTTCCTCCTATTCGCATTTCATTCTAGCACAAGAAAAAAACTTTTGCACAATTCTGCTACGCTTTAAAAAAGTTTATGAAATAGTGGAAAGTTTAACTTTATTTTCTCAGAAAAATCGTTTACATGACTTTATTGACGAATTTAACTATCTTTTACTCTGGTCTTGTGTTATACTAGATAGGTTGCAAAGAAAACAGTACTTTTCTTTTGTGGAAAAGAAGCAACACGATTTTATATCCAGTATATGAAAATACGTCATAAAAAGAAAAGTATAAACTAAGCCCTATAGGGTGGCTTCGCACCACCTTTAGAAAGAAGAATAACGTGAAATTTAATGAATTAAACTTGTCTGCTGATTTGCTAGCAGAGATTGAAAAAGCTGGTTTTGTAGAAGCCAGTCCTATCCAAGAGCAAACTATTCCCTTGGCCCTTGAAGGTAAGGACGTTATCGGTCAAGCTCAGACTGGTACAGGAAAAACTGCAGCCTTTGGTCTACCAACTCTTGAAAAAATTCATACAGAGGATGCAACTATCCAAGCATTAGTAATTGCTCCAACTCGTGAATTAGCTGTCCAAAGTCAAGAGGAATTGTTCCGCTTTGGTCGCAGTAAGGGTGTAAAAGTTCGCTCAGTTTATGGTGGCTCTAGTATTGAAAAACAAATCAAGGCCCTTAAATCAGGTGCTCATATTGTAGTTGGAACTCCAGGTCGCCTCTTGGATTTGATTAAACGCAAGGCCTTGAAATTACAAGATATTGAAACTCTCATTCTTGATGAAGCGGATGAAATGCTCAACATGGGATTCCTTGAAGATATCGAAGCCATCATTTCTCGTGTACCTGAGAATCGTCAGACTTTACTCTTTTCAGCGACTATGCCTGAAGCTATCAAACGTATCGGTGTTCAGTTCATGAAAGAACCTGAGCATGTCAAGATTGCTGCTAAAGAATTGACAACAGAATTGGTTGACCAATACTATATCCGTGTTAAAGAACAAGAAAAATTTGATACCATGACCCGTCTCATGGATGTGGAACAACCAGACCTTGCTATTGTATTTGGTCGTACCAAACGCCGTGTGGATGAGTTGATTCGTGGTCTTAAAATCCGTGGTTTCCGTGCAGAAGGAATTCATGGCGACCTAGACCAAAACAAACGTCTTCGTGTCCTTCGTGACTTTAAAAATGGCAATCTTGATGTTTTGGTTGCGACAGACGTTGCAGCACGTGGGTTGGATATTTCAGGTGTGACCCATGTCTATAACTACGATATTCCACAAGATCCTGAAAGTTATGTTCACCGTATCGGTCGTACAGGTCGTGCTGGTAAGTCAGGTCAGTCTATAACTTTTGTATCACCAAATGAAATGGGCTACCTTCAAATCATTGAGAATTTGACCAAGAAACGTATGAAAGGCCTCAAACCTGCAAGTGCAGAAGAAGCCTTCCAAGCTAAAAAACAAGTAGCTCTCAAGAAAATTGAACGTGACTTTGCGGATGAAGAAATTCGTGGCAACTTTGAGAAATTTGGTAAGGATGCCCGTAAATTGGCTACCAAGTTTACTCCAGAAGAATTGGCTATGTATATCTTGAGTCTGACTGTTCAAGACCCAGATAGTCTTCCTGAAGTTGAGATTGCGCGTGAAAAACCACTACCTTTCAAACCATCAGGTAATGGCTTCGGTGGTAAAGGTAAGGGAGGTCGTGAAGGTCATCGTAGAGATGAGCGTCAAAACCGAGATCATCGTGGTGTTCGCCGTGAAGATTTTAAAAAAGGAAAACGTGGTAACGATCGTTTTGACAAAGACAGACGTTATCGTAATAAAGACAATAAAAAACCTCATAACACTTCAAGTGAGAAGAAGACAGGCTTTGTTATTCGTAATAAGGGTGATAAATAATAAAAAAGCGATTCACTATGAATCGCTTTTTTATATAAGGAGACCGAATTTTGGAAAGGAAGATAAATAAATTAGTCATATTATCTTCTTATAATATCATTATACAAAAAAATATCTAACTTGTCAATAGATAATTAGAAAATTTAGTTAAAATATTCTTGTTTTTTTTAATTGCAATTAAATAAGCAATTTTCAGATAATAATTGAAAATTAAAGGTCTTTATGTTATAATGGAAGCGATTAAATACGAGGTGAAAAATGGCACATTTATTAGAAAAAACACGAAAAATCACATCTATTTTGAAACGTTCTGAAGAACAGTTGAAGGATGAATTGCCATACAATGCCATTATGCGTCAATTAGCTGATATTATTGATTGTAATGCTTGTATTGTGAGTAGTAAGGGTCGTCTGTTGGGATACTTTATGCGCTATAAAACCAATACAGATCGCGTAGAGCAGTTCTTCCAAACTAAGATTTTCCCTGAGGTCTATATTCAGGGAGCCAACATGATTTACGATACAGAAGCCAATCTGACAGTAGATCACGATTTGAGTATCTTTCCAGTAGAGAGTCGTTCGGATTTTCCAGATGGTTTGACAACTATTGCCCCTATCCATGTATCAGGGATTCGTCTTGGTTCTCTAATTATCTGGCGCAATGACAAACAATTTGATGATGAGGATTTGATTCTTGTTGAGATTGCAAGTACCGTTGTTGGTATTCAGCTCCTAAACTTCCAACGTGAAGAAGATGAAAAAAATATTCGTCGTCGGACAGCAGTAACGATGGCAGTTAATACTCTTTCCTACTCAGAACTACGTGCTGTCTCAGCTATTTTAGCTGAGTTAAATGGAAACGAAGGTCAATTAACAGCTTCAGTAATTGCAGACCGTATCGGGATTACACGTTCTGTGATTGTCAATGCCCTTCGTAAACTTGAGTCTGCAGGAATTATTGAAAGTCGCTCACTTGGAATGAAAGGGACCTATCTTAAGGTTCTGATTTCAGATATTTTTGAAGAAGTAAAGAAAAGAGATTATTGATGGTAAAGGCTTTAATTTCGATTGATTATACAGAAGATTTTGTTGCAGATAGTGGAAAATTGACAGCAGGTGCTCCAGCCCAAGCTATTTCAGATGTCATTAGCAAGGTGACTCGATTAGCTTTTGAAAGAGGAGATTACATTTTCTTTACAATTGATGCTCATGAAGAAAACGATTGTTTCCACCCAGAAAGTAAATTATTTCCTCCTCACAATTTGATTGGGACGAGTGGACGGAATTTATACGGAGATTTGGGAACCTTTTATCAAGAGCATGGTTCAGACAGTCGAGTTTTTTGGATGGATAAACGCCATTATTCAGCATTTTCAGGTACTGATCTGGATATCCGTCTGAGAGAGCGTCGGGTTCAGACAGTCATTTTAACAGGAGTCTTGACAGATATTTGTGTCCTACATACAGCTATTGATGCCTATAATCTTGGATATGAGATTGAGATTGTCAAGCCAGCTGTTGCTTCTATCTGGCCTGAAAATCATCAATTTGCTCTTGGACATTTCAAAAATACACTCGGAGCTAGGCTAGTAGATGAAAATCTGAATGAAATTGCAGAGTAACTTGGCGTAGGAGAATGAAAAAATCTGAAAAAAGTGTTGACAAGCCTCCTAAAAGTTGATATACTAGTAAAGTAATCGACGCGGGGATGGCGGAATTGGCAGACGCGCAGGACTAAGGATCCTGTGACCGCTTTAGGTCGTGAGGGTTCAAGTCCCTCTCTCCGCATAGGGTAAGAGTTAGCTTAGGCTAGCTCTTTTGTTTTTATCAGGGCTATAATATCTATAGCGGCTGCCTCTCACTTTCAGATAAATAATATAGTTTGAAATTTCTCCTAATTTTCTCTACTCTTTCTACTTTTTCCGAATAAATAGATAGAAGCATCAAATCTAGCAAATTAGATTTAAAAATGTGCTATAATGTAAGGAGGGAAAGTATGACTCTACGTCATCCGGGCATTAGCCCAACTAATGACTTGGTAGCTAAGAAAATTTTCAGCAATCCAGAAATCACTTGTCAATTTATTCGCGATATGTTGGATTTACCAGCCAAAAATGTGACCATTTTGGAGGGAAGTAACATTCATGTCTTGCCTTCCCTGCCGTACTCGGCGCAGGATTTCTATACCAGTATAGATGTTTTAGCTGAACTAGATAATGGCACTCAAGTAATTATTGAGATTCAGGTGCATCATCAGAATTTTTTCATCAATCGCCTGTGGGCTTACTTGTGCAGTCAGGTCAATCAAAATCTTGAAAAAATTCGCCAACGTGAAGGTGACACCCACCAGAGTTACAAGCATATCGCTCCTGTTTACGCCATTGCAATTGTGGACAGCAACTACTTCCAAGATGATTTGGCTTTTCACAGCTTTAGTATGCGCGAAGACACGACAGGTGAAGCCTTAACCATCACAAATAATGGACAAGAAAACCACCTAGTCAAGATGGCATTCTTGGAACTAAAAAAATACAGAGAAACCAGCAAAGATAGGATTCGCAAGCCGTGGTTGGAGTTTTTCGGGAATAAGCCCTTTACTCAAGAACCCGAACGCGCCATCAGTCAAGCAGACCAACTGCTGGACTACAAGAGCTGGTCCGAGGAGGACAGGAAAATGTTTAGTCAACTACGTATGCGAGAAGAACAAGCATTGTTAGCACAGGACTATGCCTTGGAAACAGCTAGGGCAGAGGGTCTTGAACAGGGACTTGAACGTGGAAAAGTTGAAGGACAAATCTTTACCTTTATTGATTTAGTACGCCAACATGTTTTAACTTCCGAATTTGCAAGTAAACAGTTGGGCATGACTGTCGCTGAGTTTGAGTCCTTGTTGTAAAGACTAGCACTAACGGTTAAGATGGCCTTCTTGGAATTAAAAAAATACAGAGAGACCAGCAAAGACGAGGTGGTTGGAATTTTTCGGGAACAAGATCTTTGCTAAGCAATAAGCTTTATCTATAAAATATAAGGATGGGTAGTCTACTATCTTAAAATAAAATAATGACAGATTTTTCCGAAACAAAAGGTAAAATCTGTTTTTTATTATGTGACTATTAGTCCGTCTCGCTCCGTTAGGTGCGAGACAAAAAACCACCCGCTATGCGGGTGCGCGTCGAAGGTTATAC
>NZ_CABFMF010000034.1 GCF_901875575.1 uncultured Streptococcus sp.
AAAATGGAAGTTATAAATGTAAGTAAAAATTATGGTCATTCAACCATTCTCAAAGATATAAATTTTGCACTTAATAAGGGTGAAATTGTTGGTCTAGTAGGGAGAAACGGAGTTGGCAAGAGTACATTGATGAAAATTCTTGTTCAGAATAATCAACCGACTTCAGGGAATATTATAAGCAGTGATAATGTTGGGTATTTAATTGAAGAACCAAAATTATTTTTATCTAAAACAGGTTTAGAGAATTTAAAATATTTGTCAAATTTATATGGTGTTGACTACAATCAAGAAAGATTTGGGAGTTTGATTCAAGAGTTAGATTTGACTCAGTCTATTAATAAAAAAGTAAAGACCTATTCTTTGGGTACAAAACAAAAATTAGCTTTGCTTCTAACTCTCGTTACGGAACCTGATATATTGATTTTAGATGAACCGACTAATGGTTTAGATATTGAATCATCACAAATAGTTTTAGCGGTTCTAAAAAATTTAGCTTTACATGAAAATGTGGGAATTTTAATATCGAGTCATAAATTAGAAGATATTGAAGAAATTTGTGAGAGGGTCCTTTTCTTGGAGAACGGACTTTTGACATTCCAAAAAGTAGGAAAAGATAGTCATAATTGCTTGTTTGAGATAGCTTTTTCATCAGCTACAGATAGAGACATTTTCATTACCAAACAAGAATTTGGGGACATTGTTCAGGAAGAGGGACTGAGAATTACTATGTCTGGGAATATTCAAAGTAGTGAGCTTTTTAAATTTTTTAACGAAAACTCTATTAAAGTAGTTGATTTTGAAACTAAAAAAGAGACGCTTAAAGATATTTATCTAAATCGTTCAAAATAAAGGAAGGTTACAATCATGAAATTAAATAAATTGAATTTTCTTAAGGAAAATATAAGAGATTTATATTCATCAGGCGTAATATATCTCGGTTTGCTTATCTCGTTTATACCGCTCATACTAGTTACATTCTTTATTCTAAAGACTCAAGGGACATCGCTTGGTATTAAGCATATTTCAAACTTTTATGCTATGCTCGGTATGTTAATGGCTGTTATACATGCTAACCGAATTATTAGCAGGGATTTTTCCCACAATACGATAAGCTTATTTTATAATCAACAGAAGAATCGGATGATTTACGTCTTGTCTAATTTTCTATATGCCATCTCAGTTTCCATTATTTATGCTTTGAATGGCATTGTGCTACTAGTCATCGTAAGTAAATTGGGTGTTCCAGGTGATTTAGGTTTAGATTTTATAGTATCCATTGTAGTCAATACAATTTTGTTAGTCCTATTTTATTTTCTATTATCTTACATTTTCTATTTATACAAATTGAAAAGTGGCTTGGTATTTGGTATTTTAGTAGCTTTACTACTCTTTATTCCTAACATATTAAATACGATTATGATGAATACTAGTAATGATTTGTTTATCAAAGCAATTGAACTTCTTCCTTTTTATTCCTTACCTGTATTTGTTGCTTCAAATACGATGTCTATTAGTCAGTATCTTGTG
>NZ_CABFMF010000035.1 GCF_901875575.1 uncultured Streptococcus sp.
ATCTTGTTAGCCACCTATGGTTTTGGGATTAGTTTCTATCTGTTGTTTTTATTGGCGATTTCAATTTTACTAATGCTTCTTTATCTAATAAGTTTGAGTTATAAAGCATTAGTTCCCGTTATTAAGGGAAGATTACCCCTTAAACGCTTGATGGCTTTAACCCTATTGTGTCAGTTAGTTGCTGTTTTTACAGTAGGCTACGCTGTTAAGACAGGCTTGACGTCTTACCAACGATTGAAAGAACTTGAAATTTCAAAACAAGCGTGGAAGGACAGAGCAGACTATTACCAGATTTCCTTTGGCTTAGGTGATAGAGTAAAAGATACAGAAAATCAGAATAAGTGGTATGCCTTTGCCAAGGAAGCAGTTGAAAAAGAACAGGCTCTATTTGTAAAAGATAATCTCATTCATTTTGCAAATCCTCAAGGAAAAAATAAAAACGGAGAGACACTGGATACCTATAGTCCAGATGCTAATGTTCTCTATGTCAGTCCAAGTTATTTGGACAAGGAAAAGGTCGTGGTAGATGCTGAGACCAAACAGAAGTTAGCCCATCTTCAAAAAGGAGAGTTTGGACTCTTATTACCAGAATCTCTTCGTTCACAGGAAGCAGAACTTAAGAAAGCTTTTGAAGAAAGATTGAGTTATTATGGAAAATCTGGTGAGGAGGCAAGTGCTCCTTTAGAGTATGAAATGAGAGCGATTGTTAGCTATCTTCCAACTGGAGAAAAGCGATTTATTTATAATAACGGTGAAAGCCCAGTATCCATCCAGTACTTAACCGATCCGATTTTAGTTGTATTTACTCCAACATCTACAGGTGATAGTATCATTTCCAAATCTAGTTGGTCTATCAATGCTGGAAAACAACTCTTTATCAAAGGATATGAGAGTGGGCTAGAACTCTTGAAGAAAGCTGGAATTTATGAGCAAGTATCTTATCTTAAAGAAGGAAGAAGTGTTTATCTAACTCGTTATAATGAAGTTCAAACTGAAACAGCAACTTTAATCTTAGGAGCTATTGTGGGGATAGCTAGTTCCTTGTTACTCTTTTATTCTGTCAATCTTCTATATTTCGAGCAATTCCGCCGAGATATCTTGATTAAACGAATTTCAGGTTTACGATTTTTTGAAACACATGCTCAGTATATGGTTAGTCAATTTGCCAGTTTTGTATTTGGTGCTAGTCTCTTTATTTTAAGCAGTCGAGACTTGGTGATTGGCTTGCTCACTTTATTAGTCTTTCTAGCTAGTGCAGTTTTGACGCTTTACCGTCAAGCGCAGAAAGAATCTCGTGTTTCTATGACAATTATGAAAGGAAAATAGGATGATTGAACTAAAGAATATATCTAAAAAATTTGGAAGCCGTCAGCTATTTTCAGATACGAATCTTCATTTTGAAGGTGGGAAAATTTATGCCTTAATCGGTACAAGTGGCTGTG
>NZ_CABFMF010000036.1 GCF_901875575.1 uncultured Streptococcus sp.
TGAACTGCACCCCAAAAGTTAGACAGAAAAATCTAACTTTTGGGGTGTTTTTATTATGAAATTAACTTATGAAGATAAAGTTCAAATATATGAATTAAGAGAGAAAGGAGAGAGCTTTAGACAACTTTCAAATCAATTTGGGATAAACATTTCTAATCTTCAGTACATGATCAAATTGATTGATCGTTATGGAATAGAAATCGTCAAAAAAGGAAAGAATTGTTACTATTCTCCTGAACTAAAACAAGAGATCATTGATAAAGTTCTTCTTGAGGGGCATTCACAAATTAGGGCGTCTCTGGATTATGCTCTTCCAAGTAGTGGATTACTTTCGAATTGGCTGGCACAATATAAGAAAAACGGGTATACTATTGTTGAGAAAACAAGAGGGAGACCACCTAAAATGGAACGTAAGCCAAAGAAGAGATTTGAAGATATGACAGAATTAGAACGTCTTCAAGCAGAAAATGAGTACTTGAGAGCGGAGAATGCCATTCTAAAAAAGTTGAGAGAACTCCGATTGAGGGACGAAAAGGAGCAAGAAGAAAAACGGAAATTGTTCAAGGACTGGTAACAGAGTTTTCTTTAGATATCCTTCTAAAGATTATTAAGCTTGCACGTTCAACCTATTATTACCACTTAAAACAGCTGGATCAAAGCGATAAAGATTATGATATTAAAGCTGAAATTCAGTCAATTTATACTGAGCATAAAGGAAATTACGGCTATCGTCGCATGACTCTAGAATTACGAAATCGTGGCTTCGTAGTGAATCATAAGAAGGTGCAGCGTCTGATGAAAGTACTTGGTTTAACGGCTCGAATTCGCCGTAAACGGAAGTATTCTTCATACCAAGGAGAGGTTGGCAAGAAAGCAGATAATCTTATTCAACGTCAATTTGAAGCAACCAAACCAATGCAAAAGTGCTACACAGATGTGACAGAATTTGCCATTCCAGCAAGTAGCCAAAAGCTTTATTTATCACCAGTTTTAGATGGCTTTAACAGCGAAATTATCTCCTACAATCTTTCTACTTCGCCGAACTTAGTACAAATGAAAGCTATGCTAGAACAAGCCTTTACAGAGAACCATTACGAAAATACAATTCTCCATAGTGACCAAGGATGGCAATACCAACACGATTTCTATCATCATTTTTTAAAGAATAAGGGAATCCAACCATCTATGTCACGTAAGGGAAATAGCCCAGATAACGGTATGATGGAATCTTTCTTTGGCATTCTTAAGTCTGAAATGTTTTATGGTTATGAGAATACGTTTCAGTCACTTGAACACTTGGAACAAGCTATTGTAGACTATATTGATTACTACAACAACAAACGAATTAAGGTAAAACTAAAAGGACTTAGCCCTGTACAATACAGAACTAAATCCTTTGCTTAAATTAATTGTCTAACTTTTTGGGGTCAGTACA
>NZ_CABFMF010000037.1 GCF_901875575.1 uncultured Streptococcus sp.
TGAGACGTTTGAGTTAGAAATGAGGTCCACTATGACAAAACATAAACACCTTACCCTTTCAGACCGCAATGATATCCAATTAGGCTTAGAGCGCGGTGAAACCTTCAAAGCTATCGGGCAACTTATTCTAAAAGACCCGACCACTGTTTCTAAAGAGATCAAACGAAATAGACAAGACAGAGACTCTACCTCTAATAACCTTCCTTGCCCTCTACTCGATAAAGCTACCTTTGTCTGTAATGGATGCCCTAAAAGAAGACAAAACTGTGGCTATCAGAAAGTCTTCTATCTCGCTAAACAAGCTCAAAAGCAGTACGAACAAACTCTTGTAGAAGCTCGTGAAGGGATTCCCCTCAATTCCAAGACCTTCTGGGACATGGACAAAGTCATTTCCGATGGTGTTAAAAAGGGACAACACATCTATCATATCCTCAAGACTCATAACATTAATGTTAGCTCCTCAACCGTCTATCGACACATCCGAAAAGGATACCTATCTATCTCTCCTATTGACCTAGCCAGAGCCGTTAAATTCAAAGAAAGACGGAAAAGTAAGCTACCTTCCATCCCTAAAGAAGCTAAAAAAGGCCGTTCCTATGAGGATTTCCTAAATTATTTAACCCTTAACCAACTGAACTACTGGCTGGAAATGGACACCGTTATGGGCAGGATAGGAGGTAAAGTCCTACTCACCTTCAATTTATCTTTCTGTAACTTTATCTTCGCTAGGCTTCTGGATAATAAAACTGCCCTTGAGGTTACCAAACACCTCTATGATATCAAGAACACTCTTCACCAAGAGGACAAAGAATTCTTCCAACTCTTTCCTGTCATCCTGACAGATAATGGTGGAGAGTTTGCTAGGGTTGATGACATCGAAATGGATGTTCGAGGAGAGAGTAAACTCTTCTTTTGTGACCCTAATCGCTCTGACCAGAAAGGGAGAATTGAGAAAAATCACACGCTGATTCGCGACATTCTACCTAAGGGAACTTCCTTTGACAACTTAACTCAAGAGGACATCAATCTCGTCTGCTCGCATGTCAATAGTGTCAAACGCGCTGCTTTGAATGGAAAATCAGCTTATGAACTCTTTGCCTTTACCTATGGAGAAGAGATTCCTAAGCTTCTTGGCATTTCTAAAATACCTGCAGAAGATGTCTGCCAGTCTTCTACATTACTCCAACATAAGATCTAAAAACTAACCTAAAAACCCATTCAAACGTCTCACACTAACTTCCACCATAGCGGAACTTAATCTGAAATGCTTTCAGATGAGGGGATTTTGTGCGCTCTTTTTTTCGATTCCTTTTGGCTACAAAAGC
>NZ_CABFMF010000038.1 GCF_901875575.1 uncultured Streptococcus sp.
CGGAACTTAATCTGAAATGCTTTCAGATGAGGGGATTTTGTGCGCTCTTTTTTTCGATTCCTTTTGGCTACAAAAGCTATATAGTCAAGCATGTTTAAAACCAGTGGAATTTACCAAGACACAGAATTTCACAGGTTTTATGATTTTTATCAGACTAAGTTCCACTTGTACTAGATGTGGAACTTAATTTGGGAATTTAGCCTTAAAAATATAAAAGGGACTCAAATTGTACTGGCCCCAAAAGTTTGACAAATCATTTAATTAAATGATTTAGTTCTATATTTAAATCATTTAAGTTTGACTTTAATTCTTTTGTTGTTCTAATAAACAATATAGTCTGCGATAGCACGTTCCAATTGATTAGTCGATTGAAACATCTTCTCATAACAATAAAACATCAATGATTTCAAAATTCCAAAAAAGGATTCCATTATCCCATTATCTGGATCTTTTCCCTTGTGGGAGAAGGATAGTTGAATCCCCTTATCTTCTAAAATTGATAATAAGATGCGTGCTAATAGTGCCAGCTCTGGTCACTGTGGAGAATAGAATTCTCATTATTGGGGCTCTATACTATTTGTAGTGGGTAAATTCCCTATGGATATTATGGAGCC
Source organism: uncultured Streptococcus sp. (assembly GCF_901875575.1). Lineage (GTDB taxonomy): Bacteria > Bacillota > Bacilli > Lactobacillales > Streptococcaceae > Streptococcus. The sequence continues at coordinate 615 of NZ_CABFMF010000038.1, forward strand.
TATTTTGTTGTAGAAAAAAAGTCCCATATAACCTATAATGAAAAGCAACCAAACCATCATTAGAAAGAATCATATGGAACAATTACATTTTATCACAAAACTACTCGATATCAAAGACCCTAATATCCAAATTATAGATATCATCAATAGGGATACCCACAAGGAAATCATCGCTAAATTGGATTATAATGCCCCACCTTGTCCTGATTGCAGAAGCCAAATGAAGAAATATGACTTTCAAAAACCGTCTAAGATTCCTTACCTTGAAACGACTGGTATGACTACTAGAATTCTCCTTAAAAAACGCCGTTTTAAGTGCTATCAGTGCTCTAAAATGATGGTCACTGAGACTCCTCTAGTAAAGAAAAATCACCAAATCCCTCGTATCATCAACCAAAAAATTGCGCAAAAGTTGATTGAAAAAACTTCTATGACCGATATTGCCCATCAGTTGACTATTTCAACTTCAACTGTTATTCGCAAGCTCAATGATTTCCGTTTTAAGTCTGATTTTTCTTACCTCCCTGAGATTATGTCATGGGACGTTGAAACAGTCAGGGGAGTGACTGTTTCAATCGGGAGATGAAGATGAGCTTCATTGCGCAAGATTTTGAT
>NZ_CABFMF010000039.1 GCF_901875575.1 uncultured Streptococcus sp.
TCTTCTCTTCTGGAGTTAAGTGGGCTTTGTCTTTAACTGGAACTTTTTCAGTTGGTTTCACTGGTTCGAAGTCTTGGCTCACTAAGTCTGTTCCTGGAATTGTATGACTGATTCCTGTTGTTGGATCTGTCACTGTCGCAGTGCCGTCGTCTCCTACTGTTACTTCCTTACCTGGGTTCTTGTCTTTGACTTTATCTGCCACTTGTTTTTTCTCTTCTGGAGTTAAGTGGGCTTTGTCTTTGACTGGAACTTTGTCCGTTGGTTTCACTGGCTCGAAGTCTTTAACAGTTAAATCTTTAACTGGAATTACTTTAGATTGACCTGTTTTCGGATCTGTTATAGTAACATTTCCTTTATCATCGACTTTAACATCCATATTTGGATTAGATTTTTTAACTTTTTTCTCTAATTCTGTTTTTTCTTCTGGTGTTAAATGCTCTGGATCTGGAACTACAATCGGTAGTGGAATTTCTACTTCAAACTCTCTTGCTGGCTCACCTTTAGCGCTAGTTAGTTTACCTGGAATTGTAATATCAGTTGTTCCTTCTTTTGGAAGTTTACCGTCTTCTTGGGCAATTCCTTTTCCTGTTGTTGGATTTTCAGGTAACTCGTTATTAGTTAATTCTACTTTTCCTCCAGTTACAACTTTTTCGCTAGCAATACCAGGTAATTTAACTTTAGTTCCTTCAGGAACCCCATCAACTGTTACTTCAATATTTCCTGATTGTGGATTTTGTGTTCCTACCGTAAATGTTGGAGTTGCTGTAGCTGGTTTTTCAACATATTCTACTTCCACTGTTTGTGGTACATCTTTTAATGTAACTGTCTTGCTACCTTCTTCAGATGGTACGTACACTTTATCTCCAACTGTAATTTCTCTTGGTGTATACGTGATTGGGTCGCCTTGGTGATGCGTTCCTGTTGGAACCTCAATATCAATTGGTGATCCTTTCGTTTCGTCTCCAACTTTTGGTTGGTATTTCACGACTGTTGAAGCATCTTTTTCTTTATAGGCTACTTCCACTGTTTGTGGTACATCTTTTAATGTAACTGTCTTGCTACCTTCTTCAGATGGTACGTACACTTTATCTCCAACTGTAATTTCTCTTGGTGTATACGTGATTGGGTCGCCTTGGTGATGCGTTCCTGTTGGAACCTCAATATCAATTGGTGATCCTTTCGTTTCGTCTCCAACTTTTGGTTGGTATTTCACGACTGTTGA
>NZ_CABFMF010000040.1 GCF_901875575.1 uncultured Streptococcus sp.
GAACACCTTTATTGTATCGCGTTTGGAGTTTTTTGGGTATAACCTTCGACGCGCACCCGCATAGCGGGTGGTTTTTTTGTCTCGCACCTAACGGAGCGAGACGGACTAATAGTCACATAATATAAAAAGGAGCATTTCCGCAGCTGGAAATGCTCCTTTTACTATTCATGATCGTTCATTATTCTTTTATCAACTATCATGTATTGATGAAATTCCAAATACATGCTGGGACAATATTGTCAACTATGCTTCTTCGTTATCTTTACGACGACGTCCTGCTAACCCTAGTCCTAATAAACCACTAGCTGCAGCTGCAATCATTGCTACTACAGATTCTGTTGTACCAGTATTTGGTAATACTGTTTGTTTTGAGTTGTTCTTCTCTTCAGATACTTTTGAAGGTGTATCTTTACCATCTTCTACTTGTTCTGAATTCTTAGAAGGTTCTGCTGCTGGTTTTGAAACTTCTTGTGGTTTTACTTGAGTATTATTTTGTTGATGATTTTCTTCAGATTTTTCAACAACTTCAACTGGGACAAATACTGTTGCTAATGTTCCGTCTGCTAATTTTAAGGTTACTTTTGCATTCTTGATTCCTACTGTAGTTGTATCAGGTAAGTCTATGCTAATAACCGTAATACTCTCTGGTAAGTTTAGTTTAGCAATGATATCAGCTTGAGTAATTGCATTACCACGTTCAGCTATTACTGTTCCAGTTATTGATGCTTGTAAGGCTGCTTTAATATCTAATTCTGGTCTATCAAATACTAACGCATCTTGATCAATTTGGTATAAGAATGGTCTTAAAGCTTTTTCGATTGCCTCGATACTTGTTGCTTTATCGATTGCATCCTTAGCTGCTTTTGCTTCTTCTCTTGCCAATTCTTTCGCCTTAACTTTTTCTTCAGAAGTTAAATCTGTTCTTCCATCAAGCTCTTTTTCTTTATTTGCTAAGGCTTCATCTATTGCTTTCTTAGCTTCTTCTTTAGCACCTACTGGATTGATTTTTGCAATATTTTCTTTTCCATCTTCTAATACTTTATTGATATCTTCTGATGTTGTTGCCTTATCAATTGCATTTTTCGCTGCTTCTGCTTCTTCTCTTGCCGCT
>NZ_CABFMF010000041.1 GCF_901875575.1 uncultured Streptococcus sp.
ATCTTGTTAGCCACCTATGGTTTTGGGATTAGTTTCTATCTGTTGTTTTTATTGGCGATTTCAATTTTACTAATGCTCCTTTATCTAATGAGTTTGAGTTACAAAGCATTAGTTCCCGTTATTAAGGGGAGATTACCCCTTAAACGCTTGATGGCTTTAACCCTATTGTGTCAGTTGGTTGCTGTCTTTACAGTAGGCTACGCTGTTAAGACAGGTTTGACGTCTTACCAACGATTGAAAGAACTTGAAATTTCAAAACAAGCATGGCAGGATAGAGCAGACTATTATCAAATTTCCTTTGGCTTAGGTGATAGAGTAAATGATACAGAAAATCAGAATAAGTGGTATGCCTTTGCCAAGGAAGCAATCGAAGAAGAACAAGCCCTTTATGTAAAGGATAATCTGTTCCATTTCGCCAATCCACAAGGAAAAAATGAACAGGGAGAGACACTGGATACCTATAGTCCAGATGCTAATACGCTCTATGTTAGTCCCAGTTATTTGGACAAGGAAAAGGTCGTGGTAGATGCTGAGACCAAACAGAAGTTAGCCCATCTCCAAAAAGGTGAGTTTATCCTCTTGCTCCCAGAACATTTGCGCTCTCGAGAAGCAGAACTTAAGAAAGTTTTTGAAGAAAAATTGAGTTATTATGGAAAATCTGGTGAGGAGGCAAGTGCTCCTTTGGATTATGAGATGAAAGCGCACGTTAGTTATCTTTCAATGGGAGAAAAGCGGTTTGTTTATAATAACGGTGAGAATCCCGTATCCACTCAGTATTTGACTGATCCGATTTTAGTTGTATTTACTCCAACATCTACAGGTGATAGTATCATTTCCAAATCCATTTGGTCTATCAATGCTGGTAATAATATCTTTGTCAAAGGATATGAAGATGGGATTAAACTCTTGAAGAAAGCTGGAATTTATGAGCAAGTATCCTATCTTAAAGAAAGAAGAAGTGTTTATCTAACTCGTTATAATGAAGTTCAAACTGAAACAGCAACTTTAATCTTAGGAGCTATTGTTGGGATAGCTAGTTCCTTGTTACTCTTTTATTCTGTCAATCTTCTATATTTCGAGCAATTCCGCCGAGATATCTTGAT
>NZ_CABFMF010000042.1 GCF_901875575.1 uncultured Streptococcus sp.
TTATGATTAAGAATTTTTAGAGCATCTTCGTTTGTTAGTTTTATATCACGTGTTAAACTGATTGTAGCCATTTGTTCTACCTCCTGTTTCTACTTAAATTCATTATAGCTTATTTTGAACAAAAGTTCAATCTGAAGATAGTGTATGTTTTTTATAGTGTATAAATCCAAAATAAGTTTTTCTCTTGCGTTTGTAGCTCATATTCGTTAGAATAATGGTGTAGATGAGTGGTCGGCTCATGGTCAATCTGATAGTAATCTTGGACATAAGGGCCAAGCGGTGGCGGACACCAGAACGAAATCCGATAGCAATCTTGGACGTAAGGGCCAAGCGGTGGCAGACACCAGAATAAACCGACTGACTGGGTGGCTTACAGGTTCTGTAAGTCATCTATTTTTTTTATTGTTACAATAGTTCATTTGAAAAAAATTTTTTTAATTTACTTAAAATTAATTGACATATAATAATTAAAATGTTATTATTATTTTATAAAGAAATCGGTTTCAAAAAAGAGAGAGGAGGATTTATTTTGTCGTGTTGTCACTCAGGGTGTGCTTTTTTTGAAAGGAAAAATAAAATGAAAACGAAAAAACACAGATTACTTGCTCTAGCTCTTATTTCAAGCTTTACATTATTGGGAGCTGCATCAGCCGCTGTACAATATCCAGATGGAGGAGTATGGACATATGGAGAAGGTTCAGGAGGTGGTTGGGCTTTTTCAAATTACTATCATGGTCAAAAATATCATTATTCTTCTCTTGTAAGTAAATGGGATAGCCATTCAGATAAAGGAGAAGCACCTGCAGGGGAAACTTCAGAGGCTTGGATTTGGACTAAATTTGGGGAACAAGTAGCATTTTACTATGACTATGACTAATATTTAGTTTTCTTAGATAATTCCCTTTGTAAGAAATTACAAGGGGAATTTTGTTTACAAGGAGTCTACTATGAAGAAACTATTCATATTATTATCAACTTTTTTTCTCAGCTTCTTCCTTGCTTGGATTAT
>NZ_CABFMF010000043.1 GCF_901875575.1 uncultured Streptococcus sp.
AATGCCTTTGGTTTTCGGAACTTTGAAAACTTCAAAAAACGGATTTTTATCGCTCTTAACATCAAAAAAGAAAGGACGAAATGTGTCCTTTCTCGAGCTTAGCTTTTCTCCAACCCACTACAGTTGACAAAGAGCCTAAAGAATCAGCTAAAGAGTTCTATTAGTCTCTAAAATCCTTTTGGAAGATGAGGAGAGATAAGATAGATGTAATAGCTGCTAAGAATAGAAAGACAGTTGTATCCTTCTCCCCAGTTACTGGGAGTTGTTTTTCCTTATCTTGTTTGATAGCTGCTGTTTCGTCAGAAGTCTTCTCATCTTTGGCTGCTGAATTTTCCGTTACGACTACAGTTGATGGGTTTTCAGTATTTTTTGGTAGAGTGTACTCAGGAAAAGCCACAACTGGTGGAACTTCTGCTCCCACAGAACTTTCTTTAGTCCCAATTTCGATTACTCGATCTTGAGCTGGAGTCGTTTCTGTGTGAAGAATCTTACGATTGAGACCATCGACTTCAACATATTCAATAACAAGACCATCTTTTCCTTCCACTAGGACTTTCTCTTTACCTTTGTCTAATTGCGGATTTTCACGGCGAATAGTCTTATGTGCCACAACTTTATTGACACTTTCCAAACTTGGTAGTTTGAATGTGAGATCTTTAACTCCATCTTCAGAACTTGAAGAAGTAATTGGTTTTTCAGGTTGAGTTGGTTTCTCTGGTTGTTCAGGTTGTTTTGGTTCAACTGGTTTTTCTGGTTGGCCACCTTGTAATTGATTGATTAGCTCAAGAGCAGTTTGGAGTGCTTTGTTTACTTCCTCTTGAGACTTAGCTCCTTGAATAGCAGTGATAGCTTGGTCAGTGATTTGAACCAATTTCTTCTTAGCTTCATTGTTAGAAGCGAGTTCAGG
>NZ_CABFMF010000044.1 GCF_901875575.1 uncultured Streptococcus sp.
ATAATCCAAGCAAGGAAGAAGCTGAGAAAAAAAGTTGATAATAATATGAATAGTTTCTTCATAGTAGACTCCTTGTATAAGAGAATAACCCTATAGAACAAAGATTTCATGTTTTATAAATTCTTAGAATTATTTTCCTAGTTTAATCAATCACACCCTGAACAACAAGACAATAATACTCTTCAAAAATCTCTTCAAACCGCGTCAACGTCGCCTTGCCGTAGATATATGTAACTGACTTCGTCAGTCTTATCTACAACCTCAAAGCAGTGCTTTGAGCAACCTGCGGCTAGCTTCCCAGTTTGCTCTTTGATTTTCATTGAGTATAAATTTAATCCTTTCTTATTTTGAAATCGGTTTCTTATAACATAAATATATCACTTTCTATATAACCTGTCAACATATTGTATCAAGGTATCGTTAGTAATAAAATTTTACAGTTCCCTCAAAAATAGATGTCATTAACGAATTTTATTCCAGTTTTTCCCATTCATATTATCCGAGAAAAATAGATGATATTATAGTAAAAGGCAATTCAAACTATTGTAAAATTTCTACAAAAAAGAGAGCCTAAACTCTCTTTTTTATCTTCTTTTACTTTGATTCATCGACATAAGAGTGATATCACGCAAACTAAAGTAGGCTAAGGCCAGCATAGCGATTGCGACAAAGAATTCTGCTGGTAATTGAAAAATTTGAAAAACTGACAACATAATCAAAATCACGAGTGACATTCCAACAAAAATAATTACAAAGACATTAACGGTTCCCTTAATACTTTGTGGTGTCGCAAATACATAGAGTAGTAATAAGAGGAGCCCTATGATTAAATAGATCATCTTTAACTCTTTCTAGCTCTTACTCAGCTGATTTTTTCTTCTTGTTGGCTTTTTCACGCTCTGCCTTGTTAAGGATTTGTTTACGCAAACGAATAGACTCAGGTGTTACTTCCATATACTCATCATCGTTCAAGAACTCAAGAGACTCTTCAAGTGTCAAGATACGAGGTGTCTTAATAACAGCTGTTTGGTCCTTAGTAGCTGAACGAACGTTAGTCATTTGTTTTGCCTTAGTGATGTTAACGGTCAAGTCATTTTCACGAGAGTTTTCACCGATAATCATTCCTTCATAAACTTCAGTACCTGGGTTGACAAAGATCGTACCACGTTCTTCGATAGACATGATTGAGTAAGTTGTAGCCTTACCAGCATCGATAGAAACAAGGGCACCACGGTGACGACCACCAATTTCCCCTGGAATCAATGGCAAGTATTGGTCAAAGGTATGGTTCATGATACCGTATCCACGAGTCATTGACAAGAACTCAGTTGAGTATCCAATCAAACCACGTGCTGGAACAAGGAAGACCAAACGAGTTTGACCATTACCAGTTGAAATCATATCCAACATTTCACCCTTACGTTCAGAAAGGCTTTGGATAACAGAACCTTGGTATTCTTCTGGAGTGTCGATTTGAACACGTTCAAATGGCTCACATTTAACACCGTCGATTTCTTTTACGATAACTTCTGGACGAGATACTTGAAGTTCATATCCCTCACGGCGCATTGTTTCGATAAGGATTGACAAGTGCAATTCTCCACGTCCTGAAACAGTCCATTTATCTGGTGAATCAGTTGGGTCAACACGAAGGGAAACGTCTGTTTGCAATTCGGCCTGCAAACGTTCTTCCACCTTACGAGAAGTCACCCATTTACCTTCTTTACCAGCAAATGGTGAGTTGTTGACCAAGAAAGTCATTTGAAGAGTTGGCTCATCAATGTGTAGAATTGGAAGAGCTTCTATTGCGTCTGTCGGAGTAATGGTTTCACCGACAAAGATGTCTTCCATACCTGAAACGGCAATCAAGTCACCCGCTTTTGCTTCTTGGATTTCACGACGTTCCAAACCAAAGAAACCGAAGAGTTTAGTAACACGGAAGTTTTTAGTTGTGCCGTCAAGTTTAGAAAGGGTAACTTGGTCCCCAACCTTAACTGTACCACGGAAGACACGACCGATACCGATACGTCCAACGAAGTCATTGTAGTCCAAAAGTGACACTTGGAACTGCAAAGGCTCATCTGAGTTATCTACTGGAGCTGGTATATGGTCGATAATGGTGTCAAAGATTGGTGCCATAGTAGTTTCTTGATCAGCTGGATCATCTGACAATGAAGAAGTTCCATTAATCGCTGATGCATAGACCACTGGGAAGTCAAGCTGGTCGTCATCTGCACCAAGCTCGATGAAAAGTTCCAAGACTTCGTCCACTACTTCTGCTGGACGGGCTGATGGTTTATCGATTTTGTTAACAACCACGATTGGGACAAGATCTTGTTCCAAGGCTTTTTTCAATACGAAACGAGTCTGTGGCATTGTTCCTTCGTAGGCATCTACGACCAAGACAACACCGTCAACCATTTTCATGATACGCTCAACTTCTCCACCGAAGTCCGCGTGTCCTGGTGTATCCATGATGTTGATACGAGTTCCGTTGTAGGCAACAGCTGTATTTTTAGCAAGGATGGTAATTCCACGCTCTTTTTCGATATCGTTTGAGTCCATAGCACGCTCTGCCAATTCAGTACGTGCATCAAGAGTCTCTGATTGTTTCAATAATTCGTCAACGAGGGTTGTTTTACCGTGGTCAACGTGGGCGATAATCGCAATGTTACGGATATCTTCTCTAAGTTTTGTCATGATTTCCTCTATAATATTCAAAATTTATTTTCTAACTGAACGATTATACCATAATTTCAAGTAAATAACATAATTCAAGCAAGTGTAAATGTTTTCACGAAGCTTTTCTTTTCCTGTCAAGACTTTTCAAAGTAAGAGACTTATGATAAGATAGGCACAGTATGCGTTTAGATAATTTATTAGCCCAAGAAAAAGTTAGCCGAAAGGCCATGAAACAAGCCTTACTAAAAGGAGAAATTCTAGTCGATGGTTGCCCAACCCGCTCCCTAGCCCAAAATATCGATACAGGACTACAAGAACTCCTTTTTCAGGACCGAATCATTCGAGGTTATGAGCACACCTATCTTATGCTTCATAAGCCTACTGGTGTCGTTACAGCCAACAAAGACAAGGAACTCCAAACCGTCATGGACCTGCTGTCACCTGACATCCAGTCTGACAAGCTCTATGCCGTCGGCCGACTGGATCGAGATACGACGGGACTCCTCCTCTTGACTGACAACGGTCCCTTGGGCTTTCAACTCCTCCATCCCCAATATCATGTCGATAAGACCTACCAAGTTGAGGTTAATGGACTTCTGACACCTGACCATATCCAAGCCTTTCAAAAGGGAATTGTCTTTTTAGATGGCACTATCTGTAAACCTGCAAGACTAGAGATTCTATCTGCAAGTCCTTCCCTCAGTCAAGCCTCTATCACCATTTCAGAAGGAAAATTTCATCAAATCAAGAAAATGTTCCTCTCAGTTGGTGTTAAGGTCACTGCTCTAAAACGAGTTCAATTCGGTGATTTCACTTTAGACCCAAAACTAGGAGAAGGTCAATATCGTCACTTGAATCCAGAAGAATTAGAGATCATTAAAAACTATTTAGAGATGAGTCGATAAAATAAAAAAGCTTTAAAAATAAAGCTTTTTTAATCTTCTTTAACTCATGTGTAAGATAATTCCAATAATCCAGTTTAGAGCAGAAAGAACAATGCCTACTATAGCTATAATTTTTTCTGTTTTATAATCAAGTCCAGATTCTTTTTGAAGTGAGTTAGCATACAATAAACTGGTAATACTTAAACCAATACCCCCCCCCCACGAAAATAACAAACCAAGAATAATCGACAAGATACCCAGAAAAAGTGGATTTTTCTTCTTTTCTTTCATGTTCTAAGAACTCCTTAAATTTTATACAAATTAATTATGGTATAAAACAATAGCTTCATCCTATCATTCAACTGCTTTTGAAATAAGATTAGCTAGTCTTCACTTTCCCTTTCCAAGAATCCAAGCCATAAGAAAGGATATAAATCTCAGAAAAACCTTGTTTTTTCAAATAAAGGGCTGCATTTGTCACACGTTGCGCACGTTGGTTTTCGTAAAGAAGGACAGGTTTATCTTTACGAAGGGCTGCAAGACTAGTCTTCAACTGACTTGAAGGAATATTGCGGGCACCAAGGATATGTTTTCTATGGAATTCAGCTGGGTCGCGCAAATCAATCAATTGGCTAGTCCGAATCAAGGCCTCAAACTCTGCATTGTCCACAATCTTAGCTGCACGGCGAATACGAAGATAGTTAAAGCCCATCCACGCTAACATTGCTAGTATAAGTATCCACAAAATCCAAGTAACCATTAATTCTTTTCTCCATTTTTCTCAATATAATCCAATTCCACCTTGTGCTCTCTGCGAAGAACCGCTTCTGCTTCTAGATAGTCTAATTTGTCCATCAACCCTGCGTCATAAATCCGAGAGAGTTCCAACTTCATCAGTTCAATATCATATAAGCGTTTTCCCATGTAAACAATAATACCAAATTGCTTGAGGAACTGTTGCACATCATAGAATGTTTTCATAAGACTCATTTTAGCAAAATTTTGTGTTTTTTTCAAGAAGAGACTCACACAAGAAGTATCACAGAAATAATTAAAAAAGCTGCATCTTCTGCAGCTTTTTAATCTGGTGGAAAATAGCCCAACTGCTCAGCGATGTGAATCGCCTCCTGCCTGTTAGTCACTCCTAACTTTGAAAAGATATTGGCCAAGTGATTGGAAACTGTACGTTTACTCACATAGACCTTGTCACAGACATCATCAATGGTCAAGCCATTTCTAACCAGTTCTAGTATCTCGATTTCTCGTGGTGTTAGCACCTCTACCATCACTTCATCTGAAAAGACCTTACCACCTAGATAAATCTTTTCCAGTTTTTTCACCAACTCATCTGGATCCATACTTTTGTCCAGAAAGCCATAAGCCCCCATAACTTTAGCTCGGTGTTCATACATTTTTTTACTGTAACCTGTCAAAATCACAACCTTACTAGAACAACCATTGTCGATAATCTCTTGTGCCAAGGTCAGCCCATCAGCTTGATACAGACTCGTCAGGTTGATGTCAATCAAAATAATGTCGTAGTCATCAAAAGCAATCTCCGAAATAGTCGAAAAATTATCCACTAACTGGACCTTTTTAATGTTTTCCGATAACTCTAAAATCATCTTGATACTTTGGCTAAATAATTTATGATCATCAATTAACAAAATTTTCATAACACAACTCCTTATCAATCGGGAGAGTAATTTCTACACGAAATCTCTTATTATTTTCAAAAATCTGCATTTGACCACCTAAAACACTAATTTTATTAGACATATTTTTCAAGCCATAACCTAAGGATTTTTCTGTTTGAAGGCAGTTATTTTCAGAAATGATAAAAATAGCGTCATCATGCACATCAATCTTCAAAGAAATCCTTCCACCACTAGCGTACTTAACGGCATTTGTCGTCAGTTCCTCAACCAGACGATAGGCAATTTTATCGTAAGGAGATAAAAGCCTAAAGTGGGCAGGAAACTGTGTGACAACTTCATTTTCTGCGTGATAGCGCTTGACAATCCGATTAATCAGCCCTTGATACTGGATGTCTAACTGCTCGTCTGTTTCTACCATTGGCTGATAATAATCCATCCGCTCGCGAATCCGCTGAACCAACTCCTCTGTCACCAGATTGATCTGTTCACCAAAAGCTTGATTGCTACTATATTTATTGAAATTTTTTATTGCCATCACATTTTGCAGGATTTCATTGTGAAGAAATTCGGAGAACTGTTGTTCTGTGTCTTCATTTGCCAGCAGACTTTTCACCATACGGTTACGCTTTAAAAAGAGAACTTTTACATAATCCCTAGCATCTAGCATTTCAGCAGAACGAAAGAGGCGAATCAATTCTTCCGAACAAATCCCGAACAATAGTAACATGATATTCAAGACCAAAAAGCTCGTGTTTAAGTCTAAATGAAAGATGATGAAAATGCCTACTAACAAAAACATAACCAATAAAAACAAGCGTGAAAAAGCTTTTATATAGGACAATTTCAACTCTGATACCTTTTTTTGAAGAGAGCTGACAATCGTTTTGAAGTGTAAAAAAGCTAAGATGCCAAGAATTTCCAGATACCAAACTAGGTTCATCACTCCTGAGCCCGTCGTATTGATATACAAAAAGAAATAAGAAAGAGGCAATATCAAAGCTAATATCCACAAATTTCGTCTCTGATACTTGAGTTTACTTTTCAATTCTTTATGATATAAAATCAGTAAAATCAAGGGAACAAGGTTTAAAAAGAGAGACGCAAACAAGGACAGAAATAGAAAAATTGAAGGACTTAACAGATACGAACTAATGGTGATTAGTGTCAACACAAAGGACACACTCAACAGTTCTTCTCCTATTTTCTCTCCCAGAAAGATAATAGACAGAGAACTATACACCAATAAAAAAGAGTTGAGCGGATGAAGAATATCAAAAAAGTGCAACAGGGTGTTCGCAACTCCTTGATTAAAGATGGATTGCCAGCTAATGAGAAACATCATCAGGAGCAACCAAAGTTTCAACTCACTATACCGAAAGGTCACAATATTACAAATATAGCTAAATACAATTAAAGCAATAATCAGCAATAAAACCATCTGTAAGGAAAAATCTGTCGAAAAGTCCAGAGGAATCCTATAATAAATATAAATCATCAAAGTTAGATGATTAAAAATCGTCAACCACCACAATAAAAGTGAGTTTTTCGAGATCAATTTGACAAACTGTTTCATATGTATCCACTTCCTGAACTACTTTAATATCATTATAACACAATACCAGAATTGTCGGATAGGCAACTCTGGTATTTGACTTAATTTTCAATCATTTGCCAACTTACTCTGTAAGTCACTAGCAGGTAAAGGACAAATAGTAAGACCGCTACTCCCAGATAGGTGATATCAATAGAAATGCTGGTATTAGCGAAATTCTCAAAATAGCCCAAAAGAGCGGTACTCAAGGCAAATGCTAGCGGACCTGCGATGACCAGCGGAACCAAGAAATAACTTAGAATCTGTTGCAAAAGAATAGATCGATTTTGCTTTCTCTTATTCCCGAGAAGGTATAAGATTTGATAATCATTGACACTATCCAAAGCACTTGTAGAAGTTTGAAGTGACAAGATACTGAGGGAAATAATGATAAAAATAACACTGACAAAAATCATGACAAAGACGATGACGCCCATAAATCCAAGATAAATCTCAAAAATTCTTCCTTTCGTTTGATAGGTGAACGAATTCAACTCTGCTCCATCACGGGTGAAGTAGTATTTTTCTATCCACTGACTTAAGAATGTTTCTACTTTCCGTTTGTCGATATTTTCTTTGAAATTGGCAACATAGGTCGTGTGGTCTTCCGTCAATCCAACTACTACCTTATCTGGTACAATTAAGGTTCCTGTGTCATTTGTACCCACTGACGATAAAAAGTAAACTGTTTCAAGTGGCTTTGAAGAGGCAAGGTTGAGAGAATGACCGTTAATCATGAGGGTTTTGGTCGTTGATAGAAATTCCTGAATCTGCTTGGCAGTTCCTTTATAATTGGCATTGACTAGAAATTGGTCTTCTGCCAAGTCAACCGCTTTTTTCCCTTGCAGTTTGCGGAGATGATTGTAGGCAGAAATTCCTAAAATCGGTACTTTTGATTCAGGAAGTTTCTTATCATGCTCCCAGAGATTGCTAGTATCAATCAAATCTTTATAGGTTAAATCACTAGAATAGATAGGATAACTGTACTCCTCTTTGATGAGGTTAAAGTCAAATCCATCTGCTTTCAGCCTATCTTTTACAGAATCCTGAGCAAATTGGAACTCTTGACCACGATAAAGATTGACAGTTACATCATAAGGTGAGTATTTGTTCAGCTCTCGGTTCATAGTCGTATAGGCACTACCACTAAAAACGAGTAAGCTGAGAGCCAGTGTCAAGGTCAAGGATAAGACAGCCAACGTGACCGAATTACTATCAGCTTGTTTTGAAAATTGACGGATTTTAAAAGTGTTTAGTTTGTTATAGTAGGTTTGAGGCAGTTTTCTAAGGGAGACCAAGATAAAATGGCTCAAGGTATTGTAAAATAAAATCACAAAAATCACGAAGACAGATACCAGCAAGATACCCCAGCTTTTCAAGAATGATAGATGGTGATAGTCTGAAAAATAGAGAGCACCAAAACCAATAACAGCTGTCGAAAGAATAAAGAGAAATGCTTGAAGAACTGGCTTGCCTTTTGGCAAGACAGATTTCTTGACCCCATTTTCTTGAATGAGTGCAATGATATTTTGCTTTCTAAAGGTAAGAATGTCCATGACACCAACAATAAAACTGGTGACCAAATAGGAATAAACTAGTAAGATGACAGACTTGCTATCAAAGAAAAGCAGACTACCAAAGTAATTGGCCATAAAAAACTCAGATGCAACCTTAGCTAGAATGACCAGTAAGATCACTCCAAGCAAGAAACCTAGAATCAAGGAAAAGATATTGACCAGCATGGTTTCAAAGAACAGGGTACGGATAATCTGCTTCTTCTTCATTCCCAGCGTTGCATAAAGTCCCAACTCTTTCTTGCGCCGTCCCAACACAAAATTTGTGGCGTAAACGATGAGAAAGGCAATCGCCGATAAAATCAGATAGGAAAGCAAACCCATGTACTGGCTCATCACTGTCGTCAACATTTCCTTTGCTCCTGATAAACTTTGCATCACTGGATGGCTTGGTAAAGCATTAAAAGCGTAGAGCAAGCTATAAATCAAGGTCAGACTGAAAAAATAGATGGTATAGGTCTGTAAATTTCGAAATACATTTCGTAAAATCAATTTTGGATACATACTCTCCCCCTCCTATCTGGTACGGCTGTAAATCTCTTGTAAATACTGTTCATTAGATAAGCTGTTACGTTCCAAATCATCCATAATCTTTCCATCGCTAAGTAGCACCATCCGTGAGGAATACTTTGCTGCAGCAGGGTCATGCGTAACCAGTAAAATGGTAATACCAAAACTTTTATTGATTTCCTGCAAAAGCGCCATCAGTTTTTCAGAATTGGCAGAGTCCAAGGCTCCTGTCGGCTCATCTGCGATAATCAGTTTAGAATCATCAATCAAGGCTCTAGCAGTTGCCACACGTTGTCGCTGACCACCTGATAACTGATTAGGAAACTTATCTTTTAAGTTCTGGATGGCCAGCTTATCCAAAATTTCCTCAATCTTATCCTGATGTTTTTTAATATTTTTCCCCTGAATTTGAAGAGGTAGAACGATATTTTCATAGACCGTCAAGGTTTCCACCAAGTTGTAAGCTTGGAAAATATAGGAAATGTTTTTAGCACGATAGTCAGCTAGTTCATTTTCCTTGGCATGGATGATGTCAAAATCTTCAAATCGAATCTCACCTGATGTTGGTTTATCAATCGTTGAAATACAGTTGAGAAGTGTTGTTTTTCCACTACCACTAGCTCCCATAATTGCCAGAAATTCTCCTTTTTCAACAGACAAGTTCACATCTGATAAAGCATGAACGATATTATCCCCTTGACCAAATGTTTTCGTTAATCCTGTCACGATAAGTTGTTTCATCATTTCATTCCTCCGTTTCTTTATTACTCTCTCATTATACGGTTTCTTTCAAGGTTTGCCATGAGTATTTTGTGCAATATATTCAAGTAATAAAAAAACCGATGCCTTTTTCAGGTATCGGTTGATGTTGATTATTTGCGATCGTTTCTTTTTTTCATAAAGTAAACAATCCCTATGACAATAACTCCTAAGACCAGTACAGGTGCATAGAATTCTAATGTTCCAATAATTCCTTCCATTTTATCCTCCTGTCAAAAAATAGAGAGTTTTATCCACAGCGCACGTTTGGCAAAATACCTTCATAAGAATATGTAAACCACCAACCACAGCGTCCCTGTGCTGTTAATCTAACAGCCCTACCCCCACCCAGCAGCAGATTTTCCATCCAATTCTTGGCTATTAATTTCCATAATCCAAAGAATCAATCTCAAAGTTGTCTTGTTTTATTTGTATTTCTCCCGTAAATATAACACCAAATCAAAATGTTGTCAATGTTTTGTAATAAAACACTAGAATTGTCCT
The DNA here is from genome assembly GCF_901875575.1 of uncultured Streptococcus sp. GTDB lineage: Bacteria > Bacillota > Bacilli > Lactobacillales > Streptococcaceae > Streptococcus. The sequence continues at coordinate 10,163 of NZ_CABFMF010000044.1, forward strand.
TTTGTTTTATCTAACAACGAACATTATTTCTCGTACACTCATAAGAATAGGTGAAACACAACCCACACAGATTTGCTAGCGTCATTTTAACAGCTGTGTACCACAAGCTTCTGATTTCCCGAAAAGTTCTTGCTTTTCAACCTCAAAACTTAGAGAATCAATTTCTAAACGATTTGTATTTTTAGCTATAAGGTTACCTCCTTCCTTCTTTTGGATGATTATCTTTACAATAACTAGTATAAACTCTAGTATTGGCTAAGTAATGAGTAAATCGTGCAAGTTTCTTATTTTCGAGAGAAATTTTTATAGTTCTCAATTAAAAATAGCTGAACAATCTCTTAATCAGCTACTTTTTTACCTTATTTACTAAATGATTTAGAAGTTTCTTCTTAACTACTTTACAGAGACTCACACAATGCCCCTTATTTTCTTATCTTCTTTGGCGATTCTGACGCAAGTGTGGTACAATTAAATCATGAGAATTCAACAATTACATTATATTATCAAAATCGTCGAAACTGGCTCTATGAATGAGGCAGCTAAACAACTTTTCATTACCCAACCTAGTCTTTCTAATGCTGTTCGAGATTTAGAAAATGAAATGGGTATTGAAATTTTTATTCGTAATCCTAAGGGCATTACCTTGACCCGTGATGGCATGGAGTTTCTCTCTTATGCCCGTCAGGTTGTCGAGCAGACCCAGCTTCTGGAAGAACGCTATAAAAATCCTGTCGCTCACCGCGAACTCTTTAGCGTGTCGTCCCAGCACTATGCCTTTGTGGTCAATGCCTTTGTATCGCTACTTAAGAAAAGTGATATGGAAAAGTATGAGCTCTTTCTCCGTGAAACACGAACTTGGGAGATTATCGATGACGTTAAGAATTTCCGTAGTGAAGTTGGTGTCCTCTTTTTAAACAGTTACAACCGAGATGTTTTGACAAAGATGCTAGATGATAACCATCTGCTTGCCCACCATCTCTTTACCGCTCAACCGCATATCTTTGTCAGCAAAACCAATCCTCTGGCTAAAAAGGACAAGGTAAAACTATCTGATTTAGAGAATTTCCCTTATCTCAGCTATGACCAAGGGACGCACAACTCCTTCTACTTCTCAGAAGAAATTCTTTCACAAGAACACCACAAGAAATCCATTGTTGTGAGCGACCGTGCTACACTCTTTAATCTCTTGATTGGTTTAGATGGCTACACTATTGCGACAGGGATTTTGAACAGTAACCTTAATGGAGATAATATTGTTTCTATTCCATTAGACATTGAGGACCCAATTGAACTTATCTATATTCAACATGAGAAAACTAGCCTATCCAAAATGGGCGAACGCTTTATCCAGTATCTATTAGAAGAAGTTCAGTTTGATAATTAAAAGTAAATAGCAAAGCAGCTTACTTTCTTTTCTTAAGTAAATTCAAAAATTTGAACTACTTGATTACCATATCACCTCCTTTATCTCCGATATCTTAAACAGTCTTGACTTGGAAATTCATCCTAACTAAGATTAGTTATCCTCACTCATCTATTTAGCTAGTAAGTCCCAGCTAAAACTAAGGATACTGATTTATTAAGCTGTTTTCATAGAACTCAGATACATGAATCCTTCCACTTTAAATTTATAGATAAAAGATATTAGACTAGAAACAAAAGAAAATTCCTAAATACACTATCGTCCGAAAGTTAGCTTTTAAATAACTAACTTTTGGATTTTTTGTTTAATGAGACTTGGTGATAAAAGAGCTAATACTCTTCGAAAATCTCTTCAAACTACGTCAGCTTCACCTTACCGTAGATATATGTAACTGACTTCGTCAGTCTTATCTACAACCTCAAAGCAGTGCTTTGAGCAGCTTGCGGCTAGCTTCCTAGTTTGCTTTTTGATTTTCATTGAGTATAAAACATAAAAAATAAAAAAGATTGAGCTCTGCTCTATACAAAACTCAATCCATGACATCATTTTACAATTAAACTTCTAGCTACAAAATCTTTCGATACTGTATTTTTAAACCTAATTTTACGTCAAATTATTAAAGTCCCAGATTTGGTCCATCCAGCCTTCATAAAAGTCTGGCTCGTGACAGACCATGAGAATGGATCCTTTATACTCTTTTAGGGCTCGTTTTAGTTCATCCTTGGCATCCACATCCAAGTGGTTGGTTGGCTCGTCTAGTACCAAAACATTATTTTCTCGATTCATCAAGAGACAGAAACGTACCTTGGCTTGCTCCCCACCTGATAAAACTTGAATCTGGCTTTCGATATGCTTGGTTGTCAAACCACAACGAGCAAGGGCTGCACGGACTTCTGCTTGATTAAGTGCAGGAAAGGCATTCCAAACAGCTTCAAGAGGAGTTTGGCGATTACCACCTTCTACTTCCTGTTCAAAGTAACCGAGTTCTAGGTAATCACCTCGTTCAACTTCCCCAGCAATTGGTGGAATAATGCCCAAGAGACTCTTCAAGAGAGTTGTTTTCCCAATACCGTTGGCTCCAATAATGGCAACCTTTTGATTGCGTTCAAAGGTAAGGTTTAAGGGATTGGTAAGTGGACGGTCGTAACCAATCTGCAAATCCTTGGCTTGGAAGATAAAGCGCCCTGGTGTACGAGCTGATTTGAAATCAAAGGATGGTTTTGGTTTCTCACTTTGCAGTTCGATAATATCCATCTTATCCAATTTCTTCTGACGGGACATGGCCATATTTCGTGTTGCAACACGCGCTTTATTACGAGCTACAAAGTCTTTGAGGTCTGCAATTTCTTTCTGCTGACGTTCGTAGGCTGCCTCCAGCTGTGATTTTTTCATGGCATAAACTTCTTGGAACTGGTAGTAGTCACCAGAATAACGCGTCAGCTGTTGATTTTCCACATGATAGACGATATTGATAACGTCATTGAGGAATGGAATATCGTGTGAAATGAGGACAAAGGCATTCTCATAGTTTTGGAGATAGCGTTTGAGCCAGTCAATATGCTCAGCATCCAAGTAGTTGGTCGGCTCGTCCAACAGCAAGATATCCGGCTTTTCAAGGAGGAGTTTAGCCAAAAGCACCTTGGTTCTTTGTCCACCTGACAAAGAGGTTACATCCGTATCCATGCCAAAGTCCATGACACCAAGGGCACGCGCTACTTCATCAATCTTAGCATCCAAGGTATAGAAATCACGACTCTCTAAACGATCTTGAAGTTCGCCAACTTCTTCCATAAGAGCATCGACATCTGCTCCGTCTTCAGCCATTTCCATATAAAGATCATTGATGCGGGCTTCTGCTTTGAAAAGCTCATCAAAGGCTGTGCGAAGCACATCACGAACAGATTGCCCTTCAGCAAGGACAGAGTGCTGATCCAAATAACCAGCAGTCACATATTTGGACCACTCAACCTTCCCTTCATCTGGCAACATCTTACCAGTTACAATACTCATAAAGGTTGATTTTCCTTCACCATTGGCCCCGACCAGACCGATATGTTCTCCCTTGAGGAGACGGAAAGACACATCTTCAAAAATTGCACGGTCACCAAAACCGTGACTCAGATTTTTAACTTCTAAAATACTCATTTTAATTCCTTATTTGTTTTTATGTAATTGTTTATAAAGGAGCCAAGCTAGATAGCCACCCAAGGTATTGGTCCACAAATCATCAATCTCAAAGACGCGATTAAAATCAAAGAAAAAGTCCAAGACTAACTGCGTACACTCAATTCCAAGACTCAGTAGAAAGCTAAAAAGAAGAACCTTTTTTGTCTTCCGCAGGTTTGGAAAAAGATAAAGGAGTTGGAACATCAGAGGAAAGAGCAAGAAGACATTGAGGATATTTTGTAAAAATATCCAACATAATTGCCCCACATCACTCACTTGGTCCAGTTTCCAGAGAGAATTGAAAGGAGTCAAAAGAAAAACCAGGCGTCCAAGATGCTGAATACCTGGAGTTTCCACTCCCGCAGGAGAATGTTCTTGAGGAGTAAAGCAAAAATAGATAATACAAATGCTATAGAAAATAACTCCCCAAACCAAAACATGATTATAAGTTTTCTTCATCATTAAGGATTGACTGCTGCGACTGCTTTCTGGCGGTCACGTTTCATTGTATTAGAGCGCAATTGTCCACAAGCTGCATCAATATCTGTACCATGTTCTTGACGAACAACACAGTTGACCCCTTTTTTCTTAAGTGTATCGTAGAAGGCCATGACGCGCTCCTTAGGACTACGGCTATATTGGTCATGCTCACTGACTGGGTTATAAGGTATCAAGTTAACATAAGACAATTTCTTGATATTTTTGAGCAATTCAGCCAACTCAAGAGCCTGTTCTACACCATCATTGACTTCATTGAGCATGATATACTCAAAGGTTACACGGCGATTAGTTGTTTCAATATAGTACTCGATAGCGGCGAAGAGTTTTTCAATCGGAAAGGCACGGTTAATCTTCATAATACTTGAACGAAGTTCATTGTTAGGTGCATGAAGAGAAACGGCAAGATTGACCTGAACACCTTCATTAGCAAAATCACGGATCTTGTGAGCCAAACCAGATGTTGAAACTGTAATATGTCGAGCACCGATTGCCATCCCCTTGTCATCATTGATGGTACGGACGAAATTCAAGACATTATTGTAGTTATCAAATGGTTCACCGATTCCCATGACAACGATATGGCTGACGCGCTCATCCTGACCACGCTCATCAAAATATTTCTGAACCAGCATGATTTGCGCTACGATTTCACCGTTATTGAGGTCACGTTGTTTCTTAATCAATCCAGAAGCACAGAAGGTACAACCAATATTACAGCCGACCTGAGTTGTTACACAGACAGACAAGCCATAATGCTGGCGCATAAGCACCGTCTCAATCAACATACCATCTGGTAATTCAAAAAGATATTTAACCGTCCCGTCAGCAGATTCTTGAACAATACGTTGTTTCAAAGGGTTAACCATAAACTGATCATTTAGTTTAGCAATCATATCCTTGGAAAGGTTGGTCATTTCTTCAAATGACTGGACACGTTTACGGTAGAGCCATTCCCAAATTTGATCTGCTCGGAATTTCTTTTCACCTTGCTCGAGCACCCATTCCTGCATGGCTTGGCGCGTTAAACTATAAATAGACGGTTTCATTTTCTCTCCTTATATTCCATTCACTTCTGTCGAATAACAAAATGACGCTGACCCTTGTCCTCAATCTGAGAATGCTGGTTTTTATGGCGACGTTTATTTTTCTTATCTGCATTGGGTTTTCTTTTGTTTTGAATAGCTTTTTTAGCGTTTTTTGAAGGACTTTCTTCTTCCTTCTTACGCATTTTTTTGTCAAATGTAGCCCTCTTAGGTGTCTCATTTAATAAAACAAAATAGGCACAACCATAACTACAATATTCCAAGAGATAATCCTGTAGACGACTGATTTTTTCGAGTTTTTCTTCCGTTCGTTCATCCTTGTAAAAACCTCGGAGACGAAGTTGTTCATTACTCCAATCTCCCACGATATAATCAAATTTGGTTAAAACTTCTGAAAAACGCTGATTAAAAGCTGTTACATCAAAAGCGTCCTTGATATTTTCAACCAAGGTAAAACCTATCCCTTCTGTTTCAACCTTGTCCCCATATAGATGGAACTCTGGGCCAGGAAACTTGTTATAGTTGTATAATTCAGGTGCAATTTCTTTTCGCATACTTATCCTTTTTCCACGATTACTTACCACCTATTCTACCATAAATTCTGCAAGTTAGCACGTTTCTTATGAAAATGAAAAAAGTCTGACGATTTAGTCAGACATCTGTTTGATAACCTTAAAAAGAGAAGAATCATTCTTCCCTCCAACTATCATTATTTAGCTGCTGCATAGAGTTCATCTACTTTGTTCCAGTTAATAACTGAGAAGAAAGCTTTGATATAATCAGGACGAACATTACGGTATTTCACATAGTAAGCATGTTCCCAAACATCCAAACCTAAGATTGGTGTTTTACCTTCTGAGATTGGAGTATCTTGGTTAGCCGTTGAGGTAACTTCAAGTTTACCTTCTTTATTGACAACCAACCATGCCCATCCAGAACCGAAGCGAGTTGTTGCTGCCGCAGTGAAAGCTGCTTGGAATTCTTCAAATGAACCAAATGTTGCATCGATTGCTGCTGCAAGTTCTGCTGAAGGAGCTGTTTTTTCTGGAGTCATTAATTCCCAGAAAAGAGCGTGGTTCAAGTGGCCACCACCGTTGTTGATAAGCGCTTGACGGATATCTGCTGGGATAGAATTAACATCTGCAAGTAAAGCTTCAAGATCTTCTCCGATTTCAGGATGTTTTTCAAGAGCTGCATTAGCATTGTTGACATAAGTTTGATGGTGTTTGTCGTGGTGCAAATGCATTGTTTCAGCATCGATGTATGGTTCCAAAGCGTCGTATGCATATGGAAGTTCTGGTAAGATAATAGCCATCTGTAATACCTCTTTTTCTTTCTATATGAAAATGATAACGTAAACATTCACTTTTTTCAAGTTTTTTGCTTATAGATAAGGAAATCACTGAGATACTTTCTAATAAAATAAGCAAGAAACCCACGACAAGATAATCTTGACGCGGGTTGTAGTTTCAAACTTATAATCAATTGACCTGACTAGCAATCTGCAAGAGTGCTTTTTCAAAAAGGAAACCTTTTTCATAAAGACCTGTCTTAATCTGATAGTCTGTCTCAATCAAATAAGAAATAGCTTGCTTCAAAAAGCTCAAAGAAAGTCCTCGTGAATCTCTCAAGGCAAACTTGATTTGATAGGGATTGGGATTGCGTCCCAGATAACTACCTAGACTACTTGCAATCTGGGCTTCTGTTTGACCAGACTCCGCCAAAATTTTCACCTGAGTAAAAGTCCGAAATTGTCCTAGCATGACTGCAATCAGTTTGATTTCATCTTCACCTTGCAAGGTCAAGTCTCTAATCAAGTCGCGCGCCTGATCCATCTTTTTGGTTAGAATAAACTGAGTTAGATCAAAGATATTGTCTTGTAGGGTCTTGGGAATAGCTTGGATAATATCTTCTTCCTCAATAACCCCATCAGATTTATAAGACTGCAAAAAGAGCAGGTTCTTCTGAATTTCGCTAAATTGAAACCCCGACTTGACGAGAAGATTTTCAAAAGAATGATTGGTAAACTGCAAGCCTTGTTTCTGACTCCACTTTTGAAAATACTGGCGCAGTTCTTGTTCTTTGGCTTCTACTGCATCAAAAATCTTGGCATCACGCTTAAGTAATTTGACCAACCGTCTTTTGCTATCTAGTTTTCCTTCTGCAAATATCAACAACTTGGTTGTTGGCGAAGGATTCTCCAAATATTCTTCAAAAGACTTGAGTTCATCTTCCGTCAAAAAACGTTTCTTAGCAGTCGTTATATCGACAAAATGATCTAAAATCACAATTTTTTCATCTGCAAAGAAAGGAAGACTAACCAGCTCTAATTCCAAGTCCCTATAAGCTGCTTCTTTCATATCAAAATAGGCAAAGTTGAGGTCAGCAGAATCATAACCAATCTGTTTCAACACTTGTCTCTTCATAACTTCAAACTGACCCTGATCTGTCCCTGTAAAAAGGCTCAGACTCGGTAAATTTGATAAAGTCAACTTCTGACTTTCTTCAATGGCTAGCATCTTTTCTCCTTTCTTCTGACTTTTTAGTTCATTTAATCGATATAGCGCAATTTCCCACGGAAATCTTCTAGGCTTTCGTACCCTTTTTCCGCCATGATTGCTTTCAGTTCATTAGTAATGCGTTCAAAAGCACCGACACCTTCTTTGTGAAGGGTGGTTCCTACCTGCACCATACTGGCTCCACAGAGGATATGTTCAAAGGCATCACGACCAGTCAGCACTCCTCCTGTACCGATAATTTGGATTTGAGGGTTTAAGCGTTGATAGAAGGCATGAACATTAGCAAGAGCAGTCGGTTTGATATACTCTCCACCAATACCACCGAAACCATTTTTAGGACGGATAACGACAGACTCATCTTCTATATAAAGGCCGTTTCCGATAGAGTTAACACAGTTGACAAACTTAAGCGGATACTTGTTAAAAATAGCTGCCGCTTGGTCAAAGTGAACAATGTCAAAATAAGGTGGCAATTTAATTCCAAGAGGTTTGGTGAAGTAGGCAAACACCTCTGCCAAAATACGGTCTGTTGTCTCAAAATCATAGGCAATCTGAGGTTTACCTGGAACATTTGGACAGGAAAGGTTTAGCTCAGTCAGACCACGAAAATCACTCTCTTGGACTTTTTTCAAGATAGTATGGGTTTCGTCCGGAGACATGCCGACTAGAGATAAGAAGAAAGTTCGGTTTGGCTCTTTTTCCTGCAAATCCAAAAGATAGTCCAAATAATAGTCTAAGCCATTATTTGGCAAGCCCATAGAGTTGATAGAACCAAGTGGAACATCTTGGTAGCGTGGCTCAGGATTTCCCTGACGGAAGTCCAAGGTCGCTGTCTTAGTGACAAAGGTTCCTGCCGCTGAGTTTTTAACCCCTTCTAACTCCTCTATCGTCATACAAGCCACACCTGCTGCATTCATCAAGCAATTGTTAAACTCAAAACCAGCAATTTTTGTTTTTGTTGATACCATGATTCTAATCCTCCAGATTCCTTTTATTGCTAATATTATACCACATTTTCAGATTTCCTCTCTGAGAAAGATATGTCAAAGAAAAAGGTTCGTATTTTATGAATTAAAGAAAAATCTGGAACTAAATTGATAGAATTTTTAGAAAATTTTTGTTTTTCTCTTTACAGTTAAAAAAAATTCTGCTATAATGACTCATGTAATAAAATATGACAATAAAAGGAGAACCATATGACATCTGCTAAAGAATATATCCAAAGCGTGTTTGAAACTGTAAAAGCTCGTAACGGGCACGAGGCTGAATTCCTCCAAGCTGTTGAAGAATTTTTCAACACTTTGGAACCTGTATTTGAAAAACACCCTGAGTATATCGAAGAAAATATCTTGGCACGTATTACTGAACCAGAGCGCGTGATTTCTTTCCGTGTGCCTTGGGTTGACCGTGATGGAAAAGTTCAAGTAAACCGTGGTTACCGTGTTCAATTCAACTCAGCTGTTGGACCATACAAAGGCGGACTTCGTTTCCACCCAACTGTTAACCAAGGGATTTTGAAATTCCTCGGATTTGAACAAATCTTCAAAAACGTCTTGACTGGACTTCCAATTGGTGGAGGTAAAGGTGGATCAGACTTCGATCCTAAGGGTAAAACAGATGCTGAAGTAATGCGCTTCTGCCAAAGCTTCATGACTGAATTGCAAAAATACATCGGACCATCACTTGACGTGCCTGCTGGTGATATCGGTGTAGGTGGACGCGAAATTGGTTACCTTTACGGTCAATACAAGCGTCTTAACCAATTTGATGCTGGTGTCTTGACTGGTAAACCTCTTGGATTTGGTGGTAGCTTGATTCGTCCAGAAGCAACTGGTTACGGTTTGGTTTACTATACTGAAGAAATGCTTAAAGCTAACGGTAATAGCTTTGCTGGTAAGAAAGTGGTTGTTTCAGGTTCTGGTAATGTTGCCCAATACGCTCTTCAAAAAGCGACTGAGATCGGTGCGACTGTCATCTCTGTATCTGACTCAAACGGCTATGTCATCGATGAAAATGGTATCGACTTCGATCTTTTGGTTGATGTTAAAGAAAAACGTCGTGCTCGTCTGACTGAGTATGCTGCTGAGAAAGCAACTGCTACTTATCATGAAGGTTCTGTATGGACTTACGCTGGAAACTATGACATCGCTCTTCCATGTGCGACTCAAAACGAAATCAACGGTGAAGCAGCGAAACGTTTGGTTGCTCAAGGCGTTATCTGTGTATCTGAAGGTGCCAACATGCCAAGCGACCTTGATGCCATCAAAGTTTACAAAGAAAATGGTATCTTCTACGGACCTGCCAAAGCTGCCAACGCTGGTGGTGTAGCTGTTTCAGCCCTTGAAATGAGCCAAAACAGTCTTCGCCTCTCATGGACTCGTGAAGAAGTTGATGGACGTCTCAAAGACATCATGACAAACATCTTCAACACAGCTAAAACAACTTCAGAAACATATGGTCTTGATAAAGACTACCTAGCAGGAGCTAACATTGCTGCCTTTGAAAATGTAGCAAACGCTATGATTGCACAAGGTATTGTTTAAAATTATAAAGACAGTTACAAAAAGATGCTTTTTCAACTGTAGTTGGTTGAAAAAAAGCTAAAATCAAGAAAGGATAAATCTTGTCCTTTCTTTTTTTTATGTTCAAAGCGATGAAAATACGTTTTTTAAAATTGCAAAGTTTCGAAAACCAAAGGAATTTTGTTATCACATATCGATGTTATTGCATTTCATTATAAATGTTATCATACTTCTTCTACAAAAAATAGACTCCATACTATGAGTAGAGCTTTTACTCACTAATAATAGTATAGAGCCTGAATAATACGAAACCTATTTTCCTTACTTGAACACAAAAAAGAGAGGACACCTTCGTCCTCTCAAATCCTTAGATCTTCTTCAGCTAGAATAAGATCTTGCCAACTACTTTATTAGTTAAAATTTGTTTCATTTAAAAATGGATAGCCTCACGGGTTTTCTCATATGAGCTTACAAAACGCTTAGAAACGCCAGGTTCTGCAACTTCCAGTGCTTCCGAAATCTTATCAAATGAAGCACGGTAATCAAAATCTGTTTCAAAAATAGCTAGAGCTTCATTAAAGGCTTCCTGGATTCGTTCATCAAATGAGCGATAACGGTTAGAATACTGTAGTAATTGTTCTGTCAATGTCGCATATTGGACAATATTATATGTCTCAGTTTCCAGTGTTTCCATATTATTCGTTACAATTTCGAGAATACGAGTAACTGCTTCAATATTAACCAATTTATGATCTAATTCAGCCATTAAATCTTCGGTATTATTGCTTGCTGTAAAGAACAACTTCAAGAAAGACTGTGGAATACCAGGTAAATTTCGTTTTTCCATGTATCTCTTAATGGTATGAAGACGATTAGCATAAATAGTTGCTTTTTGGCGAGCATTATAGTCATCTTTTTCAATACGAGCAAGGCGCTCACTTATTGAAATTTGTTCATCTTCTATTTCTTTCAGTTTTTCCTGTAAAGATTCAAGGTTTTCTTCAATAATCGAATAAGCTTGAGTTGGCTCATCTTGATTTGAAGTCGCTTCTTCAATAGCTAGTTCAAAGCTCTCTAATTCTCTCTGTAAACGACTAACATGACTTTCATCAGATTCAGAAAGCAAATAGTTCTTATTTAAACGCTCAATATCTTTGATTAATAAAGCATTATTTTCCTTCATATGTTTAAAATAAGTAGGAAGTGTTGCTACTAAACCTTCTACCACTTTCTGTGCAGCAATTTCCCTTGTAAAGATATCATAGAGGGAATTAATTTCTTCTTGCACTTGGGTATTTTCGTATTCAGCATTGTCTAGTTCTAATTGAGCAATGTTTTCATTATTTTTCTTCAAGGCTTCATAAAGCAATTGGAAACGAGCCTCAATATCAGTCTCAACAAAATGATAATTTGCATCCAAAAGTTTACGATAACCATCTTCTAGATCTTCCAATTGGTCAGGCAAGTCTTTAGACAATGTTGTTACAATTGCTGGCATACGATCAACAATATGAGTCAAAGCTAAAATATGATTTTCAACATTATCCAAAATGACAGCTGCTTCAACTGGATCTCCAGAAGAATTCAAAGTCACAAATTGAGAAAACTCTGATTGAATATTCTCCAATTGTTTTTCAATCTCAGATAAACCTTGTCCATACTCTTCTGAATGATCCGCAACCCGATGCTGAAGTTCTTCAAATAAATCCAAAGTATGAAGAACACGACCACTATTTTTAGCCTCTTGTTTCTCTAAATCTGCTAAAGCATTTCGAATAGAGGCTATATCCTCTTCAATTAATGTAATTTGACTCTCTATCTGATCGATTTGATGACTTGCCTTGAAAAATCGGAATGAATTATTGTATCCTTCTGCTTCGAAAAGGTTATTCTCGATATCAGCAAAAGAATTGAGTGACAGATCAACCCATTTTTGATTCCATTCACGGAAGGCCACTTGGCTCTGCCCAATCAAATGCATGTTTTTTACAGCTTCAACTTCATCATTTACTGGAAGATTGTAGAGCTCTTCTTTTTTCTCTTCTAAAATGGCTAGTTTGCTTTCATTACGTTTTTTTACATAGATAGCTACAACATATGAAATAAGCAAAAGAATTGCAACTGCAATTATAAGATATATTACCAGATTACCAGACATATTAAACTCCTTTTTCACTTGAAACAATCGTAATGATTATATCATATTTTTTAGACCAAGGGAACTACTTCGCCCTATTTTTTAGATATCCAATGTACTATAGACAGCATTTTCTTCGATAAATTCACGACGAGGTTCAACACGATCCCCCATTAACATATCAAAGATTTTATCTGCTTCAGCAGCATCATCTACCGAAACTCGCGCCATTAAACGATGTTCTGGATCCATAGTTGTTTCCCACAACTGATGGTCATCCATTTCACCAAGACCTTTATATCGTTGGATAGTTGGCTTTGAACGCCCTTCACTATAACGTGCTAGAGCTTCTTGGAGTTTAATTTCTTGATCTGCTCCTGGTTGGATGTATTCTTTGATTTCACTTCCCACCTTCACACCATAAATTGGTGGTTGAGCAATATAGACATAACCTGCTTCCAGGATCGGTTTCATATAGCGATAAATCAGGGTCAGTAAGAGAGTACGGATATGAGCACCATCGACATCAGCATCTGTCATCAAAACAAGTTTTTGGTATCGGGCTTTACTTACATCAAATTCTGCACCGAACCCTGTTCCCATAGCTGTAAAGAGGCTACGAATTTCTTCGTTAGCAAGAATCTTATCCATGGTAGCTTTTTCAACATTCAATATTTTACCACGAATTGGCAAGATAGCTTGAAATTCACGATTTCGTCCAGATTTTGCTGAGCCACCAGCTGAATCTCCCTCAACGATGAAAAGTTCTGTTTCAGCAGGATTATTTGAAGAACAATCTGCTAGTTTCCCTGGAAGATTAGAAATTTCCAAGCCCGACTTCTTGCGAGTCACTTCACGAGCACGTTTAGCAGCTACACGAGCCTTGGCAGCGACAATCCCTTTCTCAACAATACGTTTTGCAATTTGAGGATTTTCCATGAGGAAATCAGAAAAGGCATCACTGAAGAGGCGGTTGGTAATCTTTACAACTTCACTATTACCTAGCTTGGTTTTGGTTTGTCCTTCAAACTGTGGATTTGGGTGTTTAACTGAGATAACAGCTGTCAAACCTTCACGGACATCTTCTCCTGTTAAGTTGTCTTCATTGTCTTTCAGTAACTTATTTTTACGAGCATAATCATTGATAACACGTGTCAAGGCTGTACGGAAACCTTGTTCATGCGTTCCACCTTCATGGGTATGAATATTATTGGCGAAACTCATGACATTCTCATGATAGCCTGTGGTGTACTGCATGGCCACTTCAACGGTAATGTCTTCCATTTCACCATCTGTATAGATAGGTGTCTCAAAAACAACATCCTTGTTTTCGTTGATATATTCAACGTAACTAGCAATCCCACCCTCATAATGGTAACGCTTGGTCTGTTCAAGACCTTCACGCTTATCAGTAATAGAGATTTGCAGTCCTCGATTTAAAAAGGCCAATTCTTGAATCCGTTTATTTAATTTATCAAAGTCAAAAGTTGTCGTTTCAGTGAAGATTTCTGGATCCGGTGTAAAGTGAACTGTTGTTCCCGTTCTATCCGTATCTCCAATCACCTCAAGATCAGCAACAACATGACCACGACGGTATTCTTGGTAATGAATCTTACCGTTTTTGTGGACATGAACGTCTAATTGAGTGGACAGAGCATTTACTACGGACGAACCTACTCCGTGAAGTCCACCTGAAACCTTGTAACCACCGCCGCCAAATTTTCCTCCTGCGTGAAGAACAGTAAATACGGTTTCAACGGCAGGTCGACCTGTTTTTTCCTGGATATCAACAGGAATACCACGTCCATCATCAACAACAGTAATAGAGTTATCTAGTTCAATAAAGACTTGAATATGGTTGGCAAATCCTGCCAAGGCCTCGTCAATTGAGTTATCAACAATTTCCCAGACTAGATGGTGAAGCCCTTCTTTTGAAGTTGAACCAATATACATCCCTGGACGCATACGAACAGCCTCTAAGCCTTCTAAAACTTGAATTTGACTGGCATCATAATCCTGTGCCTGCAGATTTTTGATTTCTTCTGTCATCTTATTCCTTTTTCTTATATGTCTAATACTTGTCTTAATTTCACGATACTCTCAAACAAATGAGTATCTAAACCAGCTGCCTGTCCTGCTTCTACGTCGATTAATCGATCTCCAATAACAAGACCAGAATCTATGTTATATTTATTCTTCAAATAAAGCATGGACTCAGGATTAGGTTTTCTCTTAAATCCTGAACTTGATGTCACCACTTCTGTAAAATAGCTAGCAATCTTTGTTTTCTTCAAAATGTCCAGCACTTGATTATCTCTATGAGAAACCAAAAAATGACGACCACCTTGTTTTGAAATATCTTCCAACAAAGCTGATACACCATCAAACAAGATAGGATGTTCAAGCTCGATGGCCTCGTTTTCCTTATATTTCTCTAAAAAACGCTCTAAATTGGGAGCAAATGTTACAATTGCAAAGTCAGTAGAAACTTTTAAAGCTTGATACACACTATCATGATCTTGGACAATTCCATACTCTGCTAATGTTTCTACAAAAGCAGCTGTAGATGTCTCATAATTATCCAGTAACGTTCCACCTAAATCCCATATGTAATCGTGATATTTCATAGCTTTCATTATAGCATTTTTTTGGTAAAAAAGCGATGATTTCCCTGTCATTTCCACACAAAAAAGCGAGAAAATTCTCGCTTTACTGATTTTTTTCAAAAACATCTCGATAGAGCATTCCTTCTCTCAAACTTGCAGAATCACCACCGAGTTGGTCCACTAACTCATAAGCAAAGGCAAGTGCTGTAGCTGGTCCACGGCTAGTTATTAACTGACCATCTACATGAACGGTTTTCTTAATATACTCTCCATCAGTTATCTGCTTCTCTATACCATCATAGCAGGTAAATTGCTTGTTCTTAAGAACTCCTGCTTGATGAAGGGCAATCGGTGCAGCACAAATAGCTGCTATTTTCTTGCCTGCTTGTTCAAATGATTGGATTTCACAAATCAAGGCATCATTATCACGCAAATGGGTTGACCCTGGCATTCCCCCAGGTAAAACAAGCAAATCATAATCTGATAAATCCCCATCAAAAACACGATCAGCTTTCACTTGAATGGCATGTGACCCAGTGACCTGCTCCTTAAAACCAACCATATCACAATCAATATTTGCTCGACGTAAAACATCCACAACTGTCAGAGCTTCAATTTCTTCAAATCCATCTGCTAGTACAACTGCAACTTTAGACATAATAGACACCTCATTTTATTCGTTTTAGGACAATTTTTTTTCTTCTAGATGGTACTCTTCCACTTATTTCTTCTGCAATTGTTAACTGATAACTCATTGAAAGTAGTAAACCAACACCAATTAGATTACTAATAATTGCAGAGCCACCTTGTGAAATAAAGGGAAGTGGAATTCCTGTCAAAGGAAGCAAACCTGTCACGGCACCAATATTTTCAAAAATGTGGAAAAGCAACATCATGATAAAACCTGTTGAAATATATGTATAAAACTGGTTATTTGATTTTAAGGTAATCTTTAACATACGATAGATAAGTAGTAGATACAGAACAATGACAAAAACCGATCCTATAAAACCGAAGTCCTCTGCTATGACAGTAAAAATCATATCGCTCTCTCTAACTGGAATGAGTAGATTAGAGGCATTAAATCCTTGACCAAATAAACCACCACTACCGATAGCAATCTGACCTTGGGCCTGTTGATAAGTTGTAGTTTGAGCAAAGTCAAAAGGATTAAGCCAAGCTAGGATACGATTTATTTGATAAGTAGGCATGCCTATTTGATAAAGAAAGGCTCTGCCATCTTTATTTATAAAAATGGCAAGAAATCCTGCAATTCCTGTCACAGCTGTTACAAATACTGGAATAATTATTTTCCACGAGACCCCAGATATCAGAACCATTCCTGAAAAAATCGCTACAAAGACTAGCGCTGTCCCCAAGTCACTTTGTAAAGCTAGGAGAATTAAAACAGGAATAGTAAAAGCAATCATCCAAACAATCAATAAGAAATCCAAAGGAATAGTCCGTCGCCAATCCTTATGTTTTTGGGTAAACTGTACGATAAGGCGTGCTAAAATGAGAATATAGGATATTTTCATAAATTCAGATGGTTGAAATAAAGTAATACCATTTATTGATACCCAGTTTTTTGCTCCTGTTGAAGCAACTAAACTGGGGTTATAAAATACTATCGGCAGTACCATCAGTCCCAAACCAAAAATATATAAAAAAGGAGTTACTTTCCAAAGAAATTCTGTGTTAAACAGCATGACTACAAAGCTAATGACAATACCAAGAGCAATCCATGCAATTTGTTGTCCCAAAATAGGTAAAATGTTGTTTGGATAATCATGACTCACAGCTATATAAATAGCTACTACACCGATTACCAGTAGAAAAAAAACTGGCAATAGTAAACTGTAATCGACCCGAGAGTCGAGAGAACGTTTCATATACAATAACCTTATACTTTCATATTAAAATATTTATCAAAGTCCCTTAAAGAAATCCTGAATAACCTTATTTAGTTCAGATCTAGCACAAGTTTTAATGGTCACTTCTTTCGATAGAGAGGTAATTATTTGTTTCGCATATCGTTTTCCAACCATTCTACTATCTAAAATTAGAGTTAAAGCCCGTTGGTGTTCTCGTCTCATACTTCTTCCTAGAGCTTGTTTCAAACGAATGATGGCCATTGGAAGTTGATAATCATAAAAAGGATTTTTCCCTTCTTGGCTAAGTTCCAGATTGATTTTTTTTGTTAGGGGCTCCTGAGGATTCTGAAAAGGTAATCTGGGAACTACTTGAATAACAAAAGGATGAGTAGAAAAATCAACTCCTTCCCAGAAACTAGTAGCACCAAGAAGAATTTGTTGCTCACCTTTCTCAAAGCGTTTTTTTAACTGATGAACATCACCGTTTTTATACTGGGCTAGGTGACTTACAGGCAATTTATCAGAAACTGATAACAAGAGATCTTTAGCAGTAAATAGGACCATAATTGGTTGCTGAAGCTGGTGAATATCCAACAAAAGAGCAACAATTTCATTGGCATAATCTTCTAAAGAGGTTTCTGTTATCGAAGGAAAATCTTTTATCAAAACAAGCTCTTGGTCTTGTTTTCTGTTGGCATCAATCTTAACAAATCTTGCTTCAGGATAGCCCAATAAGGTAGACAATGAAACTCTCTTGCTAATTTCTAGTGTGGCCGAGACTCCCAATAATTGACAAGATTCAGGTAGTAAAGACGATAAGAGAATACGACCTGATTTAGAAGAGGAAATTTGAACTTTATTTTGACTACCGTCATGTAATTCTAACCAATAATCGCAATCAGATGTAAAAAATCGAGTAAGCTCTCCAAGACCTTCTACTCTTATTTCAGAAAAATACTGTTGTAAATTTGAAAGAGAATCTAGAATATTTTTCCTAGGCTTACCTGATTGAAATTGTTCAATCAAGTAAATACACTCAAAACGAATACTTTCCAGTATACGTTGTTGAACCTTGGTTTGTTCCTCCAGTAATGCTGAATCAATTAGATCAAGGATATACTGAAGATCATAGGTCTGTCGAAGTAGATTTTCTAGAGTCAATAATATCTTTTGAACTTCATCAATAATCAACAAACAATCAGCCACAAAATCAGGATCATCTTCTAGTCGAGTTACAAGATAGGCATGATTGGTAAGAACCACCTTACATGCTTTTGCTTTCTCCTGACTTCGCTTCCAAAAATCTTCTGACTCAAATAAACTGTGAGATGAAAGGTAGCCATCATGCCGTAAATCCTTTAGAAAATGTTGGTAACGATAAAGTTGACCAATTTCATCAAAATCTCCCGTTTCTGTCTCTGTTAGCCAGACTAACAGTTGCATTTTAAATCGTGAAAATAGTCTATTTTCATCTTTTCTTTGTAAAGATTGATAAAAGGCGTCCAATTTCAGATAATTCTGAGGCCCCTTTAAAGAATGAATATCAATATGGAATACTTCTTTAAGACGGTTTCCTTCTTGTTCCATAATTTGATTCTGAAGGATTTTTGTAGGTACACTGAGAACAATTTGATGCTGATCAACTTTTGACAATGCTGGTAATAGATAGCCATATGTTTTGCCAATACCAGTCGGAGCTTGAATAAGGGATACCCTTTCATTCTCCAAGAGACTATCAACCTCTACAGCAAAGGTTTCTTGGGTTTCTCTTAATTCTAAATCTAACAAGGAAATATTTTTAGAAAAATCTTGAGATAACTTTCTAGACTTCAAATGCGCTGGAGGTCTCTTAAAATAAATACCTTGTACTTCAAGTAAATCTGATGATTCTATGAGGGATTGATTTTGAAAAATTTCCTCAATAACAAGGTAGGATTCATACAATAAAGCATCGGATAGGCTAAGCAAATGTTCCAAAAGTCCTTTGGGAAGTTGCGACATCTTTTCCCGAAGTAAAAGAAGTAACTCTGCCGTAGCCTGAGCATCTGCGAGAGCAGTATGAGCGTGTTTTAGAGAAATTCCTAATTCTCGACACAAAAAAGACAAATTGTATTTTACTAATGTTGGAAAAAAGACTTGAGCTAATTCAACAGTATCAACTCTTGGAGTTCTCAACTCATAGCCTTCAAAAAAGAGATGTTCAGCTAAAAGATTGGCATCAAACTGAACATTGTGGGCTACAAAAATCCCATCCTCAACCAAGTCAAAGATTTTTCTGGCAACTTGTGAGAAATCAGGTGCTTGCGCCAGACGTTTGTCTGTCAATCCTGTCAGTTCTTTGATATGACTATCCAAAGGTTCGTGTGGATTGACATCCGTCGTGTAGTGATCGACGATTTTTCCGTCCTCAATCACAACAATTCCCACTTGGATAATTTTAGCCTTACTACCTGTGCTAGTTGCCTCTAAATCAACCACAACATAGCGATTACCAATCGTTTTCATTATAAAAATTATACCAAAAAAAGACCAATTTGGCACTTGGAAAATTGGGAAATTTACACTATTAAAAACAGTATTTCCCTTTACAAATCTTCTATTTAAAGCAAAGAAGGCCTTGTATTTACTTTATTCTTTCAATAAAAAAATTAAGAGAAGAAATGTTTTCTTCTCTCAACGAACCATATACTTTATTTAACCATATCAGGATCGTAATCATAGAATCCTGTATCAAGGAATCGGTTTTTAGGGTGAAGTTTACGCACTTCTTCATCCAGCAAGAAGGCTTGGTCATGGCTAAAGTTACCCTCTTGAATCAAACTACGCGCTTGGATAAAGAGCTTTGCAATCTCAACAAAGTTCTGACCAGGAGTGTAGAGCCCTTCTAGTTTCCAGTGAGTAAAACCATGCTCTACCAATTCTGTCAATTTGGTCATCAAATCAAGGTCATTATTAGCAAAAATGTGGGTACCATGATTGTCTTCAAAAATGGAATAGTGGCTCTCAGGATCACTTGGCTCAGCCAAGAAAAGGTCACGCTTGCGAGTCTTTTCATCATCGATATGCGTAAAGTTATAGTAGTTTTGCAGGAGCGGACGCTTAGAATGATGGATAACACTAGCACCATAAACCAGAACTTCAGCAGGAATTTCTAAAATCTCAGGCATTTTGAAGAGTTCAGCCGATGGAATTTCACGCGCCAAAACAGCCTCAGATGCGCCAGCCTTTTGTCCCCAGAAGTTAATCTGACGACTGCTAGTTACCATAGTCGAAGCATCGTAGATGGTCTTAAAGGAATAACCATCGCGGTTAACCACATAAAAGACACCTGCATCCCCAATCGTAATGTAGTCTGTCTTGATTTCTTCCAAAAAGTCTAAGAAAGGCTTGATACGGTCCATCATATCTTGGTGCATGAGGGCATTAACCGCAACAATCAATTCCTTACCAGCATCATGAACCAGCTTAGCAATTTCACGCAATTGGTCATGACTAAAGATCGTTGGCAGACGAAGGCCAAAATCTTTCTCACCTACATAGATACGGTCTACCCCAGCCTCGAGCAGTTGTTTAACTTGTTCAATACTTTCAGCAGTTGCTGTAATGATAATCTTTTCCATAAGAAAAATTATACCATATTTCTCAAAAATCAGCTATTCTTTGAATATGAAAAGAGACTTTATCAATTTTGTAACCTTTCTGTAATAAACATATGGTGAAAAAATGATAAAATAGATAGGTACTGTTAAGGAGAGAATCATGCCTGTAAGAAAATTACAATCCTATGAGGTAGACTATCAAGAAGAACTAAACCATCAGCTTCCTCGCTATCAAGATTACACACCTGAAGCGCAATCTGATGCCAATCTCAAGGAAATCCTATTTTTTGTTAATATCGCTGTTTTTTGTATCTGTATTGCTATCTTTAGTTTTATCTTTTTAGCATTAAAATTATCAACTGCACTCGCTCTTGGTGCAGCCATCCTATCTAGTTTATTTGTTTTAAAACTTCAACGTTCTGTTATCAAACGAAAATTTAAGAAAAAATAAATCTAAAATCTCGCCTATCTAGAGCGAGATTTTAGATTTATTTTTTCTTTTTTGATGGTGTTTGAATGACTACTTTTACTTCAAATATTGTTCCTCTGGGTTTATTGTCTTTGACGGCAATCGTTCCTTTTAAGGCATCTACTATTTGCTTGGCTAAAGACAGCCCTAAACCAAATCCACCTTTTTGACGGGTTCTCGCTTTATCTACACGATAAAATCGATCAAAAATTTTCTTTTTATCTTCCGTTGAAATTCCAACCCCATTATCTGATACTGTTAAATATAGGTGTCTGTCAGTTGCTGAAATAACAAAATCAATTTCACCGTCTTCTTCTGTATACTTTATAGCATTATCAAATAAAATCGTCATCAACTGTTTTAATAGAAGAGGGTCGGTAATGATTGTACGATGGACACGATTTTCAAACCGAAAAATCTTATCATTTTCTGAAGCTATTATCTCATAATTTGTAAAAGTTGTATTGAAAAAACTAGTAGGCACTTCAGCAAGCTCAGGTTTGATCCCGTCATCTCTCCGAGCTAGATTTAGCAAATTAGTTGTTAAAAATCGCATATTCCTCACTTCTTCTAAGCTAGAAGCAATACTTTCACTCACATCCATAATGGTTGCTTCTGGCTTGCGAAAAAGAGTTTCTAGGCGATTCTGTAAAACGGCTAAAGGAGTTCTTAACTCATGACTGGCATTTTCCACAAAAGACTGTTGTTTTTGCATACTTTCTAACAAAGGACGTACACTAACTCTTGCAAGATAGAGACTAGCTATTAAAGATAAAATCCAAAAACTCGCCATAACAATTACAATCAGCTGTTCATGCTTCTGGCTGACTTGCTCTAGCTGGCTGGTATTTATTAAAACAGCAGCATATTTTATATTGCTTGATATAGAACTAAGATTTATTTGCATTAAAATCATTCGATAGATTTCTTCTTGACCATAGCTGTTCAATACTTGAATTTGATAGATATGGCCTAGTTCCTTCTGTTCTAACCGAATCTTTTCCAAGCCTAAAAAACGATTACCGGACAGTAATTGGGTAAAATTCTTATCAAATAAAATGACCTCTGTATTGGAACTAACATTCGGTTTTATATCTGTCTTACTTGCGTCTGCAGTAGCATTCTCTAAGTCTTTAATCTCCTCATTCGCTCTGTTTACAGCAAGCTGAATAACCGCTTGAGGTTTTTCACTAAGACCATGAAGCTTATCATCCACCGAAGTATAAAGACTGGAATGCATAACCTGTAAAATAATCAAGGTCATGGTAGAGAAAATAAAGGTAAATACACCAAAGTTACGGATAAAGTAACTAAAATCATCAGCATACCATGTTTTTTTTAGTTTATTGAACATCTTTTAAAATATACCCAACACTACGCAAGGTCTGTAAATTCTCTGCAAAAGTGGTTCCCTTCAATTTCTTACGAACTTTTGAAACATAAACTTCTACAACTGAAATTGTCGTATCACTATCAAATCCCCAAAGACGATCAAAAATCTGCGTCTTAGGTAAAATGACATTTTGGTTTTGAAGGAAATAAACCAGTAAATCAAATTCTTTTCCTAATAATTCGACAGGAGTATCTGCTACTTTCACTGTATTTGTCGATAGATTAACGACAAGGTTTCCATAAGATAAGGTATTTTCGTTAAATTTTCCTGAACGTTTTAGCAGGGCTTGAATCCGCATTTTCAGTTCTTCAAGATAGAAAGGCTTAGTCAGATAATCATCCGCTCCCAGTTCAAAACCATGTCCCTTGTCATCCAGACTTTCCTTGGCAGTCATGATCAGAACTGGTGTCGTAATTCCTTTTTCACGCAATTCTTTCAAGACTTGGAAGCCATTTTTTTCTGGCAACATCAAATCGAGCAAAATCAAGTCATAGACACCACTCTCAGCTTCGTAGAGACCTTCTTCCCCATCAAATACCTGCATGACATCCGCAAAATCGTCTAAAAAGTCAAATACTGAATTGGACAGGCCTAGGTCATCCTCGACTAATAAGATTTTTATCATGAGAAACTCCTCCTTATTAAAACCATTATACCAAATTTGCCTTAAAAAAACTCAACTCCCTCTTACTTTAAGAGAGAAAGTTGAGTTTTTATTATTTTACGAATGTTTAAGCTTTCCCATATTGAAGAACGACTGCTTCCACCGCAGCTTTTTCACGGTTAATCAAGTCAACACGCGCTGCAATTTCCTTGATTCCCATACCGATGTTACGGCTAAGAGCAAGGTCAGAAAGTTGTGGTTCAAAGAATTCCTTGTATTCCGCCAAGCGTTGCTGAGTTTTAAAGATGTGTGATGGGAAGATAACAAAACTATCAAAACTCATATCACCACCAAGAGCTGCCTTAATCCAAGCCCAGTTTTCACGCGCCCATACCCAAACAGTTTCTTGAGTAGCTTGGTGTCCGAGGAAGTGGAGATACCATGAAGAAAGGTCTTGTGGCTTGACGACAAATTTGTCCTTCCAAGTTGCAAGAAGAGTTTGAATGTTTTCTGCATCTATGCTGTAGGCAAGAGCCGCTGCCAACTGACGTTTAAAGACTGCATCTGTTGCATGAGTGTAGAGGTCAAGATAAGTTGCTACCAAATCCTTGGTCTCATGATGTTTCATCTCATTGATGAGAACTTGTGAGCGGATGGCTGCTGGAAGGCCTGCAAGCTGATCCTTGTTAGCTTCGAAGATTTGGCTAGCGACTTGACTAGCTTCTGCATCATTTGAGCGAATCATCATCGAAACAGCCAACTGACGAACCAATTCATCCTCATCTGATTCTCCATCTTTAGCTTCAAAACCAAGACGATCATAGTTATGACGAGCCAATTTCGCAACCAATGCTTTGAAGGCTCTTTCAGCTTCTGTTCCTTCATCGATAAAGCGCTCAAGGGCAGAAATCACTTGAGAAACAGCTGAAACGACAAGGTAAGATTCTTCTTTAGCAAGTTTATCAAGGACTGGGAGCAAGTCAGCATAAGAAATGTGCCCTGCTTCAGCAAGCAAACGACGTTCTTGAACGATTTGCAGTTTGCTTGTGTTATCAAGCTCAACTAGGTCAGCAAGAACAGCTTCTAACAAGTCTCCTTGATAGTCTGTAATGTAGTGGGCTGTATTTTCAGTATTGAAACGAAGAGCTCCATCATTTTCAGCAAGAAGAGCTGCGTAGCCAGGGATTTCGATACTTTCAGTTTCGAGTGTATCAGGTAAGCCTTTCCAGTTACTATTGAGTGGGACAACCCAGAGACGGTTCTTGTCCTCGTGCTCACCGATAAAGAATTGTTTTTGCGAAATCTTCAAGACATCATTTTCAACTTTGACAGTGAGAACTGGATAACCAGGTTGTTCCAACCAAGAATCCATGAAGGCTGCGACATCACGTCCTGATGCTTGACCAAGAGCATTCCAAAGGTCACGACCAATGGTATTGCTGTATTGGTGTTTTTCAAAGTAGGCATGCAAGCCTTTGGCAAAATCGGCATCACCTAGCCAACGACGAAGCATGTGCATGAGGCGACTTCCTTTGGCATAGACGATAGCGCCGTCAAAGAGCGTATTGATTTCATCTGGATGTTTAACTTCCACGTGAACAGACTGAACGCCATCAGTCGCATCGCGTTTCAAGGCAGACGGAACACCACCTGTTTGGAAATCTTCAAAGATATTCCAGCTTGGTTCAATAGCATCCACACAGACGTACTCCATCATGTTGGCAAAACTTTCATTGAGCCAAAGGTTATCCCACCATTTCATCGTTACGAGGTTACCAAACCATTGGTGAGCCAATTCATGGGCCACAACAAGAGCAACTTCTTGACGGCTGGCAAAAGTTGAGTTCTCATCCACAACCAAGTAAACTTCACGGTAGGTCACAAGACCCCAGTTTTCCATAGCACCAGCTGAGAAGTCAGGGAGGGCGATATGAAGAGATTGAGGAATTGGGTACTTAACTCCATAGTAATCTTCGTAAAACTCGATAGAGCGAACAGCGATATCTAGTGAGAAATCAAGGTTAGATAATGGATGGGCTTTGGTTGAGTAAACACCTACAAGGGTACCGTTCTTAGTTTTAGCTGTCACACCTTGCAAATCACCTGCGACAAAGGCTAACAAGTAAGAAGACATGCGTGGTGTTGTCTCAAACTTCCAGATACCTGTTTCCTTACGGTTTTCAACATCGATTTCTGGCATGTTAGACAAGGCCAATTCACCTTCTGCTTGGTCAAAACGTAGAGAGAGGTCAAAAGTCGCTTTGGCTTCTGGCTCATCCACACATGGGAAGGCTTCGCGCGCAAAATGACTCTCAAATTGAGTAGACAATACTTCCTTCTTGACTCCATCAACTGTGTAGTAAGATGGGTAAATCCCTGTCATGTTGTCTGTAATTTTTCCTGAAAAAGCGATAACCACTTCGACTTGACCTGCTTCCGCAAGTTCGATATGAAGGGCTTCATTGTCATGATCAACTGTAAATGGACGAGTCTGACCTGCAACTTCTACAGAAACGATTTCCAAATCTTTTTGGTGAAGGGAAATACGGTCACTCTGTGCTTGACCAGTGATGGTCACCTTCCCTGAAAACGTCTTGGTCTCACGACTCAAGTCTAAAAATAAATCATAATGTTCAGGAACAAATTGCTTAATAAAATGTTCAACTGCTTGCATAGTTTTCTCCTATCTAAGTTTAAGAGCTAGAGCTCTTCTTCAAACAAACTTATTATATCATTTTTTGCTTGAGAAAAAAGGATTGGACGGTAATTTCCAAAACTTTCTTCCTGCTAACAGTCTACAATGGGTAGACCTTGCGAAATTCTTCTAAAACAACCTTGCTGTTTGGCGTAAAAGTTAGTCCTGCTTGACCCAAACAGTCTGTGAAAAAATCCTCGTGAACCTGACGCCAATAGGTCAGAGATTTGTCTCCCTCACCTTCCTTATAGGCATGTTGCGCAGAAACTTGATTGAAGGGCTGAACGGAAACCCTTGTAATTTCGACAATGCAGACAGCCTGATTTTGACTGTCTAAAATGACATCAAATGTCCCTTCTTGCGGAAGAGATTCGCCTTCTAGTGCGTAGAGATCGTAGGCTGAAGCTGTTGCTGTTTTTTCGCCTTTTAAAACCAAATCCGCTAAAAGGTCTGATTCCTCTCCAAAAGCCCAAGCATCGATTTCATCTCCGATAGAGGGGTTAATTTTCTTGTATGCATTCCACATTTCTTGCGGTGTCATGGGCGCTCCTTTGTATTAAATTTTACTCCCCCTACTTCAAAGACCAGCCACCATCTATTGTCAGAATTTGTCCCTGCATGGCGCTTGCATTTCCACTTGCTAAGAAAAGGCTAAGGTCTGCTACTTCCTCTGGCTCTATCCAGCGCTTGATAGGGGTCTCGCTAGCCACCCAGTCAGCCAAGCCACCTGGCTCAAAATCCGCAGCGGTCATAGCTGTCTTAACTGCTCCTGGAGCGATACCAAAGACCTGAATCCCAGCTTCAGCATAGTCTAAAGCCAACTGCTTGGTAAAGCCTGCCAAGGCATGCTTAGATGAAGTATAGGCGTGACCACCTCCACCTGCTAGGCTCGAAGCGATGGAGCACATATTGATAATGGTCCCTTTTTTATTCTCCAGCATTTGCGTCAAATAATAGCGAGTCAACTCAACAGGCGTCACGTAGTTAATTTCAAAAATTTCTTGAATTTCCTGCGCTGATTGTTCCAAAAGTGGTTTATAATCATCCAAAACTCCCGCAGTATTGCACAAAACATCAACCTGAGGACACCAATCAAAAATAGGCTCTAAATCCAAGGTCAAATCTCTCTGTAAAAAGTGGAAATCACCCTTTAGGAATGGATTTTCACCTTGGTCCACTCCATAAACTTGATAGCCCTTTTCTAAAAAAAGTCGAGCTTGAGCCAGGCCAATTCCTGAACTCACTCCTGTAATGAGTACACGTTTAGTCATGCACTTCTACCCAATCCATCGCCAAAACATCACAAGGTGTCGGGCTCCACATAGAAAAACCTTCACCTTCTCCAGACACGTTAATTAGGAAATAGGGAGTCACCTCAAGTGCAACCCCGTTTTGTTCAATGGTGTCAAAAAGCTGCACATAGTTTTCAGCTCCTCCCCAACCAGTACGTACAAATTTTTTCTTAGCCTTTAATCCAGGCAGCATTTCTTCAAATGTCATGGTTTTCTCCTTTTATATCAATAAATCTTCACTTCATTATAACAAAAAACCGCTTTGCAACGGCTTTTTGACTATATTTCACTCCATTTCATCTTCTTAAATCCACGGAACAAGACAAAGATTCCAATAAAGAGAACTGCTAAAGGAATAACTTTTGTAAGAAAAACATTTGAAATACCCATCCACGCATAATAACGGAGCAGAGAGCCTACAACAAGATGGGCAACAATCATACTGACAAAAGGACGAAAGACCGCTTCTTTCCAATTCCAAATACTGATGACTAGAGAAAGCGTAAAGACAAGGAAACTATCCCAGGGAGCAGGAAGATAAAAGGCTCCTTCTTGTATGAAGCTTGCCATTCCTACATATCCCAGAACAACTAGCAGAACAAGAATCCCAACGACAACATAGGTGCCAATTTTCATCTTAGGAGAATCTTGGACTAAGCTTTTTCGTAAAATTGTAGCCACAAGTCCAAAGCCAACTAGAAAAAGAAGAAGTTGTCCTAAAAACGTAAACAAATTGACTGTTAAGAGAGGACCTTTAGAAAAATCGCCTAGCAGTTGGTAGTAACGTAATACCGCTAATACAAGAATTGGTGTCAAAAGGGACTCCTTGATAGAACTGCGGGGTGCTTCCTTGAGCATCTCTTTCATTATTTTTTTAGGATTCTTACCTAAATAATCCTCTGCACTCATGCCATCTCGTTCTGCTTCTGAAAAATCTAACATCATCAAATAGACCTGCTCTCTAAGATAGTCCTCATCATAGAGAAATCCAGCAAGATTAAAACTATCCCACAGTTCCTCAAAATACTGCTGATTCTCCTCAGAAAACTCATGCAGCAAAGCGCTTGTTTCTTCGTAATACTTCATTTTCTTCATCGTTTACCCCCATTCTTAATCCCTTCTACTTTTTGACTCAAATCGTCCCATTGTTGCCAAAAGACTGAGACACGCTCTTCTCCTTCTTTAGTTAATGAAAAATACTTCCGATCTGGACCATCTGGCGACGGACGCATGTCGCCTCTTATCCATTGATTTTTTTCTAACTTTTGCAATAAAGGATAGATAGTTCCTGGAACGATAGTATCAAATCCAGCCTCTCGCAAAGTCTGAACCAACTCATAACCATATCGCTCTTTTTGACCAATCATATCCAATACACAACCTTCAAGAACACCTTTTAACAGTTGAGTTTCTTTCATTCCTTTCCCCTTCCATCTATTTTGTAATACCTACTAGTGGCTTCATCTATAGTATACTACTCTCACACTAGTTTGTAAAGCATAATAGTTAAAATAAAAAAAAAAACAGAACTAGCATGAACTAGTCCTGTCTATTTTTACCCAATTACACTTCCGTTTGGTACAGCTGGATCAACTGTAAGAAGTGTTAATTGTCCATCATGTTCAGCTGAGAGAATCATCCCTTGGCTGACATATTTCTTCATCATTTTACGAGGTTTGAGGTTAGCAACGATTTGAACTTTCTTGCCGACCAATTCTTGTTCATTTGGATAGTATTTTGCAATCCCTGAGAGGATTTGACGATCTTCACCATCACCAGCATCCAAGCGGAATTGAAGCAACTTATCTGAACCTTCTACTTTAGATACTTCTTTGACTTCTGCGACACGGATTTCGACCTTGTCAAAGTCTTCAAACTTGATTTCTTCCTTGTTGAGTTTAAGCTCGACTTCATCTGGGTTCCACTCTTTTTCGACAGCTGGCTTGTTGCCTTCCATTTGTTCCTTGATATAGGCGATTTCTTCTTCCATATCAAGACGTGGGAAGATTGGAGTTCCTTTGTCAACTACAGTTACACCCTCAGGGAAAGCAGCCAAACTCAAGTTTTCAAGACTAGAAACTTCTGCTAAACCAAGTTGAGTCAAAACTGCACGACTGGTTTCCATCATAAATGGTTCAATCAAGTGAGCAACAACACGAAGGCTAGCTGCCAAATGGCTCATAACACTTGCCAATTGGTCACGAAGAGCTTCATCCTTGGCCAAGACCCATGGGGCTGTCTCGTCGATGTATTTGTTAGTACGAGAGATAAGAGTCCAGACTGCTTCTAAAGCACGTGGATAGTCAACTGCTTCCATATATTTATGGTAATCAGCGATTGATTCAGCAGCTACTTGAGCAAGAGCGTTGTCAAACTCTGTTACACCTTCTACATAGGCAGGGATTTGTCCATCAAAATACTTGTTAATCATAGAAACCGTACGGTTGAGGAGGTTTCCAAGGTCATTGGCTAATTCATAGTTGATACGGCCTACATAGTCTTCTGGAGTGAAGGTTCCGTCTGAACCAACTGGAAGGCTACGCATGAGGTAGTAACGAAGTGGGTCTAGTCCATAACGCTCTACCAACATTTCAGGGTAAACCACATTCCCCTTAGACTTAGACATTTTGCCATCTTTCATGACGAACCAACCGTGAGCAATCAAACGTTCTGGCAATTTGATATCCAACATCATAAGAAGGATTGGCCAGTAGATTGAGTGGAAACGAAGGATGTCTTTTCCTACCATGTGGAAGACTGTGCCATTCCAGAATTTGTCAAAGTTAGCGTGTTCATCTTGAACGTAGCCAAGAGCTGTTACATAGTTAAGAAGGGCATCAATCCAAACGTAGACAACGTGTTTTGGATTTGATGGGACAGGCACTCCCCATGTAAAGGTTGTACGAGAAACCGCCAAATCCTCTAAACCTGGCTCGATGAAGTTGCGCAACATTTCATTCAGACGACCATCTGGAGTGATAAACTCAGGATGAGCTTTGAAAAAGTCTACCAAACGATCTTGGTATTTGCTGAGGCGAAGGAAGTAAGATTCTTCTGAAACCCATTCAACCTCGTGACCTGATGGAGCGATACCACCCGTCACATTTCCTGCTTCATCACGAAATACTTCTGCAAGCTGGCTTTCTGTAAAGAATTCCTCGTCTGAGACTGAGTACCAGCCAGAATATTCACCCAAATAGATGTCATCTTGAGCAAGCAAGCGTTCAAAGACCTGTGCCACAACTTTTTCATGGTAGTCATCAGTCGTACGGATAAATTTATCATATGAGATATCTAGTAATTGCCAGAGTTCTTTAACTCCAACAGCCATCCCGTCAACATAGGCTTGAGGTGTGATGCCAGCTTCTTCTGCTTTTTGTTGAATCTTCTGACCATGCTCGTCAAGACCTGTCAGATAAAAGACATCGTAGCCCATCAGGCGTTTGTAACGAGCTAGGACATCACAGGCGATGGTTGTGTAGGCAGAACCGATATGCAGTTTACCAGATGGATAGTAAATCGGCGTTGTAATATAAAAATTCTTTTCAGACATAATTTTTCCTTTCCAGGCAAATGAAACCTGTTTTTCTAACACTTCATTATATCATATTTTTAGTGATTTTCGATAGAGAAATCCATACAAAAACAAGATAGACGAGTGTCCATCTTGTTGATTTTATTCATAACGAAGGGCTTCGATGGGATCAAGTTTCGATGCCTTGTTGGCTGGCAAGACCCCAAAAATCATACCCACACTAGCCGAAACTGCAAGACTAAATAGGGCAACTGGAATTGATACTCCCACTTCTATACCCGCAATCAAACCTTGTAAAAGTATACCAGCTATAGCGGTTAAGCCTGTCGCAATGGTCAAACCAATGACTCCACCAAGCAAGGTCAAAATCATGGATTCAATCAAAAACTGGATTAAAATATTGGCACGTGTTGCACCCAAAGCCTTACGAAGACCAATCTCACGAGTACGCTCCGTCACCGAAACCAGCATGATGTTCATAACACCAGTCCCTCCAACAAAGAGGGAAATTCCTGCGATGGCACTAATAATCGTCGTCATAAATCCAAAAAGTTGTTGTACTTCTTGGAAGGCTGCAGTCGCATCTGACACCTGATACTCCCCTTGCTGAAGACCAGCAATTTCGGTCATTTTTCTAGCTAATTCTGGTCCCACCGTCGGTGTCAAACTGGTATCATTGACACGGAAGACAATGTCAGAAATTTCATCCATATTGAAGTTATTGGCAAGAGAAATATTAGTCGTAATTGGAAGTCCACCAATACCAAAAGTCTTAGCAGCCTTGGCCTCATCGCTAGTATAGACACCAATGACACGATAACTAAAACCACCAACATCTATAATCTGATTAACAGCTTCTTGAGCTGATCCAAACAGACTATTGGCAAGTTCCTGGTCTAGTAAAATGACACTGGCCACCTCTTTATAATCCTGAGCTATCAGACTTCGGCCTGCAACAATTTCATTTTCAACTGCCTTCATGTAGGTAATATTCCCACCTGTCAAGCTAGCGCGCTCCACTTTTTTATCTTTATAAGACAAGGTGGTATGTGTTGAGTTGGTTACATAATAACTATCTACACCCTTTAGTTTGGCCGCCTCCCTGACCCAGGATTCTTGTGGTTTTGGTGGTTCAACAGGAACGTTCTCTTCTTTCCCAGAGACTGTCAAAGCTGATTGTTTTTGGGTAAAAGAACCGTCTTTACTTTTAATAGGCGAGAAAAAGACACGGATATTCTTCTGTGACTTGGTCATGTTTTTATTGACCTGACGAGACATAGAATCACCTAGGGCCATAATCACAACAACCGATGACACACCAATGATAATTCCAATCATAGTGAGAAAAGAGCGCATCTTGTGGGCCATGATAGATGAAAAGGCAAATTTCAGATTCTGCATCTTAGTTTTCCTCCTTTTCTAACTGAGCACTATCAGACGAAATGACCCCATCTCGAATAACAATCTGGCGTTTGGCATAAGCAGCGATTTCAGGTTCATGCGTTACCATGATAATCGTTTTTCCTTCTTTATTTAGTTCAACCAATAATTGCATGATTTGATTCCCTGTTTTGGTATCCAAGGCTCCTGTCGGTTCGTCCGCTAGAATGATGGAAGGATTGTTTACCAAGGCACGCGCAATAGCTACACGTTGCTTTTGACCACCAGATAATTCCGAAGGCAAATGATGACTACGTTCTGTCAAGTCAACCTTATCTAGATATTCCTCAGCTAACTTGCGCCGTTTTGAAGCCGAAACTCCTGCGTAAATCAAGGGCAATTCTACATTTTGTAAAGCATTGAGCTTGGATAGAAGAAAGAACTGCTGAAAGACAAATCCGATTTGTTGGTTACGGACCTTGGCTAATTGTTTTTCACCCAGTCCAGCCACTTCTTGGCCTTCAAGATAATATTCTCCACTGCTTGGTGTATCCAACATGCCAATGGTATTCATGAGAGTAGACTTACCAGAACCAGATGGTCCCATGATGGCAACGAATTCACCCTCATTCACTTCAAGGTTGATATTTTTGAGTACCTGCAGTTCTTGATCACCATTACGGTAACTTCTGCAGATATTTTTTAGACTAATTAGTTGCTTCATCAGACTTCACCTCTTTTCCTTCCTCTAGAGAAGACGTTGGGTTACTGATGACCTTGACTCCATTTGTCAGACCTGAAGTGATTTCTTGGTTATCTGCATCAGCATTACCCAAACCAACTTCCACTTTCTTAGCCTTGTTCTGCTTGTCAAGTACCCAGACATAGTTTTTATTATTTTCAGTCACAACACTTGTTAAAGGAACCAGAATGGCTTTACTCTTATTCTTCACCTCAACACTCACTGAGAATCCTTGTTTCAAATCACCAATTTCACTTGTAACATCGATAGTATATGGATATTTAGAGCCAGAATTACCAGCTGCTGCGGCAGTCGTTGCGCTTGCTGCTTCGCCACTGTTTTTAGGGTAGTCTGAGATATAACTAATTTTACCAGTCCAGCTCTTATCTTGATAAACTTTAGAAGTAAAGGTTACTTCTTGACCAACAGATAGATTGGCAAGATTGTATTCAGATAATTCACCCTTAACTTGCAAGTTTTCATTACTTACGATATGAACTACTACCTGGCTAGCTCCTGTTGGAGATTTAGAAACATTGCGATTGACTTCGACCACAGTTCCCTCTAGGGTACTGAGAACAGTCGTTGCATTCAACTGACTTTGAGCCTTGCTTAATTGCGCTGCTGCATCTGCACGGGCATCACGAGCATCACCCAGTTGTGCATCAATAGATGAAACTGAATTTCCTGCTACTGGAGCTGGAGCTTGCGCTGAAGCACCTTCTCCTCCTGCTGGCGCTGGTAACTGTGGAGCCGGAGCTGAAGCGGCTTCATTTCGTGCTTGATTGAGTTCGTTGATATGACGATCTGCCTTAGCTACTGCTCGGCTCGCTGAATCATAGGCCGCCTGGGCTTCTGAACTACTGTACTTGACTAAAGCCTGTCCTTCGCTGACCTTATCTCCCACAGAAACAAGGATTTCATCTAAATCTCCCTTACTAGCATCAAAATAAACATATTGTTCATTTTTTGCCGTTACTGTCCCTGACAATAAAACAGAGGAGGCCACACTTCCTTCCTTAGCAACAACAAGATGAGTAGTCTCATCTTTTACAGCAGTCTGAGAAGGTTGTCTAAAGAGCAAAATCCCCCCGGCACCCAATACAACTACACTCGCAGCACCAACTGCTGCATACAATTGCCACTTTTTCGCTTTACCATTCTTCTTCATCATGAAACTCCTTTTTAATTTAAAGTCCTTAACAATATTATATAAAAATTACCAAATACAAACAATAACCATTCAGAACGAAAACATAGCATTTCAAGATTCAATTATTGTTCGTAATTTATTTTAATCATTATTGTACTAGATATATAATACACTTTATTTTTCTTTTTAGCAAGTCTTTTCTTTAAATTTTTTGAACGTAGCAGATTTTTGCAATCAAATCAAAAAAAAGATAGAATATGACTATCAAAAAATGACACTCTACTATTTCAAAGAGTACAAAGGAGTTTTCAATGAGAGAATATGATATCATTGCTATCGGTGGAGGTAGTGGAGGAATTGCTACAATGAACCGTGCTGGTGAACACGGAGCCAAAGCGGCCGTTATTGAGGAAAAGAAATTAGGTGGAACCTGTGTCAATGTCGGTTGTGTCCCTAAAAAAATTATGTGGTACGGGGCACAAATCGCGGAGACTTTCCATCAATTTGGAGAAGATTACGGCTTTAAGACTACTGATCTTAACTTTGACTTTGCAACCCTCCGTCGCAATCGTGAAGCCTACATTGATCGCGCTCGTTCTTCTTATGATGGCAGTTTTAAACGCAACGGTGTAGACTTGATTGAAGGACATGCTGAATTTGTCGATTCTCATACTGTAAGCGTAAATGGTGAACTGATTCGTGCTAAACATATCGTGATTGCTACTGGTGCCCATCCAAGTATTCCAACTATCCCTGGTGCTGAACTAGGTGGCTCTTCTGATGATGTATTCGCCTGGGAAGAATTGCCAGATTCAGTTGCAATTCTAGGTGCCGGTTATATTGCTGTTGAATTAGCTGGCGTACTCCACACTTTTGGTGTTAAGACAGACCTCTTTGTTCGCCGCGATCGTCCTTTACGTGGTTTTGATTCTTACATCGTTGAAGGTTTGGTCAAGGAAATGGAAAGAACAAACTTGCCACTTCATACTCACAAAGTCCCTGTTAAGTTAGAAAAAACTGCTGAAGGCATTACCATTCATTTCGAAGATGGTACTAGTCACACAGCTAGCCAAGTTATCTGGGCTACTGGTCGCCGTCCAAACGTTAAGGGCTTGCAACTTGAAAAAGCTGGTGTGACTCTAAACGAACGTGGCTTCATCCAAGTAGATGAATACCAAAATACTGTTATTGAGGGAATCTACGCTCTAGGTGATGTAACAGGCGAAAAAGAACTGACTCCAGTTGCAATCAAGGCTGGACGTACTTTGTCTGAACGTCTCTTTAACGGCAAAACAACTGCTAAAATGGACTACTCAACTATTCCAACCGTTGTCTTTTCACACCCTGCTATCGGAACGGTTGGGTTGACCGAAGAGCAAGCTATTAAAGAATACGGTCAAGACCAAATCAAGGTTTACAAATCAAGCTTTACTTCTATGTACTCTGCTTGCACTTGCAATCGTCAAGAAACACGTTTCAAATTGATCACAGCTGGTTCCGAAGAAAAAGTTGTCGGACTTCATGGAATTGGCTACGGTGTTGATGAAATGATTCAAGGCTTTGCCGTTGCTATCAAGATGGGCGCAACAAAAGCAGACTTTGATGCTACAGTCGCAATTCATCCAACTGCATCCGAAGAATTTGTAACTATGCGTTAATCGAAACAAAAGAAGCTGAGCAAAAAACACTTCTAAATATCAAAAAGCGAGTATTTCCGTAGTTGGAGATACTCGCTTTCTTATGTCTTATTTTATAGTATGTTGAAATAAGATATGAA
The DNA here is from genome assembly GCF_901875575.1 of uncultured Streptococcus sp. Lineage (GTDB taxonomy): Bacteria > Bacillota > Bacilli > Lactobacillales > Streptococcaceae > Streptococcus. Next base: position 45,593 of record NZ_CABFMF010000044.1, read on the forward strand.
AAAATCAATTAGCAAGCCATAGCAAAATATAAGGATTATAACACAATCATTTATTCTTTTCTTTAAAAGATTCATATATTTTTTTATATAACACTTTCATCTCTTTTTTCTGAGAATTCAACTCTTCATTACCGTAGTCAAAATTTGCTACTACAAATCCCTCGTCAGCATTAGAAAAAGTAAAAAATTCTATTCCAATGAGTTTATTATGCTTAGAGTCCTCTATAGTGTCTCCTAAACCATTATTGAATTTCTTCACTTCTTCTTCACGAACTCCGAACCCCGCAGCAGCTCCATTTGCAATGATGTTTGAAAATACTTCTTCTGAAGATGCTACTTCTTTCACAGTTATGAAGTATATACCTTCTTCCGTTTCTACTTGTCTCACTTTATTCCATTTTTCTGTATCACTAGAAGAAAGCGTATAGACTGTTAACTCTACCGTTGGTTTATTGGTATTTTCTTTTGTAATCATTTGTTTTCCAAAGAAGAAAATAGCAAGTAGCCCAGCTACAAAGATCAAAGCAATATAAATTATCTTTTTCATACATTATCCCCTATATCTTTCATATCAATAATCACATCAACTTCGTTATAGACAGCTGGATCATGCGTCGCTATAATAACATATTTGTCTTCAGCTGTCTCATTCAATAATAAACGAATAATTTCTTTTCCAATCTCACCATCTAAAGCTCCTGTAGGCTCATCTGCTAAGATAATTTTACGTGGTTTCATTAACATTCTGGCAATAGCTACACGTTGAGCCTGCCCTCCAGACAGTTCATATATTTTTTGATGTAAATAGTCACTTGACAGTCCTACTTTTTCAAGTACATCTGTTATTGTTTTTTTGTCTTTAGTGATCAGTTTCAAATTATCATATACTGTTTTGTTATCTATTAAAGAATAATTTTGAAATACATATCCAACAGTATTTTTAAAAAAAGTTCTTTCTTTTATCTTCCAAATATCTTGTTCATCCACTAAAACATTCCCACTGTCAATTTTTTCTAATCTTCCTATAATATTAAGAAGGGTACTTTTACCAGAGCCAGAACCTCCAATCAATGCATAACTTTTTCCAGATTCAAATTTTAAATTTAAGTCTGTAAAGATCTTTTTTGAGCCGAAACTTTTTGAAACGTTCAAAAGGTCAATTGTCATGTTTCATCTCCTTTTAAAATTTTAGTATAGCTTTCAGATAATTTTCTAAAACTCATGATTATCGACAACATCAAAACAAGCAGAGAAGCAAGACCAATATATAGCAGCTCTATTTGCCCTGTCATAAGAAATGTAAATAGGATAACCATTGTAATAGTCATCATAAAATACTTGAGACTTGAAATTGCTATATATGTTTTGGACAGACCCAAAATGATTTTTTTCACATATTCATTTTGTTTTAGGGCAATATAAAGTTGGACATATTGATAAATGAGTATAAAGACAATACTGTAAATTATATTCTGCAAGATTTGTGAAAGTAGAATTTGGTGCTCTAAGGACTGGATCTTTAATTTCACAATTTGGTAAACATCTACTGGATTCATTGAAAAATTCAACTGGGTAGCCATCTCATTTATTTTATTTACCGCCTCAGGACTAAAAAGAGACTTATATGTTATATTAGTAGCCAAAGAAAAGTTGTTGTTTTCAATCATTTTGTCCGTATCTAACACAACAACAATGTTATCTGTGCTATCTGCTACACTTGCCATTGGTAAAAACTCTTTCATTTTATGATTATCATCAGCATCTTCATTAAAATAAAAAATTTTATTACCATCAGGAATTATTTGTACTGCAATTTCTTCTTTTGTATAGTTTGTCCTAATAAATTGTTCTGCTACAACTGTATTCTCAATAGATTTCTGATTTTCTTTCCATTTCTCAGGAATATAAATGGTTGCTATCTTATTATCTAAAAGATGATAGTTTGTTCCATTCACTTTATTTTGTAGGTTAGCACCTGTTTGATTGATATAAATCAACTCTTTATTTATTTCTGGATTCGTTATTCCGTCATTTTCTAATTTTTTAGAAAAGTCTTCCATAACATGTGAAGTTTTCATGAAATCTGGAACATATGCTGAGGATCGATCTATATATAAATAATCTAAGTTTTTTAAGGAAGCAGCTATCTGTAGATACCGACCATCTGAATCATTAACTTCTCCATTTTTAGTAGAGTTCCTTTCAATTCCAAGGAACTCAATCCTTCTCCAGTCTTTTACTGTGTCCCATGGTACTAAATTCTGTATCTGAATGTTCATACTAGATTGACTGCTCTTTGTTTCTTGTAAAAAAATTCCTGAGATAAGGATGATAATCGAAATGATAACAAGCCATACGACAAAAATAAGTTTATTTTTTGCCTTGTTTTTGATAATTTCAATGGGCTTTTCAACCTGAATCGTCAACCAAAATAAAACAAAGGTGATAAGATCAATGATTTGAAATAGTATAAAATTCGTTAAAAGCAGAGAGAAAAATAACTTAGAACTATAGGTGAAGAAACCATTTCCCAAAAAAGAACTGTAAGAAATCATCAATAAAGCCATCATAATCAGTTCAAAAATAAGAGAAATGCCATACTCTCTTCTTAAATCGTATACAGGCAAGCCCAAAGAACGTCGTATCACTCCTTCTTTAATCTGCCTCGTTCTAACAACAAATAACACAACTAATAAAGTTAAGTAAATTGAACCCATTAACAGTATTCTTAAAGTTCCAGTAAATTGTAATATTCCTCCTATATACCAAGGATAAGCCATATATACTGTTTGCAACCCCGTCATCCTAAGTGGTTTCAAACTATCTATATCCATTTTCCCAAGGGTATAATACATCCCTATTATTGGTGCTGACTTTAATTGTTCATTATTTACATCATCAAAATTTACATACTCCAACTGACCAGAACTCTGAACGATGGGCTTGTAAATAGTAACCTTTTCCCTTTTTGATACGTCACGAACCATTTCGTATATTTCGTTATTAGAAAGATTGCTTTTTCCTTGAATAGAAAAAGCACCATCAATTGGTAAAGGTATGGGCATTTCGGTATCGCTGATAGTGACCAGACCAATTGCAGCAATCAAACAGAAGAAGAATCCAATGATACATAATTTTAATTTCATAAGCAATTACCATATTACAAAAGACCCTATTTTATAATTGGGTCTCTTGTTTTCATAAATTATTTTTAAAAACTATAATAATCCCAATATGCATTTAATCGAACATCGCTCCAAGATTTTGTAGCACTGGAATATGCCCATCCATAATCTTGTTCATCCTGAGCTTTAACTGTTCCCCAAAAATTCGTTACTGAAGATCTTGAACCAATATTATCTGGAGAACTAACAAAGTAATTCGAATAACCATAGCTATCATTTACACCATATTCCCATGTATCAATAATCGGATATAGAGCAGGGTGTGGCGTTACTACGCTAACGACACTAGCTGTAGTAGCAAATCCAAAACTGAAAAAAATTGCAACTAGAAAAATAGATGCTTTCTTATTAATTCTTTTTTTACTTTACTTCTCCTCGAATTTAAATATTTGATGAAGATTAAGTAATAGTTCCTCCATATTACTTTAATATGAATTGATTATATTTAGGTTTTTAATCACCGTTATGGTATCTAGAGTCGTTAAAATATCTTATAACTATCTCTCCTTTTAAAATTGAACACATCTTAATGTATCCGTTTACATTTATTAATATAGCATTTATTTTTTGGTTTGTCAATTATTTATAGTATATTTTTTATTGATAAAATGGGATTATCTATAAAGAAGATTTACAAATCGACAAAAAATAATTATCCAACTGACCTAGTCAGCAAAATCGGCCGTTACAGTTTTTGTTATCTTGTTATAAAAATTGGTTGACAATGATATTAATTTAAGTATAATAGTTACTATACATAAGAAAAGAGGTTAACTATTTTGAAAAAAGCTCACGTTTATGCTATCCCTGCTATTGGGGCTGCTATCATTGCTGTTTTGGCACAAATCAGTCTTCCAATTGGACCTGTTCCCTTCACTCTGCAAAACTTTGCAATCGGCTTGATTGCCACTGTCTTTAGACCGAGAGAAGCTGTATTTTCTGTTGGTCTCTATCTTCTTCTAGGTGCTATCGGTCTTCCAGTTTTTGCAGGAGGTGGAGCTGGATTTCATGCTTTGATTGGTCCTACTGCAGGCTATCTTTGGTTTTATCTTGTTTACTCTGGACTTACCTCTCATCTAACTAACAGCGATAGTGGTTTTGTCAGAATTTTTCTAGCAAATCTCTTGGGAGATACACTTGTCTTTGTAGGTGGAATCATTGGATTGCATTTCCTAGCTGGAATGCCATTTGAAAAAGCTCTTGTTGTGGGGGTATATCCCTTTATCATCCCAGATCTTGGTAAAATTATTGCTATTAGTTTTATTAGCCGTCCATTACTTCAACGCCTTAAAAATCAGACTTACTTTGCTAACTAAAAAAGGATATCGAGTTGTCATAACTCAGTATCCTTTTCTTTCATTTTGAAAACTTATACTCTTCGAAAATCTCTTCAAACCACGTCAGCTTCGCCTTGCCGTATGTGTAGGATACTGACTACGTCAGTTCCATCTACAACCTCAAAACAGTGTTTTGAGCAACCTGCGGCTAGCTTCCTAGTTTGCTCTTTGATTTTCATTGAGTATTAATTGCCTTTAAAGGCATCCACCATCGTTTGAAATTCTTCATTAGAGAGAGTAATTCCTTTGCCCATTTTAGTATGGTCTGGGTTCCAAGCACGAATATCAAACTTTGCAGGGGCACCATTAAAGCTTACACGGTTGATTTCCTTGGTCCAACCTTTTTCGTTTTCAGAAAGAGTCAATAAGTGTTCTTCAATTTCAAATGTAAATTCTGCCATTTTCTTCTCCTTTTTTAGCTTTCATTTGATTATTCGTAAAATCTTGTAGATTTTAGGAAAATTTTATATAATATTGATATAAAAGAAGGGAGGCCAATATGAGACATAAATTCCAGCAAGTTCTAGATAAAATACATGACTTTTTAAATGGACATGACCAACCTGACCAAACTGAAAGCAACTCCCTTACCGCTTCTATTGAAGAGGCTATTCAAAAACAAACTGCTGTCCACCTTATCTTATCAGACACCAGTTTCACAGGCGATATTATAAAATACGATTCCGACCGCCAACAAATTATCGTGAAAAATTTCGCTAAGAATGTCAGTCGTATTATCCGTATCAGTGATATTCAAAGGATTCGTTTTGTCCCTTCAACTATACAGACAGCCCAAAAAAATCGATTTAAGAAAGAGTGAGATGCCTACCTTCATCCCACTCTTTTTTCTTAGCGAATTTGTTCAAAATGCAAATGAACAGCGATATGATCTCCATAGCCACTTCTTTCCAAATCTCGTTGTAAACGATAGGAAATGTAGTGTTCTGCAATGGTAATGTAACCTGCACCCAATAAACGGTGTTCAACCATAGACTGAATCATGCTAATGGTAGCACGTTCCACCTTGGCCTCTTCCAAGTCCAAAACTACTTTCTTTGTGACTTGAGCAAGGTTTTGACGCAAATCATCTGTCAATACATAAACAGTTTGGGCTGCCTTCAAGATGGCTTGGTATATCTTATCTGGATTAAATTCAGCAATTTCTCCATCACGTTTGATTACTTGCATAGGTTTCTCCTTTATTCTTTGTTTTCTTTAATTTCTGCCAGCATTTTTTCTCCTTCTGCTGTCAGTTGATAGTGTTCAAGCAAATCCGGTCTGCGCTCGTATGTTTTCTTCAAACTCTCGTACAGGCGCCACTGACGAATCTTTTCATGATGTCCGCTCATCAGAACATCTGGAACGACCATGCCTCGATAATCATAGGGACGTGTGTACTGAGGATATTCGAGAAGTCCTGATGAAAAGCTATCATCTTGGTGACTCGATTCCTTGCCAATCACTTCTGGAATCAAGCGAACAGTCGCATCAATCATGGTCATAGCCGCAAGTTCTCCACCAGTCAAGACATAATCTCCGAGGGAAATTTCGTCTGTCACTAGAGTCTTGATTCGCTCATCATAGCCCTCGTAGTGCCCACAGATAAAGATCAGTTCCTCTTCTTTGGCCAAATCCTCAGCATAAGCCTGATCAAACTGCTTACCAGCTGGGTCGAGGAGAATGACGCGCGGATTTTTCTTTTCAATAGCGTCAAAGGCATCGAAAATGGGTTGGGCTCGGAGCAACATGCCCTGGCCACCTCCGTAGGGTTCGTCATCAACATGACGGGCCTTTTCAGCGTATTCTCGAAAATTATGATAATAGATATCCAAGAGCCCTTTTTCACGAGCCTTTCCAACGATTGAGTGCTCGAGTGGTGAAAACATCTCAGGAAAAAGGGTTAAAATATCAATCTTCATCGTCTAACCCTTCTAAGATTTCCACATCGACCCGTTTATTTGGAATATCAACATTGAGAACCACTGGTGGGATATAAGGCAATAATAAATCACGCTTGCCTTTCCGCTTGACCACCCAGACATCGTTGGCACCTGGTTGCAGGATTTCCTTGATGGTTCCAACAAAATTATCACCCTCATAGACTTCCAAACCGATAATCTCGTGATAGTAAAATTCACCATCGTCTAGGTCATTCAAATCTTCCTCAGCGACCTTGAGACTGTATCCCTTGTACTTTTCAATCGCATTGATATGGTACATATCTTTGAATTTAATAATGTCAAAATTCTTCTGTTTACGGTGACTAGCGATGGTCACTGTTTGGACAAACTGATCTTTTTCATCAAATAAGGCTAGATCAGCCCCTTTTTTAAACCGTTCTTCTGCAAAATCTGTCACAGACAAGACTCGCATCTCACCCTGCAATCCTTGCGTATTGACGATTTTCCCAACATTAAAGTAGTTCATCTTGTCTCCTGTACACTATTTCTATCCTTTATTTTAACACGTTCCAGTGATTTTCTCAAGTTGGATAAATCTCATCTTACAGAGTTACTACTTCTTCAAAGAATTCACCAATTATCTGATTAAACTCTTCAGGATGGTCATTCATCGGTTGGTGTTTGCTATCTGAAATCGTTACTTGACGTGCATTGGGATTTAAGGCCATGATTCCATCGTAAATCATTTTTAGGTGTTTGGGAAAATCATTTTCGCCTCTTACTAATAGCATAGGTGGATTGCCATGATAACCCTCTATCTCATGGACAGCCAAAAAACCTGTGATTCCAAGATTCAAAAAAACATCTCGCCCAGTTTCTATAATGGCCGTCTTGACTAATTCTCTTGTGATAGGATTATCTGTACACATTTTTGAGTTCTTATCTGCAATCACCTTCCAAGGAATCGTTTTGTACATAAGGGAACTATATTTTATGCGATTTCTCTCTTTATCTGATAGGTAACGATGCTGTCCCCAACTATCTACCATGACCAAAGCTAGGACTCTTTCTGGATGGCGATAGGTGTACTCTTGAAGCGGATTTCCTCCCCAAGAATGTCCGACCAATATCACCTCTTCTAGCTGGAAATAGGATAAAATAGCATCTACATCTTGAACAGCACCTTCTAAGTCAGGTAGACCAACTTTCATAGGTGATTCACCCTGTCCTCTAACATTGACAAAGTAGAGATCAAATCCTTCAAAGGCATCATACTGGTGGGCCCACATCTGACTACGGCCACAAGCTCCATGATAAAAAATAATGTGTCCTTTACTTGAGCTTCCAGGGCGATGATAAACAGTCAAGTCACAATCTAAGACTGGTATAATGTGACGTACCATAGTCTCGGGTTTTCTGTTATAAAAAGCAATAGCTTCAGCTATATCATTTTGTTTCATTTCTACACTCTCTCCTCTCTATCCTAGCATCATTCTTTTTATCTATTTTATCATGCTATATTAAAATCATCATTTTCTAAACTTTATTCCATTAAAAATTTTGAATTTTCTGTATCATTTAGATTAAGAAAAAGACTGCTAAGCAATCTTTACTTTTTTCTCATCAGATTCATGCCTAAAATTCCAGCAATAATCATAGTGGCTCCTATCACATGGTAACTATAAATTGGTTCATGGAGGATAAGGGCTCCGGCTAGAATGGTTAAAACTGTTCCAAGATTACCAAAGACACTGACGGTTGATGCTCCAAGTCGAACAATAGCATAGATAGTGAGACTACCAGTAACGATAGAGGCTAAAATTCCCAAATAGAGAATGGAAAGCAGATAGGGCAGCTGTCCAAACGGCGCAAAGTAGGCTAATATGTTCCCCTCTAGATAGTGCGAGGTCAGACTCAGCGTATTAAAGGTGACGAAGCCAACAAATATCACAACAGCTGTCATATCCATGGCCCGATAGCGACCTCCTTTAGCCTTGCTGAGGATATTGTTTATTGCATTGGAGAGAACAGATCCCAACATCAAGAGAAAGCCAAAGCTAGCAGTCTCAGTACCAAAATTAGCTCCTTTACTAAGGAAGATGAAAACTACTCCTGCTACGGATAAAAATAAAAAGAACTTTTGAAGCAAGCTTGTCTTTTCCTTGAGAAAGGCCGATGCTAAAAGGAGCGTAAAAATCGGGACAAGAGCCTGTAAAATTCCAGCTTCAGAAGACGATATATACTGTAAAGCAAAGGATTGAAAAATAAAAAAGAGAAGAGGATAGAAAAGACTCATAGGAAGAATAGAAAGAATATCTTTTCTACTTAAACTCACTTTGATAAGTTTGGTTTGATGAAGAACGACCATTACTAAAGCTGCGATTGTATAGCGATGCGCTAAGTTTGTGAGAGGACTGGCATAGCCTAAAGCAATCTTAGTAAATAAAAAAGAAAATCCAATGATTGCTGAAAAGGATAAGGCTGCTAGGTAAGCTTTTGTTTTCTCGTTCATAGACTGTTACTCCTTTTTAAATAGCTATTCTCAAGATTGATGGACTATAATTCTTTGAGACTACCTTTCCATTGTAGCATAGTAGAATCCTAGATGCTATTTCTAGGATTAGTATTTTATGCCTTCTATCACCGTTTGTCTAATTCATTGACTAAAAAAGACTCTACCAGTCTAATCTGCCTTTCTTGTTCTTGTCTCACAAGTTCTAACTTGTCTACCTCTTGGAGATTTCTCACTTTGATAGCATAATCCACCATTTTCCTTGCTTTATCTTTCTTATATTTACTAATACCTTCTTTATTAGTAAAAAATCATTTCTTATCGTCTTAGAGGTCCCCTTCAAAAAGCCTTACAAATCACGTTCATGCTGGTACTTAATGGTTGCAGTTTTATCTTTCTCAAAGATAGTATTGGTAAGGTCAATATGATTAATAGCTGCGATTGCGACGGTGTAGTGAATGATATCAGCCAGTTCTTTGGCTAGTTCCTCATTTGAGTCCTTGACACCCTATTTTCTACCCGAACGACCATTCAAAACCTCAGCTACTTCTCCGACTTCCTCCACTAACTTCATAAAGAGACCTTCCTCAGTTCGAGACTACTGGTAATGTTCGAGTAATACTCTTCGAAAATCTCTTCAAACTACGTCAGCTTCACCTTGCCGTAGATATGGTCACTGACTTCGTCAGTCTTATCTACAACCTCAAAACTGTATTTTGAGCAACCTGCGGCTAGCTTCCTAGTTTGCTCTTTGATTTTCATTGAGTATAACTAGTCTTGTAATTGTCTAAACCTTAAATCCTTCATATCTTGCTTCTCGCAAAAAAGCGAGACATTCGTCCCGCCCTTCTTATTTTTCGTCAATAACGATTCTTACTTTTTTGTCTTCAGTTGGGACAGAGTAGACAATCGTTCTTATCGCAGAAATAGTGCGACCCTTACGACCTATTACACGACCCACATCGCTTTGATCAAGATCCAAATGATATTCCAAAAATTCTGGTGTATCTTCAATCTTGATAGTTAAGGCATCTGGTTGTGAAATCAAGGGTTTCACAATCGCAATTATGAGATTTTCAATCGTATCCATCTGTCAACCTACTTTAAACTTATTTCGAGAATTTAGAATCGTGGAATTTCTTCAATACACCTTCTTTTGAAAGGATGTTGCGAACTGTATCTGAAGGTTGAGCTCCATCAGCCAACCATGCAAGAACGCGGTCTTCTTTCAAAGTCACTTGGTTTTCAGCAACAAGTGGGTTGTAAGTTCCAACTGTTTCGATGAAACGTCCGTCACGTGGTGAACGTGAATCTGCTACGTTGATACGGTAGAAAGGTTTTTTCTTAGAACCCATACGAGTCAAACGGATTTTAACTGCCATTTTTAAAGTCTCTTTTCTTATTTTTTATTTGAGTGAAATAGCTGAGCTATTTAGCACATGTTCTATTATAGCAGATTTCTGACAGGTGTCAAGAAAAAAACTTGACAGACTATAAAATTTTTAAAACTTAAGAAATCCCTACAAAATCATTAACATTTGAAATCCCCTTCCTTTTAGGGTACAATGGTAAAAATGAATTTTGAAAGGATTCCAATGAAAAAATTAGCAAGCCTTCTTTTACTTTCAACTATTGCCCTTGCTGGATGTAGCAGTATCCAACGTACCTTACGCGGGGATGACTATGTTGATTCTAGCATAGCTGCAGAAGAAAGTTCCAAAGCAGCAGCCCAATCAGCTGAAGAGTTGAACGATGCTTTAACAAATGAAAATGCCAATTTCCCCCAACTATCTAAGGAAGTTGCTCAGGATGAAGCTGAAGTCCTTTTACACACCAGCCAAGGGGACATCCGTATCAAACTTTTTCCAAAGTTAGCACCTTTAGCAGTTGAGAATTTCCTAACTCATGCCAAGGAAGGATATTACAATGGTATTACCTTCCACCGTGTTATCGATGGTTTTATGATTCAAACTGGAGATCCTAAGGGTGATGGCACTGGTGGCCAATCTATCTGGCACGATAAGGATAAGACAAAAGACAAGGGAACTGGTTTTAAAAACGAGATTTCTCCTTATCTTTACAATATCCGTGGTTCACTTTCAATGGCCAATACTGGTCAACCAAATTCCAACGGTAGTCAATTCTTTATCAACCAAAATACAACAGATATTTCTGCCAAACTTCCTACAAGCAACTATCCTAAAAAAATCATCGAAGCCTATAAAGAAGGTGGAAATCCTAGTCTTGATGGAAAACACCCTGTCTTTGGTCAGGTTATCGAGGGCATGGATGTTGTAGATAAAATTGCCAAAGCAGAAAAAAATGAAAAAGATAAACCAACCACTGCTATCACCATTGATAGCATCGAAGTGGTGAAAGACTATAACTTCAAATCTTAAGGAATGAAAAACAGTATCTACTTTTGATACTGTTTTTAACTTTTTTAAGTTAGATAAAAAATTTCAGATTTGAGGAGCTTCATTTTTAAGAAATCATATCTCAATAATCACCACTTCTTTCTTAACAAAGTAAATAAACTTCATTATAAGCACCTAATGTTTTATTTATAATCAAAAATTCCCCCTGCCAACTTATCTGCTAACTTAGGAAAGAGGCTATAAAACTTATGGGCGAGATTGAGTAAGATTGGAAGATTGAGTTCGCGTTTGTTTTTGCCAATTATTTTAACAATCTTTTTCGCCACTGCATCTGGCTCTAGCAAGAAGCGTTCAACCGATTTGAGATAAGTGCCGTCTGGGTCAGCTTGGTCAAAAAATCCTGTTCGGATTGGACCTGGATTGACTGTTGTCACATAGACTCCATAGGGCATAAGTTCGAGGCGCAGAGCATTTGAAAAACCAATAGCCGCAAACTTGGTGGCTGAGTAGAGACTGGATTTGCTAGTAGCAATCAAACCTGCCATGCTAATGATATTGATGATATGACCTTTTCGGCTTTCCTTCATTCGAGCCGCAAAGCGCCGAGACAGATTCATCAGGGCAAAAGTATTGACCTCAAACATCTGATGAATATCTTGGTCAGAAATCTGATCAAATTCCTCAAAAATCCCGTAACCAGCGTTGTTTATCAAGACATCAATCTTGCCATAGCGGAGAGAGAGGTCTGCTACCAGAGTTTCTAGAGCTGAGTCATCTGTAATATCGATTTCAATCAATTCTGCATGGGAATGGTTTCCGTAGAGTTGGGCTAATTTTTCCTTATTTCTACCAAGCAAGATGAGTTGGTCATTTGGTAAGATTTTGACCATTTCTTGGGCTAGACCACCGCTAGCTCCGGTAATGAGAATAGTAGGCATACTGTTCCTTTCTCAATCTTTTAGATTTCCACTTCTTCCAAGTCCTTGACCACATGCACATTGTCAAAGACACTAGCAGCGTCTTTCTTGAGTTTGCTGATATCTTTTGAGAGGAAACGGGCACTGATATGGTTGAGCAAGAGGCGCTTGGCACCTGCTTCTACCGCTACTTGTGCAGCTTGCATGTTAGTAGAGTGACCATGGTTACGAGCAATTTTTTCATCACCCTTGCCATAAGTGGACTCATGAACCAGGACATCGGCATTGACAGCCAGACGCACACTGGCACTAGTTTTACGAGTATCACCAAGAATGGTGATAATCTTACCTGGACGTGGCGCTGAGATATAGTCTGCTGCCTTGATTTCAGTACCGTCTTTAAGAACAATGTCCTGACCGTTTTTGATTTTTCCAAAAAGCGGGCCAAATGGGACGCCAGCAGCCTTGAGTTTTTCAGCATCTAAAGTTCCTTCTAGATCCTTTTGGATAACACGATAGCCAACACAGAAAATAGTGTGATCCAGCTCCTCTGCATACACAGTGAATTTATCGGTCTCAAGGATTTTTCCTAAAGAATCTTGGTCAAACTCATGAAAATGAATGCGGTAGGGCAGACGAGAACCTGATACACGAAGGCTGGTTAAGACAAATGACTTGATTCCTTGCGGTCCATAAATTTCCAAATCTGTCTGCTCTTCATTGGCCTGAAAGGCACGGCTAGAAAGGAAACCTGGCAAGCCAAAGATGTGGTCCCCATGCAGATGGGTGATAAAAATTTTGCTGACCTTCCGTGGTCGAATCGTGGTTTCAAGAATACGATTTTGCGTTCCTTCGCCACAGTCAAAGAGCCAAACTTCGTTAATCTCGTCCAAGAGTTTCAGGGCAAGACTTGAGACGTTGCGGGCTTTAGAGGGCTGACCAGCCCCCGTTCCTAAAAATTGAATATCCATTCGATACTTTCTAATTAATCAATATATAACATAGCTGTGCGGTTTTCCGATCGGAAATAATGCTTTCCAGAAAAAGCTCTAACTTCTTGCAGTAAATCCTCTTGACTATAACCTTTGAGACGCTTGCGACCATCAGCCAAGCTTTCCAAATCAGTCAAAGCTGTAAGACTTTCCACACTAACAACTTCCTCGTCCCCGACAGCCTTCATGTAAATCTTATCAGACTCCTCAAAGACTAGTTGATGAGGAAAAATTTGCGCAATTTCAAAGAGCAAGTCATCCGAGATCTTTTCCTCATTTTCAGAGAAAATTAGACCAAGACCCTCACTCTCATAGCAGAAACCAAAGGATTTGCCAGATAGATTCAGACGAATAAAGGGTTTGTTTTCTAAGGTGAAACTAGGTTCAGCATTGTAAAGATTCAGTTCTTGACTAAGTTCTGCAAAATAATCCGTCGCAGCTTGAGGACTCTTTTTCTGATATAGTTCTGCAAAGTAAGCATTAACTACACTTGGCGGAGGAGTAATAAGTGCCAACTGCTCCTGCTCTATCTTTCCAGCTAGAAGTTGATCCAGATAGACCTTGTCTAGACTTGTATAGCCCCCATATTTTAGAGCCAAAGTTTTGATATCAGTCATAAAATTCCTCTAACCTCCATTTGTTTTTCTCAGAAATGTAGCCTCTAATGACTTCGCCGTCCTCCTGATAATCACGTTCTTCCAAAATAGCAACACTTTCTAAATCATGAATCTTGTAAGACTTAGAAAAAGGCACACGTAGGGTAAAGGATTCAAAAATATCCTTGATTTTCTCTAAAAATAGAGTCTGCAAATTCTCACGACTATCCTCAGACTTGGCAGAAATGAGGGCATAGGGCGTTTGGGTCGGCGTAAAATCCTCCACCAAATCCGCTTTATTATAAAGGGTCAGGCAAGGGATGTCCTCCATGTCCAAATCTTTCATGATGGAAAGAACTGTTTTTTCATGTTCTTCGTGGTAAGGATTGCTGGCATCGATGACATGAACTAGAAGATCAACATGCTTGCTTTCTTCCAAGGTTGACTTGAAACTGGACACCAACTCTGTCGGCAAATCTTGGATAAAGCCAACAGTATCAGTCAAGGTCACCTGAAGATTGCCCCCTAGATGGATACTCTTAGTCGTCGCATCCAGAGTCGCAAAGAGCTCGTCCGCTTCATACTGGGTCTTACTAGTCAAGGTATTCATAATAGTCGACTTCCCTGCATTAGTATAACCAATCAAACCAATCTTAAAGGTACTTGACTCCAGACGTTTTTCTCTGACAGTCGCCCGATTTTTCTCAACCACCTTGAGCTGACGCTCGATATCTGTGATTTGGTTGCGAACGCTACGACGGTTCAATTCCAGCTGGCTTTCACCAGGTCCCCGAGAACCAATTCCCCCTGCCTGACGGCTGAGCATAATTCCCTGACCAACCAAGCGAGGTAAGAGGTATTTGAGCTGGGCTAGGTGGACTTGGAGTTTTCCTTCATGGCTTCGAGCTCGCATGGCAAAGATATCCAAAATCAACTGCATGCGGTCAATGACCTTAACACCTAGAACTTCCTCCAGATTGACATTTTGACGAGGGGTCAGGCGGTTATTGACGATGACAGTAGTAATTTCTTCGGCATCAACCATGAGCGCAATTTCTTCTAACTTACCAGAACCAACAAAGGTCTTGGAGTCATACTTTTCACGCTTTTGTCTGTAAGTATCGACTACGACGGCACCAGCTGTCTTGGCTAGACTAGCCAATTCTTCCATGGAGAGGTCAAAATTGTCCATACCCTGCAATTCCACACCAATCAGCAGAACCCGTTCTTCTTTTTTCTCCGTATCAATCATCTAAAAACTCCTCTATCTGGCTAAAAATACGGTCTTGTACACCAGATTCTCCAATCTGATAAAAGGTGACCTGCATGCGATTACGGAACCAGGTCAGCTGACGCTTGGCAAAACGACGAGTCGCCTGTTTAAGATTGTTACTAGCTTCTTCCACAGTCTGCTCTCCACGGAAGTAAGGAAAGAGTTCCTTATAGCCAATTCCTTTAGCAGCCTGCACATCAGGGTAATGGTCAAAGAGCCACTTGGCCTCATCCAAAAGCCCAGTCTCAAACATAAGATCTACACGATGATTGATCCGTTCATACAGTTGACTACGTTCATCATTCAAGCAGATGATCAGAGGTTCATACAAGGTCTCTTGATTTTCTAAATCTTGAGCAAAATGAGTAATTTCCAAGGCCCGCATGGCGCGTCGACGGTTAAACTGGGGAATCTCAAGGCCTGCTCGTTCCACAAGATGAGCTAATTCCTCATCTGTATAAGGCTCCAAGCTAGCACGATAGGCTAAAATCTCCTCATGAGGTGTCTCCCCACCTAGATGGTAACCTTCTAACAAGCTCTGAATATAAAGTCCAGTCCCACCTGCAATAATAGCCAGCTTACCACGACTGTGAATATCCTCAATAGCCAGCTTAGCTTCCGAAACAAAATCAAAAGCCGAGTAAGACTCGGTTACCTCTCTAACATCGATTAAATGATGAGGAACAGCTGCCTGTTCTTCTGGACTAGCTTTGGCCGTCCCAATATCTAGTCCTCGATAGACCTGCTGACTATCTCCACTAACAACTTCACCATTGAAGCGTTTAGCAACCTCAATAGCAAGAGCTGTCTTTCCAACTGCAGTCGGCCCAACAATCACAATTATTTTTGTTTTCATCTTTTTTCCTTGAAAAATTCCCATTTTTTCGTTACTATTATTATAACACAAAAAGGTCAGGCAGAAAAATGCTACCTCTTAAGGAGCCTGTCTGGTTAGGAAGATAAAGGAGGAAGACTCATGGCTAAAGGATTCGCTAAAGGTCTTGTAACGGGTGTCGCAGGAACTGTCGCTGCAGTTGCAGGTGCAGTATACGCATTTAAAAAGAAAGTGATTGAGCCAGAAGAAGAAAAAGCAGCTTTCATCGAAGAAAACCGTAAAAAAGCAGCTCGTCGCCGCGTATCACGTTAAGAAACAAAAGAAGTTGGGATTTATTATCTCAACTTCTTTTTTCTATTCTTTTATACTCAATGAAAATCAAAGAGCAAACTAGGAAGCTAGCTGCAGGTTGCTCAAAGCACTGCTTTGAGATTGTAGATAAGACTGACGAAGTCAGCTCAAAACACTGTTTTGAGGTTGTGGATAGAACTGACGAAGTCAGCTCAAAACATGGTTTTGAGGTTGTATATAAAGCGACGCTGACGTGGTTTGAAGAGATTTTTGAAGAGTATTAAATAGCTAGGTCAAACTTCAACTGTGGTTTGACAGGGGCATAATCCACTAACTCAAAATCCTCTGCTTTAATATCAAAGAAATTGGTCCCATCTGGTACATTCAAGACCAAACGTGGTCGGCAATTTGACGGTTCACGACGGAGCAATTCCTTTGCCTGTTCAAATTGATTGTCATAGATATGGAGGTTGTTGATAAAATAGAAGAACTTCCCAACCTTCCAGCCAAAATGCTTGGCAATCATCATTTGAAGAGCCACGTACTGCATAGCGTTGATGTGATGGGCCACCAGCATATCATTCGAACGCTGGGTCAAAGTCGCATCTAGATAGATTTCCCCATCAACACGGCGGACATCAAACATGGTCTGAAAAGCGCATGGGAGCAGCCCTTCTGTTTCTTCGAAAGCTTGGTAATCCCAAAGCGAAATGATATTGCGACGATTCCAAGGATTGGCTTCCAACTGCTTGAGAAGCTTATTGATGATGTCGTGTTTCTTAACAACGGCACCGTAGCGCTCACCAATGGTTCCCGTATCTCCTACTTCCCAGTCATTCCAGTAGTGAACATTGTACTTGCTATTTAGCACTTCTAGGCTATTGGACTGGTCTTGGTAGATCCAAAGAACTTCCTTGATAGCTGATTTGATAGCAATGGGACGCAAGGTCGTAATAGGAAATTCACCCTGTGCCAAATCATATTCAGCAAAGGCACCTGTCACATATTTAGAGTTGGCAACGGTTCCGTCCTTGTACTTAGGACGAGCCTGCTCTGAGAAAACACCTTCCTTTAGAATGCGTTCAATATTTTCTTTAAAAATCGTATCTGCTTTTGTCATTTCATTTCACCTCATTCATTGTCCTAACTAGTATAGCATAAAAAAAGAAAGGAAGAAAATCACTCGCTTCTGGAAAGCCATTTTCTCCTTTTTTATTTTATTGCAATACAAGTGATGCGGCACCTATAACTCCGGCATCGTTTCCAAGAGTCGCAAGAGCCAATTTTGTAGATGTGCGCACTTGTGGGAAGCTATTTTCATCGTAGACTTTTTGAACACCTTGTAGAAGGAATTCTCCTGCAGCTGACACACCGCCACCGATAACGATAGTTGAAGGATTAAGAATCGAACCAATGTTTGCACAAGCAATTCCCAAGTAACGTGAGAAGTTACGATAAACAATCAAGGCAAGATCATCACCTTCTTTTGCCAAATCAAAGACAGTCTTAGCAGTTACTTCTTCTCCATCATCAATCATACGTTTCAAGGCTGCATCACCTTCGTATTCATCAGCGTAACGACGAGTCAAATTGACAATCCCTGTTGCTGAAGCAACTGTCTCAAGGCAACCTTTCTTACCGCAAGTACATGCGATTGGTTGGTCAAAATCAACAGTGATGTGGCCAAGTTCACCTGCTGCACCAGCGACACCATGAAGCAATTTACCTTCTGCGACGATACCGCCACCAACACCTGTTCCAAGCGTCATAAAGACAACGTCTGGTTGGTTTTCACCAGCACCCATCCAACGTTCACCAAGAGCGGCTACGTTGGCATCATTATCGATAAAGAATGGAATGCTCAAGGCTTTTTCAATTTTTTCTTTTATTGGTTGTAAGGTCTTCCAGTTTAAGTTGTAGGCACCGATAACAGTCCCTTTATCACGATCAACCACACCAGGCGATCCCATACCAATACCTTGAAAATCTGCTGCTGACAATCCAAGTAGGTCTAAACGATGTGAAATAGATTCAATCATATCGTCTACAATATGACTTCCTTCGTCTAGAATATTCGTTTTAATAGACCATTTTTCTTGGATTTCTCCAGCTCTTGTTAAGATTGCAAATTTGATAGAAGTTCCACCAAGGTCAATCCCGATAATCTTTTGACTCATCTTTTCTCCTTTTATCTCCGATAGTAATTGAAAATGCTTACAGCTATAGTATAACAAATTTTTTCAGCTTATGCAAAGGTTTGCATTATATTGGTGAGAAATTTTAGTTAAGATAGTCGCCACCATCAAATCCGTAGTATTCTTCTAGTGTTAAACCACTTGCTGCAATTTCCTTGGCTTCTTTTCCAACATAGCGTAAATGCCATTCTTCATGCATATAGCCAGTTACACTTTCTTTTCCTTTGAGGTAACGAACAACAAATCCATAGTCTGCTGCATGATCAAGTAACCATTGGGCTGCACTTTCATCTTCAACTAAGTGACCATTTGTTCCAATTACATCAAAAGCAAGACCTGTTTGGTGTTCACTATAGCCAGGTCTAGCTGAATAACGATCAGCCGCAGCCTGACCTTCTCTATTTACATAGCTTTGATATAATTGTGCTTGAGTTCCATAACTTCTAAACCCACTATAGTTATTGCTAACAGCATAGCCTTCTTTTTGCATCTGGGCAATCAGTTTTAAAAAGGCAGCTTTGGCAGTTGGGTTTTCACCTGGATTGTAGTCTTTAGACAATGGATAGTGTTTATTTACAACAAGAATCTCATCGTACTTCCCTTGAACACTATAATATAAGCCTTTATTAGTTACTTTAGTATTTAAATCTGAATTTGAATTCCACAAACCTGAGCCATCTACATAATAACGCCCACCATCTACCCATTCATTGACAGCCATTTTACCATCTGATTTTAGATAATAAGACCCTTGCCATACATTACGAGCGTAAGAGCCATCTGACTTCAAATAATACCAGGATTGATAGGATGCATCATAAACCCATTCACTCTGAGCCATTTTACCATTTGATTTAAGATAGTAGGAACCTTGCCATTCATTACGAGCGTAAGAGCCATCTGATTTTAAATAATACCAAGATTGATAGGATGCATCATAAACCCATTCACTCTGAGCCATTTTACCATCTGATTTAAGGTAATAACTTCCCTTCCAAGTATTAGTTACAGGATTTCCCTGCTCATCATAATAGTACCAAACTCCATCCTTCTGAACCCATCCACTTGTTACTGCTGAACTAGAGTTTGATTTCACTTCAGTAGATTTCCTTGGTTTGAAAGCTCCCTGAGGAGCATTTTTCAATTCACAGGCTACACCATCATGATCTCTATCTAACTTAGCAGAATAACCAGGCTCTCCTTCACGCATATCCGAGTATCCATGGGCCCATGCTTCCTTACAGCTAGAAAAATGAATGTTTTCTTCTGCCACAGCAACTTTTGAGAACAAGGTTAAAACTGACAAAGAAGTTAAGGTTACTTTTAATAAAAAGCGTCTGTTCATGCTATTCTCCTTTTTTATGACTTTGATTTCATTCTTATTTTATCAGACTTATTTCGGCGTTTCAAGAAAACTTTTTGTCTTTTCTGCAAACTCTTTTGGCTTGTCAGTGTTCAGAGTGTGAGGACCGTCAGCTATAATCTGAAACTGAGCCTGGGGTAACAGCTGATAAAGCTTACGCATTGAAATTAGATTTGGTAAATCCTTACTACCACAGATTAACAAGCTTGGATAGTGACAATTCTGTGCTATTTGAGTTAAATCAAGTGTTTTCATTTCCTCAGAAACTCCCACCATAAGCGTCTTATCTGCTCCTTGCTTTTCAAAAAAACTTTTTGGAAGTAGTTTAAAAATCATCAACTGGATTTTAAATAAAATATTTCCTGCTAATTTCAGAGGGCAACCTGACAAAACCAAGGCTTGAAGATTTGGTAAATCGTAACTTGAAAGCTCCAGTGCAAGAGTAGCACCTAGAGATAAACCGATTAAAACAAAAGGCTGCTTCTCCTCTGATAAATACTTAGCTACCCGTTTTTTAGCTTCCTGATAAGAACAAACTCCTGAAGGGAACAATTCAAGAATTTCAGATGGATAATCTGCAAGCAAATCTTGAACTTCTTCCCAACTCTCTGCTGACTGACCTAATCCATGTAAAAAAATCAGTTTCATTTAGTTATCCTTTAATGACAATTTATATAAGTTCCTAACTGCATTACAACCATAAATAGCTTCTGCTTGGGCTAAATCTTCTAAGGTCAAGACTTTCTCTTCTACCTGTCCTGTTTCTAGTAAATGCTGACGATAGATTCCTGGCAATATCCCAAGATTGATTGGTGGGGTATAGAGTTTTCCAGCAATTTGCAAGACTAGATTGCCAATTGAGGTTTCCAGCAATTCCCCTTTTTCATTATGGTAGATTTTTTCCTGTTTGCCAATAGTCAAATGTGGTCTATAAGTCGTTTTGAAGTAGGTAAATGGTGTTTGCAAACTAGTTTCTTGCAAGTAAAGTTGAGCTTGGCAGAAAGCTGGGCTAAGTGGGATTAATTCCTGACGACAAAAATCTATATCGCCAGACTTACTGATGCTAATCTTTAAACGATAGTCCTTTTCCTCATGGCAAGTCTGACACTCTGCAACAATCCTTTGTCTCAAGTATTCTGGATTAAAAAGATAGGCAAAATAGCGGCTAGCCTTTCTGAGTCTTTCTATGTGCTCTTCTTTAAATAACAAATGTTTCTGACTAATTTTCCCTGTCGTAATAAGCTGAAAAGGGACTTGTTTCCGATAAAGCACAGCTGCCTTTTGATGAACCTCACGATATTCAGACTCCCAGGTGCTGTCCCAAGTGATTCCCCCACCAACTCCATAAATGGCTTGACCCTTGTGAAGTTGAATGGTACGAATGGCCACATTAAAAATCCTCCGTCCATTTGGAAGCAAGATACCAATGGTCCCACAGTAAACACCACGTGCTTGGGGCTCTAAGTCCTTGATGATTTCCATAGTCGCTATCTTTGGAGCGCCAGTTATAGAACCACAAGGAAAGAGTGAACGGAAAATTTCAACTAAATCCACATCCGATCGAACTTGACTTTTAATAGTGGAAGTCATCTGCCACACAGTCGAATATTGTTCTACCTGACACAAGCGTTCCACATGCTCACTTCCCACCTCAGATAGACGATTCATATCATTTCGCAAGAGGTCTACAATCATCATATTTTCAGAACGATTTTTGGGATCCTGTTCCAACCAAGCTGCCTGATCCAAATCCTCTTGATCAGTCAGTCCACGTTTGGTTGTCCCCTTCATTGGTCGCGTTATCAACTCACGGTCATTTTGCTCAAAAAAGAGCTCTGGACTCATGGATATCACTGCCATCTCGTCATGTTCAACATAGGCATTGTAGCCCGCCTCCTGTTCTACCACCATGCGATTGTATATGGCAAAAGGATTGGCACTTAAGTCCTGCTTGAGTTGGACGGTGTAGTTAACCTGATAGGTATCACCCTGACGTAGATGATGATGAATCTGGGCAATAGCCTTTTCATACTCTTTCTTTGATGTTACTTCCTGCCAATTTGACGGCATATCAACTTCGTCATAAGTTAACGGAATACTAGATTTCTCTACACTATCATGAACCGTAAAGTAGAGCAGATACTCTCCCAACAAAGGTGCAGGGTGAACAGCTAATTTCTCCTCAAAAGCCGGTGCCGCCTCATAGCTGACATAACCAACCACATAATATCCTTGCTCTTGATAGCTTTCCACTTGTGCCAGCAAGGCTGCCACTTCTGCTACTTTTCTCGTTTTTAACTCTTTAATCGGTTGGGTAAAGGTGTACCTCTCCCCCAAAGTCCTAAAATCAATCACTGTTTTTCTATGCATATTTCAAGTATAGCATAAAAAGGCAGATCAAGAAAAACTTAATCTACCTTTTTACTCATCTATTTAATACAATTTATGCTTTAAAAAGATTTCCTGAGAATCCATCAGTATTTTTAAGAAGTGCTTTGAAGACTTTTGATTTAAGCTCTACAGTTTTAGCTGTTCCTCCACCTGCAAGGTCAGCCTCAACCGCCTTATCAAATAAAACTTTTAGCTCAGCATAATTAGTAATTTGTTTACCATCAATTTCAATCGCAGTAAATCCTTTGTCAGCTTTTGCTTTCACTTCTTGATAATAAGCTTTTTTCCATTCTTCAAGAGTACTAAATCTGTTATTAGAAACTTTCTTGATAATGAAGTCATCACCTAACATCTTATTATTTTCTTTATTAGCTGCATCTTGATACTTACTAGAAGCATATCCAACAAATCCATTCTCATATCCGAAGTAACCCCACATACGGAATGTGTTATGTTTAAATGATGCCGCACCAGGAGCACCTTGACTTGTATTACCGCCATAGATACCTGTCATCATATTCATATTGACATAAGCAGAGCTGAAGTCCGTTGGGTTATAAGTACCGTCACCAGGAGCTCCATGTTTCGTCATTAGGTTATTCGTAATTAAATCATCAATTGTATTGATTGCTACTTTTTTCTCATCCTCTGTCAACTCACGAATTTTATCGAACTGATGACCTGCATTTCCACTACGATATTGTCGATCCATTTTCTTGAACCAGCGACTTGTATTTCCTTTTAACTGCGGTAATACAGCATCAGCCTCAAGATGATCTAACATCATAAGGGCATCATTATAGTTCTTCATGTAGTGATCGATTTGTTCACGAGTTTGTAATTTATCAGGATCAGGATTATACCATTGATCTCCATCATTTTGACGATGATAAGCCATATTAATCCCTAATGCTCCATACTCACCATTATATGTTGATTTATCAGGCGTTTGTAACATACCTTGCGCATATGCTTCAAGGTCTGTACCTGGACGATGTCTATGACCACCTAAGTATGCCATACGGTCATTTACGTGAGTTGTTTCATGTGTAAATGCTGAAATACCAAAGTCTTCTAACATATTTGTTACCATAAAGAAAACTTGTTCATCTTCATATGGATTTGCATAGACTTTAGCCATCGCTCCCATATTCCAATTAATTTGATGCCATCTGTCTGTTGGGCCAAATAACTCACGAATTGGTGTCGCTACCTTCCCATCTGTACCATATCCACGACGATTAGCATCCTTAATACCTGCATAAGCTTGATTATCCCATACAGGTGTAGGAACCATATTTTGACTCTTAAGCAGTCTATCTCGAACATTCGGAAGTGCAAGACGCGACCAGAAGTCTAAGTATGTTTGTTGAGCTTTAGCTACATAATTAATACGTTCTTTGAACGCTTCACGTTCAGCTTCTGTATTTTTACCATATTTTTCAAATGAACTATAAGCCATAGTATTATAAGTTGAAATCATAAAGATATGTGCTTTCTTCAAGTTCAATAATGGTAAAATCATACGTGCATGCATATTATTATTCAGACCATCAAAGACACGATGACGTTTATTTTTAAAATCTGGATTTGTTGTTTCAGGTTCTACAACATAAACATTTTTCGCTGAATGGATAAACCAGTCGTTAAGATCTGTATCATTTGTGAAGAGACGCATATTATAATCTAAGAAACTACGTAAATCACCTTTACCAGTATCTCCTGCAATAATTTCACGGTATGCATCTTGAGTTCTATCACCCTTTAAGTTCTTTTCTTGCGAGCCAATTCGAATCAATCTGTCAATAACACTTGGTGTCTTACCATAAAAGTCTGGTTTAAACATCATCATATTCTTAATGTTCAAGTCACCATATTCAATTCCATAATAACGATTGAGGTAAGTAAGTGCCATCATAATTTTGGCTTTATTATCTTCTACTTTCTTAAGAAGTGCTTTTATGGCTGCCTCATCACCATTTAACTGATGATCTTCATTTTCAACAAGAGCTTTTACTAATTTATCAAGATTTCCTTTTACTTCTGCGAAACTTTCTTCTAAATATAATGCTCCAACATTACCTGTTATCGCACGAACTTCAGGAGATTCAAGAGTAATTGTATCTAGTTTCGCTTTAGTATCGCTAATTAATTGTGTACGATCTTTAACAACCATATTAGGTGTATAAACGACATCTCCTAAATCTGTAATACCATATTCTTTTACTTGTTCCACGTTTGATGTAGGCTTAGGTGACACAGCTTTTTCTTCTTTCGTACCATCAGCATAATGAATCATAATCTTATCAACATCTGATAAATCAGTTACAAATTGTCCATCTTTCATACCTGTAACTGATAATACTTCAGTCGTCAATAATTTAGAACCAGCAGGAATTTTGTTCCCTTGATTGATAATCCATTCTTTATTGTAGAACGGTTGAAGTTTTTCAATATTACGGTATGCAAGTTCACGTTCTGCATTGTAATCTTGAGTATCTTTATACGTATCAGCTTTTGGTTTGGCTTGATTCAATTTATCTTCCACAAGTGGAGCAATTTCAAATTTATCGGCTGTGATACCCATTGCCTCGATTTTTTTATTTGCTTCTTCAAGACTAATTTCTTTAATTCTATTAGAGCGTGAGCGTTTATATGAACGACTACCTGTACTAATATCTTTTACTACAAAGTTTCTTTCTAGTACATCGTTTGTATAGTAACCATCTTCAGTATCAATATCTCTAGATCCGTAGAATTCTTCACCGTTTTTAACTTTCATCATTGAAACAGTATCTGCAACTCTACCCCATGTCCAGTTTTTACTGATGAAACCACCAACTTCAACAGGGTTCTTAATATCGATAGTACCTTTAGTCACCGCATTACGTACAGAAGCATATTTATCAATACCGTTAGGATCAGAACCGTTATCCGTAACAGCAACAAGTCCACCAGCACGAGCTTTATTAGCAACCATATCAGCATCTACATAAGCTTTCTTAATGTTACCTTTCCAAACTTCACCGGCGATACCAGCCATACCCCAAGGTCTATCACCAACACCAGTAAGTTTCCCGATAAAGGCAACATTTGTCAGTTGTCCACCAATATCTACCTTATTAGTGATACCAGAGATTCCATCTTTACCAAGAATGCTACCAGTAACTTTAACGTTCTCAACAGTAGCATTTTTAACAGATCTAGCAAGGGCAGAAATGTTTTCAATCCAAGGCATATTGATGTTAACGTTAGCTAAGTTAATATTTTTAACTGAACCACCTTCGATATTACCAAATAGTTGACGTGCCATGTTGTGGATTGAATATTGTTTACCATCAACACTTGTTAAGTGACCGCTAAATTTACCAGGTACATATTCCTTATTTGGAGTTGGTACGTTAGTTGCATTAAGGTCTGCACCAAGTTTAAAGGTACCACTTGGGTTAGCTTTCATAGCTGTTACCAAGTCATTAAAACTATAGTAAACATCACCTTCGTGTGCCTTTTGTTTTTCGATATAATGAATATATTCTTTACTTAGTGTATCATCAGCTCTACGCTGAACTAAGTCTGGAGCTTTCGCTACCACTTTGTACAATGTTTTTCCATCTACAACTACTTCCTCAACAGAACTTACCGCAAGTCTTGTCACTTTATTATCGTGAGTTGTCACACGTAAATATAATGGAGAAACATTTGTCGGTTTTTCAGATAATAAGCTCTTATCAGTTTCGTTACCCGCATCATCTACACTCATTAAACTTGTTTCTTTAATGTTTTTGATTTCAACTTTTTTAAGGTCTAACTGAATTTGTTTATCTTCTAATTTCTCAGTTTCTTCGCCTTCTCCACGATCATAAACCATTGTAGTAGATAGGGTGTAGCCTTGATAATATTTCAATTTATCTAAAGTAGCGTTTAATTTATTTTCTTCTACCGTTACTTCTTTAACAAGTTGTCCATCTTTATCTTTTAATGCTAATTTGATGGATTTGATTTCTACTCCAGCTGGTTTAGTCAATGTATAACTAGCTGTAGCACTCTTCTTCAAGACATCTTTTTCAGTATTAGCCCATTGTAATGTTGGTTTTTCTAACCCTTTTGTACCTTGTTTAATAATTTTATCTTGAGGTTCTTGGATAACTTTTTCTACTACTGTAGGAGCATCATTTGTTTTTTCTCCACGAATCGTTTTATAGGTCTTGGTAATTTGTTTCTTGCCGTTTTCACCTTGTTGAGCAACTTCTTCTGTCCCACGTTTTAAAGTGTCATCTTCTTGCGTTTTTGTTTTAAAAGGAATCTCTACTTCTTCAGTTTCATCTACTGTTCCTTCAACTGGTTTCGTACCTTTTGTAACGACTTTAGAAACAGGTGGTGTTTTCACTTCTGTAGTTGTAGCAAGGACTTCATTATTTTCAGCATCTTTTACAGTTGTTGTCTGTTGAACACCTTTAACACCTTCACGAGTTACAGTATCATCGCCTACATATTTGGAAGAATCTAATACTTCTTCTGTATTGAATTCAACTTCACTCTCAGTCGTTTCCTCAGCGATTCTGTATTCTGGTACTGGTTGCACAAGAGCTTCACCCTGCTTTTCGCCTTCTTGTACTTCTTGAACACCTTTTGCTTCATGATACTCTGGAAGTTCCGTTTGAGTTAAGGATTGACCTTTTTTGTCTTCCTCTTGAGTACCTTTTGCCTCTTGGTATTCTGGAAGAACTGGTTGTACTAATGCTTCGCCCTTTTTCTCGCCTTCATTTACTTCTTGAACACCTTTTGCTTCGTGATATTCTGACAATTCTGGTTGAACTAAAGCTTGATTTTCTTTACCAGGATCTTGAGTACCCTTAGCAGCTTGGATGCTTGGTTCTACTTCTGGAGCTGGGCTTAATTCTACTGCTTTCTTAGTTCCTACTGCAACAACTTGAGAAACAGGATTTTGAACCACTTGGTCTTCAACAACTTCTCTAACCTCTTGACCATTGACCATCGATACTTTCGTTACAAGGCGGCGCTGACCATTTACTCCAGCTGTAACAATACGAGTCTGTCCTTCTGCTAGATTAGCATCTGGGCTTGTGACTGTTTCAAAAGGAATCTCCACCAAACCCTCTTCCTGTCTAGTCTGAGGCTTCTCAGAAACTGGTTTTTCTTCAACAGCAGGAACAACTGGAGTCTCTTTTTCGACGACAGTTTCTGGTGCAACAGCAGGTCTTTCTTGAACGACTTCTGTTTTCTCGATTTCTTTTGAACTTTGCTTTTCTAATGACAACTGAGGTTTCTCAGAAACTGGACTTGATGAATGGAGTTCCGCTTCCTTGAAGTATCCAATATACTCATAACCATCAATATGGATAACACCCTTTGCTAATCCTTCATGGGTAGATGCTGAAATTGTTTGATTATAAGAAAGGAGTTCTCTATTTTCAAATGCAAATGTGGTAAAAGGAACAAAGTTACTAGCACCAATCGAACTAATTAATAATACACCCAGTACTTTACTACGGTGTTTTTTAGAAATTAATAGAACAGCCAAAGAAGCAGTAGCCAAGCCTAAACCAGCCAAGGCTAATTCTTTACTACCCGTATAAGGAAGTTCTTGGTTGCTACTAGCTTTCTTGCGATACACTGCATAGATAATATCATCATCTTGGAACTCTGCAGGAACCTCATGGTGAATCAAAGCTTTTTCAGAATCGGTCAATTCCTGCTCAGCTATATATCGATAATGGACAGTATTTGCTTGCCCCACTTCATTAGCCTGCACCTTGTCAACTGATAAAGTGCTAGCACCAAAAAGGAAGGCCCCGATAGCTACAGGACCTACTCCAACAGTTAACTTGCGAATGGAATATTTAGTAATTTTTTCAAGTTGTTCTTTTCTTCTTCTCATTTTCACGACTTTCTAATAGAATCTTGCGGATAATGCGCACGCGCACCTCCAATTAATTTTGGGCGACTAGCCAATGCTGTTACATGCGCATGCCCAATCTCTCTCAAAAGAGGACGAATCGGAACCTGTACATGCTTAATATGCATCCCAATAGCGGTATCTCCAATATCTAATCCAGCATGAGCCACAATAAACTCCACTTCAACTGGATCCTTCATAAACTGAAAAGCTGCCAACTGACCAGCTCCTCCAGCATGAAGAGTAGGAAGGACACTAACAATTTCAAGACCAAACTGCTCAGCTACTTGACGTTCAACAACAAGAGCCCGATTGACATGTTCACATCCTTGAACTGCCAGATGAATGCCTCTTTCTCCCAGGATATCCAAAATGGTCTTCACAATAATCTCACCGGTTTCTTGACTTGATCCCTTACCAATATGACTACCTAAGACCTCACTAGTAGACAAGCCCAAAACAAAAAGAGCTCCTTGCTTCAAATCAGCCTTGTCTATAACATCTAGCAATATCTGGCTTGTTTCCTTCTGAATCACATCTTTCTTCATTTCCAGTACCTCTTTTGTCCTTATCTATCATATCGTTTTTTCTCATTTTTAGCAAGATAGACAACCTAAAAACCTTACCCCAAACTGCATAAAACTCCCAGAATTGACTGGGAGTTAGGTAATTTCTATTCTATTTATGTATATTCCCACTTTCGTCCCTTTTTGAGGGGCGGAATCAATCTTCATCTGATAATGTTCTCCAAAATGAAGTTTGAGCCGTTGGTCAACATTTTGAAGACCAACTCCCCCACGTTTGAGTTGACTTTGACTAGTATCGCCAGCAGCTTGGAAACCAACTCCATCATCCTCAATACAGATGATCAATCCTGAATCCTGTTTCTGGACAGAAAGTTTAATATGTCCCTGACCTTCCTTCTCCTTGATACCATGGTAAAGGGCATTTTCTACCAAGGGTTGTAAGACCAGCTTGGGCAAGACTAGCTTATCAAAGGCAGGATTTTCAGCAATTTCATAGTCCAGCTTATCTCCATAACGTTGTTTCTGGATAAAGAGATACTGGCGAACATGATTGATTTCGTCAGATAGGCAAATTAAGTCTTTACCTTGATTGAGTGCCAAGCGGAAATAGGTCGCCAAGGACTTAGTCACCTGAACCACTCGCTGACTGTCCTGAAATTCAGCCATCCAGATGATGGTGTCCAAGGTGTTATAGAGGAAATGCGGATTAATCTGGCTTGATAGGGCTTGAAGTTGGTACTGACGGGTCCTTTCTTCCTGCCTGCGAATAGCTATCATCAACTGATCAATCTGATCCAACATAGCATTGAACTGGCGAGTCACCTCTCTCAGTTCATAAGCACCCGTTTCCTTAGCACGAAGATTTTGAGAACCAGAAGCAATTTCCAGCATGGTTTCTCTCAAATCTTTCAAAGGAGCAATCCAGCGCTTGAGACTGAACCACACCAAGCAGAGACAGGCAAGAAGAGATGTGACACTGGCCCCAAGCAAGGTCAACATGAGTTGACTCCGAACCTGGTCTAACTTCTCCAACGAAGACACACCAAGCACCGTCCAATCAGTTCCTGCTATCTTTTCCTGACTGACATAGGATTGGTGGTCTGTGGTATAACCATGCCCTGTCTCGATGTAGGGTTTCATGGCTTCCATCTCGCTAGCTGAGCTATAGACTGTGTGTTTAGGATGGTAAACAAATTCATGGTTTTCATTGATGATAAAGGCAAAGCCCTGCTGCCCCAACTGGAGTTGGTTAAGATAAGCTTCCAGAGTTTCATAAGAAATATCCAAGCG
The DNA here is from genome assembly GCF_901875575.1 of uncultured Streptococcus sp. Taxonomy (GTDB): domain Bacteria; phylum Bacillota; class Bacilli; order Lactobacillales; family Streptococcaceae; genus Streptococcus. The sequence continues at coordinate 75,493 of NZ_CABFMF010000044.1, forward strand.
AAGCACACCAAGATTGCCCCCCTTGGCATCAAGAAGTTCTTGAGTGATAGAAATAACCCACTGACTATCCGACTTACGAGCTGGTGTCAAAAGGGGCATGGCTCCCTGATGAATGGCCTTTTGGTACCAATCCTCAGCCATCATATCTGAGGAAGTTTTCATCTGTACACTATCATCTGTAGAAATGACTTGACCGGACTTGGTCACCAGCACAACAGTTTTCAAGTCCTGGTCTGCCTTTAAAACGGTCAAAAATAAATCTCGGATTCCTTTGACCTTTTCTGGACTGGGATTCTCAGCATAGGATAAGACATCAGTCTGCTGGGTCAAACTAGTCGAGGTGGTTTCTAATTTTTTGATATAAGACTGGATAAAGTGGCTAGTTTGGCTGATAGTTGTCTGGCTATTGACCTCAATGCTAGTCTCAATGGCTGATGAACTAGATTGATAGTAGAAAGTCCCAACCAGAGCTAGGAGAATGAGAAAGACCAGAAAGATGGAAATAACCATTCTTACTAGGAGAGAAGAACGCTTCATCGACCTTCCCCCTTCTTAAACTGACGAGGTGTCACACCTGCAATCTGTTTAAAACGTTGGGTAAAGTAGTTCATATCTTCAAAGCCAACCTTTTCAGCAATTTCATAAATCTTCAGATCTGTAGTTAAAAGCAAGAGCTTGGCTTGTTTGACACGTTCTCTCACCAGATAATCCTGAAAAGGCAGGCCCAACTCTTTCTTAATCAAGGAGCTCAGATAAGTCGGGCTAAAGCCCAAGTCACTGGCCAAGCTCTTTAAACTAAATTGGCTATCGGATAGATGAGACTGGATTTTCTGAGCCATAGTTCCTTCAAACTTATCAGTCAATAAATCTTGTAACTGCTCTTCTTTCTCTTCCTTATCCAACTTTTGCTTGATTTTCCCCAACATTTCCTCAATGTCCTGACGAGAAAAGGGCTTGAGCAGGTAGTCGTCTACACCGAGTTTGACAGCAGACAAGGCATAATCAAAATCATCGTAGCCTGTCAAAAAAACTAGATGAACCTGAGGATAGGTTTCTCGGACCAGACTGGCCAACTGGATGCCATTTAGCTGAGGCATATTGATATCGGTTAAAACGATATCTGGCACCTGCTTTTGTATCAATTCCCAAGCCTGCCTTCCATTTTCAGCCTGACCGATGATTTCCATATCGTAGGCTGCTACATTGACCAGTTTGGTCAAGCCTTGTCTTACCAGATATTCATCTTCTACGATTAAGATTGTGTAGGTCATGCTCTACTCCTTTGTCACTTACTAGTATCAGTATAGCAAAATTCTTCTCTAACTGCTTAGGAAAGCCCTCTTACTCAACATAATCTAGTAAATAAGCGTAGCCTTTTTCTGCCATTTGGTCTTTGGGAATAAAGCGGATAGAGAGACTATTGATACAGTAGCGCAAGCCACCCTTGTCCTGTGGTCCATCCGTAAAGACATGGCCAAGGTGAGAATCTCCAACTCGGCTTCTCACTTCCATGCGTGTCATATTGTAAGACTTATCTTCCTTGTAGGTAGCAACATCTGGACTGATGGGTTGGGTAAAACTAGGCCAACCGCAACCAGACTCAAACTTATCCTTTGATGAAAAGAGAGGTTCACCAGTTGCTACGTCTACATAGATGCCCGATTCAAATTTATCCCAGTAGCGGTTTGAAAAAGCTCGTTCTGTTTGATTTTTCTGGGTGACTGCATACTCCTCAGGTGACAGGGTCTTTTTCAATTCTTCATCGCTTGGTTTGGGATATTTGCTGGCATCGATGACGGGATAGGCCGCCTGATTAACATTGATATGACAGTAGCCATTTGGATTTTTCTTGAGGTAGTCTTGGTGATAGTCCTCAGCCACCACAAAATTCTTCAAAGCCTCCTTTTCAACTGCTAAAGGTTGGTCGTATTTCTTAGCTACCTCATCAAAGACTTGGTTAATCACCTCTAAATCCTTGTCATCTGTGTAATAAACACCAGTACGGTACTGGGTCCCCACATCATTTCCTTGTTTATTTTTGCTGGTTGGATTGATAATGCGGAAGTAATGAAGCAGGATTTCCTTGAGGGAAATTTGATTAGCATCGTAAGTGACATGGACGGTTTCCGCATGCCCTGTTTGGTTAATCAATTCGTACTTGGTTGTTTCCCCTCTACCATTTGCATAGCCTGAAACGGCATCCGTCACCCCGGGAACGCGTGAGAAGTATTCCTCCACTCCCCAGAAACATCCCCCAGCTAGATAAATTTCGTGCAAGTCTGCATCTTTACTCACTTCTGTTTTTTTCACTATTTTTCCTCCTTGGCTAACTGCCGCTTTCTCAATTTGCGAGCTATCCGTACGCCCTGCATTTCGCATCAATAGAAAATAGAAACCAGTTATGGCTAGGAAAAAGATCCCTGCCAAGACAAACAATTTTACTTTATCATTCATGACCTTTCTCTACTCCATTTCTTTCAATGTCTTTAAAATCATATCCTTATCCATAAAACCTGGTTGCGTTTTGACCAGCTTGCCTTCCTTGTCTATAAAAGCTTGAGTTGGGTAAGAACGGACACCATAACTTTCCAAAAGTTTGCCTGACGGGTCAATTAGAACTGGGAAATGTTTATAATCCAAGCCCTTGTACCAGTTCTTAAAGTCCGCTTCTGCTTGTTCCCCCTTGTGTCCAGGAGAGACCACTGTCAAGACCACATAATCATCACCAGCACCCTTAGCAATTTCATCGGTATCTGGAAGACTGGCTAGACAGATGGAACACCAAGAAGCCCAGAATTTGAGATAGACTTTCTTTCCCTTGTAATCAGACAAGCGGTAAGTCTTGCCATCTACTCCCGTCAGTTCAAAATCAGCAACCGCCTGACCTTTAGTCGAAGTTTGCGCACTGACTTGTTCTGTTTTTGTTTGCTCCTTCATAGTAGATTGGTCTGACATGTTTTTAGCCGAACAGGCTGCCAAGCAACAGATTGAGCCTACTCCAAGGAGACATGTTTGCCATTTTTTCATTTCTTCTTCCTCTCTATTCAAATAATCTTGTCAAAATAGAAGCATTTCCCAAAAGCACCAAGATTCCCATCACGATAATGAGCAAACCACCCACTTTTTTGAGGGTTTCGAGATAAGGATGGAGTTTTCGGAAATGTTTCAAAACATAGCTGGAGGCAAGAGCTAGAACCAAAAATGGTAGCGCTAGACCCAGCGTATAGATCAACATGAGACCAGCTCCCTGCCAAGCACCTGAACCACCTGAAGCCGCCAAGGCCAAAACAGAGCCAAGAACAGGCCCCACACATGGTGTCCAAGCAAAACTAAAGGTCAACCCCAGTAAAAATGCCTGGCTATAACCCTTACCCTTTTGCCCTTGTTTCTTTAATTGTAGCCTTCTTTCCTTGTAGAGTCCCTGAAAATGTAAGACTTCCATCTGATGCAAGCCCAAGAAAATGATAACCGCACCTATCACATACTGAAACCAAGAGGCATACAGCAAATCGCCTAAAAAACCAGCTCCATAGCCCAGTATGATAAAGATAAAGGAAATCCCCGCTATAAAGATCAGAGTTCGCAATAAACTAACAACTGAGATTGAAAATTTGCCACTAGAAACCTGAGCACCATCTTTATCATCCAACAAGACCCCTGCATAGACCGGTAACAAGGGTAAAATACAAGGAGAAAAGAAGGAAAGAATTCCAGCAAGAAAAACACTGATAAAAAAGATAATCATATCCATTGCCTTCCTCCATTCTTTGATTTGATAGGACTATTATAGCCCTAAAACTCCAGAAAAAACAGGGATAATGATAGGAAAAAATAGGAATTTAATCAGCTTATACTTCAAAAAATCAAAAGAAGCATGAATACAAAAGGTAAGCTATCTTACTGTTTCAGAGCTCACATCTAGCATAACTAAAAACAGATTCTTCCATCTATCACGGAAAAATCTGTCATTAACTTACTGATTTAGAAAAACTCCAACCACGGCTTGCGAACTTTATGTTTGCTAGTTTCTCTGTATTTTTTAGTTCCAAGAATGCCATCTTGACTAGTATTGGTGATGGTCTTACAACAGCGCCTCAAACTCAGCGACGGTCATTCCCAATTGTTGGCTGGCAACCTCAGATGTCAAAAGGCCTTGACGTACTAGATTTACTAAGCCTACTTTTAATCCCTCTTCAATGCCTTCCGCTCGTCCACGCTCCAACCCTTTTTCTTCGGCTTGTTCCAAGGCATAGTCCTGTGCTAACAAGGCTTGTTCTTCGCGCATACGTAGTTGACTAAACATTTTCCTATCCTCCTCGGACCAGCTCTTGTAGTCCAGCAGTTGGTCTGCTTGGCTAATGGCTCGCTCGGGTTCTTGGGTGAAGGGTTTGTTCCCGAAAAACTCCAACCACGGTTTGCGAACCTCGTCTTTGCTGGTTTCTCTGTATTTTTTAGTTCCAAGAATGCCATCTTGACTAGTATTGGTGATGGTCTTACAACAGCGCCTCAAACTCAGCGACGGTCATTCCCAATTGTTGGCTGGCAACCTCAGATGTCAAAAGGCCTTGACGTACTAGATTTACTAAGCCTACTTTTAATCCCTCTTCAATGCCTTCCGCTCGTCCTTGTTCAATACCTTCTGCTCGACCACGCTCCAACCCTTTTTCTTCGGCTTGTTCCAAGGCATAATCCTGTGCTAACAAGGCTTGTTCTTCGCGCATACGTAGTTGACTAAACATTTTCCTGTCCTCCTCGGACCAGCTCTTATAGTCCAGCAGTTGGTCTGCCTGGCTAATGGCTCGCTCAGGTTCTTGGGTGAAGGGTTTGTTCCCGAAAAACTCCAACCACGGCTTACGAACCTCGTCCTTGCTGGTTTCTCTGTATTTTTTAAGTTCCAAGAACGCCATCTTGACCAGATGGTTTTCTTGTCCATTATTAGTTATGGTTAAAATCTCACCTGTCGTGTCCTCTCTCATGCTAAAGCTATGAAAAGCTAAATCATCTGAAAAGTAATTGCTGTCCACAATTGCGATAGCATATACTGGGGCAATATGTTTGTAGCTCTGGTAAGTATTGCCCTCTTGCTGGCGAATTTTTTCTAGGTTTTGATTGACCTGACTACATAGATAAGCCCACAGACGATTGATGAAGAAATTCTGATGGTGCACCTGAATCTCAATAATTACCTGAGTGCCATTGTCCAACTCCGCCAAAACATCTATACTAGTGTAAAAATCCTGGGCCGAGTAAGGCATGGAAGGTAAGACGTGAATATTACTTCCCTCCAAAATGGTCACGTTTTTGGCTGGTAAGTCCAGCATATCGCGGATAAATTGACAAGTGATTTCTGGGTTGCTAAAAATCTTCTTAGCGACCAAATCATTGGTTGGGCTAATGCCCGGATGACGTACAGTCATACTTTCTCTCCTTTCATTATACCACAGTTTTAAATCTAGGTTTACTAGATTCACTGCTACTATCTATTTATTCGGAAAAGAAAGGATAACTGAAATAGAAAATAAGAAACTAGGATAGCGGATAATCACTAAATTTTCATTCAAATTTTAAGCTCATACATCTCTTCTATTTATCTGATAATAAATTAGGTCAGCAAGATAGCCTTTTCTCTCTACACCATTGGTAATAGTCTTTAGATAGGACATTCCAGCCTTCTCCATGACACGACCTGAAGCTGGGTTGAGACTGACATATCGTGCTCTGACCTTTTGAAAACCTGCTTGAGTAAAACAGAAGTCCAATACAGCTTTCAAGGCCTCCGCCATCACACCTCGGCCCCAATATTTTTTTCCTAAAACATATCCAATTTCACAACTTAAATCTTCCTCGTGTATTTCAACAATGCTGATATCTCCTATCACCTGCTCTGGCTTTTCTTTTAGACAAATGGCCCATTTGTAATAGTTGGGATTGGCATAGGAGGCAACCCAGTTATGAATCGAATGTCGAGTCACCTCGACATCAGAATGGGGATCCCAAGTGACGTAGGTCAAATTCTCAGCAGAGGAAGCCCAATTCTGAAACATGGCTTCTGCATCACTCTCCACAAATCTTCTTAAAATCAAACGATCTGTCTGTAACATTTGCGTACCAATAAATTTCATGATACTACCTCACTTTCTGATAAATGATTCTCTGTCCAATCTCTATTTAGATTTGTTTTGCTTTTGAGTTTCAAGGCTCAAGCTAAAAAGGTCCCCCGGACCTTCTCTCACTTTCTCATTTCTAAGCTCAGGGTAAAAAGGCTAAACTCAGTAACAGCTAGAAAACGAGTTTTTCATCTAAGCCCTTGACGCAGTCGCTGTCTGGTTTGAAATACGCTTTACCAAGCTCTTTCAAACCTAGTCATCATTGCGGGGGTGAGACTACGAAATCGAACTCTTCGAGTTACCAGACCTCCCTCGCTTACATGTTTCCATGCCCGGGGTAAAAAGGCTAAACTCAGTAACAACTAGAAAATGAGTTTTTCATCTAAGCCCTTGACGCAGTCGCTGTCTGGTTTGAAATACGCTTTACCAAGCTCTTTCAAACCTAGTCATC
>NZ_CABFMF010000045.1 GCF_901875575.1 uncultured Streptococcus sp.
AAGGTGTGATGCTTCTGTTATACTACCTGTTCGCTCACAATAAGAGAGAACTTTTTTACGAAAATCTATTGAATATGTCATAAGAAGATTATACCATATTATGTACTGTTTTTATTTCATTTTGCTATAGATCTTATGGGACTTTTTTCTACACCAAAATAGGCTCCATAATATCCATAGGGGCGTTACCCACTACAAATAGTATAAAGCCATTTTCTAAACCAACTACACTTGATAAAGAGTCAAACATTTTATAGCAGACCAACAGTTAATTAAGTCAAAAAGGAACGCTGATTTATCAACGTTCCTTAATTCTATACTATACCGGCGGCCGGGGTCGAACCGGCACGTCCTTGCGGACACTGGATTTTGAGTCCAGCGCGTCTGCCAATTCCGCCACGCCGGCAAATAGTAACTGGGGTAGCTGGATTCGAACCAACGCATGAGGGAGTCAAAGTCCCTTGCCTTACCGCTTGGCTATACCCCAATAATATAAAATAGGCGAGTGATGGGGATCGAACCCACGCATGCCAGAGCCACAATCTGGTGTGTTAACCACTTCACCACACCCGCCAAAATATATTAACACGGGCAGTAGGAATTGAACCCACACTGAAGGTTTTGGAGACCTTAGTTCTACCTTTAAACTATGCCCGTTAAATGGAAGGGGAGGGATTCGAACCCCCGAACCCGAAGGAGCGGATTTACAGTCCGCCGCGTTTAGCCTCTTCGCTACCCTTCCAGAATAGAAATATAAAAATGGCGCGAGACGGAATCGAACCGCCGACACATGGAGCTTCAATCCATTGCTCTACCAACTGAGCTACCGAGCC
>NZ_CABFMF010000046.1 GCF_901875575.1 uncultured Streptococcus sp.
TACCGGTCCAGAAGGTATTAAAGTTCTTGCAGCTATGGTTCCTCCAATCGGAGTAACATTTGCTTGGTTAGGTTCAAAGATAATCAACAAACGAATCTTTACAAACCAAGAAACAGAAGCTATCAAAATCGCATTCCCTATGGGTATTTGTATGATATCAGAAGGAGTTATCCCGATTGCTATGAACGATTTACTACGCACAGTAACCGCAACATCTATAGGTTGTGGAGTTTGTGGCATGATTTCTTACGTTTTTGATAACGGTTCTCCAGTTCCTTCAGGTGGTGTATTTGTAATCCCTGCAATGTCTAAACCACTTGTTGCAGTAGCAGCTCTTCTTATCGGTTCTGTTGTTACAGCTGTCATTCTTCTTATTTTGAAAAAAAATTTGACTGAAGAAGAAGCATCAGGAATTAAAGAAGAGGTTGAAGAAAAAGTTGATTTATCAGATTTATCATTAAGTTGATTAATTTTTAATGAAAAGAGAGGATTCCCTATGTTATTGAATATGAACCAAATGCTTGAAATCGCTAAATTGAACAAATTTGGTGTTGGGGCTTACAATATTTCAAACCTTGAACTTGTCCGTACAGTTGTGGAGCAATGTGAAGCAGATAATGCTCCTGCAATTTTAGAAGTTCACCCAACAGAAGTTTTGTATTGTAAAGATGATTTCTTTGCATATGTTCTTCAACGTATTAAAAATAGTCCAGTCCCATTTGTCCTTCACCTAGATCATGGTGATAGTGTTGACAGTGTGATTCGTGCTATTCACAATGGCTTTAGCTCAGTCATGATTGAC
>NZ_CABFMF010000047.1 GCF_901875575.1 uncultured Streptococcus sp.
TCGTAGACTCATGAAATTATCGTAGTTTTGTAAGATATTATCTAAACGAAGAAATTGACCAAACAAAGAGACAAATTCTTTCTTATCACTTTCTTTAATGATAGATTGCGGGTTCGGAAATTTTTCTTGTAACTCTTGAACAACGTCCATATAACCCTTTTGCGCTTCACCGGCCTCCGTAAAGCCTGTCATATACTCTTGATAAGAACGTTCGAGCAAGACTTCTGCTGTCTCAGTCTTTCCAAATAGCTTAATAGCATCAGTTGTTGCCTTCTCTAAATCCCGGAAGCTTACAATATTCCCAAATGACTTAGTAGCATCATAAATTCTATTGGTGCGTGAAAAAGCTTGGATTAAACCATGATATCTCAGATTTTTATCCACAAATAAAGTATTTAAAGTCGGTGCATCAAAACCAGTCAAGAACATCCCAACTACAATTAAGAGATCCACTTCCCGATTTTTGACACGTTTAGCCAAATCACGATAGTAATTCTGAAAATCATTACCGTTAATAGTAAAATTAGTGCCAAACAACTGATTATAATCAGCTATACAACTACTCAAAAATTCTTTACTACTAATATCTGCTAAATCTGCCGGTGAAAAGCTCTCATCGTCAATTTCACCAATAGCCACCTGAGACTCATTCGCAGCATAGGAAAAGATAGTCGCAATCTTCAATCGTTTTTCAGAATCTTTTTGCTGATTTTGTAACTCTTGATAGTAGACTTTTGCTGCATCAACACTTGAAACAGCAAACATAGCATTGAAACCTTTACCAGTTAATCGATGCG
>NZ_CABFMF010000048.1 GCF_901875575.1 uncultured Streptococcus sp.
AGCATTAGTAAAATTGAAATCGCCAATAAAAACAACAGATAGAAACTAATCCCAAAACCATAGGTGGCTAACAAGATAGGATAAAACAAATCTTGACTAAAAAGAACGACTCCCCCACCTAGGAAGGAAAGGAGGGCTGATAGAAGGAGCCATTTGATATCAGTCGATAAAGAATGCCCCATGATGGATAAGAGAGTCTGACCAGAAAAGAGTTTTATACCTGCTGCTCTCATTTCCTTAATCCGAGTGATAATCACTAAAGCAAAGAAAGATAAGCCAAATATTGCTAAACTAATTAAAATAAGGGGAATTAGTAACATTCTAAAAGCAAGAGAATAGGGCGGTGTCTTTCGGTCAGCAATTGCTTTATAACCCAAATCTCCTAATTTATCGGCAAGCTTTTCTTTCGTCAAGGAGCCTGATAAAAGGAGATAACTATTTAGCGGATCACTACGTTCACGACTTTCTTGACTAGCTTCTTGGAATTCTTTTGGTAAAGTTCCCTGACCATAAGTTGCATAAGCAAAGTGAGTCGTTCCATCCTTACTCGGCTCTACAATTCTCCTAGCTATTAAACTCTGTTCTGAGTTTGCAAAATTCTCCAATTCCTGTTCAAATACCTCACGCGTCGGTTCCTGAGTATCTTTTTTGACACGAAGTAAAGAGACGGAATCATAGCTCGCATATAAATATTGTGGCGCACGTAAGACAATAATCCAAGCAAGGAAGAAGCTGAGAAAAAAAGTTGATAATAATATGAATAGTTTCTTCATAGTAGACTCCTTGTA
>NZ_CABFMF010000049.1 GCF_901875575.1 uncultured Streptococcus sp.
GGACCAAGATGCTAGTACTGTGCATTTGAAATTATTACAGAAAGTTGCTATTTTACTAGCGAATGATAACTTTATCAAAAAAATTCAAACAGTAAAAACAAAACAAGCGTTACTAGATTTATTAGGATAAATACAAAAAGGAGTCATCTTATGAAAATTGTAGCAGTAGCAGCATGTACCTCTGGGATTGCCCATACGTATATAGCTAAGGAAAAATTAATTCGTGCAGCTGAGTCACTTGGACATACAATACACGTTGAAACTCAAGGAACTATAGGTACAGAAGATCCGTTAACTTCTGAAGAAATCGCCACAGCAGATGTAGCTATCTTAGCAGTAGACATACAGACAACTGGAAATGAACGTTTTAAGGATTTACCAATTATTAAAGTCCCAACATCACTGGTTGTAAAAGCACCCAAACAACTTTTGGAAAAAATTGAGTCAGATTTGAAAGCTCGTAACCAATAGAAAGGAGTCTAATATGAAAACTATTGGTAATGAAATAAAACGTCACTTATTGACAGCTATCTCTTATATGCTACCATTAGTTGTAGCATCTGGTTTACTTATTGCAGTGGGTAATCTCATGGGGGGTGAATATCTTACATCACTTGAAGGTATGACATTCGCGTCATCTTTAACTACTCTTGGTGTATTTGGTATGAAACTCCTTCCATCCTTCATAGGTGGATATATATCTTACTCTATCGCTGACCGTCCAGGTATTGCTCCAGGTTTTTTGATGGGGCAAATTGCATCCTTTTTAGGAGCTGGCTTCCTTGGT
>NZ_CABFMF010000050.1 GCF_901875575.1 uncultured Streptococcus sp.
GAACAAATGGCTACAATCAGTTTAACACGTGATATAAAACTAACAAACGAAGATGCTCTAAAAATTCTTAATCATAAACCATCTAAAAAGCTACAAGCAGTCTTGAAATCTATTGAATCACAGGACGCTACCGCTCCAACGAAAAATAAACTCATTTCAAAGTATCTGTAAGATGACAATTCAAGTAACACCACTTAAGCAATATCTTGAAAATATTCAAGTGCTAGCTCCTGATAAAACTGAGAAACAAGTTCAGGAGCTATTTAAAACTATCATTTTAGAAAATGTTGATTTCAACGGTAATGAAGAGATGTTGACTTATCTATCTGATAAAGCTCCCAATTTTGAAAAACAACATCGTTCTCGTAATTTTATCGTTGAAGAAACTGAAACAAATAACATCATAGGATTCTTTAGTTTATCTCTCAAAGTTGTTGATATTTCTGATTTAGAGAAATCCTTAAAAAAGAAACTCGTCCTAAAAGGGAAAAGTCCCAAAAATATTGATTATCTCCCTGTGTTACTTATCGGTCAATTCGGCAAAAACACAAAGCTAAATAAACTATCAGGACAAGAGTTATTTGAAATTGTAATTCAAAAAATTGAAGAATTTCGAGCAATTGTAGGAACTCAGATGGTATTTTTAGATAGTATCAATCATCCTAAAGTCATTCAATTTTATGAACAGTTCGGATTTGTTGCTTACAGTCAATTGATTAAAGA
>NZ_CABFMF010000051.1 GCF_901875575.1 uncultured Streptococcus sp.
ATAGAGAACAAGCGAGCCAGAAAATACTTTATTATCCATTATTGCTACATGAGGAAGAAAACAGTAAGCGAATGTTTAGAAATTGCTGGGACAAAATCCACTAGCTACCACCGATATAAACAGATAGCCGTCTTAAACTTTGCGAGAATCCACCAGAACGGAGAGCTAGAAGCATATAAGTAGGCGTCGGTGGTGTTTTGTTGAAAAATGTTGAGATTTAAGTGAGGGGGGATGACATGATTGAAGATTTTTTGATTGATTTGGAGAATATCCAATTAGAGGATATGGAGATAGATTTAAACATGGATATAGACATAGATTTTGAAATAGATGTTGACCTTGATGATTTATATTTAACCTTACTACAAGAATTAGAAGCATAAATGTTGGCAAATGTAGGCTGAGGCTTCATATTCGCCCCTTATTTTGCTTTGTTTCGTACTGGACAACTAAAACACCATGGATAAACTACAAGCCCTCAGAAACGAATCTGGTGGCTTTTGTGAGGTCATAATCTTATAAACCACGCGCTTCATGGTATAATATACCTATCAGCAACCAGCAATAAAAAAAGCACGTTTGACCGTGCTAGTTCCTTGCCTGCTGAACTCATCGATTGATTGCCCTTTTGTGGGGGCTTTTGTGGTTGAAAAGTGTTAGAAAAGGTGTATAAT
>NZ_CABFMF010000052.1 GCF_901875575.1 uncultured Streptococcus sp.
TTAAAGACATAACCATCATCTGCTGCAGTAACACCATTATTCGGTGTCACTGATAAAGGTTGACTGAGAGCTGTAGTATTCCCTGATAAATATGCTTTTGCGGCTGCTAATTCACCTGCCGACAAGTCACTCTTAGGAATGAAATGATAGTGACCACCATGTGGTACTATATAACCATCACCTGTGTCTTTAATGATATCTGAAGCGTTAAAGACGTAGCCATCATCAGTAGTATAACGTCCCTGTAACTTAGCTACAGATACTTCAGCGTTAGCTGTTTTATCTTCTTTTCCGTGTTCTTGTTTCTGGCGATTGATTTCATCTTTTGTTCGTACATTATCTGCATGAGCTTGATCTTTAAGGTAAACATAATACTTTCCATCTACCTTAATAATATATCCTCCCTTAACCTCACTGACGATATCTTGATCTTTCAGCTGATAGTTAGGGTCTTTCATTAATAGCTCTTCACTAAAGAGTGCATCAAAAGGAACCTTGCCATTATAATAGTGATAATGATCTCCATGAGAGGTTACATAGCCTTGATCCGTAATCTTAATAACAATTTGTTCTGCTTGAATTCCTTCTTTTTGACTAACCTGGTCTGGAGTCAAATTTTCAGTCTTCTTAGTGTCTTTATTCCCATTTACATAG
>NZ_CABFMF010000053.1 GCF_901875575.1 uncultured Streptococcus sp.
TTTAAGAGAGCAGGATATTATCCAGCAAGAACGAGAAATGTATCGAGATGATCCAGATTCGTGTTTATTCTTTTCAACCTTAGCGAATTTGTATCCTGGTACTCCTTTAGCAACTGATATAGTTGGAAGTGAGGAGTCCATTTCCCAAATCAATCTAACTAATTTGCAAGAAAATTTTACAAGGTTTTACAAACCTGTAAACATGTCTCTGTTTTTAGTTGGTAATTTTGATGTGGAGCTAGTACAGGGATACTTTGAAAGAAAAGAACGGAAAGATTTAGATGTTCAGGAAGTAGCAAGAGAAAAGTTGCTTTTACAGCCTGTAAAGCAAACAGACAGTATGAGAATGGAAGTCTCTTCTCCCAAACTAGCGATTGGAGTTAGAGGTAAGCGAGAAGTTTCTGAAGCGGATTGCTATCGACATCATATTTTATTAAAATTATTGTTTGCAATGATGTTTGGTTGGACTTCGGATCGTTTTCAAAAGTTATATGAATCAGGTAAAATAGATGCTTCCTTATCTCTTGAAATTGAAGTAACAAGTCGTTTTCATTTTGTTATGTTGACAATGGATACGAAAGAGCCAGTTGCTTTATCTCATCAATTTAGGAAGGCCATTCGTAATTTTACAAAGGATTTAGATATTACA
>NZ_CABFMF010000054.1 GCF_901875575.1 uncultured Streptococcus sp.
GTATAAATTATTAAATTTTATCTTACCAACTGCGAAAAAAATTATCTATCATGCAGATACAGATCAATTAGAATTAGAAACAGATCCAGAAAAAGTGAAGATTCATCGTGCAGAGCTTGAAGCGAAGTTAAAAGTTAAACAAGCAGAATTAGAAACTGCTGATGAAACCAAAAAAACTGAACTTAATAAAGAAATCTCTGCCTTAAAATCAGCCATTGGATCTACAAACTCATATACTTACAAGGAAGCAAGAAACGGTAGTAAAGAAGCAAAAATCCTTGGTTCACACATGGAAGCAACAGAGCAACCTCCACTAACTGAAATGAAGCAAGATGACTATGAAAAATATCGTACTAATGAGCTTGCTGCGAAACAGTCGGATGGTCTTCAAAACTTCACGAACTACTTTGTTGAAAAAGAAAAAGTTAGACGTGATAATGTGATTTCAGATGAAAAATTATCAGAAGAAATTACAAAAGCAATTGATGGTGATCAGGATAAACTAGGTAAAGGAGGTTACTTCTCAACAGGAGATATTCAATTGGGGAAAGATGTTGTTGCTTATAAGATTCAAATATTTTCTGGCAACAATAAACGAGTTGGGGTAAATCCACAAAGTCCACGTATACAATATAACCTACCAGTT
>NZ_CABFMF010000055.1 GCF_901875575.1 uncultured Streptococcus sp.
GTGTTTCCATTCTTACCTGGAATCTCTACCTTGGTTCCTGGTGGGTATGTTGACCCATCTGGTTTCTTAGGTGTTACCGTTACATCTCCTGTGTTTGGATCTTGTTCCAGCTCAACTGTTGGTGTCTTACGCGCTGGCGTTGTTACAACTGATACTTCTTCAGTTGGTTTGCCTGGCTCTGTAATCTTAGCTACCCCTGGTACTTTACCATCTGGCAATTCACTATTTGGTACTTTACCTTTGCCATCTTCTCCAATGATTACAGTGATGGTGTTTCCATTCTTACCTGGAATCTCTACCTTGGTTCCTGGTGGGTATGTTGACCCATCTGGTTTCTTAGGTGTTACGGTTACATCTCCAGTCTTAGGATCTTGTTCCAATTCAACTGTTGGAGTCTTACGGGCTGGCGTTGTTACCACTGGTACTTCTTCAGTTGGTTTGCCTGGTTCTGTAATCTTAGCTACTCCCGGTACTTTACCATCTGGTAAGTCATTGTTTGGTACTTTACCTTTGCCGTCTTCTCCAATGATTACAGTGATGGTATTTCCATTCTTACCTGGAATTTCTACCTTGGTTCCTGGTGGGTATGTTGACCCATCTGGTTTCTTAGGTGTTACTGTTACATCTCCTGTGTTTGGATCTTGTTCTAACTCAACTGTTGGTGTCTTACGCGCTGGCGTTGTCACATCAACTGGTTTAGATGGTCTCTTATTCGGTTCTGTTACTGTTCCTTTTCCTGGTAAATCACCTTTTGGAAGTCTTTCGTTTGGTACTTCACCTGATCCATTATCTCCGATAGTAACCTCAATTGGAGTATTATGATCACCTGGGATAACGACCTTCGTTCCTGGTGGATATGTTGTTCCATCTGGTTTCTTAGGTGTTACTACAGCGTCGCCATTTGGTTTTCTTGTAATTTCAATTTCACCTGGTTGTTCTGTTCGAGGTGCATTTGGATCTAATTTCTTAGGTGTTTTCACGTTTACTTCAACAGAAGGTTTTCCTGGTTCTGTAATCTTACCTGTTCCTGGAATATCAGCATCTGGTAATTCATTATTTGGTACTTTACCTTTACCGTCTTCTCCAATTGTTACGACGATTGGTGTGCCATTCTTACCTGGAATTTCTACTGTAGTTCCTGGTGGGTATGTTGACCCATCTGGTTTCTTAGGTGTTACTGTTACATCACCTGAATCTGGATCTTGCTCCAATACTACTGTTGGTGTCTTACGCGCTGGCGTTGTTACCACTGGTACTTCTACAGGATCTTTTCCTGGTTCTGTAATCTTAGCATTCCCTGGTACTTCACGGTCTGGTAAATCTTTATTCGGTACTTTTCCTTTGCCGTCTTGTCCGATTATTACGACAATTGGTGTGCCATTCTTACCTGGAATTTCTACCTTAGTGCCTGGTGGGTATGTTGACCCATCTGGTTTCTTAGGTGTTACGGTTACATCACCTGAATCTGGATCTTGTTGTAACTCAACTGTTGGTGTTTTACGTGAAGGTGTTGTTACATTGACATTTTCATCAGGTTTTCCTGATTCTATAATTTTACCTGTTCCTGGAACATCTCCTTCTGGCAAGTCTTTATTTGGTACTTTACCTTTTCCGTCTTGTCCAATTATTACAACAATTGGGGTTCCATTTTTACCTGGAATTTCTACCTTAGTTCCTGGTGGGTATGTTGACCCATCTGGTTTCTTAGGTGTTACTGTTACATCCCCTGTGTTTGGATCTTGTTCTAATTCCACTGTTGGTGTCTTACGCGCTGGCGTTGTTACATCAACTGGTTTAGATGGTCTCTTATTCGGTTCTGTTACGATACCTTTTCCTGGTAAATCTCCTTTTGGAAGTTTATCATTTGGTACTTCACCTGATCCATTATCTCCGATAATCACTTCAATTGGAGTATTATGATCACCTGGGATAACGACCTTCGTTCCTGGTGGATATGTTGTTCCATCTGGTTTCTTAGGTGTTACTACAGCATCTCCATTTGGTTTTCTTGTAATTTCAATTTCACCTGGTTGTTCTGTTTGAGGTGCATTTGGATCTAATTTCTTCGGTGTTTTCACTTCTAATTCAATAGAAGGTTTACCTGGTGGTGTGATCTTACCTGTTCCTGGAATTTCTCCATCTGGTAAGTCTTTATTTGGAATCACTACTGTTCCATCTGGTCCTGTTGTTACTACAATTGGTACTCCATTCTTACCTGGAATTTCTACTGTTGTTCCTGGTGGATATGTTGTTCCATCTGGTTTCTTAGGTGTTACTGTTACGTCACCTGTATTTGGATCTTGATCTAATACTAAGGCTGGTATTAAACGAGCTGGTGTTTCCACAGTAACTTTTTCTGGTGTTTTTCCTGTACCAGGCTCAGTGATTGTTCCTGGACCTGAAATATTACCATCTGGTAAGTCTTTATTTGGTACTTTTCCTTTACCGTTTTGTCCAATTATTACAACAATTGGGGTTCCATTTTTACCTGGAATTTCTACCTTAGTTCCTGGTGGGTATGTTGACCCATCTGGTTTCTTAGGTGTTACGGTTACTTCTCCTGTATCTGGATCTTGTTGTAACTCTACTGTTGGTGTCTTACGGGCTGGCGTTTCCACATTCACATTTTCAACAGGTTTATTCGGTTCTTTTATCTTTGCAGTACCTGGAGTATTTCCGTCTGGTAATTCACTATTTGGAACTGTTCCCTTACCATTTTGTCCAATTTCTACTCTAATTGGGTTGCCATCTTTACCTGGAATTTCCACTGTAGTTCCTGGTGGATATGTTGTTCCATCTGGCTTCTTAGGTGTTACTGTTACATCACCAGTATTTGGATTTTGTTCCAACTCTACTGTTGGTGTCTTACGTGCTGGTGTTGTCACATTTACAGGTTGCGATGGTTTCTTATTCGGTTCTGTTACTGTTCCAGTTCCCGGTTTAGCATCTTTTGGTAAGCTATCATTTGGAACTGTTCCTGAACCATCATTTCCAATCGTTACTTCAATAGTTGTTCCATCTTCTCCTGGAATTTCTACCTTAGTTCCTGTCGGATATGTTCCTCCACCTGGTTTCTTAGGTGTTACAATAGCATCTCCATTTTCCTTACGAGTAATTGCAATCTCCGTTGGAGCGTCTGTTTCTGGTAAAGTTGGATCAATTCGTTTCGGTGTTTCCACTTTAACATCTTCAGGATCTTTACCTTTTTCTATAATTTTACCTGTTCCTGATGTTTTATCTTCCGGTAAATCATTGTTTGAAACTTTTCCTTTACCGCCTTCTTCTATTGTTACAACAATAGGTGTTCCATTCTTACCTGGAATTTCCACAGTTGTTCCCGGTGGATATGTTGTTCCATCTGGTTTCTTAGGTGTTACAGTTACATCTCCTGTTTTTGGATCTTGTTCTAACTCTATAGTCGATGGTTTACGAGCAGGTGTTGTTACATTTACTGGTTTAGATGGTTCTTTATTTGGTTCTTTTACGATTCCTGTTCCTGGTTTATCAGTTTTTGGAAGTTTATCATTTGGAACTGTTCCTGAACCATCATTTCCAATTGTAACTTCAATTGGAGTATTGTCATTTCCTGGAATCGTTACAGTTGTTCCTGGTGGATAAGTCCCTCCACCCGGTTTTGTTGGTGTTACGATTGCATCACCATTTTCTTTACGAGTAATTCCTATAGTTGGAGTTTGAGTCGTAGGAGATTTCGGATCTGTTCCGTTTCTCTTCTCTTCATCATCTGGAATTCCATCGTTATCATCGTCTGTATCTTCTTTATCTGGAATTCCATCTCCATCAGTATCTCTCAGAATCGTTACCGGAACTTCTACCTTAATTTCCTCAGTTTCTTTTCCAGTTTTTCCATCTTTTTCTTTTGTAACTTTAACAGGAATCTTAATTTGACGTTCTTCTTCATCTTTGTCCCAATTATCTACTGTTGGAGTTCCTGTTAACTCACCATTGCCGTTAACTGATAATCCATTTACTGGTGGATTTTCTGTTGTAATGGTAGCACCTGGTTTATTTGTTGTTACAACTGTTACCGGTGGAACTTCAGCTTTTTCTCTCACAGGAGCTGGTGGTGTCACTGTTCCTGTTAGCTTATCTGCTACTTTTGGATTTTTATCTTGATCATCTGGAATACCATCATTATCATCGTCTAAATCATCCTTATCTGGTGTTCCATCTCCATCTGTATCTCTTAATACATTGACTACAACATCTTTTTCAACCGGTGTATCACCTTCATGTGTTACTGTTACTTTTATCGTTACATTACGATTTTCTTCGATTTCTCCCCAGTCTTTAATATCTGGTGTTCCAGTAACTTTACCTTCAGGAGTTACAGTTAATCCATTCTTAGGAGTTGGAGTAATTGTACTATTGTCTTTGTTAGGTGTTACCACTTTATCACTTGTATATGCTTTATTTTCAATCGCATCTACCGGTGTTCCTACTTCAACTGTTAATGGTTTTCCAGCAGTTTCTGTAGATGATTGACTTGTTAAGTCTGTTGTTTTACTTGTCACTTGCGCTGTAACTGGTGAACCATCTTTTACCTTATCAGCAGGAATAGTCACTTTACCATTTGCATCAACAGTAATTTTCGGATCAGAACTTGTCCAAGTTCCATCTCCAGCTTTTGTTACTGTTACTGTTTGTGGCGTGTTATCTTCACCTGTATATGTGATCGTTGTAGTTCCTTCTCCAGTTAATATCGGTGTAATTTCTACAGTTCCGTTTTCTTTTGGTGTAACTGTTGGAGCTTGTGGTTTCACTTTAACAATTACATCAGTTGTTTCTGTTGAACCATCTTCATAAGTAATTGTCACTGGAATTGTATGTTTACTATCCGGAGTTACATTTGGTAATGGTGATGTTTTTTCCACTACACTTGTAATCTTCGCTGCTGTGAAATCTTTCGTTTCAGTTCCATCTACTACTCCAGTAACCCCTGTTTTTCCTGATAAATCAGAATTTGTTAATGGTGAATCTACTTCTTTAATAACATCAACAGTTGTTACTTTATGAGGTGTTGGTGTATATGTTGCATCATCAGAATCTACAGCTGAACCACCTGTACCTTTTGATGCTTTGGCAGTAACACTAGTTCCTACCAATTCTTTAGGAATTTCTAATGAACCATTACGGAATACGACACCTTCTTTCGGTGTTTCAAGTTGCCAATCGTTTCCATTTTTCACTAATGTTACAGTTCCATCTGTTAATGGAATTGTTACTTTATCTCCACCGTTATTTGTTGATGGTGTTACTTTAACATTTCCATTTTGCCATTGTGAAATCGTTGGAGCTGCTGGTTTTTCTTCTTTTACAACTACATGTACAGTTACTTGGTTTCCTGCTTTTCCTTGGCTATCAACTGGTTGAAGCGTTACAGTATATACACCTGCTGTTGGATTTTCTGGTAAACCAGTAATATTAACAGTACCCGTTCCGAAAGGTTTATCCGTAGTACGATCATCTTCAGTATCAGTTACAGTTACTAAGCCTTTTAATAAATCTTCTGTAAGTGTTGTTCCTGCAGTAAAGACTTTAGGATTTTCTTGTGTTCCTACTGTTGCATCTTTCAACGTTACTACTGGAGCATCATTAGTTACTGTAATTACTTTCCAATTACCTGCTGGGGTTGCAGTTTGTCCAGCTTCAGGTTTGTAATCTACTCGTAATCCTAATCCGCTAGTATAGTTATCTGTATTATCTCCAGAAGCAACCTCTTCTTTGATAAGAAGTTTCTTATTATTGTCTGTTTCTTTTAAGGTAATACTTACTTTATTTTCAGCTTTATTTGTATCATTCACACTATTTGTAATAGCTTGTACGAAGTTATTTACATTTGTAACTCCAGCTGGTGCCGTAGAAGGATCTACTTGCCAATTTCCACCATTTTCATCACGAACAAGGACAATACTGTTTGGCGTATTATCAGTGTCAGTGCTGTTATGGAATCGTAACTCGATTCGTTTTGCATCATGTGGCACTGTTACATCGATATGCTTGCTACCAGCAATCGTAGCAGAAGGTGAGTAATCTCCCATTGTAACTACTTTAGGATCACTCGTTTTAGAAACATCTGTATCTCCAACTTTATTCACTACTGTAATCGCTGATGGTTGTGTAGTTTCTCCGTTTTTATTTTCACTTTGACGAAGTTTCACATTATCTGGTAATGTCGCTGTCCAAGTATCTCCATTAATAGTTACTTGTCCATTTTTGCTTGATAATACTGTATTGTCTTTATCATTTAAGTGTACTTCTACAACTCTATCATCTGATGTGAATCCACCTAATGTACCACTGATTGTACGTGTTGTTGATGATACTGCATCCTGATTAAACGTTGGTTTTGGAGGTGCTACATGGAATGTAACCTCTTTTTCAATGCTAGCAGGTGTATAAATTTTAACAGTTTTACCATCGATACTCTTTGTATAGAATCCTGCACCAGATGAGAATTTCACTAATGCTTTGTAATCCGTTACTACACCTGGTTTATTAAACTCAGTAGTAGTTGTTATTTCAGCATTATTCGTACTCCATTTGAAGTTCATTCCCGCTGGATAATATTTATCATCACCATTATTATTTTGACCATCGACTACTTTCACATAATTATGAGAGTCTTTACCATTACCTGAATTTGCTGCATCAACTAGTTTAGTTCCTAACTCAACTGTTTCTGGACTATTTCTAACTTCAACATCTACTACTTTATATTTGAACTTGTATGTTCCAGTATTATTTGTAGAATCTGTAACTTCTACAGTTCCTTCATGTTCTCCTAAAGTAGAAGTATCTGTTGTAATATGGTTAACTCCAGTCACTTGAACTGTTGATCCACTAGTCCAATTCCCTGTTTGTTCAAACGTGCTTCCATTTGGAAGTCCTGTTACTTTTAGTTTTGTGATGTTGTTTCTGTCATCTCTTACATTGAATGTTGGGTTGAATGTTGAACCTTTGAACACCACGAAGTTTGCAGTAGTATTCACATCATTCGTTAACAACATACCATCCATTGTAGCTGAAGGAACATTTGCATCAGCTTTTACAACAGGGATTTGGATTTCATCTCTTGAATGGTCTGGATATTCGATAGTTGCACCCACATAGTGAGAACCATCTGCATTTTGCTTAATAGCTCCTTCTTCCTTCATAGAAATCTTCAATCCACTAGTTGTATTATCAATCTTTACAGATCCACGTGTAGACGTGAATGTTAGATTTGATTTCATTGAATCAAAATCTGACTGACTAATCTTCGCATTTGTAGCCGCAACATCCACATTCACTGGTTGAGCTGAAATTTGTGGTTCATATTTTGTTGCTTGAGTTAGAACTTTGAATTTAACTCTAGTAGGATTCGTTCCATCTGATATATTTCTTAGCTCATTTGTAGAAGCATCTTTTGCAATTACATAACGTGTATAATCGTCACTATCATTCCATGGTGTTGTTCCTGTTTTATACTCATTTACTTTCCCTGTAATATTGACATCTCTTGGTGCTTCTACTTCAGTATTATCTCTACGAATTAATTCATTATAAGATAATCCTGGGAATCCTAAACCATTACTTATGTCCCCATTTTTTTCCATCATTCTAGATTCTAATAGCTTACGAGAATTATCCGTCACTCTACCAATTGTTAGATTTGTATCCTCTGTTGGCGTTACATAAACTACTTGGTTACCATCAGCATCAACTATTTTTTCTTTTCCATCTGGATCAAATGTAAATACTGGTGGTTCTTTATCCCCGGCTTTAGAATTCCCTGTTGTTGGATCACTTTCTACACTGTCTGTTGTCACAGATTTAGCTGTTATTTCAGTTGCATCCTTAATAGCACGGTCTTTAATCGTTACAACACCCGTATCTGGATTAATCGTTACACCATCTTGAGGAGTATTTGGCGATAGCGACCATATATTGCCATTTTTTGTAGCTGTTATTCTAAAAGTAGAATTATTTGGATGAACATAAGTAAAGTCTAATCTATTAACATTTTCTTCATTTACCGGCGTTACTGTTACATCCCCTTTTTCTAAAGGCGTAATTGTTGGAGCTGTTGGTTTAACACGAAATACTTGATCTTTCACAATGGTAGCAGGTGTGTAAACTTTAACTTCCTTACCATCGATTGTTTTTGTATAGAAACCAGCTCCAGATTTAAATTTCACTTCTGGTTTATACTCAGAAACGATTCCTGGTCTGCTCAATCTAGTTTCATTAGCAACCTCTGCAGTTCCCTTCTTCCATTTAAACGACATACCGTCTGGATAGTATTTATCATCCCCATCATTATTTGTTCCATCTACTACTTTTACATAATTATGAGAATCTCCTAATTGTGTATTTAATGGAACAGTTTTTGGTGTTTCTCTAATTGCAACATCTACAACTTTATATTTAAATTTATAAGTTTTCTCATTGTTTAGTGCATCTTTTACAACAATACTTGCTTCATGTTCTCCTAATGTAGCAGTATTTGTTGCTGTAATAGTATCTCCTGTTACTTGAACATCTGCACCAGTTTTAGCCCAGTTTCCTGTTGCTGAGAAATCATTTCCACTTGGTAAGCCTGATACACTTACGCTTTTCACGCTATTTTTATCATCACTAACTCTTAGGGTTGGGTTGAATGTCGATCCTTTAAATACTACAAATGAGTAATCTGTAGCCGTTTCTGATAATTCTTTACCATTTATTGTTACTCTTGGTGCTGTTGTATCAGACTTCGTAACCGGAATTCTAATATCTTCTGTTGAATGGTCTGGATATTCAATTCTAGCATTTACATAGTATGAACCATTTGCTGGATCTTTCTGAATTGCACCATTGTCTTTCATCGTGATATTTAAACCAGTAGTTCTATTGTTAGCACCATTACTGATTTTTACATCACCACGATTTGAAGTGAAGGTGATATTTGATTTAATAGCATCAAATTCTGCTTGAGTAACCGTTGCCCCTGGTGCAGTAATATCCTTATCAATTACTTGATTTCCAATATGTGGATCATATTTCGTTGCTTGAGTTAAAACTTTAAAGGTAACAGCTATAGGATGTTCGCGCGTATTAGATATTGAATTGTTTGAAGCATCTGTTGCATTCACATTACGAGTATATAGTTCATCATCAACCCATCGTGTTGTACCAGTTTTATACTCACTTACTTTCCCTGTTACTATGATATCTCTTGGTGCGGCTATTTCGACATTATTAGCACGAAGTACTCCATTATGTGTTAACCCTGGTAAACCTAAGCCACTAGCGTTACCATCTGTTCCTTTAAATATAGCTTCCACTAATTTATTTGAATTATCCGTTACAGCCCCAATATTAAGATTTGTATCTTCCGTTGGAGTTACATAAACAACTTGTTTTCCAGTAGCATCCACTATTTTTTCTTTTCCATTAGGAGTAAACGTAAATACTGGTGGTATTTTATCACCAACATTTGAATTAGCTCTTGCAGGATCACTTTCTACGTTGTCAGTTGTTTTAGATATTGCTGTAACTGGATCAGAATCTTTGATAGCTCTATCTTTGATTGTTACTTTACCTGTAGTTTGATCAATCGTCACACCATCAGCAGGAGCATTTGTTAATGTCCATCCATTTCCAGTCTTAGTAGCTGTAACAGTTTTTGGTGTGTTATTCGGATCATTATAAGTAAAATTAAATGTATTAACATTTTCTTCAGTCACTGGCGTTACTGTAACATCCCCATTTGTTTCTGGCGTTACCGTTGGCGCAGTAGGTTTAATTTGAACTTCAATATTTTTCGTTAAATACGCTCTATTTGTAATTTCAGAAACATTATCACCTGTAACTCCAGTACGAGGAACTGTTTGAATTCCATTCGTTCCTGCATAATTCTCAGGGAAGTAAGCTGCTGCTTTTACAACATGTTTACCTGGCGTATTAAAAGTAACATTATTCTTAACAGTATTATCTGGTTGAATAAATCTAAATTTCATTCCTCCTGGGAAGAAACTGTCATTGTGAGTTGTTCCATCAGTAGTTCTTAAATACTCATTAGCATCATTTAGTGAAGTACCTTTATTTCCTTTGATAACTAAAGTACCATCTTGTCTAACTTCGCCTTTACCATCTTCAAACTCTAAATCAACGACTTCGGTTCTAAATTTCACCGTAGACATATTACCTTTATCAACATTACCACTTTGGTCATCTGACACTTTAAAAGTAGCCGTATGTTTTCCTAATGGTGCATCAGCAGCAACTTTTCCAGTAACAGTTGTTGTTCCAGGATTATTTTCTACTGCTCCTGTTTTTGTAAGAGTTGTTCCATTGTTAAAATTAACACCTTTAGGTAATCCACTTTCATATTTTAAGTTTACTTTTCCTTTAGGATCATTATCAAACATTGATAATGGAACATTTAAAGTTGCCCCTCTATAAATACGAGTAACTGGAGATGTTGACTCATTGTTTGTTAATATAGTTGATTTGTTTCCGTCTGTCGGATTTGTCATTTTAACCGTTGGTGGCATATCGTCACGTCTAGTTACAGTAAATGTAAATCTCACTGGTGTCGCACTATGATTAGCATCATCCGTAGCATTAAAAGTGATTGTATTGATCTTACCAACATCTTCTGCCGTTGTTGTAATCGTAATAGTCCTTATTTTTTCAGTATCAGTATTTCTTACGTTAGTTGCACTAGCTTTTGAATTAACCAATCTACTACCATATTTTGTCATAAAATCTGAAGTATCAAGATTAACAATTTTATTATCTCTTGCTGTTACTGTAAAGGTTACATTTTGTCCTTCAACTACTGTTTGATTAGTAGGTGTAATAGCTAATGTTGGAGCTTCTGTATCTGGTGCTTCTGTTGGTGTAACTCCATCACTTCGTTCAGAAGTTACAACTCCATTATTATTTACTGTTGTAATGGCTGTAATCGGTGTTCCAGGTAATGCACCCGCAACTGTAATTGTTGCTGTAGTTCCATTTGTTGTTCCTGTTCCGATAACATTGTTATTTCCATCATATAAAGTAACTGTAGATCCTGTTTTAACCCCTGTACCAACATTTACTGTAATTCGTTGATTTGTTAATCCTTTTTTATGTTGCACATCACTTGCTGTGATTACAGGTTTTTTAGGGTTAACCGTAAAGTAAACTTTTCCATCTGATCCTGAATTTGCGTCTTCTGAAGTTGAATTATCTTGATATCTTGCAATTGCAGTATAAGTAAACTTCCCAGCATTTGCTGTACTTGGAGCAGTCTTATCTTTCCAACTCCAGCTCATTCCAGCAGGGAAATCTCCACTACCCTTACGCGTAATATAGTTATCCGCTACAGGATTCCCTGTGTTTGGAATGGCATCTCCTACAACTTTTGTATGAGTGCTACCTTGGATAGGATATAGTTTTGCTTGTTTTTCTCTTAAGGTTGGTTGTACTGGTTGGTCTGGATAATCTGTATATATCGGTTCATTTGCATCTCGTCCTGAAATGAATGTATATGCTTGGTTTGTAGTTGCTCCATATGTACCCGCAACTGCTAATGCAAATGCATCTCTTACCTGGTCATCTGTCACTCCAGCTTTCAACTTAGCTTTCACTTGCATATGTACTGCAGCTGTTTTATCCTCTGTTTTAACCCCAAAACCATAAGAGTATTGATTATATTTACTTTCCGTTCTTGTTACCGCATGGATTAAAAGCGGATCATTACTATTTCCTTTAAATGTATCACGCATATCTTGGTTATAACTATTTCCGTGTCTGATATCTAAACCATAGAAATATGTTAATTTTTTCCAAGCTGGACCATAATCCGTAGAATCCCTCAAGAAGTTAACATCATAAGAACCCGTTCTAGTAAATCTTTCCGGATTTTGAGAAAGAGTTCCAGAGTTACCATTTCTTGTATAAGTTTCAAATTTCAAATCTCTTAAAGTATTACCTTTATAAGTACCATCGCTATTTAAATCTAAAATTTGAGGTGGTAAAATTAATCGATAGATTTGATATCTACTTAAGTTCGCCATTGCTGTACCATCATTGTTGAAGAAGACATCATAAACTACATAACGTTCCCCACCAATTGTTGTCGTTTTAGCGAACATATCTACTTTATTTTCAGTATATTCTCTTAATCCATTTCTAACGACTCTGCTTCCATCACTCGCACGGTGACGTTGATAAATCAATAAGTTGTCACTTGAATCCCATGTTGAAGAAATTGAAGCCGCTCTAACATTAGAACCTTCTTCAATTTTATTTCCATTACGTGGGTCATTCTTACCTGAAGTTAGACGTAAAGTCGCTATCTTGACAGAATTAAACGTTCTTTTTACACGCTGATTCAAATCCTCAAGTTCATTAGATGTTACCCTAGTATTTGTCAACAATCCTTGAGCAAGTGAGAGAACTTCGTTGGCTTTTTTCAACACTTCTTTAGTTGTTTCATGATCAGGTAATTCAAGAAGTGCAGCTTGTAATTGATCAGTAGATAATTTTAAAGATTCTTTTTTCTCTGTTGTGTTTTTATCAGCTTCCTTGTTTTGAGAAGTAGATTTTTCAGCTTCACCTAGTTCAGAAGTAATTTTATTATCTTTGATTTCAGTCTTATTCTCAACTACGTTTTCTTGAACCTTGCTTGATTCTTTAGTAGCATTTGATAAAACAGTCAAATCATTTTCTAAAAGGGAAAGTAGGTCATTTACATCCTTCTGTGTTGCAGTTTCACTATCTAGTAAGGCTTGCCCTTTTTGAACTCTGTCCTTAATCGGAGAAAGAACTGAGTTTTCAAGATCTGATTTTGATGCAAGAGTAGTCTTTAACTCTTCAACTACTTTTTTTAATTTTGTTTTATCAATCGTTTTGACAGTAGTTTCAACATTAGTTGTCATCTCCTTTTCTGAAGGATTCTGTGCAACTTCTACTTTATTATCATTGTCGGTAGGTTGTTGAATCTCTGCAAGTGATTTATCCTTGTCTTTCTGATTCACCACATCTGTGATTGGTTGTGAATTAGTTTCAATCACACTATCCGCACTAGCAACGCGCGCACCCAAAAACATCAGTGCTGCAACAGCTACTGAAGCCGCACCAAAGCTATATTTACGAATAGAAAAGCGTAGAACCTTTTCACGTTGGTGACGCTTTACTCTATTTAGCGAATTCGATTTGTTTCCCATTTTTCCTCCTTATGTCAAGACATAAAATCAAATTAAAAAGTAATTTTTTATAGCTAAACCCAGGTAGGAATATAACCATAAAAAATCACTATGATGAGTATTTTACACATCATAGCTATTACAGCTATTACAGCTATTACAGCTATTACAGCTATTACAGCTATTACAGCTCAATTATACCATTTTTAACATATTTACACAACAAAAAACAGGCTTCTTCCGTCAATAAAAGTTGGAAATTTTTAATTGCTTATAAAATATCAATATGTTATGTTGTTTTAAATAAAAAAGAGAGGTTTCCCTCTCTCTCAAATCTAGATTTTTTCTTCTTTGATATCAATCACAATCTCTTCTGATTCATCAAGAGTTTCGGCCTTTTCTTGCCATTGCTTCTTGAGATTATTGAATTGATTAGTTGATGCTTCAGTCGCTTGAAAAGCATATGATTTAGCCTGATTTAAAACACTGTCAACAGTAATTTCTCCAGCTTCTACTTGCTCTTTTGTTTTCAAAACAAAGTCTGTCGCCTGTTCCTTGACCTGAGTCAATTTTTCACAAACTTGTTCTTTAGCATATTCAGGATCTTCTCTCAAATCATCCAGAAAATCTTGAGCTTGACTACGAACTTTCTTACCCTTATCACTAGTTAAAAACAAGGCAAGGGCTGCACCTGAAACAGTGCCCAAAAAGATTGAAGATAGTTTTCCCATATGATTTCTCCTTTTTATTTTTTAAATAGTTTACTTGCAAAGCGTAGAGCTGATAAACTTGCTCCTGTCTTGATCGTTTTTGTACCAGCTGATGTTGCTTTCTTGCTCAATACCCGTGCCTGATCATTAAGGTCTGAAACAGAGATTGACAAATCTGCTACAGCACTAAAGAGTGGATCGATTGTAGCTACTTTTACATTGATATCATCAACTAAAACATTAACCTTAGCTAACAATTCATTTGTATGATGTAAGGTCACATCCACATCTGAAGTCAAGGTTTTAATCGTCTTCTCTGTTTCATCAATAACACGACCAACCTTTTGAACTGTGATAATCAGATAGACTAGAAAAACAATTAAAACAAGGGCAACAAGAATATAGGCTACTTCTAACATTTACTTTTTCTCCTCTGTAATATAGAAAGGGGCTTTCTTTCGATTTTGATAAATAACAATCACTATTCCGAGACCAATAAGAACAGCTGATAACCATTGGGAGACACGAAGTCCAAAGAACATGAGACTATCTGTCCTTAATCCTTCAATAACCATACGACCGAAACCATACCAAATCAAGTAAAAAGCCGTGATATGACCTCGTCTAAGACTCTTCCATTTTCGTCTTAAAATCAGAATCAAAATAAAGCCAAGTAGATTCCAAAGCGACTCATAAAGGAAGGTCGGCTGGCGGTAGCTTCCATCAATATACATCTGGTCACGAATGAAGGCAGGCAGGTAATTTAAACTATCGACTGCAGCACCATAGGCTTCTTGGTTAAAGAAATTTCCCCAACGGCCCAAACTTTGAGCAATCATCACACTTGGAGCTACGATATCTAGGAAATCCCAAGTATTGATGAGTTTTCGATCAGTAAAGATATAAAGAACAATAGCCCCTGTAATCAAGCCACCATAAATGGCTAAACCACCATTCCAAATGGCAAAAATTTCTCCCAGATTCTGACTGTAATAGTCTAAACGAAAGACTACATAGTAGATGCGGGCACCTAAAATGGCAAGTGGAAAAGCCAGCAAGATAAAATCTAAAATATCATCTGACAGAACATTTTTTCTCGGAGCCTCTTTCATAGTTAGGTAAACGGCTAAAATTAAACCCGATACGATACACAAGGCATACCAACGAATGGCAAGTGGTCCTAGATGAATGGCAATTGGATCAAGCATCATGCACCTCATTTCGAGCTATCAGATTTGTCAAACGTTCTTCAAATAAACGAGTCGCATCAAAGCCCATTTCCTTGGCCCGGTAGTTCATAGCTGCTGCCTCGATCACGACAGAGATGTTACGACCTGTTTTCACTGGGATACGGATACGAGGAATCGATACACCAGAAATCTCCAACTCCTCAGCATTATTACCCAAACGATCAAAAGTTTTATGGGTATCATAATTTTCCAAGTAAACAGCCAGCTGAACTTGAGAAGAATCTTTAACAGCACTAGCACCGTAAAGGCTCATAATATCAATGATACCAACCCCACGAATTTCTATCAAGTGCTTCAAGATTTCAGCAGGTTCGCCCCACAAAGTCATTTCATCCTTGGCAAAGATATCAACCCTATCATCTGCAACTAAACGGTGTCCTCGTTTGACAAGCTCTAGACCCGTCTCACTCTTACCAATGCCACTATCTCCTTGAATTAAAACACCCATTCCATAGATATCCATCAAGACTCCATGAACACTGGTACGTTCAGCCAAACGAGAGTCCAGGTAGCTAGACAGTTCTCCTGATAAACGACTGGTCGGTGTCCGACTGGTTAAAATTGAAATCTTACATTCTCTAGCAGCCTTTAGCATTTCCTCAGGAACCACTAAACCACGAGCAACGATAACCGCTGGTGTTTCAGGCTGAAACATTTTTTTCAAGACTTCATAACGATTATGAGAAGCCATGGAAACTAAATAAGACCATTCCTTCATCCCTAAAAGTTGAATCCGCTCTGGAGTATAGTAATCAAAATAGCCTGTCATTTCAAGACCAGGTCTCGTAATATCGGAAGTATGGATTTCCTTTTCAAGTAAATCCGCTTCACCATAAACAATATCCAATCTAAGTTTTTCAATCACTTCTTTTACTAAAACCGACATCATTTCCTCCTTCAAATGAGTTTTCACTTCTATTATATCAGATTGTATAAGGAAGTTTCAGTTTTTTGCAGGATTTACACTACTTTATTTAAAATGAAAAAGACTAGATTTCTCTAGCCTTTCATTTTAATTAGAATTTTTTACGTTTACGAGCTGCTTCTGATTTACGTTTACGTTTTACAGAAGGTTTTTCATAGAATTCACGTTTGCGTGTTTCTTGAAGAGTACCAGCTTTAGTAACCGCACGTTTGAAACGACGAAGAGCGTCGTCAAGAGATTCATTCTTACGTACTACTGTTTTAGACATTTTTTTCACTCCCTTCAAGTTCAATATCTATTCTATTCTACACATAAAAGGTATAAATGTCAAGAAAAAATCAAACACAAATTTAATTATTTCTTGCATTTATAAAATAGTTAATATTTACTATACAAATAAGTTACAAGGTTTCTATATTCCCTTGTTTTCTATTTTTCCAATAAACTGAGTGCTTCAGCATCAGCAATGATGGTCACATCAGGGTGATTTTGTAGGCTACTTGCTGGCAAACTCTCAGTCACTGGACCAGACACTGTTCCGGCAATAGCTTCTGCTTTTGATTCACCGTAAGCAAAGAGAAGGATAGACTTGGCATCCAAGATATTTTTAATCCCCATTGAAATGGCTTGGGTTGGTACATCTTCAATCTTATCAAAGAAGCGCGCATTGGCTTCGATGGTAGATTGGTCAAGTTCTACCAAATGAGTTTGACTATCAAATGGAGTTCCTGGCTCATTAAATCCAATGTGTCCATTACGTCCGATACCTAAAATTTGTAGGTCGACTGGATGGTCAGCCAAAATTTGGTTGTAGCGTTCTACTTCAGCTTCAGCATTGTCCTTAACCCCACGAGGCAAGAAACTTTCTTTAAATGGTTTTTGGTTAAACAAGTTTTCTTGCATGAAGTAACGATAAGACTGTGGGTTGTCCCCATCAAGGCCTACATACTCATCAAGGTTCACACTAGTTAGATTTGAAAAATCAAGGTCGCTAGCTACGATTTCTTGGTAAAACTCAAGTGGGCTACTACCAGTTGCAAGCCCTAGAGTTTGTGCTCCATTTGCTAATTTTTCTTGTAAAATCTCAAAAGCAACTTTACCGCCTTCGATTGGGTTTTCAACTTTAATGACTTTCATCTTTTTGTCCTCCATTATTTCTAAATTTATTATATGGTATAGACCAATTTTTGTCAAGTGAAAACGGTTTAATTTCTAAAAAAGAGCACCCAAACCTGAAACATGTTATAATGGATAAGATTAGAATTAGAAAGAATAAAAAAGATATGAATACTGCTGATTTTGATTTCCATTTACCAGAGGAATTGATTGCCCAAACACCACTTGAAAAACGTGATGCTTCAAAACTCCTGATTGTTAATCGTAAGACTGGAGAGTTTCAGGATCGTCACTTCCATTCCATTATTGATATGCTAGAGGTAGGAGATGCCCTTGTCATGAACGACACCCGCGTTCTCCCTGCCCGCCTCTATGGTCAAAAGGAGGAAACAGGAGGTCATGTGGAACTGCTCCTCCTTAAAAACACTAGTGGAGACGAGTGGGAAGTTCTGGCTAAACCTGCCAAACGCCTCAAGGTTGGCACTCGCGTCAGCTTTGGAGACGGTCGACTCTCTGCTCTTGTGACCGAGGAGTTGAGCCATGGAGGTCGTATTGTTCGTTTTGACTACCAAGGAATTTTCCTAGAAGTCTTGGAAAGTCTGGGAGAAATGCCTCTACCTCCTTATATCCACGAAAAATTGGATGACCGTGAACGTTATCAAACCGTCTACGCCAAGGAAAGTGGTTCTGCTGCTGCACCGACTGCTGGATTGCACTTCACCAAAGAACTGCTGGCAGAAATCCAAGCTAAGGGTGTTCATCTAGTCTATCTGACGCTTCATGTCGGGCTTGGAACCTTTAGACCTGTTTCTGTGGATAATCTTGACGAACATGAGATGCATTCTGAATTCTACCAACTTTCTGAAGAAGCTGCTGCAACACTTCGTTCTGTGAAAGAAAATGGTGGACGTGTCATCGCTGTTGGAACAACCTCTATCCGGACTCTAGAAACCATTGGATCTAAGTTTGATGGACAAATCCAAGCAGACTCTGGCTGGACCAATATCTTTATCAAACCAGGTTATGATTGGAAGGTTGTAGATGCATTTTCAACCAACTTCCATTTGCCAAAATCTACTCTGGTCATGCTGGTTTCTGCCTTTGCAGGTCGCGAATTAGTATTAGATGCCTACCACCATGCCATCCAAGAACACTACCGCTTCTTTAGTTTTGGCGATGCCATGTTTATCTATTAATTTTCATAATCAAAAAACGCATATTATCAGGCAAAATCCTTTAGCTCTCTAAGCTTTTCTAATGATAGACAGACAGGTCGCAAAAAAGTCTGAAAAACTCTCAGAATCGTCGTCTCAGCACCGAAAATGCGTGATTTTTGTATGAAAAAACTAAAAAATGGGCTTTGTATACAAAAAAACGACGATTTAAATCGTCGTTTTACTTTGATAAATATGTAATCTTTTTTTGAAAATACGTCTATTTATTTTTTATTTTTTTTATGGTTTTTTATTGTAAAGTAGACCCAACCGAATGAACATAGGTTGTCGAAAGCAAATGAAAAAACTGCAAGGATGATAGCTCCTGTATCTAAATAACCTCTTTCAAGACCGTTTTTCAACAACAACAAGCCTGTAGTTTCGACAAAGATCAAAAATAAAAATATATATAAAATTTTCACATTAAGCATACTGTTACCGCTTTCTTTTTATTTGGTTTTATTGTATAACAAAAGTTGAAAAAAATCAAAAATACAAAGGAGTTTCCGTTATGTCTAAGATGTTTAAATGCATGTGTTTGCTAGTTATGTCTGTTTTCTGTATGTCTAGCATTTCCCCATCGCTTGTTGTTTTTGCTGATGATAGCTTATCGGCAAACTCTAAAGTTGTATCTGGTGAGGCTCAGTTTGAGAATGGCTCATCAGTGCGGTTCGGAGATACGCAAGTAAATATTTTAAGTGATGAAGTTCTTGAGGTGGTCACTCCAAATGGAAGTGTAGACACTATTGAACGACGTACTGATGGCGTCTATATCAATGGGTCATTTTATATGGCTTATCAAAAGAATGAACTCGACCTAAATATATCTTTTAGATCATACGATCCTAATGTTTGGAATTACGTCAACACAATACATGGGAATAAACAAGCCAACACATTCGCTCACTTCATGATTGATTCTGGAATAACCGCGATGTTTGGCTTTATAGGTTCTATAGGGCCATGGAGTGGCATAATTGGTGGAGCATATTTTGGTATGCAAGCTTATGAGAGTTACTTGGATTCACAAAGCCCATATCCATACTACATAACAAGTACTTATATCCATCTTTCTCAAAGAAAATGGAAGTTTATCACTGAATACTATAGAAACTCAGACTATACTGGGTATGTAAAAACCGAAACAACCTACGTGAATTTCTAAAATATAAACCCTGCCTTTATATCTAGGCAGGGTTTATATTTTAGTTAATTGCTCAAGTAATTTGTAAGCATAATACTTGCGAAACTCTATTTGTTCAAGCGGTTCAAAAGCTCTTGTTTTTTATCCTCAAGCTCAGCTCTCCTTTGCTCGATTTCTTCACGTTTTTGGACGATTTCTGCTTGCGCCTCGGGAGTTTCCAAAGTGCCTTGTGACTTGTGAAATTCTACTAGCATATCAACGATTTTTGGGTCTAATTCGTTGACATAATCAGGATTTGACCATTTCGGCATGTTGCTTGCAGGTGCTTGCTTTTTACCGCCTTTTTTGGGCGTTTTGGCTTGTTGTTCAGCTTTCTGACTATAGTTGACCTCGTGGAATTTTCATATTATGCGTTTTATAATGAATTAAAAATTCGTTAGTCTTTTCTAAAATTCAGATCTTTCAAACTCTGCACACTAGCATTGATCACTGCACCGATAATCAATATCTTGGCCAGTAAAATAAACCAAAACATGGTCACTACAAAAATAATAGAACTTACAAAACGAACCTCTACGAGATTATTGATATAATGATTAACAGAAGCTGAAAAGATATTTAGAATCAATACTAGAGTCAACAAGACAAAAATACTCCCCGGTAAAACATAA
Source organism: uncultured Streptococcus sp. (assembly GCF_901875575.1). Taxonomy (GTDB): domain Bacteria; phylum Bacillota; class Bacilli; order Lactobacillales; family Streptococcaceae; genus Streptococcus. The sequence continues at coordinate 20,209 of NZ_CABFMF010000055.1, forward strand.
CGTATTCGTCGGACCTTAACATTGGGCAGAAAATAGTAAAACATGACTAAGATCGCAAAAATTAAGGTGAAAACTAAAGGCCCCGTAAGGTCTTCTAGATAAACGAATATTGGATTATCAGATTGCCAATAATTTTTCAGAAAATCTAGTAAAATACGACCAAATACGCTCAAAAACAAGGCACAAGCAAAAAGAATTTGCAAGCCAAAACTGACTAGTAAACTCATCAATTGCTGGTAAATTAAACCTCTACTCTTGGCTACTCCATAAGCCTTATTAAAAGCTTTTTGGAGATAGTTCATAGATTTTGAAAAAGTCCATAAAGCTGATAAGACCGCAAAACTCAGTAAACCTGTTGAAGGTTGGGTTAGCACTTCTGTGATAATCTTTGCCACCACATCATACATGGTATCCGGCAAGAATTCATTGACAACCTTTAAAAAATTAGAAACTGGAATCTGAAAATAAGGGAGGATATTGATCACCACCAAAAGCAGGGGGAAAATCGAAATCAACCAATAGTAGGCTACTGCGACACTGGTCAACTCACTATCTGATGCTTGATAATAATGCAAAAAAGCTTTTAATAAAGGCTTGTCTATCAGCTCTTTCCACCACTTTTTCATGTCACACTCCTTCACTTATAATCTTGATTAATTTCTTCTTACCAATTCCATCATGTCATAAGGCAAAGTATTGGCTGTTTCCTTCAAGGAATAATTTTCTAAATTATTGACATTTTGTCGCAATTTCTTGGCATATTTTGTGGTAATCAATCTTTTTTCTTCATACTCAAAGATTAGCTTTCTTTCTAGATAATACCCTCGTAACATCTCATCAATATTAGTCGGTTTCACACGAGTAATAACCCGTTCGACAAAGGCTCCACTTGTAATAATCGATGCTTCACGAAGACGAGACTCTTGCATAAAGCTAATCAGAGAACTCTTATAAACCCCTTTAAGGTTTTCCAAACTTTCGATGATCAACTCAGTATTTTCCAAATACAATTCAGATATCTGATCATAATCAAGAGCTCTAAGACGACCATGCTCCTTATCATTCCATGAACGAAAGGTCTTACCCAAGGTAAAAATTTCATGAAGAATAAAACGCAAAATCCGTAGAGATACCAAGATATAATAGGTCAACTTAGAAGCTAGTTTACGATTGATACTTTCTTCCATATTTTTCAAATAACGCTGATAAACTCGATAAGCACGTTCGCTTATTCTCTCTTCTTCATAGGCCTGTTCCAAAGAATCGTTTTCAATACTAAGAATCAAGAGTTTCAAGGCTTCCCAGTCTTCTTGAGCATCCTTTTTTTCTTGACTCAAAATGAGGTTTTCAATTCTACCGTGGTAATTGTCGATTGCTGCATAGAGGGGGAGTTTATTTCTAGTGCTCTCCAAATCTTTTTCCAGTTCTAAAGTTACCTCATTTAAAATAGCAATATGCATGAGATAATCCTTGTTTTCTTCCTGTTCATCAGAAAGATGAGGAAGAACTAACAAACCTGTTAAGAAACTTAGTAATGTTACACCTGCTACTAAAAAAAGTAAGAGAGGATATTCTTGTTCAAGATTGCTAGGTATTAAAAGAATGGTCGCAATAGATACAGTTCCCTTAACACCTGAAAAAGTCAAAAGGAGCATATCCTTCATGTACTTATTCATGCTTTTCTTGAGTCGCCTCGTTCTGACTACATAATATCCATATATCATCAAAAAGCGGATTGCAAAGAGTAAAAAGGTTAGTAGAACAATTGATACCAGTAATAAAAGGGGATTATAGATTGGATTGGTCAAGATAGGCTCTGCTATCATTTCTAATTCCATTCCCAAAATCACAAAGACAGAACCGTTAAGCATAAAGGTCACCGTGTGCCAGACAGTTTCTGTGACGGTGTCCACCTGAGCCTCAAGTAAGGTGATTCTCTTAAAACGACTTGCCTTTAAAATCCCTGCTACGACAACTGCGATAATACCTGAAACATGAATTTCTTCAGCTAGAAAAAAGGTCACTAAGGGTAAACTCAGTTCTAACAAAAGTTCACTAGCGATATCTGTCGCTCTTAAACTCAATAAAAGTGTATGAAGGAAGCGATTAATCATAGCGGTCACAAAACCAACAGCAAAACCACCTAGGATAGAAAAGATGAGAGAGCTACCAGCCTGACTAAGCGAAAAAGTTCCAGTAGTCCAAGCAGCTAGGGCTACCTGAAAGGCTACCAAACCGGAAGCATCATTCAAAAGCCCCTCGCCCTTTAAAATATTAGACACACGTTTTGGAAAACGAAAGCGCTCAGAAAGAGAAGCAAAGGCCACTAAATCTGTCGGTCCTAGAGCCGCTCCAACAGCTAAACAAGCCGCCAGAGGAAGGCCAATCCAAAGAAAGTGAGCCAGTCCACCCAAACTCAAGGTTGAAATGAAAATGACTGGAAAAATCAAATACACAATGATGCGCCAGTGTTTTAAGATGGATGTAATATCTGCCTCTTGAGCTTCTCGAAAAAGAAGGGGGCCAATAACTATAGCCAAAAACAACTCCGTATTGAGATGGAAATCTGTATTGGGTAAAAAGAGACCAATCACGATTCCCAAAAGAATCTGCACTAGTGGCATTGGTAAAAAGGGCAGAAGTTTATTGGTCGTGCTAGAGACAATTAAGACTAGCAAAAATAGAATGAGGTAAATCAGTAATTCCACGCACTTCCTCCTTAATCTTTTTTACAACAGGATTCAAATATCTCCTTCTGCTCTTTGATTTTTTGGTCAATCTTGGAACAATCCTTGTGCTCAATTTTTTTCTGGCACCTCTCCATTTCAAGAGCGACCAACTTTTTCTTAATTTTAAGCATTTTTTTACTCATGTGTTCTTCATCCAACACCCCAACTTGTCGCTCATGCTGAGTTGACTCGACAAAATTTTGGCGCATAGATTCTAGCTTTTCTCGTAAATACTGTTTATCCATGGTTATATCTTTCTAACTTCTCAATCATTACTAAAAAGGGCGGGTTGTTGATTTGATTCAGGGTTCGGTAAATGGCAGCTGTGTACTCTTGTTGGTTCAACTGGCTAACAAAATTCAAGACAGCATCCTTCTCGAGCTCTCCTCCTTCATGCCCATAGTAGATCATAATGGCAATCCGTCCACCTTTAACCAAGAGGTTACAGAGCTTTGTTAGTGCTTCTATAGTTGTGTGTGGTTTAGTAATAAGACATTTATCCGCAGAAGGTAGGTATCCAAGGTTGAAAATTCCTGCCTTGGCTTCTGTCACAAATTGATCTAGTGTCTCATGACCCTGTAATATTAACTGGGCGTTGTCCAATCCAGCCTGAGCCAACCGTTCCTGAGTTTTCAGTAAGGCTTGTTCTTGAATATCAAAGGCATAGACTTGCTTGGCTATCTTGGCTAGAAAAAGAGTATCATGACCATTTCCCATGGTCGTATCTACTACCACATCCTCTTTTGTCACTACCTCTGCTAAAAAATCATGTGCCATCTCAAGTGGTCTTTTCATATCAATACTCCTGTTTTACAGCCTTGCATCCTTGAACGCTTCCACGACGCCGCATCTCTGTTTCAATCGCATTTAGAACCTCCCATTTATTGAGGCTCCACATAGGCCCAATCAGCATATCTCTCGGTGCGTCCCCAGTGATTCGATGAATAACAATATGCTTGGGAATAATTTCCAATTGGTCACAGATGACCTTAACATACTCTTCTTGACTCATGAGTTGCAGGCGCCCTTCATGATAATCTCTTTGCATACGCGTATTGGTCATAAGATGAAGCAAGTGCAGCTTGATTCCTTGAATATCGTTATCCCTGACACAGCGACGGACATTTTCAAGCATCATCTCATGGGTTTCACCAGGCAAGCCATTGATTAAATGAGAAACAATCTCAATCTTGGGATACTTCCTCAAACGCTTGACCGTTTCCACGTACAATTCATAAGTGTGAGCACGGTTTATCAAATCAGAAGTTGCTTCATAGGTTGTCTGCAAACCCAATTCAACCGTCACATGCATGCGTTCTGATAATTCAGCCAAGTATACAATGGTTTCGTCTGGTAAACAGTCTGGGCGCGTTCCGATATTGATTCCTACTACACCTGGCTCGTTGATAGCCTGTTCATAGCGCTCCCGAATGACTTCCACCTTTTCATGGGTGTTGGTGAAATTTTGAAAATAAACCAGATACTTTTGAACATCTGGCCATTTTCTGTGCATAAAGTCGATTTCTTTATAAAATTGCTCACGGATAGGCGCATCCGGTGCTACGATAGCATCTCCAGAACCTGAAACCGTACAAAAAGTACAACCCCCATGAGCTACAGTTCCATCACGATTGGGACAATCAAACCCTGCATCAATTGGGACTTTAAAGGTCTTTTCTCCAAAAAGTTTTCGATAATAATCATTCAAGGTATTATAAGATTTCATAACCTTCATTATAACAAAAAACACTGACAATCTCAAAAGCCCGACTTTCCTCTAAATTCCTCTCTTTCTCATTTCCATTAGAGATTTTTTATGATACAATATGGATATGATTTTAATGAAAATAGCATCTATTTTATTATTAGTATTGACTTTAATAGTCTCTATTATCCTAACCAAACTTTTTAAATTAAAAAAACTAGGTTTCAATTTTGCAGACTTGGCTTTTCCTATTTTAGTATTTGAGTACTATCTCATCACAGCCAAAACCTTTACACATAACTTTTTACCAAGACTAGGTCTTGCTCTTTCTCTCCTAGCTATTATTCTGGTATTTTTCTTTCTTACAAAAAAAAGAAGCTTTTACTATCCTAAATTCATCAAGTTCTTTTGGAGAGCAGGATTTTTATTAACCTTTGTCATGTATATAGAAATGGTTCTTGAATTATTTACACAGTAAATTTTAAAAAGGATTTAAACCTAAATAAGAAGGTCTAAATCCTTTTTTCTATACTGACAAAATTATCTATCTCATTTGAACTTTTTTAACCTATCTCCTTTTTAGCTTAATCTGCTCAACTATGCTATACTTAATTTAGAATATTCTTTGAGATTGGAGCTAATATGAAAATCCACAAAACTGTAAATCCTGTTGCTTATGAAAATACCTATTATTTAGAAGGAGACCAACATATCATTTTGGTAGATCCTGGTAGTGACTGGGGAATCATTCGTCAAACAATCGAGAACATCAACAAACCTATCTGTGCCATTCTCTTGACCCACGCCCATTATGACCATATCATGAGCCTGGACTTGGTTCGCGAGACTTTTGGTAATCCTCCTGTCTATATTGCAGAGAGCGAAGCTAACTGGCTCTATACTCCTGTCGATAATCTATCTGGGCTTCCTCGCCACGATGATATGGCAGATGTGGTCGCAAAACCTGCAGAACACACTTTTATCTTTCATGAGGAATATCAACTGGAAGAATTTCGTTTCACTGTCTTGCCAACACCAGGTCACTCTATCGGCGGCGTTTCTATCGTCTTTCCTGATACTCACCTAGTCTTGACAGGAGATGCCCTATTCCGTGAAACAATCGGACGGACCGACCTTCCGACTGGTAGCATGGAGCAACTCCTCCATAGTATCAAAACCCAACTCTTCACCCTACCAAACTATGATGTCTATCCAGGGCATGGTCCTGCTACTACTATTGCTCACGAAAAGACCTTCAATCCTTTTTTCTAGCAAGATGATGATGTATATCGCAATTTAAAGTAAAATATCTAATAAATCTTTCCATTATAAAAGGCATCCAATCAAGTTTCTCACACCTGATTGGATGCCTTTTTCTAATTACTTGCCTCTTTGCATTACCAAATAATCACGCGCTCTTCTGGTGAACGCCACATACCGTCACCTTCTTTGACATCATAGGTTGTAAAGAAATCATCGAAGTTTGGTACTTGCACATTGACACGGAGTTTAGCTGGCGCGTGCACATCAACGCTAGCTAAAAGTTTCATAAATTCTGGGCGACCTTTCATGCGCCAAATACGGCCAAAGTTATGGAAAAATTCTTCTGCTGAGAAGTCTGGCTCTCTCTTGGCTGCTTCAAGTGCTGCAGCGATTCCTCCCAAGTCAGCCACATTTTCTGATACAGTTAATTTACCGTTGATGGTTGCTCCATAAGAATCCTGTCCATCAAACTGGTCAATAACTTTTTGTGTTTTCTCCTTGAAGGCAGCATAGTCACTCTCTGTCCACCAATCCTTGAGGCTACCATTTTCATCAAAGGAAGCTCCGTTGGTATCAAAGGCGTGGGAAATTTCATGGGCAATAACTGCCCCAATACCACCGTAGTTAGCAGATGATGACTGATGCAAGTCATAGAAAGGAGCCTGTAAAATGGCCGCTGGGAAGACAATCAAATTCTTCTGTGGATTGTAGTAGGCGTTAACCATATGAGCAGGCATGCCCCATTCCTTGTAGTCTACAGGCTGGTTCCACTTGCTCCAACTGTGCTTGATTTCCACACGCGCAAAGGCTAGAGCATTGTCAAAAAGGCTAGCATTTTCATCCACTACCTTGTCCTTATAACGAGCTGGTAATTCTTCTGGGTAACCAATATAAGGCTTGATGACATTAAGTTTAACAATAGCCTTTTCACGAGTTTCTGGAGTTAGCCAGTCATTTTTAGCCAAGCGTTCCTTATAGACATCAATCATAGTTGCCACTTTTTTCTCCACATCTGCTTTAGCTTCTGGAGAGAATTTTTCATGGGCATACCAGAGACCCAAGGCTTGTTTGAATGGGCCTTGTGCTAGCTGGTAGGCTGCCTTGACCTTGTCTTTGGCCTCTGGAACACCTGAAAGCGTACGGCTATAGGCACCTGACAAGACACGGATTTCTTCTGTTAAATAGCTGGTTGAGAGATTAACAACACTTAAAATTAAGGTTGCCTTGAGGAGAGGCCATGCCTCTTCACTATAGAATTGGTCTGCTGCTTGCCAGAAACGTTCCTCGTCTACGATAACCTTATCTGGTACTTGTCCAAGAACGACTTGGAAGAAGTCATCCAAAGGTAGGGCAGGCGCAAATTTCTTGAAATCTTCGTAAGAATACGGATGGTAGAGTTTAGCATATTCTGAACTTTCTTCATTAGAAAGCACCACTGCCGCAACTCGGCGGTCTAGTTCTAATCTCTTCTCTAACAAGTCTTCAATTTCTGCATCAGAGAAATCATAAGCCTTGAGAAGATTTGCACTGGTTTCTTTCCAAAGAGCCAAGAGCTCTTCGCGCTGAGGATGGTCTTCAGCATAGTAGGTTGTATCTGGCAGGATCGTGCTTGGAGCGCTGGCCCATAGAACATTGATTCTGGCATCTATAAAGTCTGGTGATACACCAAAAGGAAGAAAGTTTGGTTTTCCTGCAAGTTCAAACTCTGCTAGTTTAGCTGTAAAATCCTCAAAAGTCTCCAATTCTTGGAATTCTTTAAGAAGAGATAAAACAGGTGTGATACCGTCAGCTTCTCTCTTGTCAAAATCACGAACTAGGCGGTGGTATTTGACAAAATTTGCCAAGATAGCATCCTCTGGAACATCTTGACCTGCCAACCACTTATCTGTAGTCGTAAGCATCAGTTCTTCAATTTCCTCATCTAGATCGATAAAACCACCTGTTTGAGACTTATCTGCAGGAATTTCAGCAGTCTTCTGCCATTCTCCATTAATCGCATCATAAAAATCATCTTGATAACGTGTCATCATGTTCTCACTTTCATTTTTTCAGTTACTGCTAGCTTAACAAAAATTACTTTGGAAAGCAATTAAAATACAAGATTCAAAACTTTAATATTTTACTGTTAATATTTTAATTTTTTAAAAAATTAACTTGACTTAATTTTTTTTTTAATGTATATTAAGAGTCAGGAGGAATACAAGTTTATGATACGTATCGAAAACCTCAGTGTCTCCTACAAAGAAACGTTGGCACTTAAGGATATTTCACTAGTGCTCCAAGGACCAACAATTACCGGAATCATTGGTCCAAACGGTGCTGGAAAATCAACACTACTGAAAGGGATGTTGAACATTATCCCCCATCAAGGTCAGGCATTTCTCGATGACAAGGAAGTTAAAAAATCCTTACATCGAATTGCCTATGTCGAACAAAAAATCAATATCGACTATAACTTTCCCATCAAGGTCAAGGAATGTGTCTCACTAGGACTATTTCCCTCTATTCCTCTCTTTCGCAGTTTAAATGCTAAACATTGGAAAAAAGTAGAGGAAGCCCTTGAAATCGTCGGCCTAGCTGACTACGCTGAACGTCAAATCAGTCAACTGTCTGGAGGTCAATTCCAGCGGGTCTTGATTGCCAGATGTTTGGTGCAGGAAGCCGATTATATCCTCTTGGATGAACCCTTTGTTGGGATTGACTCTGTCAGTGAGGAAATCATCATGAATACGCTGAGAGATTTGAAAAAAGCTGGTAAGACGGTTCTCATCGTTCACCACGACCTCAGCAAGGTTTCCCACTACTTCGATCAAGTCTTACTTGTCAATCGAGAAGTGATTGCCTTTGGTCCAACCAAAGAAACCTTTACCGAAGCCAATCTCAAAGAAGCTTACGGTAATCGACTTTTTTTCAATGGAGGTGACCTATGATTGCAGAATTTATCGATGGATTGCAAAAATTCCATTTCCTACAAAATGCCTTGATAACAGCTATTGTCGTCGGGGTCGTAGCTGGAGCTGTAGGATGTTTCATCATTCTACGCGGGATGTCACTCATGGGAGATGCCATTTCACATGCTGTCTTACCAGGTGTAGCCCTCTCCTTTATCTTGGGAGTTGACTTCTTTATCGGAGCCATTGTCTTTGGATTACTAGCTGCCATCATTATTACCTACATCAAGGGGAACTCGATTATCAAAAGCGATACCGCCATCGGCATTACCTTTTCTTCTTTCTTAGCCCTCGGTATCATCTTGATTAGTGTCGCTAAAAGTTCAACTGACCTTTTCCATATCCTTTTTGGTAATATCCTTGCCGTCCAAGATACGGATATGTTTATTACTATGGGTGTGGGGGCAGCCATTCTCTTGTTAATCTGGATTTTCTTCAAGCAACTCTTGATTACTTCCTTTGATGAACTCTTGGCCAAAGCCATGGGAATGCCTGTCAATTTCTATCACTACCTTCTCATGGTACTCCTGACTCTCGTGTCTGTGACAGCCATGCAAAGTGTCGGAACTATCCTGATTGTAGCCATGCTGATTACCCCAGCCGCAACTGCTTATCTGTATGCTAATAGCCTGAAAAGTATGATTTTCCTTTCCTCAACCTTTGGAGCTACAGCTTCAGTTTTGGGACTCTTTATCGGCTATAGCTTTAACGTTGCGGCAGGTTCTAGTATCGTGCTTACAGCTGCTAGTTTCTTTCTCATTAGCTTCTTTATCGCTCCAAAACAACGATATTTGAAACTGAAAAATAAACATTTGTTAAAATAAGGGGAAAAACCCCAATAAATTGGAGGATCTAATGAAAAAATTAGGTACATTGTTAGTTCTCTTTCTTTCTGTCATTGCTCTTGTAGCATGTGCTAGCGGAAAAAAAGATGCAGCTTCTGGTCAAAAACTAAAAGTTGTTGCTACAAACTCAATCATCGCTGATATTACTAAAAATATTGCTGGTGACAAGATTGATCTTCACAGTATCGTTCCTGTTGGTCAAGACCCACACGAATACGAACCACTCCCTGAAGATGTTAAGAAAACTTCTCAAGCTGATTTGATTTTCTATAACGGTATCAATCTTGAAACTGGTGGCAATGCTTGGTTTACAAAATTGGTAGAAAATGCCAAAAAAACTGAAAACAAAGACTACTTTGCAGTCAGCGAAGGCGTTGATGTTATCTACCTTGAAGGTCAAAATGAAAAAGGCAAAGAAGACCCACACGCTTGGCTTAACCTTGAGAACGGTATGATTTTTGCTAAAAACATCGCAAAACAATTGAGTGCTAAAGACCCTAGCAACAAGGAATTTTACGAAAAAAATCTCAAAGAATATACTGATAAGTTAGACAAACTTGACAAGGAAGCTAAAGCTAAATTCGACAATATCCCTGCTGAGAAGAAATTAATCGTAACCAGCGAAGGATGCTTCAAATACTTCTCTAAAGCCTATGGTGTACCAAGTGCTTACATCTGGGAAATCAACACTGAAGAAGAAGGAACACCTGATCAAATCAAGACCTTGGTTGAAAAACTTCGCCAAACAAAAACTCCTTCACTCTTTGTAGAATCAAGTGTAGATGACCGTCCAATGAAGACTGTCTCACAAGATACAAATATCCCAATCTACGCACAAATCTTTACTGACTCTATCGCAGAACAAGGTAAAGAAGGCGACAGCTACTACAACATGATGAAATACAACCTTGACAAGATTGCTGAAGGATTGGCAAAATAATCCTCTGAAAAACGTCATTCTCACATGAGCTGGCGTTTTTTCTATGCCCATATTTTCAGTCAAATCATTGGAAAATTCTGACTGTTTCAGCTACAATGGAAGAAAAAAGATTGGAGTATCTTATGGTAACTTTTCTCGGAAATCCTGTGAGCTTCACAGGTAAACAACTACAAGTCGGCGACAAGGCGCTTGATTTTTCTCTCACTACAACAGATCTTTCTAAAAAATCTCTGGCTGATTTTGATGGTAAGAAAAAAGTCTTGAGCGTTGTACCTTCTATCGATACAGGTATCTGCTCAACTCAAACGCGTCGCTTTAATGAAGAACTGGCTGGACTGGACAACACGGTCGTATTGACTGTTTCTATGGACCTACCATTTGCCCAAAAACGTTGGTGTGGTGCTGAGGGAATTGAAAATGCCATCATGCTCTCAGACTATTTCGACCATTCCTTTGGACGTGATTACGCCCTCTTAATCAATGAGTGGCACCTATTGGCACGCGCGGTCTTTGTCCTTGATACTGACAATACTATTCGCTACGTTGAATACGTGGACAATATCAATTCTGAACCCAACTTCGAAGCTGCAATTACAGCTGCTAAAGCCCTATAGAAAAAATCCTCTGTCACAAAGAGTTCCCTGCTCTTTGAAACGGAGGATTTTTTATTAGGATAAAAACAAATTTTCCTAATCTATAGATTTCAAGGCTTCTAACATATCGACTTTTCTTAGATGATGATTGACAAAAAATCCAAGTAGGATCAATATCACTAGCACTGCACCAATTGGTAGAGCATAGACCTCCCAAGCAACCTGTGGATAAAAGAGAATGGTTGCAGGTGAAATCATTTGAATCAAAAACCGATGTAAATAAAAACCAGATACTAATCCTAGAATAATCCCTACAAGAGAAAGAACCATGGTCTCACGGTAAATATAGAAAGTCACTTCTTTATTGTGAAAACCAAGAACCTTGATGGTAGATAGTTCACGAATACGCTCGTTAACATTAATATTGGTTAAATTATAAAGAATGACAATGGCTAAAAGAACGGACACAAGGACCAAGATTGTCATAGTTTGGTTTAAAGAACTTGCAACAGAATCAAAAAGGCGACTAGCAGATGCATTCTGGAAAACACTTGCTACTGCAGCTTGATTCATGACTAATCCTGCTTGCTTTTCAACACTAGTCTGACTAGGATCCTGTAAGCTAACAAGATAGGTGTTTCTTTCGGGTAGTTGACCATAAATCTTTTGATAGCTCCTCTGATTCATGTAAATAAAATGCCCAACATAATTCTCAGTAATTGCTGCAACCTCTATCTTCTTACCTTCAAGCTCTAGTGACTGACCAATTTTGATTCCAGCTAATTGGGCTAATTTTGCTGTAATGACTGCTCCATCTTTTAATTGTAATTCCTTTTGTCCTTCTTGGAGGTGGATGAAAGGAGTCAGATCATCCTTATCAGTCATCATAAGAGTAATGGTTTGAAGACCAACTCTACCCTTAAAATCTTTGTCTACATTCTTGGAATAGATTTTCTGATAGGCTTTTATATCTGGTCCTTTTAACATTTCTTCTAGACTTGCCTTTTCTTGCTTGGTCGCACTAGAATTCTCAGCTAGCAGCAACTGATACTGCTGGATTTGTTCAAATTGTCTGCTTGGTACTCCTGCAACTGAAGACTGAATGCCCAAGCCTGCAAAAAGAAGGGCTACAGAACCTGCCACACCAAAAATGGTCATCAGCATCCTCTGCTTGTAACGAAAGATATTTCGAGCAGTTACCTTGTGGGTAAAACTCATGCGACGCCAAATAAATCCCACCTTCTCTAGTAAAATTTTTGAACCCTTAACAGGTGGTTTGGGAAGTAACAAATGAGCCGCCTCATCATGGAGATCTCTACCAGCCACCAAATAGGCAGGTAGTACACTAGCCAGCCAGGTCAAGATGAGGGCTAGTAAACTATAGGACCAATAAAAATGAATGGGAGTAGATCCAACTACCATGTCCTTGGTAATAACATTTGCGATAACTGTAGCTAGTACATAATGCCCCAGTATGCTTCCTATAATACTGCCTATAGTTCCTGCTACCATACCATAGACAAGAAACTTAGCAATAATATCTTTACTGCTATAGCCCAAGGCTTTGAAAAGCCCAGCATTTGTCCTTTCTTCATCCACAAAACGAGCCATAGTTGTAAAGGTTACCATGGCTGCCACAGCATAAAGCACTACAGGAAAGATATTACCTACTGCCCGGATACTACTTGTGGCATTGCTATACATGAGATATCCTTGACCACCTGGTATCGTTTGTCTATTGTAGACCTGATAAGTTGGTTCCGGCAAATTATCCAAGTTTTTCTGACTTTTCTCTAGTTTTTCCACTTGCTGAGATATAGATTTTTCGGCCTCTGCTAGTTTTTCCTTTTCCTTGGTTAATTCTTCTCTGGCTTTAACTAGCTGACTAGCCACCTGTTCTCGCTGGGTTTGAGGAAGCAGGGCAAGCTGGCTTTCCTGTAGCTGTAGTCGACCTTCAGCACTGCTTAAACGATTCTTACCCTCCTGCAAGTTTTCTTGCGCTTTGCGAATTCTTTCTTGACCTTTATCTAGGGAAACTTGCCCTTCTTTTTTTACTAGCTCTAAACGTGCCTTGCCATTGTCTGAAAGAAGCTTTTCTAGCTCTTCTTGATCTTGCTTGACTGTTTCTTCATAGTCCGTTGAAAAAGAATTTAAACCTTCTAAGTTCTTATATTTCAAGCGTGCAATACTATAGACCTTTTCATCAAACTGACTGGGCATAACCAGACCATAGGCTGTCAGAGTCCCACTTCCACTCCCTGCATAGCCCAAATCTCGTTGAGATAATATTTCAGCTGAATGGACAAAGCCTGTAATGGTAAAAGTCTGTTCTTTCAAGGTAGAGGAACTAGCCTCTTTTTCCTTAAAAGTAATGGTCTGCCCTAAACTATACTTGTCATGCAAATGAGCTGCTAAAGCAATCTCTTTATCTTCTTGAGGAAGACGGCCTTCTGTAACTTGAAAGTTTGAGATCTTCTCTGGCTTAGAAAAAAGTCGAATGGCATCCTGCCCATTATCCATAGTCACATCTGTCAAATATCCAAACTCAACCTCTGCCCCCTCTATCTGTTCTAGTTCTTCTTGATCAGCTTGATCCAAACCATAGTTGGACATAAGAGCCAAATCAAAGGTTTTAGCAGTGCTTAGATAAGCATTGGCACTTGCCTCAATATTAGGACTGGTCACTTTAAGACCTACTAAAGCGAGCGAACCCAACATCATCAAGGTCAAAATTGATAAAAAGCGTCCCTTGGACCTGGTAAAGGACTGAAGCAAGTCCTTCCAATAAACCTTTCTCTTGACCATGCTAATACTCCAAATTATCTATATCCAGAGGATGAGGATTGATTAGTACATCCTTGACACTAGCATCATGCATATGAATCACTCTATCAGCAATTGGTGCTAAGGCTCCATTGTGAGTTACGATGATAACTGTTGCTCCCTTTTGACGGGACATATCTTGAAGAATTTTCAAAACCTGTTTTCCTGTCTTATAGTCCAAGGCTCCTGTCGGCTCATCACAAAGGAGAATTTTAGGATTTTTCGCCACTGCCCGTGCAATGGAAACCCGTTGCTGTTCTCCTCCAGAAAGCTGAGCTGGAAAGTTATCCATCCGATGAGCAAGCCCCACATCTGTCAAGACCTGCTCAGGATCCAAGGCATCCGTCACGATTTCTGAGGCCAACTCCACATTTTCCCTAGCTGTCAGATTGGAAACCAGATTATAAAATTGAAAAACAAAGCCCACATCATTTCTACGATAATCAGTTCTCTGGTGGGAACTATAGTCTGCAATATTGACACCATCAATCCAGATTTGCCCTTCGTCATTGGTATCCATTCCACCCAAGAGATTTAGAACGGTTGACTTACCTGCCCCAGAAGCTCCTAAAATGATGACTAACTCACCCTCTTCAATCTCAAAATTGACATCTCGATTGGCTACAATCTCAGTATCTCCAACTTGATAGCGCTTGCAACAGTGTTTCATCTCAATAAAAGCCATCATCAACCTCACTTTCTTTAACTACTTCTTAATATCATTATAACGCTTTTTCAAAGAGTTGGATACTAGAATAAACAGAAAAACCTAGGTATTCCTAGGTTTTCTTTTTACAAATTATTTTCCAAGGTAGTATTCAGAAACGACGTTCAATTTTTCATCAAATTCGAATACCAATGGTGGGAAGTTAGGGATTTCCACGTCCATGATTTCATCATCTGACAAACCTTTGATGTGTTTTACAAGGGCACGGATTGAGTTACCGTGAGCTCCTACAAATACATTTTTACCACCTTTAAGTGCTGGAGCGATTTTGTCTTCCCAGAATGGAAGGGCACGTTCCAAAGTTACTTTCAAGTTTTCAGCATCTGGAATTACTGAGTCGTCAAGTGAAGCGTAACGACGGTCTGTGTGAGCTGAGTGCTCATCATCACGATCCATGTTTGGAGGCAATACATCGTATGAACGACGCCAGATGTGAACTTGCTCATCACCAAATTGTTCAGCAGCTTCAGCCTTGTTTTTACCAGTCAAACCACCATAGTGACGTTCGTTCAAACGCCATGATTTTTCAACTGGAATCCACAATTGGTCAGCAGCTTCAAGAGCCAAGTTAGTAGTTTTGATAGCACGTTTCAATACTGAAGTATAAGCTTGGTCAAATTCGATACCAGCTTCTTTGATCAATTTACCAGCGTCAATCGCTTGTTGTGTACCTTTTTCAGACAAATCAACATCAGCCCAACCAGTGAAAAGGTTAGCTTTGTTCCATTCAGACTCACCGTGGCGAGCAAAAACCAATTTTACCATTAGATGGATTCTCCTTTAAATTTTCCGAGGTTTCCCCTCGTTTATCTATTCTATTTTACACAATTTTTCACAAAAAAGCTAGTTAAAACCAAAAAGGAAAGGACTGTTTGGCAATCCTTTTCCTTCTTAGTATCATACAACAACCTTATTTCTCTTCAAATCCTTCTTCAACTGCGTCTGCAAAGTTTTCTTCTACGATGCTTGCACAGTGGTCACAGATGACTGCCTGGTAGCTGCGTTCTGCTGTTGTTGGGTCGATACGACGGCAACGGTCACATACTTCACCTGCAGCGCGTTCTACTGTGAAGGCTACATCTTCGAAGCTAACGGCAGCTTCTGGAGCTGGTCCTTCTGCGATGGTCAAGTCTGACACGATTAAAAGTTGAGCAACATTGCTGTTTACTGCTTCGAGTAGAGTTTTCACAACTTTATTTGGATAAACTGTCAAGTGTGCTTCAAGTGATTTACCGATAACTTTTGCATTACGAGCTTCTTCCAAGGCTTTTTGAGCTTGTCCACGGAAGTCCATGAAAGCAGCCCATGTATCCAAGATTTCTTCTTGGTTAGCAAAAGTTTCTGCTTCTGGCAATTCTGACAATTGAACGAAGTCTTCGGCTTCAAACTCTAGATATGACCAGATTTCTTCCGCAGTGTGAGGAAGGATTGGTGTCAAGAGTTTCGTGATTTTGACAAGAATGTCATAGAAGACAGTCTGCATTTGACGGCGTTCCAATGATTTGGCACCTTCGATGTAAACAACATCTTTGGCAAAATCAAGGTAGAATGCTGACAAGTCAACGTTGATAAAGTTCACCAAGGCCTTGTAGATTGTCAAGAATTCAAAGTTTGCATAAGCGTCACGAATGGTCTTGACAAGCTGGTTAAAGCGAATCGTCATGTACTTATCAACTGAACGAAGTTCATCGTAAGCTACTGAATCTTGAGCTGGGTTAAAGTCAGATGTATTGGCAATCAAGAAACGAAGGGTATTACGGATCTTACGGTAAGTTTCAGAGACTTGGCTCAAGATATCCATAGAGATACGCACATCGTTGCTTGAGTCAACACTTGTTACCCAGAGACGCAAGATTTCTGCACCAAATTGTTTTTCAACATCGCTTGGAGCAATGGTATTTCCAAGAGATTTAGACATCTTCTCACCTTTACCATCAAGGGTAAAACCTTGTGACAAGATTTGTTTGTAAGGTGCTACGCCATGGTTGGCAACAGATGTAATGAGTGATGAGTTGAACCAACCACGGTATTGGTCAGAACCTTCAAGGTAAAGGTCAGCTGGATAAGTCAGATTTGGACGATTTACCAAAACACCATTCCATGATGAACCTGAGTCAAACCAAACGTCCATGATATCAGTTTCTTTTTTGAACTCGCCATTTGGTGAACCTGGATGAGTAAATCCTTCTGGCAAGAGGTCTTTGGCATCACGTTCCCACCAAATGCTTGAACCATGTACTTCAAAGAGTTGAGCCACATGTTCAATAGTCTCAGCTGTCATGATAGCTGTACCGTCTTCTGCATAGAAGATTGGAAGTGGAACACCCCAAGCACGTTGACGAGAGATAACCCAGTCACCACGGTCACGGATCATATTGTAAAGACGTACTTTACCCCATTCTGTATGGAATTTAACTTTATCAATAGCATCCAAGATTTCTTGGCGGAATTTTGAAACAGAGGCGAACCACTGTGGCACTGCACGCCAGATAATTGGTTTCTTGGTACGCCAGTCAAATGGGTATGAGTGAGAGATTTCTTCTTGAGCAAGAAGGAGGTTACCAAGTTTTTCAATAACAGTTGGAACTACCTTTTCATAGAATTGACCTTCAAACTCAGGACCAGCATTCTTCGTCATGATACCACGTTCGTCAACAGTCACTGCGACTTCAAGACCATTAGCAATACCAACATTGTAGTCGTCCTCACCAAAACCAGGGGCTGTATGGACAATACCAGTACCAGAATCAGTCGTAACGTGGTCACCAAGGATAACCAACTCATCTACAGCTGTATCCCAAGGATGTTCTGTCACGATATGGTTTAATTCTTGACCACGATAAGTTGCTAAAACTTGAACATCAACCCAGCCAAACTTCTCAGACAAGCTAGTCAACAATTCTGAAGCAACGACAAACTTACGAGCTTCATCAGCAGGTTGAACCAAAACATAATCAATATCTGCACCAACCGTCAAACCACGAGAAGCTGTGATAGTAAATGGAGTAGTGGTCCAAACAACGATATAAGTATCTGTGTCTAGAACACCTTTGCCATCTTTAACTTTATTGGCATAGTAAAGGGAAGTTGAAATCAAATCATGGTATTCAATTTCTGCTTCTGCAAGGGCTGACTCAGATGACCAAGACCAGTAAACTGGCTTGGCACCACGGTAGATATAGCCTTTATTAGCCATCTCACCAAATACACGGATTTGGGCTGCTTCATAGTCTGGAGTTAAAGTCACATATAAATTTTCCCAGTCACCTGACATCCCCAAGCGCTTGAAATCATCACGTTGTTTATAAACTTGAGAAAGAGCATACTCACGGCAAAGTTTCAAGTATTCAACCAATTCCATTTCTTTACGCTTAACACCTTGTTTGGCCAAAACTTGCTCAATTGGTAAACCATGAGTATCCCAACCAGGGATAAATGGCGCGTAGAAACCTGACATAGATTTTGAACGAACAATGATATCTTTTGAAATCTTGTTCATAGCATGCCCTACGTGGATATTCCCATTAGCATATGGAGGCCCATCATGCAAGGTAAAATGTGGTTTCCCTTGGTTCAATTCTTGACGACGTTGATATAGCTTTGCATCATCCCATTCCTTTTGCCAAACTGGCTCTTTAGTAGGAAGACCTGCACGCATTGGGAATTCAGTTTTCCCAAGATTAAGGGTATCTTTAAGTTTCATAGTATCTCCTTTAATAAAAATTACAAATTAAAAACCACGACTTCAGCAAAGGACGAAGATCGTGGTACCACCTTTATTCGAAAAAAGACTATGCTTTTTTCCTCTTAACCCGTAACGTGGGAAACGTCAAATCTTACTAGCTTCAGACTTGAGTTTTTGAGAGGATAATCTTATCAATAGGGATTACAGGACTCACACCATCTCCTGCTCGCTGGAAATATAAGGATAAGATATTGTTCTCAGAATATTTCTTATAAAATTGTAACAGATTCTTTTTGAGTAACATAGTCTGAATCTGAATGAACAGGTTCATCGTCTACTTCTGCATAATATCTGGAAGCTCCTAGTGAATCTTCAGACATTTGAGAATCTGAATAAGATTGAGTTTCATTAGCTGATGAAGACAATTGATCTTGCTCAGCCTTTTTCTCTGCTTCAGCAAGTTCCTTATTGGCTGCTTCGATACGCGCTTGTAACTCTGCCATCTCTTCTGGAGAAAACTGACGAGTAATATCAATCGGCTCTTCTTCATGATAAGATGAAACTGAAACTCCAAGTACCTCACTAACAACTTCTTTAAAAGCCTCATCACTTGTTTGAAGATAAGTAGCTGTTGGACGAAGAATATCTTCCCAATCAGAAGATTCAACAATAGCCAATTGACTCTCAATTGTTGATTTCAAACGTTGATGGAAGACACGACTCTTGTTCTTTAATTCTTCTGTTTCAACGGCAACTTTTTTTGCGTTATCTGCTGCTTGGCGAAGAATTTCATTTGCTTTATATTTAGCTTCTTCTAACAAGCGTTGAGCACTTTGTTCTGCCTGCTGAATAATATTATTTGAACGTTCATTTGCAGCTTGTTTCACTCTTTCAGCCGTATCTTGCGCAATCAAAACAGATTGACTTAATGAATCTTTCATTTCATCAAAATAAGACAAGCGTTCTTCTAAACTTTTAATATGTAAATCCTTATCATGATTAGATCGAACTAAATCTTCATAGTCACGAACTACAATATCTAAAAATTCATCTACTTCTTCTGGATCAAAACCTCTGAATCTTGTTCCAAAGGTTTTATCTTTAATTTCTAACGATGTAATTGGCATATTCTTCCTCACTTACTTACTAACAATTGGACCGTTAATTTCTTTTTGTCTTTTTTTGTTTGCCCATTGTCTCTAACAAGTTTCAATCGACCATATTTTCTTACACTTATCAAATCACCAATCTGGAGTAAATAATCCAATTTTTCAACTAGGTGATAATTGACCTGTACTGCTTGCTTTACAATTAATTGATTCGCCTGATTTCTGGATAACTTGAAGACACCTGCAATAAGAACATCTAATCTACAACTAGATATACAAATCTCTATTTCTTGATAATTCTCAACTTTTTCTAGTTTCTCACTAAAATCTCGTTCCTCAAGATTAACAGGTAAACGTGCGATTTTCTTAATTCCATCTTGGAAAAGAGATAGAAATTGACGATTAATAATAATCTGTGCTCTCTCTTCTTTGATCAATATATCACCAAACAATTTTCTATCAATCCCTAACTGATTTAAAACAGTACCTAGAATTTTTGAATGCGTTAATTTTTCAAATTTATTAGGATAAATTATTTCTTGCAAAGACAATTCAAAATCAGAAAATTCTGGTTCAAAGTAATCAGGATACAAGAGAACTCTTACATACTCAGTTTCAATAAACTGTCGACTACTCAAGTAAGAGACATTATTTGTAGAAGCTAAGACTTTTAAAATTTTTTCTTGGTGAGGATTTACAAAAGGCGTTACAAAAGGTGAATATGTGCTATCTACCTTTTTTATCCATTCTAACCCCTTATCAATAAAAGAGGAATCGCTCTTAGAAAAATGTTGATAAATCATTTTACTCATAGAAAGAAAAATAGTATTCGAATAAGCTGCTCCCCTAGAAAACGAACTAGCAATACAGCAATCCAAACAGATAAATCAAGACCTGCGAACTGAAGTGGTAAACGTTGCAAAGGTGTCAAGATTGGCTTCACTAAACTAATAATCAAACGTCCTAAACTAGATTTATAGGCATTTGGAAACCAAGACATCAGAGCAAAGATTACTAAAATTAGAGAATAAATATCTACAGCATTTTGAACAAAACGAATGAGAAAAAGCATTATTTCACTCTCGAACGTTTCATATCAAAACCAAACTCACCATTTTGTGATTCATCTGGAATTTTGATATCTTCAATATTGACAACAACATCAACTGGAGTTAAAAGATACATAGTCGATGCTACTTTCTTCATATTACCAGCTAAAACGTGACGCGCACCATCCAAATAATCTAGACAACGACGTGCTTGAACTTCAGTCATATATTGAAAATCAATCAAAACACTTTCATTACCTGCTAACAAATCTACAATTTCCGTTGCGTCTTCATAGTTTCTAGGATAACGCACATCAATAGTGACCTTATCTGTAGAGCGTTTACTTTGCATCGCCAACTCTTGTTGACGAGCATGAAGACGAGTGATATTTTTATCTTTAGAAGGAGTAGTTGTAATTTCTTGAGGTAACTCTTTTATAGGAGCTATTGAGGGGGCAGCACTCTCTTCAGCTACAGGCTGATAAACGTTGCTGACTCCTTCTCCATCTTCTGTAAAATAATCTATAAATCTATCAAATCTATCTTTTAAAGACATAATTCTTTCCTACTTAAAAAATGCTGTACCAATTCGGACAAATGTAGAACCATGGTTAATCGCTTCTTTATAATCACGACTCATACCCATACTTAAATCCATCATCGGCATATTGGGAATTTGTTTTTCTCTAATCTCTAATTGCAAATCTTGTGTAGCTTTAAAAATTTTATTCAGTTCTTCAGAACTAGCTTCAAAGGGAGCCATAGTCATTAGACCTACATACTCGATATTGTCTAATGAAGCTAATGCTGGCAAGGAATCTAATAGTTCTTCCTTTGAAAAGCCATGTTTACTCTCTTCCTGAGAAATATTCACTTGTATGAAACACTTAACTATTCGATTACTTCTTTTTTGGATTTCTTCAGCTAACTTCAACGAATCCAAAGCGTGGAAATAATCTACATAATTAATCACATCCTTAACTTTTCGTCTTTGTAAGGTTCCGATTAAATGCCATGTTAAATTATAATCTTTTAAAGCACTATACTTCTCTAAAAACTTATCTACACGATTTTCACCAATATGATGGACACCTAGCGGAAGCAAAGCTTCCGCGATTGATATCTCTACATATTTTGTAACAGCAATGACAGAAACAGAATCATTATCTCTTCCCACTCGCTGACTTGCATCTTTTATTTGTTGAAAAACTCGTTCAGTATTTTCTCTCAAATTCATTTAATTAACGATTTTTGAAAAATGGAGGTGTGTCCAGCTCATCTTCATCTTGAAAAGATGGTGCTTCGAAACGTTCAACTGGTGAAACAACAGAATCCGTTGCACGAACAATTGTTTCACGACGTAAGTCCCAATCACCAAATGCAGAAGCTTGAGAAGTTTCCATTCGACGATGTGTTGGACTTGGCATCTCTACTGATTCAGCCATATCAAAGTTACGATCGTAGTTACGTACATGACTTGGGCTAGTTTGCTCACGACGAACGGGTTGATTTGGAGCATGAGCTACTACCTTCTCTACGCGATCTTGACGAACACCTGTCGCAACGACTGTTACACGAATTTCATCACGCATACTTTCATCGATTGATGTACCCAGCCAGATATTCACTCCCTGTCCAGCTGCTTGGTTAACAATTTCTGATGCTTCCTCAGCTTCAATCAAAGTTAAGTCAAGACCACCTGTCACGTTAACAATAACATCTTCTGCTCCATCAATAGTTGTTTCAAGAAGTGGCGAGTAGATAGCTTTCCTAGCTGCCTCAACAACTCGTTCTTCTCCACTACCAATTCCAATACCCATAAGAGCATTTCCTTTGTTGGCCATTACCGTTTTTACATCAGCAAAATCTAGGTTAATTAAACCAGGATTTGTAATCAAGTCAGTAATTCCTTGAACACCCTGACGTAGAACATTATCTGCTTCACTGAGTGCTTCTAGTAATGGGGTCTTTTTGTCAACAATTTCAAGCAGGTTATTGTTTGAAATAATCAATAATGTATCAACGTGCTCACGAAGTTGGTTGATCCCTTCAACAGCGAACTGTCCACGTTTGCTTCCTTCAAAGCCAAAAGGACGCGTCACAACACCAACTGTAAGAGCACCTAAATCTTTAGCAATACGGGCAATAACTGGAGCAGCTCCTGTACCAGAACCTCCTCCCATACCAGCAGTGATAAAGACCATATCTGCTCCGCTAATAGCAGCTGCCAATGTTTCTTCGCTTTCTTCTGCAGCTTTACGACCAACTTCAGGTTGACCTCCTGCACCCAAACCACGGGTTAGCTTAGGACCTAACTGAATAACAGTCTCAGCTTTTGTACTACTTAATGCTTGTACATCAGTGTTTGCTGCGATAAACTCCACGCCTGCAACACCTTCATCAACCATGCGATTAATGGCATTACCGCCACCTCCACCTACACCGATTACCTTAATAACGGCACCTTGAGCTGCTGCTGTATCAAATGAAAATGTCATAGTTTCTATTTCCTCTTTTATTCATCAAACATACTTCCGATTAAGCCTCGGAAACGATCTGCGATTTTTTGTTTATTTTGAGAAGACGGTTTTTCTTCTCCAGAACTTGCTCCATTAGTAGAAGGCAAAGGCTCTATTTCTGTATTTGAAATCGGTTGAACAGAAGCTGATTGAGCGACCTGTGTAACCCGTTGAATCATACCCCCAAAATTAATTGGTTGATGACGTAAAGCATCCTCTCCCTTTACTGCTCGCTGTGCCAAAAGATTAACTTCTGTTAACTGACCAGCAAATTCGGATAAGCTAATCACATGAGCAAATGCTGGATTTCGGATTCCTACTTGATTTGGAACAAAAAGTTTTACACGAACCCCAAACACTTCCTGTGCAAGTTCAACCACACCTGGTAAAATAGCATTACCACCAATCAAAACAATTCCACCAGGAAGTTCTAATAGACGTCTTCTTTCTAATTCTTGTTTGATTTGCTCAAAAATATGCTTAATACGAGCAGAAATGATTTCTGCTAAATATTTTTCAGTGACTTCAACAGGATCAACTTCCCCAATCACTTCAACTTGGAATGTTTCATTGCTTGCAAGCGAAGGATAAGCTTCACCATAATTTAATTTCAAACCTTCAGCTAACTTTTGAGAAGTTTTCAAGACCTTTGATATATCTTTTGTAACATATTCTCCACCTTCTTGAAGGATATTTGTAAACTGAAGTTCTTGATTACGGATTGTAGCAACACTTGTTTGTCCTGCACCCATATCAATAACTGTAGCACCAAATTCACGTTCACCTTCATTTAAAACTGATTGGACAATTGCTAAGGGAGAGATAATAATATTATCAAGTTGAATTCCTACGCGTTCAACTGTTTTACGAAGATTATGTAAGATTGTACGAGGACCTGTATAGAGCAGACCACGCATTTCAAGTCTAACACCCATCATCCCACGTGGATCTCGAATTCCTTGGAAACCGTCCACAATAAATTCTTCAGGAATAAAGGTAATAACTTCACGATCAGGTGTCATACTCTTTGTCAATGCTGACTTGACAACATTTTCTACATCTTGATCTGTAATTTCCTTTGTATCAGATGTAACCGGAATCATTCCTTGAGTTGGTTCTACCTGTAAGAGATTCCCTGGCAAACCAACATTCACTGACTTAATAGAAATACCTGCCTTCTCTTCTGCTTGAGAAATAGCTGACTTGATAGTAGCTGCTGCCGCATCAATATCAACGATAATTCCATCCTTTACACCTTTACTTTTGGCATTACTTACACCAATTACATTTAGTTCACCATTCCTAAGTTCGGCAACTAATACCTTAATCGAATTAGTTCCGATGTCTAATCCAGTAAAAAAACCATCTCTAGCCATTGCATCGCTTCCTCTCTATCTTCCAAGTTTCTATGTTCTATTTAATAACTAAAATAGGGCACAGCTATTCACAGAATATTATAACACAAAAAATCCAATAGTGGTCAGTTTTTCCTCAATTTACTTGCTATTTTTTCAATTTCTATCTTCTTTATGACTAAATTCTACGAAAGAATAAAATTTATGAAAAAGAAAGCTCAAAATTAAGCTTTCTTTGTAAGTATTTTTTCTGCTTCTTGTACTAAAAATAGTTCCAAGATTTTCTTTGTTAACGTAATCGCTGCTGATAAGGCTAGGGAAACGATTAAATAATTAGCTACTAAGCCATGATCCCCAACCAATGGTGGTTTTGTTAGGAATCCGTAATCTCCACCTGTTACTAAATTGACCACAAAAATTAAGGCATTTAGGGCAAAGGTCATGAGAAAAATTCTTTTTACATCTAGCATTCTCGCATCGTACTGTCTCAATAGATAAACTAATGAGTTCCCCAAGAGAGCTAAGTGCCCAAAAATAAAGGACAAAATCGCAATATGTGGGAAAGGGTAGGCATCTGGCACTGGATAAACAAAGGCTGCTAATGTCCCAAATGTTCCCAACAATGCAAAATACTGCCGATATTTGGACTTGCCAGGAAGCAAAAGTACCACAAACATGGCCATACGGCAATGGTAAAAGGGTAAGCTTTCTGATAGTGGCATATGATTGACCCAATACCAGCCATAAAGTAGGATCAACTGAACAGCTTGCAAGATTTGGAAAAATCGTTGGTAAACCTTCTTTTCACGATAGCGATAGGCTGTATAAAAGGTTAAGGCTAAAAGCGTAAATAGGCTAACATACCAAAAAAGATCAAACTTGGGTGGCTCTGTTGCCTGAGTCGTAAAGAAAATATCCCATAAATTCATCTAGTCTTCCTCATAATTCAAAATTTTCCTGCATATTATTATACCATGCTATTTGTCAAAAACGGATTTAGAAATACGATAATCATCTTCTTAGTCAAAATATTGCTCCCTCTTACCTTGATAAACCTGCCAAAGAATCTCTATTTGCTCTTTGGTAATGCGTTTTTCAGATAAGTTCGGCAGTTGGTCAATGGCAAAAAATTGAAGGTCAGCAATTTCTTGATTTTCTTGGAATTGTCCATCAAGAAGCTTACATTCAAAGACAAATTTTGTATAGTGTTTGCTCTGTAGTTGGAAACGATTGGTATCAAAAACTGCAAGTAACCTTTCAGCTTTTGCTGTAAAACCTGTTTCTTCTTCAATTTCCTTGAGAATATTTTCAGTTGGAGAATAGCCAACCTCACCAAAGCCACCTGGTAAAGCCCAACTATCCTCTCCTTGTCCCAGAACCAGACAAATTTTTTCATCCTCAACTATCCAAGCACGGACGTCCATTAAAGGAGTCGCATAAGCAGACGTTGGTTTCAAGACTTCTGCTACTTCTTCTGCATCAAGGTCTGATGCTTGATTCAACATTTCTCCTAACAGACTTCGCAAGTCTTCGTAGCGCTCACGGTCAAAAGAATCTTTTGTAAAGGTTAATCCAGTATCTGTAATGGCAATCATTCTTTGCAAATACTTGACAAAATCACTTGTCTTCATTTTCTAAACTTTCTACCAGCTTGGCTAGATTCATAGAGTTAGAGCCTTTGAGCAGGATTTGGTCATTAGCTCCAAGGCTTTCTTTAACCTGCTTAACGAAGTCTTCAAATTGATCTTGGTCTTCTGTTTTCTTGAAGTAGTAAACATGGCCGATTGGGAACATTTGACTGGCAAGTTGGGCTAATCCTGCAATATCTTCTCCATAGAAAATAACGGTATCAAGCACATCGGGAGAAAGGCTCAAAATCATTTGATTATGGAGTTGAACAGACTGGTCACCGAGTTCCTTCATATCCGCCAACACTGCGATTTTCTTACCACCTTCATTGGCTGGAATGGCAGAGAAAGTCTCTAAAATCAGCTTCATAGCTGTGGGATTGGCATTGTATACGTCAGACAGAATATCTGCTCCATTGGCTGCTTTCTTCCACTCAGTACGGTTACGTGTTAATTCAAGATGTTGGAAGGCCTGACGAATTTGCTCCTCTGAAACTCCTTCTTGCAGGGCAACATAAGATGCAATCATAGCATTGGTGGCATTGTACTTACCTGTAACAGGCAAATCAAGAGGTTGAACTAAGAAATTAGTCTTAAATGTTAAATTGTCCTTACGCTCTATCAAGTCGGTAATTTCCAGCTCTGCTCCCTGACCAAAACGAATCACCTTTTTATCAGTAGGCAAGTAGTCCTCTACAATAGGATCAGCTGGCGCCAAAAGCAACGAACCTGAAGCCATACCATCTGCAATTTGCATTTTTCCTTTAGCAATCTCTGAACGGTCTTTGAAAAAGGCCAAATGAGCCTCTCCAACCAGGGTCACGATGGCTGTTTTTGGATGAGCCAATTCTGACAAGAGATGAATATCGCCTAAGTGATCCTGTCCCATCTCTAATACCAACTTTTCTGTCCCCTCAGCCATGTGAAGAACCGTGTAGGGGAGGCCAATTTCGTTATTGTAGTTCCCTTGTGTTTTGTAGGTCTTGTATCTTGTTGATAGCAAGTGCGCCAACATATCCTTAGTCGTCGTCTTGCCATTCGAACCTGTAACAGCAAAGACATCAACAGCCGTTTTCTCAAGATAGTAGGCAGCTAGGGTTTGAAATGCAGTCAATACGTCATCTACTAGAATGTAGGGATGATTTGTAACCTCTTTCTCAGACAAGGTTACTGCTGCACCATTTTCAAAGGCTGTTTCGATAAAGTCGTGACCATCACGCGCACCTTTGAGTGGCACAAATAAGTCCCCTGCCCCAATCAAACGACTGTCAAACTCAGGCTTTTCTAACTGGGCGTTCGCAAAGAGACTGACATCATTTTTAGCCCCAACAGCTTGGGCAACTTCATGGATTGTTAATTTCATTTTTACTCCTTTAAAAAGGGTTGAAGTCCGAGAACTCTAGTCACCTTGCAGTGATGGTTCTGGCTTCTACCCTCTCTTTCAGTTTATAGCAAGTGCGCTTCGCGCTTGTCAAAACTTTCTTTAGCAAGATTAACTAAACGCTCAATTAGTTCTGGATAAGTGATTCCCATATTATCCCAAAGCAATGGATACATAGACCATTTGGTAAAGCCGGGCATAGTATTGAGTTCGTTGAGGAA
Source organism: uncultured Streptococcus sp. (assembly GCF_901875575.1). Taxonomy (GTDB): domain Bacteria; phylum Bacillota; class Bacilli; order Lactobacillales; family Streptococcaceae; genus Streptococcus. Next base: position 47,732 of record NZ_CABFMF010000055.1, read on the forward strand.
AATCTCTCCCTTATCTGTGTAGAAGAAATCACAACGAGACAAGCCTAAACCACCTATTGCGCGGAAGGCAGCTTCTGCATTTTGGCGCATAACAGCTACTACATCATCACTGACCTTAGCTGGAATATCCATGGTAATCTTGTTATCGATATACTTAGCATCATAATCATAGAAGGCAACATCCTTGACCACTTCTCCTGGCAAGGTACTCTGGACATCGTAGTTCCCTAATAGACCAACTTCAATTTCACGAGCATTTACCCCTTGTTCAACCAAGACTCGGCTGTCATATTTGAAAGCCAACTCTAATGCTTTACGGAGTTCTTCTTGATTTTCAGATTTAGAAATACCGACGCTAGAACCCATGTTTGAGGGTTTAGTAAATACAGGATAAGTTAATTTAGATTCAACTTCTGAAATTTTTAAATCTAAATTATCCCCCTCAACAATTGCTACATAAGGAACCTGGGCGATACCAATGGATTCCAAAACTCGCTTGGTTGTAATTTTATCCATGGCTAGACTTGATGACAAGATATTACAGCCAACATAAGGCATCTTAAGAACTTCTAGAAAACCTTGAACAGAGCCATCTTCTCCCATAGGCCCATGAAGAACCGGAAAAACAACTGCTCCTTCTTCATAGATTGCACTTGGAGCAATTTTCTTTTCCAAGTCAATGGTTACATTGGTCATAAGGCGTTCATCTTGATTCGGAGTTTGACTAAATTCCTGAGTTTTAATAAAATCACCAGACTGACTAATAAAGAAGGTCTTGACACAAAAATAATCGTAGTTTACTGCACGCATAATACTTTCAGCTGAGAGTATCGAAACTTCTCTTTCTGCACTACGTCCACCATATAAAAGAATAATTGTCTGTTTCATATTAAAGTCCTAATTCTACTATAATTCTTGCTCTTTAGTATACCATATTTGCTTGTTTTTTTGAAACTTGAACTTAATCCTAATATTTAAGATAGATAAAAAGCGCTCTAAAAGCGCTATAGGGAAATTGATAGTTAATAATATTTTTACTATAACTGAACATTCTATTTCTAAAAGCTAACATTGGTGATCAAGAAATAGATCCTTAACAACATTGCTTAAATAACAACTATTACAGAGAGATACAGGTAGATTGTATTTTAGTACAATGTTAAAAACAATATACTACTGGATGAATATCTTCCTTCTTTTGTGTGTAAAATCAGGTTACAACAAATACTAGAAGTCGTTTCATAAAACAATTCCTCTATTTAGAAGAATGCAGAGCTTATTCTTGGTGAATAAATTCCTACTCGTATACGATAACAATGAGGATAAGTCTTAAGATTTTCTTCTATAAAGAACTTCTTCCATTTTATTGCATTAGAAAATCCGATCGCTTTTTGTACTTTTATTAAACATTCAATATTAAAAATCGGACTACTTACAGCATTCTAGTATAAAAGGGACTATAAATACTGTAGTTTAGTGTGAGAGGCAAAACTTACTAAACACAAAGTAAATACCAGTCTTAGCGCCTCAATAATTTCTTAATTAAACTAATCGCTTTAAATTTCAGAGGTTTCGGATAATAGCGGAAAGTACCTGCTTTACGTACAATATAGCCATTAAAATTTTGTTTAAAGCGTAAAACGCCATCACTTCCATCAAAAACACCTTCAATACCTAGAAAGTTGTATTTTTGTATGCCACGTTTAATGCTTTCTAACATCACATATTTCTGAAGTACAGCTGGTGCGTAAAACTTATTAAACTCAGTGTAGGATCCACTGAAGAGATAAGTTGTTTCTTGAGGCATGTACACAAATAAGCTCCCTGCCAATACAACATCTTCATCTCCATATTTTTTAATCAAGTCACGTGCTTCTACTTTTCGAACTTCAAAAGTTTCAAATTGACTAGAGTATTCTCTTAATTGATTTTGTTTTTTTTCAGAATGAGGATTTTTGCTCAAATCTAGTCGCAACTTATCCAGTATTCCTTCTAGTTTAGCCTGTTCACTTTCTAATTTACTCAAATACTCTGAAAAATTCAGTGTAGTAATAAGAAATTCAGCTTGATCTCCAAATGCATCATAAAATTTTTCATAGTATTCTAGACTTTTATCACTATATTCTCTACGTTCAGAGGTTGATCTTGTTATATCTTTAAAAATAGATAGCTCTTCACGTTTTAACTTTTTCAACTGAATGCCAAACGTTTCAGCTTTTTTTACTAGAGGCTTGCCTTTTTTACTAAAACTGTTTAGTAAGTTTTTTTCGGTTAAATCAGTCAAATCTTTATAGTATAGCCAATCTGGTTCTCCATTAGGATAACCTGTTGTCAAACCTTCAAATTGATAGCCTAGATCAGTCAAAGTAGTAATAATACCTTTTTCTTCATCACTTATCGCATTACCGTCACTATCAAAAGTTTGGTAAGTTTCATAAGGTTTTACAAGTAGCTCTAATGCACCATTCTGCTTAGCATATTCTTTTAATTCCGCATAAAAAACTGGAAGAGCATCTTGTTGGGTATAAATCGGCCCCGAATTGAGTTCCATATGCAGACCACCTAGCATGGGCAAGCTATAAACCAGAGCTGCAACTTGAGTTTTTCCTTCTTGTTTCAAAGCAAGATAAACAATTTGAGCCCCTCTTTTTTCTAACAAATCCCCCATCTGGACAGATTGCATAAAGGAACGACAAGAAACCTGATTAGAATAAGTCTGAAACTCTTCTTTTGTGAGTGTTGTTAGTGCCATATACTTACTTTCTATGTTTTTTTCTTAATGTTTTACGGAAATCAAGAGCAAGTCTTAACAGAGGATAGAGAGGATGGGTAGGCATTGTAAATTCACCCAAGTATTCTTCAATCGTTGGATTAAAATTAGCTTTAAAACGATAGAGTCCACCATCTAAAGTGTTTTCGATTCCTCCTAGATTTTGCCACAAGATTCCACGTTCAAAAGCATAGCGTGCTGTTTCATACCATGTTAAAATTGGGGCATTATAACGCCTAAAATCATCATCCATACCGGCATACAAATTGACAGAAGAATGACCAAATTCAACAACTAATGTTGCAGACAAGGGTGCTTTTGTATAACCTCTATCGATATAGTCCTGTAAGAAAGTTAGTTCCTCTTCTATGCGTTCCTTCTCTTTCAAATGCTCCTGCACTTTAGAAGGCTTAGTTGAATCTGTAAACCTTTCTAGCTTAGATTTATTTTTTTCTAATTGCAGAGCCAATTCTTGTGAGCGTTTCGAAAGATCTAGTGTCGCAAGTGTAATATAAGAATGATTTTTAAAGCTATCTAATAATTTTTTATAGTAATCTTGATTTCTCAAATGGATCTCTTTTCTCTGCTCCGTTTTTTTCATCAAAGCTGAAAAAGAATCCAACAACTCTAGTCCACCAACTTGGATTTCAATTCCCTTATTTCGAGCTGTTCGAATCGCTTGTTTTGTTGATTTTGAAAGGGCATCCTCTCCAAAATAATCCTTATAAATCTTTGCTTGAACCCTAGGTTGAATGGTATCTCCCATATCATTAGTAAGTCCTGACCATTTTACTCCCAAGTTTTTAAGACTGTCAATGATAGCAAGATTCTCTGGATATTCAATCTTTTCTTGACCTATTAAACTTTGAGAGATACATATACTTGGGTCAAACATAACAAATACAGCTCGTTTACTATGCGCATATGATTTTATAGACTGAAGAACAAATTCAAGTAGATTTGTATCTTTATAATCTAAAATAGGTCCTCTAGAAATGTAAAACATTTTATAACCTAATGGAAGAGATTTTATTAGAATGCTAGCAACAGCTACTAGTGTTTCTTCCTTATAAACGCCTAACCTTTCATGTTGCCAATCAGATTTAACCCCTTGCCAAGCACTAGTCTGTAATATATTAATTAAGGTGTTTTGTTTAACAAAATCATCATGTTCAGATGCCGGTATGCCAATTTTATAGTGATACATAGTCTACTCTCTTTACAATAGGATTCCATACTATTTTACTACTTTCACTTGAAAAGTCTAGTGAAAACAAATTTTCATTTTTATTTTTTCAATACTGTGAAGATCCTAATTCTGTTTCTTGGACTAACTTAATCTCTCCTCCAAGATGAAATCAATTGATAAGGTTGCTAAAAATCGCTCCAATTGTTTTTCCCAGTAATACCACTCATGAGTTCCTGAGCTATGGCTATAGCTTATATCAAATCCTAGTTTTTTTAGATTTTTGACTGCTAGATTATTAGCAGCATACAAGAAATCTTCCTCTCCACACCAGGCCCAAAGTTTGGTTTTTTTATCTGATTTTTTCGAAATACTTTCAAGAGAATAGGAGCTCTTTTCCCAATCTGTAATCTTTCCAAAAATACCTCTCCAATAGGCAGGAGTCCCTAAATTTTGACTTTCTGGAGAAAAATCTTGAAAACTGAGAGCACCTGAAAAACTTGCCGCATGAGAAAAATGGTTTGTCGCTAGAGCCAATTTAAAAGAACCATAGCCACCCATGGATAGACCAGCAATAAAGGTCTTTTCACGTTTACTAGTCATATTGGGAAAGAAACGCTTCATAACCTGAGGCAATTCTTCTGCTAAAGCTGCGTAGTAGTCAAATCCATACTGGGTATCAGTGTACCAACCGTTACTGGTATTAGGCATAATAACGATAAGGTTAGTTCCTCTGAGTATGCGTTCGACATTGGTCCTCTTTAACCAACTATTATGATTGCCAGACATCCCGTGTAAAAGATACAAAACGGGGATATCTTTACAATCTGGTTCTTCCACTCGATTGGCATCAGGGTAGAGGACATTCACTCCCCACTCCATATCCAAAACTTGTGAGTAGTACTCAATGTTCATAACTGCCATATTTATTCTCCCTTTTTTCTATAAGAAAAAGCCGAAACTCGACTTTCTCTCTACTTATTTTACGATTATTTTGCTTCCATCACGACTGGTAATATTGCCGGGCGACGTTTCGTTTGGTCGAAAAGATATTTAGCCAAACTATCACGAACCTTACCTTTTAAATCTGCCCAGTCGAACTCTTCTCCCTGAAGATAGTTTTCAACTGTTTGATTAATCAATTCTGAACTTTCTCGGAGAATATCACGGCTCTTCTTGAGGTAGACAAATCCACGTGTATGAACACGCGCCTTGGCAACGATTTTCTTCTCGCGACGGTTTACAGTGATGGCTACGATGAAAATCCCATCCTCTGACAAGACCTTACGATCACGGAGAACGACATTTCCAACATCACCAATAGCATTTCCGTCAATTAAGACATCTCCTGCCGATACTGCCCCAGAAGGAACAAAATCTCCATGTTCATAAGCCATGGTTGTACCCTTCTTAGGAATTAGAATGCACTCTGGTAACATACCAACTGCCATAGCAGCCTTGGCATGGGCATCTAACTCACGGTATTCCCCTTGGATAGGGAAGAGATACTTAGGTTGCAAGAGGTTGATCATCAACTGTAAGTCACGCGCATTTCCGTGTCCTGACACGCGCAAGCTTTGAGTAATCAATTTGACAACCCCGCCAGCTTGATAAATCATATTTTCCACACGCGCCATAACCGCTTCTTTAGCGATAGATGGTGTGGTAACGATATAGACCAAGTCTCCATCCTTGATTTCGACATAACGGTGGCGACCGATTGACATCTTACGAAGTCCATTAATCGGCTCACCCATACGGCCTGTTTCAAGAATAATCAGCTCATGGTCTTCAAAACGAGACATATCTTTTGGTTTAATCAACAGGCTCTCATTAGCTAGAGATAATTTTTTAAGGCGAATCGCAGTACGGACAATATTTTCAATATCGAATCCCGTCAATACCACACGACGGCCTGTCGCATCAGCAGCATCAAATACTTGTTGGATACGAGAGAGGTTGCTGGCCACAGCCGCAACGATAATACGTCCTTCCCAATCAGCGATGGTTTGGGTAATTTCATCCCCAACTTCGCTTTCACTAGCCACCTGAATGTTGCTATCCGCATTGGCTGAATCACTGAGAAGAGCTAGGACTCCATCACGACCAATCTCAGCCAAACGACCAAAATCAGTGGCATAAGATTCACTAGCTGTTTGGTCAAATTTGAAATCACCGGTATAGACGATACTTCCATCTGAAGTCTTAAGGACAATCCCTAAACTTTCTGGAATAGAGTGAGTCGTACGGAAGAATGAAACAATGGTTGCACCAAAATCAATCTCTGTATCTTCATCAATAACATGAAAATCATTAAATTTCTTGACTGCGTCATTTCCTTTGACAAAGAGCTTTGCCAACTCGATGGTTAACTCGGAACCAAATACAGGAACCTTGGCTTCTGCCAAGAGATAGGGTAGAGCACCAATAGCATCTGCATGTCCGTGAGTTAAAAATACCCCAGCAATTCGATCTTTATTTTCAAAAAGGTAATCCATATTCGGAATAACCACATCGACTCCTAATTGCTCATTTTCAGGATACTTTAAACCTGCATCCAAAACAAAAATGGACTCTCCGACTTCAGCGACGTACATATTTTTCCCATTTTCGCGTACACCACCTAGTGTTGTTAATCTTATATTATTCATTTTTCCTCCGAAATCTTACATTATCTTGATAATAGGGCAGTTTTGCCCTTTTTTCTAAAAGTTCTAAAACTCTCAGCCGAATCTTGTCTCTCCATTATACCATTTTTTTACTCATTTTCAAAATCTAGAATTATTTTCAAAAAAGAGCTGGTTGCCCAACTCTCTTTACAGTTTCTAGTCTTTCTTCATCAAAAAGTCATAAATTTCTTGCACGGTGCCTAAGGCCATTATTTCTTGATCTTTGACAGTTTGTTTGAGATTTTGGTAAATCTGACTTTCTGATATCTCCCGTTTAGGTGCTTCTTTATTGATCGTCATGACTCCATCTTTGATAACAACAAATCCCAATTCTTCAAACACCTGAATCATTTTAACTAGTAGAATTTGTTGGATATTGAGATAGCCTGCCAAATCTTTAAGCTTATAGCGAATATCAAACTCTGGGAACTGATAGATAGTTTTATAGAGTTTAGCAAATTGCTCTCTTGTTCCATAGCCTGTCAGATAATAAGCCTTGTCGATGTCATTTTTGAAATAAACAGCCGAGAAATTTTTCTCTTGAAAAATGTTCTTTAGTAAAGTAATATCTTCTGGTATATTTTTCACAACCACTGCCGAACTTGGGATCACATCTGTAAATTCTCCAGAGAAATCAAGAACAGGTACTCCTTCAGGTAAAACCGCATTTTTCCCACGAATATTAAAGAGTTGAACCCCTTCCACACGCGCATCTACCATCATCAATTGTAGAGCTGTTTGACCATTCCACTGGTTGACAGACAGTTTAACTGCTAGTTCTAGGTTCTTAGTTTGGGCAAATTCAGTCATCCACCTTCCCTGTCCAAAAGCTACCACTTCAAAACTAGCCTCACCCTTAGAAATTTTCAATTTTAGGTGGGCGTTACCTGCTCCCATGGTACGAGCGCTCTCAACATGAAAATCTCTGATATAAAAGATGGGTTTTTGATTGTCCATCCCAAAAGGTGCCAAGCGTTCAAAATTTTTGAGCATTTCTAAGTTGAGCGTTTCTAAGTCTAGTTCTTCATCTAGATTTAAAGTCTTCTTTCCACTAAGGTCTATACCTGTTTCTAGGATATAGTTTTCTAAAACCTGAGACAAAGCTTCCAAATTCTCCACTTCCAAGGTCATCCCTGCTGCACCCGCATGGCCTCCAAAAGCGATAAAGAGATCTCTATGAGGATCCAAGGCTTCAAAAATATCAACCGCTTCCACACTACGAGCACTTCCCTTGGCACGACCATCTTCGATATTGAGAACAATGACTGTCTGCCCCAACTCTTCCAACAAGCGACCTGCAACAATTCCTAAAACTCCAGGATTCCAATCTTCCTTGGCCAAAACCTGTACCTTCTTCTCAGGATTTACCATGGTCTTTGCTTCCTCATAAATAGACTGAACAATTTCCTTACGTTCTTCATTTTTCTGATGAATCATGAGGGCAATCTCGTGAGCTTCCTCATCATCAAATCCTGTCAGTAAGTCAATAGCGGGATTGGGATCATCTAGACGACCCAAGGCATTTAAACGAGGAGCTATTTGAAAACCAACCGTCTCATCCGTCACTTCATTAGCAGCAATCCCAGCCATGTCCAGCATTTCTTGCAGACCAATGCGCTGAGTATGCCCCAACATTTCCAGACCATATTGCACCAAGATACGATTTTCATCCGTCAGACTAACCATATCTGCAATAGTACCGATCGCAACCAAGTCAAGCAATTCAACTTGAACTTCTTCTAGAAGAGCACAGGCCAGCTTAAAAGCAACCCCACAGCCTGCCAAATGTTTAAAAGGATAATTGGCATCAGGATGCTCTGGATGGATAATGGCATAGGCATCCGGCAAAATTTCAGGCATGGAATGGTGGTCGGTCACAATCACATCCACTCCCATAGACTGAGCCAGCTCAATAGCTTCATGACCTGCAACCCCATTGTCCACCGTCACAATCAAGGAAATCCCTTCTTGCTCGATAAAGTATTTATATACACTGGCATTAGGGCCATAGCCATCAGTGAAACGATTAGGCAGATAAACCCGGCACTCGGCACCAAGCTGTTCCAAACTTTCCTTAACAATCGAAGCCGAAGTCATACCATCCGCATCATAGTCACCATAAATGAGAATATTTTCCCCTTCTTCAATGGCCTGACGAATACGAGCCACTGCCTTATCCATATCATGGAGCAGATAAGGGTCGTGCAAGTCCTCCAAGGAAGGTTCTAAAAACTTCTTCAGACTTTCTTGGTCCTGAATTCCTCTTTCAAACAATAACCGAGCCACCTCAGAACCCAGTCCAGCCTTCTTGGCTATCTTTGTAAAATCCGCATCTTCAACCTGCGGGGCAAACTGCCATTCATAAGTAGGTGTTATCAAAAAGACATCCACTCTTTCTAAGAATTCTATTGCTTCATTATAACATGATTTAGGCTTTTTCTCTATCCTGATTGCTTTCTACAAAAATTTTACTAACTTTTTTCTGATATGATTTGACAAGACAAATCTTTTGGTGTAGAATCATGTTATAAAATCTAACACAAAGGAGATTCCTTATGGCTTTAGTAGAATTTGAACACGTCGAAAAATATTACGGAGACTACCATGCACTCCGCGACATCAATCTCCGTTTTGAAAAAGGACAAGTTGTTGTCCTTCTCGGACCATCTGGTTCTGGGAAATCCACTCTTATCCGTACGATTAATGGTTTGGAGGCTGTTGACAAGGGAAGTCTTCTAGTAAATGGCCACCAAGTTGCTGGTGCTAGCCAGAAAGATTTGGTTCCTCTTCGTAAGGAAGTCGGCATGGTTTTCCAACATTTTAACCTCTACCCGCACAAAACAGTGTTAGAAAACGTAACACTTGCACCCATAAAAGTTCTAGGAATTGATAAAAAAGAAGCTGAAAAAACAGCTCAAAAATATCTGGAATTTGTAAATATGTGGGACAAGAAAGATTCTTATCCAGCTATGCTTTCTGGTGGACAAAAACAACGGATTGCCATCGCACGTGGCCTCGCTATGCATCCTGAACTCCTCCTCTTTGATGAGCCAACATCTGCTCTTGACCCTGAAACCATCGGCGATGTTCTAGCGGTTATGCAAAAATTAGCCCGTGATGGTATGAATATGATTGTCGTTACTCATGAAATGGGCTTTGCCCGTGAAGTTGCTGACCGCATCATCTTTATGGCTGACGGAGAAGTTTTGGTGGACACAACAGATGTCGATGCCTTTTTCGACAATCCAAGTGAACCTCGCGCTCAACAATTCCTCAGCAAGATTATCAACCACGAAAGTGACAAAGTAAAATAAGGAGGTCTCTATGAAAAAGCAATTCTTTTTATCAGCATTAGTGATTAGCCTTTTCGGCCTTGCTACTGTAAAACCAGTCCAAGCTGACACCAGTGTCGCAGATATTCAAAAAAGAGGCGAGCTAGTTGTTGGTGTCAAGCAAGATGTACCAAACTTTGGCTACAAGGACCCTAAGACAGGAATCTACTCAGGTATCGAAACCGATCTAGCCAAAATGGTAGCAGATGAACTCAAAGTAAAAGTTCGTTATGTGCCTGTTACCGCTCAAACTCGTGGCCCTCTTTTGGACAATGAACAAGTCGACATGGATATCGCTACCTTTACCATTACAGAGGAACGTAAGAAACTTTACAACTTTACCAGTCCCTACTATACAGACGCTTCAGGATTTTTGGTCAATAAATCTGCCAAAATCAAAAACATCGAAGACTTAAATGGTAAGACAATCGGAGTTGCCCAAGGTTCTATTACCCAACGCTTGATTACCGAATTGGGTAAAAAGAAAGGGTTAACATTCAAGTTTGTAGAACTCGGTTCCTATCCAGAATTGATTACTTCTCTACACGCCCACCGAATCGATGCTTTTTCGGTTGACCGCTCTATCCTATCTGGCTATATTAGCAAGCGGACAGAACTACTTGATGATAGCTTCAAACCATCGGACTACGGTATCGTTACTAAGAAATCAAATACTGAACTTAACGACTACTTAGATACATTGGTTACAAAATGGAGCAAGGATGGCAGTTTGAAGAAACTCTATGAACAATACAAACTCAAACCATCTAGCCACACTGCAGAGTAAGGAGGATACCTCATGACAGATTTATCATCTTGGACTGCTTATTTTCAAGATTTTGGACAATTTTTTAATGGTTTTCTCTTTACCCTTGCCTTAGCTATTGGATCCTTTATCTTAGCTATGCTCTTAGGTATCTTTTTTGGAGCCATGTCAACAAGCAAAAGAACTAGCTTACGAATCCTAGCTAGAATCTTTGTTGAATTTTACCAAAATACTCCACTCTTAGTGCAGTTTGTAATCGTTTTTTATGGTTTACCTCTTATCACCAATTATGTCATTATGCTTCCTATTTATTGGACTGCAGTTCTCTGTGTAGGACTCTATCATGGAGCTTATATCGCCGAAGTTATTCGTTCAGGGATTCAAGCCATTCCTAGAGGTCAGATGGAAGCAGCCTTGTCGCAAGGATTTACCTATATCAGCGCTATGCGCTTGATTATCTTGCCTCAGGCCTTTCGTATCATTCTTCCACCATTGACAAATCAAATCGTAAACCTTATAAAGAATACCTCTACAGTAGCTATCATCTCTGGAGTGGACTTGATGTTTGTGACCAAGTCTTGGTCAGCCCTAAACGGAAACTACATTCCTGCCTTTTTAGGAGCTGCCCTCTTCTACTTCTCTCTTTGCTTCCCGGTTGCCCAATTTGGTCGCAAGATGGAACAAGCCAATAAAAAAGCCTATTCACTTTAGGAGGTTACTATGGAATCAATTTTAGAAGTTTTAACCCCAGATAATATCATTTTCATATTTAAAGGATTCGGCTTAACCCTCTATATTTCCTTAATCGCAATCATCCTCTCAACCCTCATTGGAACTGTGCTTGCAGTCATGCGAAATGGAAAAAATCCTTTCCTGCGTATCATTGCAAGTATCTATATAGAGTTTGTGCGTAATGTTCCAAATCTCCTCTGGATCTTTACCATCTTTTTAGTATTTAAGATGAAATCAACACCAGCAGGGATTACTGCCTTTACCATCTTTACTTCAGCAGCCTTGGCTGAGATCATCCGAGGAGGTCTCAATGCTGTAGACAAGGGACAGTACGAAGCAGGGATGTCACAAGGTTTTACTTCACTACAAATCCTTTACCACATTATCTTGCCTCAGGCGATCCGTAAGATGTTGCCAGCTATCATTTCTCAGTTTGTAACAGTTATAAAAGATACCAGCCTTCTCTATTCAGTTATCGCCCTCCAAGAACTCTTTGGAGCTAGCCAAATCCTCATGGGGCGCTATTTTGAACCAGAACAAGTCTTCAGTCTCTACATCCTAATAGCCCTCATCTACTTCATCTTTAACTTAGCCATCTCTAATCTTTCACGTATGCTAGCTAGACGATGGCAACAAGCTGCAGAATAAACCTTTAAATACAATATACGAAAATAATAAAAGCAAACAAACCAAACCTAAGTTCAGGAAATTGATTTTGTTTGCTTTTTACATTGAAAATAAATCGTTTATGAAAACTTAATCTTTTTTATCGTGATTTGGAAAAAGATAACCTATCCCCACACAGGCCAAAACTCCTGCTCCAATAACCAAACCACTTGAAATTGGTAGTAAATCAAAAATGGCATTTGCAATGATGAAGGCAATAATCAGGCACATGAGGCTAGCCTTGTAATCTTTTTTCATGACATTCTCAATGGTAAAAAAGATAAATCATCCAACTGGAATCAATGACCAAACACTAGCATCTAAACTAGGCCATCCAACATATCCAAAATACAAAACAAGTACTGATGCTACTATAAATCCAAGACCAAATACTTTTTTCATTTGTTTATCTCCAATTTCTTTTTTAGGAACTTGAGTTATTTGATAGTGATACCTCACGTCCCTTACAAAAATCATTATAGCAGAGGTCAGTTTCAAGAACAATCCCTTTTGTCTATCTGGTAACTATCCTTATCTATGTGATCATTGTTACTGATAAAAAAAGAAGTCCAAAGGACTTCTAGGTTTTACCGATTAAAAACTATTTTTGACTGAATATAATCTGAAACTAGATTATTCACTCGTATTTTTCTTTTCCTTGGTTTCTAGTTTCGTTTTAATCGTTTCTCGTTCAGCTTTTAGATTTGCTAGCTTCTGTTCTTCAGCCTCTAGTTGACTAGTGTCTGGTTTTACGCGATAATAAACATCTTCTGGATGCATCAACATAGCATTATACCCTTGACCACCTAGAAGCCTTTCTTCAGAATGATTAGATTTATCTGTAAACTTCCCATCATCACTAGGTTGCAAAACAACCCCACTAGGTACAGCAAGTACAACAAAACCACCCACAAGAGAATCTTTGTCCCCAGCACCAATGATAACAGTTTCTGGATTTTCATTAAATTTTCTTGCTCCAGACAATTGGACAATATACTCTTGTTTCTCTCCATTTGATAACCAAGTTGACCTTACTTCACCAGAACTATTAATAATGTATTGATTTCCAGATGGAGTAAGCCAAGTTCCTTCTAAACTTGATAAATCATTATTTCTAAGTGATTCAAAATCCAATTTGGGGACGGCAGTTTCTTTTTTTAGTTTACCAACAAGTGCTTCTGACTCTGAGATTTTATTATCTAAAGACACCAGTTGGTCCTTGAGTTTTTGAATTTCTTCCCCTTTAGCTTTGGTATCTTTATCGCTTTTCACCTGACTACTGCTATCTTTAACAGAAGCCGTTGTTGATACTTGCTTTGAATCTTTCTTTCCGCTTAACCAAAAGACTAAGACAGATCCTACTATCAAGACGACTAAAACTGAAAGTATAACTCCTACCAACATTTGAATTTTTCGAACTCTTTTCATTATTTTCTCCTTTTTTACCTACTAATTTATATTGGATTTCTAAACTAATTCATCATATCATAGTGATTACCATCCATGATTAGCTATTAGTCATGTGAATAAATTATACCATAAATTTATTCACTTATATCTAATATTTTTCATAAGACAACTATTGATAAGTTCAAAAAAGCTTAATAGAATGAGTTTCTTCTATTTGCCGATTGCAGGGTTTGAACCTGTGACCTAGGCTTTACGAGTATCTTGCTCTACCAACTGATACTCAATGAAAATCAAAAAGCAAACTAGGAAACTAGCCGCAGGCTGTACTTGAGTACGGCAAGGCGACGTTGACGCGGTTTGAATTTGATTTTCGAAGAGTATGAGCTAAATCGGCGATTACCCTTTTAGTATAGCACTATAAGAAAGGATATCAAGGGATTCTTAATCTATCTTTTTAATCAAAATCTGACAAGGATTTTGAGGCCCCCAAAGTTGTGGAAAAATCTCTAATTTTTTAAAGCCAAGACTGCGATAAAAGACATTTGTTCGATCATAATCTTTATTAGAGCCTTCTGCTACTGTTTTCACTTGTAAATAATCAACGTTTTTGCGTGCTTCACTTTCTAAAGCAGCAAGCAATTGACTCCCAATCCCTCTACCTTGATGAGCTTTTTTTACACCGAGACAATCAATCTCTGCACAATCTTCACTGGAATAGGACAAGCTCACAAAGCCAAGTAAATTACTCTCCTGAAAGGCGGTCCACACTTGCAAGTCCTTGGCTCCTTCGATGTAAGCTTGCGTGCTTTCTGGTATTCCAAACCATTCTGGCAAATCCTTTAAAATCTCAGCGACAACTGCCTTTTTTTGATTTTCATCCTTGACTTCTTCAATTACAAACATCATAAGTTCCTTTCTTGATTTTAGTCTTACTTTAGCTTTTACGAACCTGCACTTTCGTAGGCATCTAAGCCCCTATCCCAGAGTTTAAGGGAAATGACAAAGAAGACAAGAGAAATTACAATCAACCCACCAACATTAAAGAGTCCATTCTTTTCCTGCAAGAAATAGCTGGCAGGATAGTAGGCCGTAAAGGCAAAAGGCACGATAAAGCTAATCAACCAGCGAAGAAGAGAATTGTAAATCGAAATCGGATACTTGGCAAAGTCATTGAACATATAGAAGATGTAAATCATGGCTCCTGACTGCTTGCTCCAAAAAGCGATGCTGGCTGTCGCGATTTTCAATGAAGTATAAATCAAGGTCGCAAAAGGAATACAAACTAGGAAAAGCAGGAATTTTGGAAGAGTCCAAGCAATGCTGGTCACTGTTGTTCCCAGTAAGATGCTACCAACCAAAAGTTCGCCCAAGGCATCAATCTGAAAAGTCTCAACCAGGATGTGGAAGAGAGGATTGATGGGACGAGTCAGATACTTGTCAAACTCCCCTTTTCGGACTAGGCGTTGCCCTAGTGCCCAGAGATTGTCAAAAAAGAGATGGTCCAAGCCCTTGGGAATCAAGGAAAAACCATAGATAAAGGCGATTTCTTGAAAAGTCCAACCTTCTAGGGATGGGATGTGTTGAAAGATGACATTGAGAAACAAGAGATTCAAGCCTTGAGTCAAGAAAACTCCCAAAACACCAACCACAAAATCCACCTTGTATTCCATGATTTGCTTGATATATTGTCTGATAAAAATCAGATGCATACGCTGATATTTTTTCATACTAACCTCCCTGAATGGTAATGAATGACTGGACTCGTTTCCAAATCAACTGAGACAAGCCCACCATCACTAAGAGCCAGAAGAACTGCAAAGCGAGCGCCTGAAGAATCTGACTAGCATCGTATTTCCCAACGATAATCATGACCGGAGTATAAATCAAGGATGAAAAAGGCAGGAAGGACAGAATATCTGCAACAACCTTTGGAAAGAAAGCCAAGGGAATCAAACTGCCAGACATAAAAGCCACTATGGAAGTCTTGAGTAGATTGGAACCCCATAGATTTTTAAACACAAAGGCAGAAAATCCAAAGCAGATATTAAAGAAAAAGTTAATCAGATAGGCGATCGTTAAGCTAAAGAGATAAAGGACAGTTAATCCCAGCACTTCTACAATCCCTTGCCCAGATATGATTTTCATCAACACAATGACACTTAAAAATGGAAGTCCGACACTGATAAAAATCAACCACTTGGAACCAAGCTCAGTGAAGAGATAAGAAGCCGCAAAATGCACTGGTCTCAACAAACGCATGATAATGGAACCATCCTTGACCTCCTCCCCAATCATAAAGGAGCTATCCGACCTAGTCAGAAGATTGGTCACAAAACTCATGATGATGTAGAGGGTGATATCTGCCATACTGAAGCCCTGAATCAAGGACTCCTGCGAGGAATCAAAGACAGCCTTCCAGAGATAAAAGGCCACAAAAGCTCCCATGACATCGCCAATCCGATAGAGAATAAAGTTGACTCGATAGGTAATCAACTCCTGAACACCTGCATTGATAAAGGGTTTATAACGTCTCCACAATTTGACCATCTTAGAGCTCCTTTCGGTAGAAGCGGCGGATAATATCTTCAATATCCGTATCCATCATCTTCAAATCGCGGATTTCAAAATCAGACAGGGTTTGCTTGATAATGTCAGCTGACTGGTAGCGGGAACTATCGAATTCAATGTTGAGGCTATTCCCTTGTCTATCAACGGTCATATCAGGCAATCCTTCATAGTGAGAGACGAGATGACTTTGACCTGGTAGCAGTTCAAAGGAGAGAGTCTTCATCTTACCAAAGGTCTCCTTGAGTTGGCTCACCGTTCCATCAAAAATCTCCTGCCCCTTGTCTATCATAAAAATCCGATCACAAAGTTGCTCAATATCACTCAAATCGTGAGTGGTCAAGAGAATGGTGGTTTCTTCCTCTTGATTGATCTGTGTAATGGCTCGACGAATGTTATCCTTGACCGAAACGTCCAAACCGATTGTTGGTTCATCTAAAAAGAGAACCTTGGGATTGTGGAGCAAGGACGCCGCAATATCCGCCCGCATCCGTTGACCTAGTGAAAGAGTTCGCACGGGATCCTTGATAAAGTCCTTCAAATCCAAGACTTCATTCAAAAAGTCCATACGCTTATGGAAGAGCGAGTCTGGCACATCATAAATCTCTTTTAAAACCGTGTAGGTCTCTTGCAGAGCCAAATCCCACCATAGCTGGGTGCGTTGTCCAAAGACTACACCAATATCTTTGACATAATCTTGGCGATTGTCCTGCGGGATCTTACCATTAATCCGACAAAAACCAGATGTCGGTTTCAGAATCCCTGTCAGCATTTTGATGGTTGTCGATTTACCAGCACCATTTGCCCCAATGAAACCTAAAATTTGCCCCTTGGGAACCTCAAAGGTCAAATCCTTGACCGCTTCAAAGGTCTGCTTTTCAGGATGAATAAAGGAGCGTATTGCCCCCTTTAAACCCGGTTCCTTAACAGTCTTCACAAAATTTTTCTGAAGATGTTCCACTTCTATCATTGCCATATCTATCTCCCTATCGCAAGGAATAGCAACATTGTATTTTTGACTACAAATATTCTAAATCCTTACTTTCTATACCTTCTACATTTTATTACTACACAAGACTTTATACCAACCTATTATAGTCCAATAAAAACTAGAATGCAAGCGTTTGCCTAAAGTTTATGAAATTAAAATTTCTTCTCTTAAAGTGGTATTTTTATACTCAATGAAAATCAAAGAGCAAACTAGGAAGCTAGATGCAGGTAGCTCAAAGCACAGCTTTGAGGTTGCAGATAAAGCTGACGAGGTTTGAAGAGATTTTCGAAGAGTATTAAGATTGGTTCTTCTACAACATGTTCACTATATATTCACACACAAAAAAACCTACCCAAGGGGCAGGCTGGTAGTTAAGAAAAAGAATTTTTTTAATCGAAAAACTCACGATTCTACTGTTCATCCTTCAGCATTTAATTATTGGCATCAGTCTAAAATAATTTCTACCCCCTCATTTACTCTTTAAAAAATCTTCAATGCGAGAAACAACCTCATGATTTTGATAATGATAAAGGTCGTGTGGTGTATCCATATAGATGACTTTTACATTAGACTGTTCACTAGCAAATTTCTCTGCAAAATGCTGCCATTCTGATTGACCAAAACTAGTTCCTTGACCGTTAGACACCAGTAGTAAGGTGGGAATTTTCGGATTAATGTTTGAGGGAACTTTCTTGGCATTTTCCTTTACCATTTGAGATTCATGAAGCATGGCTTGTGACATCAACTGCTTATAAGCTAGAAGTTTATATTGTTTTCGTTCGCTTTCGATCAGAGTTGGATTTTTTATATAAAAGGACTCAGGGAAGTAGCGTAATAAGCCAATCTTGCTGCTCCAAAATACCACCGTGAGTAAGGCCTGATTGTCCTTTAAATTCTCATAACTAGCTGGTAGTGCCCAGTCTAACCCAACCAAGGTTTTCACTTCATCAGGATATTTTTCCTGCCAAGCTAAACTCTCAAGACTAGCCATGGAATGAGACAAAATGATAAAAGGACCTTTGACATTTGCTTGTGAAAGAGCTTGACGCGTCTCAGACAAAACCTCCATCACATCCCTTGAATGATTGCTATCATCACTATAACCATAGCCCGCTCGCTCCACGATAACTACCTTATACCGTTTCGATAAGGATTCCGACACTTCTTTAAGGTCCAATATAGGAGAAGCAATACCAGCACCTGAGAGAACTACTATAGTCTCAGGACCATCCCCTTCAACGTAAACATTTATTTGATGTCCATTGACGAGAACTTGTTGTCCCATAGGTGTCAGTGAGGCTTGTTCCTTTTCTAAACTGATACGGTGAAAGATGAATGTAGCCGCTAGAAACAAAAGAATGAAACTAAGAAAGGCAAGAAACCATTTTTTCAGTATTTTCATAGCATTATTGTACAAAAAATAAGTCCTTTAAGCAACTTAAGATTGGTTCTTCTACAGTATATTCGCTATATATTTAGACACCAAAAAACCCACCCAATAGATAGTATGACACTCAGCAGTTTAATAGTAATCTGAGTTCACATATTTTATAAACACTAAAAGACAACTAAAATAGCTGTCTTTTTTAATTATTTAGTCTATTTCATTTAATACTCTTCGAAAATCAAATTCAAACCGCGTTAGCTTCGCCTTGCCGTGCTCAAGTACAGCCCGCGGCTAGCTTCCTAGTTTGCTCTTTGATTTTTATTGAGTATAAAATTTGCTAATATTCTCTGGCATTCCTACCCCAAGCTACTCTTCGAATTGAACTTCTTCTTCAGCAATGTTGTATACTTGAATCATATCTTCAATATTAATCCTTTGCACTAACCAACCACGCATTGAGCATTGATTTATAAAGTCACTAATTCTGTTTACGCCATTAATCTCTTTAAGAGTAACAACTATTCCAAAATTTAAATTCTCACCATCTTTAGCATTTAACCTTTCTTTTGTCTTGAGACTAACACCCCATAATCCGTTATCGTAAGCCTTCTTTGCTCGTCCTCGTGGTTTAATATATTCCACAATTGTTTTTATATTATCCCATTTACGATATTGCTCTCGTGCATCTTCTTCATACAAGGCTATATTATCACTTTGTTTATTATCATTTACTGTTTTGATTCCTTTACCATTTGGAAGTATTCTTCCAAAGTAAATATCTAATTCCGTATTAGTGTAGTCGACTCCCTGATTTCTGGTACATTTTGGAAAATAACAGAGTGTAGCTTTAGCGACAAACGGATGTTGTCCATTCACTACGGGAACTGGTAATTGGTGATTATAGGTGTCGTACTGTAGCGATTCTCCTGACAAAATAAATTTTATTTCATCGTCCTTTGAATTTATAACTTCATTGATATCCTGAGGGACAACACCATAACCTATAATATTTGAAGGTGATGTATTTGTGTTCCAGGATATAGACGAATCAATAACTAATGCTTTAGCAACCTCTCTGCTAAGTCCTGCTTTATAAATTAAGTAGGCAATTTTTCTACTAATCCAAGGTGCCGCAAAGGAAGTTCCTGTAACAAAACCTTCTCCTAGAGGGAGGCAAACTCTTACCTTATCCTCTCCATCTCCACCATAATAACTCACATCCGGCTTATTAAAAAAAGATAAAACTTTACCTACTCTCGAGTAAGAAGCGGGCTCATTATTCTTATTAACCGCATTAACAACAAGTGAATTTATAGAATCAGCTGGAGCTCCAATTAACATAGGACAAGGCGAAGTCGACAATTTATTTGTTCCTGCAACAATAAATATAACATCGTATTCATATTGAATTTTATCTAATATGGCTGCTTCAGGGGAAATAAAATTTTTATGTATTTCAAGAGCAGAGCCAAGGGATAGATTCCAGACTTTAATTTCCCTATTCTCAGCAACTATTTCTTTAATTTGCTTCATAATAGTAAAGGAACTAAATTGTCCGCTTGTAGCTACACCAAAATGCTTAACTCTGAAACGTCCGCAATTATCATTAAGGTTAGGATTAATAGAAACTCCATCAACAATAATAGATGAAATAGCAGTACCATGTTCATAGTCTCTAGGATTACGTTCAATTTGACTGTCGACTCTATCCTCATAATCAACCCATTTGGAAAAATATACTCGTTCATCAAATAAAGTGTCAATAACTCCAACGATAGGTTCATTGGAAGGTTCTGGAATAGAAAGCTTTTGACTAGAATCTACTTCGTCAAAGTCCAATATATCCAACTGGGAAAGATCTACGGTCGCCATAGATATTAGATAAGGAGCTTTTCTCTTTATTAAAGTAATCTCATCTGGTGTTAATAGAATAGTCGAATTATCAATTACTCTACTGATTGAAATATCTAGTCCTAGTCTACTTAGTAGCTCATAAGTTTGCAGTTCTGTTTGAAAAACACTAACAATTGATGCTTGTTCTGTATCTATATCTGTCTCTAATTTAATAAATTTTTCAATAGAGCTAACGTCCACAATTACTTGGAGAAATGTTGTTTTCGACAATTTAGAACTTTGGTAGGGGATAAGTTTGTCATTAATAGAATCAACTATCTCTGTTGTAATCTTACCATCAAAATCATCATTTAGAATTTCTATTGCCAAATCTATTTTTTTTAACGTTTCAATAATAGTATGTTCATCAACATAATATGTAATCGCATGTCGTGTTTTATGTTCTTCAAAATATCGTACTCCAACAATTAAATCATTTGGAGTAATGCGACTATTCTTCTTTAGTATTTCTTTTGCTCGCCGACTTTTAGGAACTATATCCTTATAAACAATCGTTATAAGAGCATCTTCAAAATATGTAACTGTTTGCCAATATTCTCTCAGTGAATCTAACTGCTGTCTTAATGTTAACAACTCCGAACTTGTAACGATCTTATCGGACAACAATCTAGGCGCACCTGGTCTGGTATTATTTGGTCGCTGTTCAAAACGACCTTTTAATTGTAAAAGTTCGTTCATTTATATCAATTCTCCTTTAACTCTCTGGCTGTTTGACTCTTAGACACTCCTGTCAAAATTTCAATTTCTCTTACAGTAAAGCCTAGTTCTTTTAATTCTTTCAGAGTCACATTCTCAATGGGCTTATAGAAATGCGAAAATAAGCGTCGCAGATAATCAAATTTATCTGTCAAGCTACTGAATGCTAATGCACTCTTCAATATATTTTTAAGTTCTCCTGGATAAGGTATTGGAGAGTTGAGTGTAACGATTTTCTTAAAAAGTCTTGCATTTCTACCCGAATGTTTTGAATCGCTCAGTATGGAAGACATCATGGATTCAGCAATCTCTAATAAATCTTGTTGACTATATCGATTAAAGTCAATAACCGCATCAAAACGACGGACTAAGGCTTTATCAAAAGCATTAAATAAGTTAGTGGTCGCGATTAAAACAACGCCATCTTGCAATGAATCCATACCCTTTAATATTGAAGTGGTTGCGCGCCCCATCTCTCTTAAATCATTACTATCTAGCCTGTTCAATGCAATCGCGTCAATTTCGTCAAATAAAATAAGTGTCCGCTCAGGATACGTAAAACTATTTATCTCTTTAAATAAATTAGCTATGTTTTTTGCAGTTTGACCTAATTTGCTATCAATAATAGTTTCAAAATCAACAATATACAACTCTCTTTGTAGTAGTCGAGCAACCTGCTTTACCGTTTCTGTCTTTCCTGTTCCCGGCATCCCTTCAAATAGAAATTTATTTACACCTATATTACGACGTACAGCATTTACTATACCGATAACATCTGAAGATATTGCTTCTGGAAGTGGCAATGGAGTAAAATTCGCCAACTGAACTTTTCTAAGTGACTCAAATTTATCTTCACTGACCTGTGGAATAAATGTATTATTTTCAGATAACATAGCTATAATATATTCTGCAAGCTGATAATCCCCTGCTTTATCAAAAGCCTTAGCTATATCA
Source organism: uncultured Streptococcus sp. (assembly GCF_901875575.1). Lineage (GTDB taxonomy): Bacteria > Bacillota > Bacilli > Lactobacillales > Streptococcaceae > Streptococcus. The sequence goes on from NZ_CABFMF010000055.1 coordinate 69,770, forward strand.
TATGCTTCTGCTCGAAATCCAGAAGTATTCCCCTCGACAAAATATCTAATAAGGTTTAGCACTTGTTTTTTTTTCATCTGTCTATCCTCCTAAATACATCATAACAAAATCTTGGGACAAAGTCAATTTTTTTGGGACACGAAAATGCTTTTTTGTGTGATGATTAACAAATTAACTACTATTTTGTTTTCCTCTAAGCTTCTTTAACTCTTCTCAACTATCAAATCAAGAAAGGATAAACAAAATTAACGACAGTCTGACACTCAGCACTCTAAAATAATCTGAGTTCACAGATATCTTATGAGTAAATTAAAAGACGGTTCATATTGGCTCCCTCTCTTTAATATATTTTCAGAGTCTGATCTCGTCTTGGTACTTGCCAATCCTCAACATATCAAGAATGTGCCTGGTCGAAAAACAGACATGAAAGATGCCGAATGGATTGCTCAACTCGGTCATTGCGAACTGATTGAGCCATCTTACATTCCTAGCTCTGAAGTGATGCAGTTACGTTTACTGACACGTCGCATGCGTTCTTACAAGCAACGTCAAACTCAAGTTAAAAATGAAATTCACAATCTCTTACAACAGGCCAATATTAAGCTAACCAGTTATCTTTCTTATATTTTTTCTAAAACGGGGCAAGCACTTTTAAAATTATTCATTGACGGAGAAACCATTAATGTAGAATCTGTTATCCCTTGTATCCAGAAGCGAGTGAAGGCAAGTTCATAAGAACTCGTGGAAGCGATGGAAGGAAAGTTGTCACTAGAAGACCGCTTTCTCTTAGACCAGAGCTTAGAGGAATGTCAGATGTATCAGGAACTCATTGAAAAACTGACCGATGAGATTCAACACTACATCGAAAAGGAGTTCCCCTGAGGAAAATAGGATACTTCAAACCATTCCCGGTGTGAATGAAAACTGTGCTTCCACTATTCTAGCTGAAATTGGACCAACTGTTACAGCTTTTCCATCCGATGCACACTTAGCATCATGAGCTGGGCTCTGTCCAGGGTCTTATGAAAGTGCTGGCATTAAAAAATCCTCACACATCACTCAAGGAAATAGATATATCAAACAGGCTTTGACCCTGTCGGGATTAATTGCAGCAGATTCTAAGGATCCAGCTTTTTCTTCTTTTTACAATCGAATTTCCCAAAGAGGAAGCAAGATGAAAGCCGTCATTGCTTGTGCTCATAAGATTCTCAGAATCATTTACAAACTACTCTCCACCAAGCAGACTTATCAAAAAGAAAAGGCGCTAGGACTGAGGAAACAGTTCTAACGCCAAAACTAAAAAAATTTCAATTACAGTATAGCACAGGAAGTGATTTTTTGCGCTTTTTTACTATTTTTTTCAAATAAAACCCACCCAATGGGCAGGTTCTATCTGTATTATTCAGCTAGCTAGATTAAGCTTTACCTTCTGAACCGAATACGTCGATACGTTCTTCAACTGATGCTTGGATAGCTTTTACACCGTCAGCCAAGAATTTACGTGGGTCGAAGAGTTTTTTCTTGTCGTATTCTGCTTCGTTTGCTTCGTAGTCACGAGCAAATTTACGAGTTGCGTTAGCGAATGCGATTTGGCATTCAGTGTTAACGTTAACTTTCGCAACACCAAGTTTGATAGCTGCTTGGATTTGCTCATCAGGAATACCTGATCCACCGTGCAATACGATTGGGAATCCTGGAAGAGCTTCTGTCAATTTTTGCAAGTGGTCAAGGTCAAGACCTTCCCAGTTTGCTGGGTAAGGACCGTGGATGTTACCGATACCAGCTGCCAAGAAGTCGATACCAGTTGCAACCATTGCTTTAGCGTCTTCGATTGGAGCCAATTCACCTTTACCGATGATTCCGTCTTCTTCACCACCGATAGTACCAACTTCAGCTTCTACTGAGATACCTTTAGCATGTGCTTTTTCAACAACTTCTTTAGCCAATTTAAGGTTTTCTTCAACTGGAAGATGTGAACCATCAAACATGATTGAAGTGTAACCAACTTCGATACACTCAAGTGCATCTTCGTAGTGACCGTGGTCAAGGTGGATAGCTACTGGTACAGTGATACCCATTGATTCAACAAGGTTAGCGATCAAGTTGCGAGCAACTTTGTAACCACCCATGTATTTAGCAGCACCCATTGAAGTTTGGATCAAAACTGGAGCTTTTTTAGCTTCTGCTGCGCGCAAGATAGCTTGAGTCCACTCAAGGTTGTTTGTGTTAAATCCACCAACTGCATAACCGTTGTCACGAGCTGCTTGGACAAATTTTTCTGCTGAAACGATTGCCATTTTATCAGGCCTCCTGTATATTTTTATGGGTCATCCCATTTACATTGTTCATTTTATCACTTTTTGACAAAAAAATCTAGTTTTTCCCGCAGTTTCGATTGAATTTCTTCTATCTTCATCTATGTAAACCCTTTCTCTCCCTAGCCCTGAGTAACTTTTGGAAAAGCTATAAAGAAGGTCAAATGATTTTCCTCCATCTCGAAACGATAAGGTAAATTTTCATGTTCTAATAAACTTTTGACCACAAAGAGTCCCATCCCAGATCCCTTGGTCTTACGACTAGCATTATCAGAAAAAGATTGAGCTAGTTTTTCTTGTTCTTCTGGACTACAGCTATTCTCGATAAAGAGTTCCCCTTCTCTTTCTCCAATTAGAACTAAACCACCTAGAACAGAGTGCTTAATAGCATTGCTGATGAGGTTAGACAGAATTAATTTCATGACAGATGGGTTTAGATAAGCCTGCTGGTAGGTCAAGCTATTGTCAATCTGGAGTTCTCTTTCCTTAGCTAGTAAAGCATAATCCTTAACCAGACTTTGCGTCATTTGGAATAGGTCAATGTTCTCCTTCTCCTCTCGCAATTCCTGCACAGAAGAGAGAGAAAGTATTTGAAGAACATGATGACTGAGATCATCCACAATCCCTAAGACAACTCCCAGATAGTGATCTCGATCCTTATAACGACCGACATTTTCTTTCATATTTTCAATCAAGATTTTCAAACTAGCCAGAGGTGTTTTCAATTCATGAGAAGCACCTCGTAGGAATTCGACCTTCATCTTTTCAAGCTGGAGAATCGCTTCATTCTTGTCATGCAAGTCCGCAATGACAGTTAAAAGGTGCTGGTAAAGGCTATTGATTTGTTCCTTGAGATCACCAATCTCATCCTTAGAATCCACACGCAATCTCACTTGGGCATCCAGTTCCATCATCCGACGAGTTACTCGCTTAATTTCCAAAATCGGTGCAACAATGGTCCGAGCATAGATGTAGGCCACCAAAAGGGAAATCAGAAAGGAGGCCAGCAAGGTATAGGGTAGAAACTGAAGACTAATCTGCTCTGCTTCCTTTTGTAAATCTACAGAAGCTAAAAACTGAAGAGTCATAGTTCCGCTATCAGACGTTTTCACTTCCCGCTCCTCTATAAAGAGGGAGGTTGTCTGGCGATTGGTGTCTAGGGGAAGATTTTCGCTGACCTCAAGCTTATTCTCTGTTTCTTCTCCCTTGACTGCACCTTTGATATCACTCGTCTGAGAGTAGAGCTCTAAAACTTGTTCAATCCTTTCTCTATCCTTTCCATCAAGTGATTGTGCAATTGCTGTCGCTTTTTGACCAATGGTTTCCTGACGGTGACTCAGATAAGTAGAGGGAAAGAGAAAATAAATAGCTAAATGAAGGCAAATAACCAAAACACTAAAAACCGAGAAAGTATAGAGAAATATTTTTGTAAATAGACCTGTCCGCTTCATTTTCTCTCCAATTTATAACCTACATTACGTACTGTAAGGATACAGTCTAAGTCCAACTTTTTCCGTAATTCTTTGATATAGACATCAATGACGCGATCAAAAGGAACCTCATCAGTTACCTTCCAAACAGCATCGATTATCTGAGAGCGGGTCAAGGCCCGCCCTTCATTTTTCACCAAATAATCAAGAATTTCTAACTCTTTTGCATTGATAGCTACTTCCGCACCTGCTAGGGTTGCACTATAACTGTCAAAGTCCACTTCAGCATCCTTGTAAGTAAAGACTCTACCGCTATTATAATAACGCTTGAAAATCGCGTCTACCCTCACTTTTAAGAGGGATAGGGAGAAAGGTTTTTCCAGATAGCCATCTGCCAGAGAGGCAAAGGCACTCATCTTGTATTCTTCATCCTGAAAGGCTGTTAACATCAAGACAGGAACCTGACTAGTTTTACGAATCTCAGCTAGAACTTCTAAGCCATTAAGCTTAGGCATCTGAATATCCAGTAAAACCAAGGCTACTTCATAACTGGAAAATTTTTCTAAAGCTTCTTGCCCGTCTGCTGCTTCAATGGTTTCATAACCACAATCTGTCAAATAATCACTGACCCCCTCACGGATCATCTCTTCATCTTCTACAATTAATATTTTCATAGAAAATTCTTTCTCATTCCTTTAAAATTCTTTAAAATATTCCTCGATGACCCTTAAAATAGGGATTCTCGAGAGATTAAACACATAAAAATGCTACCTATATTATACCCCATTTAGGGGAGAATAGGTAGCACCTTCTTTATTCACTATCGATTAAGAGTTCTTTAGGCTGTTTTCTAAGAAGATTGCTTGAGGCAAGCGCCATGACAAGCACCACTAGAACCAAGGCTAGAATAAATACAATCATAAAGTCTGCTGGTTGAATGGAAATATCTAGGCTCGATAACGTTTTGTTAAATCCATCTACCTCAGCACCACCACCTAGGTTTGAAGCTTGAGCAGCTTTGCTAGCTTGCTTGGCAACACCTGAAGTCACATTGGCAAGAAACGTATTTCCGATCGCACGTGCTGTGTAGTTGGCTAAGAAATAAGCCGAAACAAGAGCTGGGATAGCAATCAAGATAGATTCGGTGATAAATTGACCCAAAATACTAGTTTGTTTGAGACCAATAGATAGGAGAATTCCCACTTCCTTACGGCGAGCGTTGATCCAAAGACCGAGCAATAGGCCAAGAAGGAGCACAGAGAAGCTCAAGCTGCCCCAGAAGAGAATGTTGGCCATCTTGTACATACCAGAAATGGATTGCTCAAGGGCTGGGTAGTTAGAAGAACTCTTAACGAGTGTATAGCTCTTCCAGTTGATACCACTGATACCATTCAACTCTTTCATGACATCATCCAAGTTTTTATCTGCTGTCACAAAGAAGGTTGCGTCCCCATAAATAGCCGTTTCTTCTGTATAACCATAGAGTTTGGCAGCCGTTTGAATATCTGTGATAGCTGTGTTTTCATAGAGTTCTTGTGAGTAAGTCACTGCAGACTTATTGTGACCGTCAAAGAGACCCTTGATGGTTACTTGGACTGTTTCCTTGGCCCCTTTTTCATTATCTGCATCGTAGATATTAGAATCCAGTTTGACCTTATCTCCGACCTTCCAGCCATGTTTTGCTGCTAAATCCTTGTGCAGGAGAATCTTGTCCTTATCATCGTTGGTCAAGTGTTCACCTTCGACTAATGTATAAGAACCCGATACAAACTTGTCTTCTTTAGTCGAATCGTTAACACCTGTAATCATCAAGCTACTTCCAAATCGTTTCGCTCGGTCAGGTGTTAGATTTTTCTTGGTTTCTGGTGTTTCAATGAGTTCATAGCTAGTTAAATCCCCAATAGCGTTGATGCGTTTCACATAAGACTCAATCGCCTTGTTTTCGGTGATTTTTTTGATGTCTTCACCCTTGATATTCCCAGCACCACGTGGCGTTCCTTGATTGACGCGACGATTGATTTGCATGGAGAAGCTATTGGTGATATTTTTAAAGGTCTCCTGAGAAGCTCTGGTAGTTGCACCCTTGATGGATAGACCAACCAAACTCAAGCTCGCCATTAGGAGAATAATGAGAAAAATGACAATAGATTTAAAATATTTCCTTGTAACATAGGCAAATGCATTGTGTAACATAGGTTCCCTTTCTAGATCTTGTTCTATTTCAATGTCTTATAACTTATATAAATTATTTTTTTACTATTTCCCTTAGATTGTGCGGACGGGAGCAACTTCCTGTAGGAATTTCATCCCTAATTTTTGAGCCCTTCGCTCTTTAATTTCTATGCTCAGGCTAAAATAGTTCCCCAAACTATTTTACTCTCAAAAATTCCGGCCTAGATAATAACTTTGTTATTATCTAGGCTATCACTACTGCGGGAAATAGTTGTTAAAGGCTCACTTCGTTTATTATTACTTTACACGTATCTGGTTACCAACTAATACTATTTTAAAGTTTAATAACTAGATTCTATATTTCAGTCAGTTTCTTATCCTTCAACTCAAGTGTAATATCTGACGCTTGTGCCACTTCTTTGCTGTGGGTTACAACGATGACACATTTACCTGTTTTCTGGGCAAGTGATTTGAGCAGTTCGATAATATCTCCAGCAGTTTTAGGATCTAGATTTCCTGTTGGCTCATCCGCTAAGATAACTGGAGCTTCTGAGACCAAACTGCGAGCAATAGCAACACGTTGTTGTTGTCCACCTGATAACTGAAGAACATTTCGCTTGATCTGACTTTCGTCAAGACCAAGTTCAAGAAGAGTCTCCTTGCTAGCCTTTTTGTTGACCAAGCGGATATTTTCCAGTGGAGAAAGATAATCTATCAAGTTATAATTTTGAAAGACCAGGGAAATATGGTGCATACGATGGTAGGAATATCCCTTGTCACGAATGTCCTGCCCTTCAAAGAGGATGGAACCTTCGACAGGACTATCTAGACCTGCTAGGAGAGACAAGAGTGTAGATTTACCTGCTCCTGACTCACCAATAATACTGTAAAATTTTCCAGGTTCAAAATGATAATTGATCTGATATAGGACTGCTTCAGCAGTGTTCTTATAACGGTAGGTAACATCTTGTAATTGTAATAAAGTCATGATTTCTCCTTCTTATACTCAATGAAAATCAAAGATCAAACTAGGAAGCTAGCTGCAGGTTGCTCAAAGCACAGCTTTGAGGTTGCAGATACAGCTAACGCGGTTTGAAGAGATTTTCGAAGAGTATTAACTAATAGATGATAAAATTTCTTTCGGTGATTTTCTAAATAAGAATAGGAAACAAAGGGCCACAGATAAGCAACTAATTACTAGCAAAAATGCATAGGATTCTGCAAAGGATAAGAGCCTGGTTGATAAACTGCTTGTTTTAGATAGCGTATCTTGTAAGGCTATCTCATCTCCACTTGCTAGTAGAGTTTGAAGTAGGTAAGATGTGATTGCGTTTCCTACAACAAATGCTGGGAGCAAAGCACCGAGAGATACCATAACTACCTCTAAACAGAACTGTAGTAAAATGGCTCCCTTGCCTTTTCCAAGGGCTAAGAGAATCCCAACTTCGTAGACTCTTTCTCTCAACCAGAGAGATAAGACCAGAATCAAAGCTCCTGTTCCAGCAATCATAATTCCATAAAGGAAAATGGTTAGAAAAGTTTGGAAGGTAGCAACGGAGTCTTTAATTTGTTCAAAAGCCTTATTTTCCTTCTCGACTTGGTAGCCTTGATTTTCCAGAGATAGGTTTTCAACCTGCTTCAAGAGTCCGTCCATTTCCTTAGGATTTTCTACATAGAAGCGGGCTGCACTGACCTGATGTTGATTATTTCCCAAAAGAGTTTGACTGCTTGCATAGTCGATAAAGACCGCGTTTTCACTGAAGTCAGAAGAGAGTCCTGTGAATTTCTCTTGTTTTTTACCAGAGAAGACTCCCACGATTTCAAACTCGACTGTTTGACCACTTGTTCCTTCTGCTTGACCTGCATTTAAGGAAATCTTATCATGGAGGGACAAACCATTTTTCTTAGCCAAGTCTTCGTGAATGAGGATTTTCTTTGAATCCCCTTTTTTCAGATGTCGCCCTTCTTTTAAGTTGAAAGCCGAACTGGTAAAGGTCACATCCTTGGATGAATCCTCCAGAGCTGTCAAGCTAACCAAGTTCTTGTCTGCAGCTGACAAATCATCACGCTCCACGCTTTGCTCCCCACTCACCACTTCCTTGTCTTTTAGTTTTGCGACCGTCTCGAGTTCAGGAGAGACATTTTCAAGTCCCTTAATCTTGCTGACAGATGCTAGGTCTGACAACTTGAAGGTCTGTCCATTTTCTATCTTCTTAATAGAAAAAGATGTATTGAGTGATTTATAAAGATTGGTTTCCACCGTTTTGTTGGACTTCATCAATGTCAAACAGGCTGAAATTCCAGCCAATAGGACAAATAAAATCAGAAATAAAATAAAACTTCTCAGTCGTTTTCTACTGACATACGCCCCAGCTCTTTGGATTGGATTCATCAGTCACCTCCGTATTTATAAGACTATTATAAAATACAAATATGAAATGTTTATGAAATACAAAAAAGAACTAGAATTCTCACAAATGAGTGATTTTTCTAGTTCTTTTTAATTTACAAAGACTTTATGTAGGGCAAGCTACTAAAGATCAGATGAGATCATCTATTTAAGCTTCCTCTTCATCGTCTTTTTTCTTTTTGGCAAATAGCAAACCAAATGCACCAAGAAGAGATAGAACTCCTAATGCACCTGTAGCACGGTCTTCTTGTGTACCAGTATTTGGCAATACTGCTTGCGATTGAGTAGCTGGTACCTCAGCAGAGATAACAGTATCCGGTCTACGATTTGTATCGTCAGATGGTGTAGCTGGACTCACTTTCCTGAAGACATGAATTACAACATCATCTTTAGTTTCTGTTCTTACAAATACATAACCTTCAATTTTACCATGTTCAAATGCTTCGTTCGCTTCACCTACTACTGATGGAGCTTTAGCATCCGCTGGTTTCAAGTCGTGTCCTTCCTCATCAACCCATTTAGTGATGATAAGTTTAGTTTGATGCTTAACTGGAGGTTCAATAAGATTTCCATTTTCATCAACCCCTGTTGTTCCTATTGGAGCTGTATATTCAGGAAGTTCGAATACTGGAGGATCAAGAGTTATTAATTTTTCTCCTGGTATCTCATGACTTATATTAGTATTTGGATCAGTTATTGTAACTTTTCCAGTTTTATCTACTGTTACTTTTTTACCTGGATTAGCTTTTTCAACTGATTCTTTTACTTTATCCTGTTCTTCTTGTGTTAAGTTATCAGGATCTTTTACTGGAATCTTATCAGCTGGTATTACTGGTTCGAAGTCTTGGTTCACTAAGTCTGTTCCTGGAATTGTATGACTGATTCCTGTTGTTGGATCTGTCACTGTTGCTGTACCGTCGTCTCCTACTGTTACTTCCTTACCTGGGTTCTTATCTTTGACTTTATCTGCCACTTGTTTCTTCTCTTCTGGAGTTAAGTGGGCTTTGTCTTTGACTGGAACTTTTTCATCTGGTTTCACTGGTTCGAAGTCTTGGTTCACTAAGTCTGTTCCTGGAATTGTATGACTGATTCCTGTTGTTGGGTCTGTCACTGTTGCTGTGCCGTCGTCTCCTACCGTTACGTTCTTACCTGGGTTCTTATCTTTGACTTTATCTGCCACTTGTTTTTTCTCTTCTGGAGTTAAGTGGGATTTGTCTTTGACTGGAACTTTATCGGTTGGTTTCACTGGTTCGAAGTCTTGGTTCACTAAGTCTGTTCCTGGAATTGTATGACTGATTCCTGTTGTTGGATCTGTCACTGTCGCTGTTCCGTCGTCTCCTACAGTTACTTCCTTGCCTGGGTTCTTGTCTTTGACTTTATCTGCCACTTGTTTCTTCTCTTCTGGAGTTAAGTGGGCTTTGTCTTTAACTGGAACTTTTTCAGTTGGTTTCACTGGTTCGAAGTCTTGGGTCACTAGGTCTGTTCCTGGAATTGTATGACTGATTCCTGTTGTTGGATCTGTCACTGTTGCTGTACCGTCGTCTCCCACTGTTACTTCCTTACCTGGGTTCTTGTCTTTGACTTTATCTGCCACTTGTTTCTTCTCTTCTGGAGTTAAGTGGGCTTTGTCTTTAACTGGAACTTTTTCAGTTGGTTTCACTGGTTCGAAGTCTTGG
>NZ_CABFMF010000056.1 GCF_901875575.1 uncultured Streptococcus sp.
CCACCAATTCCCTTAAATTTTTCAACAAAACTACTGATCTTTTGAAAAACGGTTTGTTTTTTTGTACGATATTGTGGATTTAGTGGACTCATTTTCGGCAGAGCTTCATTCAAATCATTCCCATTTTCACTAGCATACTCATGCTTCAACGAAGCTTGTATATAGCGCTTAGCACTTTGTTCATTTAATCCCTCAGTCTGTATCAACTCATCCGCTTCCCTTTTCTGTTCACCTTGCGCAAAAATAAAGAACTGTTCAATGATATCTGATTTATCAACAAAACTATCTAAATTACTGTCATGGATGAAAGCGACTATCAAATCTTCCTTAGCTCGATTGCCAAGACTTGATCGAATCGTCCGAGTAATTTCCGAAACAAGTTCATCCTTATCTGAAACTTTCTTATTAGTCTCAAAAATTAGCTCTAAGATATAGTCTAGATTGATTTCTTGGGATTTTAGTAATTCAACTTCAAAAACAATCGAATCCCAATCAACTTTAGATTCGCTATCTTCCTGATTACGGCGTTCATTCTCATACCATGACTTAATGTCATTATAGGTTGAACGGTAGTCTTGAATTTCCCTAGTACTTGGGATATCTAACCTAGATAACTCCTCTAAAGTTTCAT
>NZ_CABFMF010000057.1 GCF_901875575.1 uncultured Streptococcus sp.
GTACAAACTGAGCTGTCTTTTGAAGCATCCCACCAAAACTAATTGGCTGATGACTTAAGTCATTCTCACCTTTTATCGCTCTCTGAGCCAAAAGATTAACTTCTGTTAATTGACCCGCAAATTCTGATAAACTAATCACATGCGCAAAGGCTGGATTACGGATACCAACTTGATTTGGAACATAAAGCTTGACACGAACGCCAAAGACTTCCTGAGCAAGTTCAACCATACCTGGTAAAATGGCATTCCCACCGATTAAGACAATACCACCAGGGAGGTCCAATAGACGTCTTCTATCTAATTCTTGCTTGATTTGTTCAAGGATGTGCTTGATTCGTGCAGAAATAATTTCTGACAAGTAGGCTTCCGTCACTTCGACTGCTTCTACTTCTCCAATAACTTCTACTTGGAAGGTTTCTTTGCTTGCAAGAGGCGGATAGGCTTCCCCGTAATTCAGTTTCAAACCTTCTGCTAATTTGCGAGAAGTTTTCAAGACTTTAGAGATATCCTTAGTTACATAATCTCCGCCTTCTTGGAGAATATTGGTAAACTGGAGTTCTTGGTTACGGATTGTAGCGACAGTCGTTTGACCTGCCCCCATA
>NZ_CABFMF010000058.1 GCF_901875575.1 uncultured Streptococcus sp.
TTCCCGAGCAAATTTGGCGTCTCTTTTCGGCTATTTTTGTTCATATTGGTTGGGAGCATTTTATTGTCAATATGCTTTCCATTTATTATCTTGGTAGGCAAGTAGAGGAGATTTTCGGATCCAAGAAGTTTTGCTTTCTCTATCTTTTATCTGGAATGATGGGCAATCTCTTTGTTTTTGTATTTAGTCCAAAATCCTTAGCAGCAGGAGCTTCTACTTCTCTCTATGGGCTATTTGCTGCGATTATTGTTCTTCGCTATGCAACTCGCAATCCTTATATCCAACAGCTAGGGCAATCTTATCTGACACTTTTTGTGGTTAACATTATTGGAAGTGTTCTGATTCCAGGAATCAGCCTAGCAGGCCATATCGGAGGTGCAGTTGGTGGCGCATTTCTAGCAGTTATCTTTCCAGTCCGAGGTGAAAGACGGATGTATAGCGCTAGCCAGAGACTGGTAGCGTTAGTCTTGTTCGTAGGACTCGCAGTCTTACTTCTCTACAAGGGAATGGGAATGTGAAGAAGTTGGAAGAAAATTTGTGTAATGAAAAAAGATAAGGCATTTTTGAACCTTATCTTTTTTGTTTTATACTCAATGAAAATC
>NZ_CABFMF010000059.1 GCF_901875575.1 uncultured Streptococcus sp.
AATCTATTCGAACTCAGTTTCAAATGGTCGTGGTGATTGGTTAACTGCTAAAGCAAAAGAAGCTGGTTTTAATATAAAAATGGTTGATATTCCTGGCGCTCAATTAGCAGACCGTGTTATTGCCGAGAAGAATAATGCAGTTGCAGATATGGTATTTGGAATTGGTGCTGTTGATTCAAATAAAATTAGAGATCAAAAATTACTAGTCCAGTACAAGCCTAAATGGTTAGATAAAATTGATCAATCTTTATCAGATAAAGATAATTATTATAATCCTGTGATTGTTCAACCATTAGTTTTAATTGGGGCGCCTGATGTAAAAGAAATGCCTAAAGATTGGACTGAATTAGGTAGTAAGTATAAAGGTAAATATTCAATTTCTGGTCTTCAAGGTGGTACAGGACGGGCAATTCTAGCAAGTATCTTAGTTCGATACCTTGATGATAAAGGAGAATTAGGTGTTTCCGAAAAAGGTTGGGAAGCAGCAAAAGAATATTTGAAAAATGCATACACTCTTCAAAAGGGAGAAAGTTCAATTGTTAAGATGTTAGACAAAGAAGATCCAATACAATATGGAATGATGTGGGGTTCTGGTG
>NZ_CABFMF010000060.1 GCF_901875575.1 uncultured Streptococcus sp.
TTACAACAGTTTCTTTTCCACCATTCGTAATTTTAACTGGGATTAAGATATTACGTTCTTCCTCATCTTTTTTCCAATCATTTACTGCCGGTGTTCCTTCTAGGTTACCATCATTGTTAACTGTTAAGCCATTCACCGATCCATCTGGATTATCTGTCGTAATCGTCGAATTTGGCATATTTGGTGTTACGACGGTTGTTGGAGTAACTGGTTTGTTCTCTTTAACTTTAGTTGGTGAAGCAACTATTGCTGTTAGATTATCAGGAACTTTTGGATTTGTATTATTTCTTTTCTCCACTTCATCTGGAATTCCATCATTGTCATCATCTGTATCTAAAACATCTGGTGTGCCATCTCCATCTGTATCACGTTGAATAATAACTGGAACTTCTACACGTATTTCTTCATTCCCATTCTTCACTTTAACTGGAATGTTGACTTTACGTTCTTCATCACTACCCCAATCCGTTACGCTTGGTCTTCCTGTTAATTTACCATCATTATCAACACTTAATCCATTGACTGGGTTTTCTGTTGTAATTGTTGAACCGTCTTTATTCGGTGTGACAACTTTCGGTAATGTTGAAGGA
>NZ_CABFMF010000061.1 GCF_901875575.1 uncultured Streptococcus sp.
CCTCAATGCCAAACCAAGTCTTGCCTTTGATACGATGGAATAAAATGGAGTCAGCTTAAGGCTGGCTTTTTCCCTTTTTAAATGTCAGAATATTTTGACAAATGAGTGTAAATAATGATATACTATATAAAAAATAGGAGGTGGTCAGATGATTGAGAGAATGGAATTGGGGGAATTTTACAAGGAATTGCGCTTGGCGAGAAAACTCAAGCAGTCAGATGTGGCTTGTGCTGGTCTAACAGCCTCTCAGTTGTCCAAGTTTGAACTAGGGCAGTCTATGCTGTCTGCTGACAAGCTGATTCTAGCTATCCAAGGGATTAATGTGACCTTCGATGAGTTTGGACACAAACTCAACAACTACCAAGAATCTCCACATATGCGATTTGGTAGAAAGGTTGTGGATCGCTTTGCCCACCAAGATGTCACTGGCTTAGAGCAACTGTTGGAGGAAGTCGAGCAAGGACAGATGGCAGAGACCTATCGTTGTTTGAATGCCATTGTGATTAAAAATGCTATTCATTCCTTAAATAAGAGCTATCTGCTAACAGAGGAGGATAGGGAGTTTTT
>NZ_CABFMF010000062.1 GCF_901875575.1 uncultured Streptococcus sp.
TTCTTACTGTATCAGCATCTTTCTCAGGTGCTTTTACTTGTATACTTGCTTTATTTGACTCTTCCACTATAGCTATTGTAGGTAGTGGCACGTTACGATTTGGTTGTGCTCCTAGCGTTATCACCTCTTCTACCGCTTTTTTAGTTATTACTTTAGATTCATTTGGAGTCACTTTTCCATTTGTAGTATCTAAAGAGTAAGTTGTAGTTGTTGTTTCTTCTCCTTTTTCACCAGGTGTGGTTACTTCACAATAATCTTCTCCTTTTGTATCATCTATCACATAACGCGTTGTATATGGTATTTCTTTTGTCACGACTGTTGGTTTTGTTCCTACAGTAATAACTGTATCTACCTTATCTTCCTCGTTTTTTATCTCGTAATAATGCGGATTTAAACGTACTACTTTGTTATTCGAATCATAATCAGCAACTACTTCATCGTCTTTATAATTTATTATAGTTGAGTCATCAGGATTGTCCGGATCAACAGTGGTGTTTGTCAAGGCTACAAACTTCTTATTTGATTCTACCTTACGTTCAGCATATGCAGTATATTTACC
>NZ_CABFMF010000063.1 GCF_901875575.1 uncultured Streptococcus sp.
GCAACATACTCATCATAGCTCAAATCTATTTCTATCTTTTTACTATTGTTTTCTAAATTTTCTCCGTATTTACTTAGCTCCTTCATTTTATCAGGAGCTTGTAAATCTATTTTATCTTGATACTTTTCTGTATCGACTATCGCAAAAGAAATCTTATATCCTCCCCAAAATGGAGGTAAGTCTTTTTTCCTTTTTTTAGGTTTTTCAATGAATTCAAATCCAACAACTAAAAACCCAACTTGCTGAAAGGCATCTGAAATTAAATCTCGTAATTTTTTTCCTTCGTTCTCTTTTTCATATCTTATAGATTCTTTGATTGAGAAATCTAAATCCTGAGATGAGCGATCAGTTATGTTATAAAGTTTTAAAGCATTTCCACCTTTTAGAACTAAAGTTTCCTTCAGGTCACTATCTGAGTAAATTGCTTTTAAAATGGTATTTCTAATTTCATCTGGTGTCATAAGCATCCCCTATAAAATACTGTTTTCTACTCTAATTATATCATTATTGAATAGCCAATAGATAGAATTCCTCTTGTTTTTAATTTTTT
>NZ_CABFMF010000064.1 GCF_901875575.1 uncultured Streptococcus sp.
TAAACCATTTAGAAAGGCTATCCCATGCATATTCACTATAACACAAATCAAACAACTTTACCACTAGAAATCAGTTCTTTCTTGCCACAAGACCATCTCGTCTTTACTATTGAAAAAGTGGTGAACACCTTGGAAGATGGTCACTTCCACGCCTTCTATCATTCCTTTGGTTGCCCGTCTTATCATCCTAAAATGCTTGTATCTACTCTTTTATTTGCCTATTCACAAGGGATTTTCTCTGGTCGAAAAATTGAAAAAATGATGATTGAAAATTTGGCTATGCAGTACCTAACAGGACAGTTAGTTGTCAGCTATCGCGCCATCAATTGTTTTCGTGTTGCTGAAGGGATGGAAGAACGAACTCATTCGTAATCTTTTCATCGACCTCAATCTTCGTTTAAAAATGGAAGAGTTAGTGACCTTAGATTGCTTGTTTATTGACGGGACTAAGAGCCAACAAATATAGTTTCGTGGGGAAGAAAGCGACAGAGAAATTCTCCGCCAAACTTCAAGAACAGATACAAATCTATTTTCAAGA
>NZ_CABFMF010000065.1 GCF_901875575.1 uncultured Streptococcus sp.
CTCAGATACTATTTTCTACATGACAAATGCTTTGGGAAATCCAACAAGATATGAAGTCTACCACTATGAATTGCCCTTTACAGCACTAAACGAATGCAGTTTTAAAGAGATTCTAGTAAAAGTTCCAGAAAATACAAGAGAATACATCAGTCACTTGTATGGGGAGGATTTTGAAATCCCTAATCCCCATTATAATTGGAAAGAAAATCCTATATACAAACAAAGGGATGTTAAAATGGCAAAAGTCCTTTTGATTAAATCGTTTGGACACTAAAATAAATAAAAGAAACGAGCTAGATTAAATCCAGTTCGTTTCTTTTATCTCTAATTATTTTTTAAAGATTCTAGCTTTATATTTTTTCTTAAGTTTCAAAAAGATTAAAGCTATAGCAAGTGTGAATATAATAAATAGATAGTTTCTATAATCTATAAGACTAACTCTTCCAGAACGATTCAGATGAAAAATACCAATCCATTTATTTTTACTAAGGGTTCCATCATTTTCAAAATGATAACGATTCATCCACTCATCTTTAG
>NZ_CABFMF010000066.1 GCF_901875575.1 uncultured Streptococcus sp.
GATCCAACGGATCCTAATACACCAAATGTACCAGTAATACCATACGTACCAGGATACACACCGAAGATTGGTGAAACACCATTACAACCGAAAGTGCCAAATGATCCAACACAAGGATACATTCCACCAGCGGTACCAACAGAACCTGGTAAGGATACACCGATTGAGTATGTAAAAGTTCCAAATACACCTAGTCCGGAAGAACCGGTAAAACCAACTCCAGAAAGTAATCATATTACAATCTGGGTGGATGAAAATGGTAAGCCATTGAAACCAGAAAAACCTGGAACTCATGAACCAGGAAATATTCCTGGATACAAATATATTACAACTGTAACGAAGGATGGTGTAACTATTCATAGATTTGAAAAGATAACACCGGTAGATCCTAATAATCCTGTTCCACAGAAACCGACTACACCGATTCCAACTCCACAAGATCCGACTATTCCAACACCAGAAAGTCAAATTCCAACTCCAAACACTCCAGAAGCAAATACTCCGACTTCTGAGACAAATAGAAGAGAGGAATTGCCAAACACAGGTACAGAAGCTAATGCTGGCTTGGCTAGTGCTGGTATCATGACCTTGTTAGCTGGTCTAGGATTAGGATTCTTCAAGAAGAAGGAAGAAGATGAGAAATAAAGCTCTTTATCAACTGTAGCAGGTTGAGAAAAGCTAAGATTAAGAAGAGGCTGAGAAAAAAGCCTCTCAAATCAGAAAAACGCATAGTATCAGGTATTGAAAAACTTGATACTATGCGTTTTATTGTGGGAAGATTTACTTCATTTTCTCCGGAAGTTGAGTTTTGGGCCAGTTTCTTTAAATTATATGTTATCTTAAATTCAGAATAGAGCATTATAACTTATAAAACATTGCTAGAAATTGATTCGACTTTACTATCCTATTTGTTCATAGTTTATTTCATTTTGCTATAAAGTTTGAGATTTCTTTTGTTGTTTCTACTCTTTTTCCGAATAAATAGATAGAAGCATCAAATCTAGTAAATTAGATTAAAAAATGTGCTATAATGAAAGGAGAGCAAATATGACTGTACGTCATCCGGGCATCAGCCCAACTAATGACTTGGTTGCTAAGAAAATCTTTAGCAATCCGGAAATTACTTGTCAATTTATTCGCGATATGCTGGACTTGCCAGCCAAAAATGTAACCATTTTGGAGGGGAGCAATATTCATGTCTTGCCTTCCCTACCCTACTCGGCCCAGGATTTCTATACTAGCATAGATGTCTTGGCGGAGTTGGACAATGGTACGCAAGTAATTATTGAAATCCAAGTTCATCATCAGAATTTTTTCATTAATCGTTTGTGGGCTTATCTGTGCAGTCAGGTCAATCAAAACCTAGAAAAAATTCGCCAGCGAGAAGGTGATACCCACCAGAGTTACAAGCATATCGCACCTGTTTACGCAATAGCTATTGTGGATAGTAATTATTTCCAAGATGATCTAGCTTTCCACAGTTTTAGCATGCGCGAGGACACGACAGGTGATGTTTTAACCATTATCAACAATGGTCAGGAAAATCATCTGGTCAAGATGGCGTTCTTAGAACTAAAAAAATACAGAGAAACCAGCAAGGATAGCGTTCGCAAGCCCTGGTTAGAGTTTTTTGGCAACAAGCCCTTTACTCAACAACCTGAGCGAGCCATCAGCCAGGCAGATCAACTGCTGGACTATAAAAGCTGGTCCGAGGAGGACAGGAAAATGTTTAGTCAATTACGTATGCGTGAAGAACAAGCCTTGTTAGCACATGATTATGCCTTGGAAACAGCTAGAGCAGAAGGTATTGAACAAGGACTGGAGCGTGGTCTTGAACGTGGGCGAGCTGAGGGCATTGAACAGGGACTTGAACGTGGAAAACTCTTTGCCTTCCTAGACATGGTTCGTCAAGGTCTTCTGACTTCGGAGATAGCCAGTCAGCAGTTGGGTATGTCAGTATCTGAGTTTGAGGCACTATTGTAAACGAGTAAAAATGTTTTACCAGCTATCTTGCAAAATAAATAGAGTTTCTAATCAAAATATTTTTGAATACTGAGAATAAGCAGAGCCGATTTTTCTAGGATATTTGAGTTAATACTTACCATTATCTTGAATGCCTTAGGGAAACATGCTATACTACTTGTATGATTATTTTACAAGCTAATAAAATTGAACGTTCTTTTGCAGGAGAGGTTCTTTTTGATAATATCAATCTGCAAGTTGATGAAAGAGACCGTATTGCCCTTGTTGGGAAAAATGGTGCAGGTAAGTCTACTCTTTTGAAGATTTTGGTTGGAGAAGAGGAGCCAACTAGTGGAGAAATCAATAAGAAAAAAGATATTTCTCTGTCTTACCTAGCCCAAGATAGCCGTTTTGAGTCTGAAAATACCATCTACGATGAGATGCTTCATGTCTTTGATGACTTGCGTCGAACCGAGAAACAACTTCGTCAGATGGAGTTGGAGATGGGTGAAAAGTCTGGTGAAGATTTAGAGAAACTGATGTCAGATTACGACCGCTTATCTGAGAATTTTCGCCAAGCAGGGGGCTTTACATATGAAGCTGATATACGAGCGATTTTGAATGGATTCAAATTTGATGAATCTATGTGGCAGATGAAAATTGCTGAGCTTTCGGGTGGTCAAAATACTCGCTTGGCACTTGCTAAAATGCTTCTTGAAAAGCCAAATCTCTTGGTATTGGATGAGCCAACCAACCACTTGGATATCGAAACCATTGCCTGGCTAGAGAATTACTTGGTAAACTATAGCGGTGCCCTTATTATTGTCAGCCACGACCGTTATTTCTTGGACAAGGTTGCGACGATTACGCTGGATTTGACCAAGCATTCCTTGGATCGCTATGTGGGCAACTACTCTCGTTTTGTCGAGTTGAAAGAGCAAAAACTTCTAACTGAAGCCAAAAATTATGAAAAGCAACAGAAGGAAATTGCTGCTCTGGAAGATTTTGTCAACCGCAATCTAGTCCGAGCTTCAACGACCAAACGTGCCCAATCTCGTCGTAAACAACTGGAAAAAATGGAGCGTTTGGACAAGCCTGAAGCTGGTAAGAAATCAGCCAATATGACCTTCCAGTCTGAGAAAACGTCGGGCAATATTGTCTTGACTGTTGAAAATGCGGCTATTGGTTATGATGGGGAAGTATTGTCAGAGCCTATCAGCCTAGACCTTCGTAAGATGAATGCTGTTGCCATCGTTGGTCCAAATGGAATCGGCAAGTCAACCTTTATCAAGTCTATAGTGGATCAAATTCCGTTTATCAAGGGAGAAAAGCACTTTGGCGCTAATGTTGAGGTTGGTTACTATGACCAAACCCAAAGCAAGTTGACACCAGGTAATACGGTGCTGGATGAACTCTGGAATGATTTCAAATTGACACCTGAAGTTGAAATCCGCAACCGTCTTGGTGCCTTCCTTTTCTCAGGAGATGATGTCAAAAAATCAGTCGGCATGCTGTCAGGTGGTGAGAAAGCTCGTTTGCTTTTGGCTAAATTGTCTATGGAAAACAACAACTTCCTGATCCTTGACGAGCCGACCAACCACTTGGATATTGATAGCAAGGAAGTGTTGGAAAATGCCTTGATTGACTTTGATGGAACCCTTCTATTCGTCAGCCACGACCGTTATTTTATCAATCGTGTAGCCACCCATGTTCTAGAATTGTCTGAGAATGGTTCGACTCTCTACTTGGGAGATTACGACTATTATGTCGATAAAAAGGCTGAAATGGAAGTCAGTCCGACAGAAGAAGCTTCAACTAGAAATCAAGCAAAGGAAGCAAGTCCAGTCAATGACTACCAGGCTCAGAAAGAAAGTCAAAAAGAAGTTCGCAAACTCATGCGGCAAATCGAAAGTCTAGAAGCTGAAATTGAAGAGCTAGAAAGTCAAAGTCAAGCCATTTCTGAACAAATGTTGGAAACCAACGATGCAGGTAAACTCATGGAATTGCAGGCTGAACTGGACAAAATCAGCCATCGTCAGGAAGAAGCTATGCTTGAATGGGAAGAATTATCAGAGCAGGTGTAAAATGGAACATCTTGGAAAAGTATTTCGTGAATTTCGGACAAGTGGAAATTATTCTTTAAAGGAGGCTGCAGGCGAGTCCTGCTCCACCTCTCAGTTATCTCGCTTTGAGCTTGGAGAGTCTGAACTAGCAGTCTCACGTTTTTTTGAGATTTTGGATAATATTCATGTCACAATCGAAAATTTCATGGATAAGGCAAGGAATTTTCATAATCATGAACATGTTGCAATGATGGGACAAATTGTACCTCTTTACTACTCAAATGATATTGCAGGTTTTCAAAAGCTTCAAAGGGAACAACTTGAAAAGGCTAAGAGTTCGACGAATCCCCTCTATTTTGAGCTGAACTGGATTTTGTTGCAAGGTCTGATTTGTCAAAGAGATGCGACTTATGAGATGAAGCAGGATGATTTGGATAAGGTAGCAGATTATCTCTTCAAAACAGAAGAATGGACCATGTATGAATTGATTCTTTTCGGGAATCTCTATAGTTTCTACGATGTGGACTATGTCACTCGGATTGGTAGAGAAGTTATGGAGAGGGAAGAATTTTACCAAGAGATTGGTCGCCATAAGAGATTGGTGTTGATTTTGGCTCTCAATTGTTACCAGCATTGTTTAGAGCATCTTTCTTTTGACAATGCAAGCTATTTTGAGACTTATACAGAGAAGATTATTGGAAAAGGGATCAAGCTTTATGAGCGTAATGTTTTTCATTATTTAAAAGGCTTTGCCTTATATCAAAAAGGACAGTGTAAAGAAGGTTGTAGCAAAATGCAAGAGGCCATGCATATTTTTGATGTGCTAGGTCTCCCAGAGCAAGTAGCCTACTATCAGGAACACTACGAAAAATTTGTCAAAGATTAATTTTCCCAAATAAGGGAAAAAATAAAAAGCTCCTTTCGGTTTTGATACAATAGTTTCAAAATTTGAGAGGAGTTTTTATATGAATCGCTATGCAGTACAGTTGATTAGTCGTGGAGCTATTAACAGAATAGGGAATATGCTCTATGATTATGGAAATAGTGTCTGGTTGGCGTCCATGGGGACTATCGGTCAGACAGTTTTAGGAATGTATCAGATTTCTGAACTCGTCACATCTATTCTCGTCAACCCCTTTGGCGGAGTCGTTTCAGACCGTTTTTCTCGTCGTAGGATTTTAATGGCGACGGATCTTGTTTGTGGGATTCTTTGTCTGGCTATTTCTTTCATAAGGAATGATAGCTGGATGATTGGGGCTTTGATTGTTGCCAACATTGTGCAGGCTATTGCTTCCGCCTTTTCTCGTACAGCCAATAAAGCTATCATAACTGAAGTGGTGGAGAAAGATGAGATTGTGATCTATAATTCTCGCTTAGAGCTGGTTTTGCAGGTTGTAGGTGTTAGCTCTCCTGTTCTTTCCTTCCTTGTTTTACAATTTGCAAGTCTCCATATGACGCTACTGCTAGACTCGCTGACTTTTTTCATTGCTTTTGTTCTAGTGGCTTTCCTTCCAAAAGAGGAAGCAAAAGTTCAAGAGAAAAAGGCTTTTACTGGGAGAGATATTTTTGTAGATATCAAGGATGGGTTACACTATATCTGGCATCAGCAAGAAATTTTCTTCCTTTTGCTGGTAGCTTCCAGCGTTAATTTCTTTTTTGCCGCTTTTGAATTTCTCCTCCCCTTTTCGAATCAGCTTTATGGGTCAGAAGGAGCCTATGCCACTATTTTAACTATGGGGGCTATTGGTTCCATCATTGGGGCTCTTCTAGCTAGTAAAATTAAAGCTAATGTTTATAATCTTTTGATTTTACTGGCTTTGACAGGTGTCGGAGTTTTTATGATGGGATTACCACTTCCAAATTTTCTTTCCTTTTCTGGAAATTTAGTTTGTGAATTGTTTATGACGATTTTTAATATTCACTTTTTTACTCAGGTGCAAACCAAGGTTGAGGGGGAATATTTGGGGAGAGTATTAAGCACAATTTTTACCTTAGCTATTCTATTTATGCCTATTGCCAAAGGCTTTATGACAGTCCTGCCAAGTGTGCATCTCTCTTCTTTCCTGATAATTGGAAGCGGGGTTGTCATTCTGTCTTGTCTATCCCTCGTGTATGTTCGAACTCATTTTGAAAAAGAGACATAAGTCTGCTTGGACTTCAAAAATAATTCCAATCTAAGTATTTTTCCGTCCTTCTCGTTTGTGAGGAGGGCTTAGTTTATGGTAAAATGGTCTTATGAATAAAAGAATGAATGAGTTAGTCGCCTTGCTCAATCGCTATGCGACTGAGTACTATACCAGCGATAATCCCTCGGTTTCAGATAGTGAGTATGATCGCCTTTACCGTGAGTTGGTTGAGTTGGAGACTGCCTATCCAGCTCAAGTGTTAGCAGATAGTCCGACCCATCGTGTTGGTGGCAAGATTTTAGATGGTTTTGAAAAATACAGTCATCAGTATCCTCTTTATAGTTTGCAGGATGCTTTTTCACGTGAGGAGCTTGAAGCTTTTGATGCGCGTGTTCGTAAGGAAGTGATCCATCCAACCTATATTTGTGAGCTGAAAATCGATGGCTTATCTATCTCTCTTACTTATGAAAAGGGGATTTTGGTTGCTGGGGCAACACGTGGAGATGGTTCTATTGGTGAAAATATCACAGAAAATCTTAAACGTGTTAAGGATATTCCTTTGACCTTGCCAGAAGAACTAGATATCACCGTTCGTGGGGAATGTTATATGCCACGCGCTTCTTTTGACCAGGTCAACCAAGCACGCCAAGAAAATGGAGAGCCTGAATTTGCCAATCCTCGTAATGCAGCGGCAGGCACCCTACGTCAGTTGGATACAGCAGTAGTTGCCAAGCGCAATCTTGCTACCTTCCTCTATCAAGAAGCCAGCCCTTTAACTCGTGACAGCCAAGAAAAAGTTTTGAAGCACCTAGAACAGCTCGGTTTTGTAGTCAATCCTAAGCGGATCTTGGCTGAAAGCATAGATGAAATTTGGGATTTTATTCAAGAAGTAGGAGAGGAACGGGAGAATCTGCCTTATGATATCGATGGGGTGGTGATCAAGGTCAACGACCTAGCAAGCCAAGAAGAACTCGGCTTTACCGTTAAGGCTCCAAAGTGGGCAGTAGCCTACAAGTTCCCAGCTGAAGAAAAAGAAGCTCAACTACTCTCAGTTGATTGGACAGTTGGCCGTACGGGTGTGGTAACTCCGACTGCCAATCTGACCCCTGTTCAGCTTGCTGGTACAACTGTTAGCCGTGCAACTCTGCACAATGTGGATTATATTGCTGAAAAAGATATCCGCAAAGACGACACGGTTATCGTTTATAAGGCTGGTGATATCATACCTGCTGTTTTACGAGTGGTAGAGTCCAAGCGGGTTTCTGAAGAAAAACTAGATATCCCTACAAACTGCCCAAGTTGTGACTCTGATTTGCTACACTTTGAAGATGAAGTGGCTCTCCGTTGTATCAATCCACGTTGTCCTGCTCAAATCATGGAAGGTTTGATTCACTTTGCTTCTCGTGATGCTATGAATATTACAGGTCTTGGTCCATCTATTGTTGAGAAACTCTTTGCTGCAGATCTAGTCAAGGATGTGGCAGATATTTACCGTTTGAAAGAAGAAGATTTCCTCCTTTTAGAAGGTGTTAAGGAAAAGTCCGCTAGTAAACTTTATCAGGCTATCCAAGCATCTAAGGAAAATTCTGCCGAGAAACTCTTGTTTGGTTTGGGAATTCGCCATGTAGGAAGCAAGGCCAGTCAGCTCTTACTCCAACATTTCCATTCGATTGAAAATCTGGCTCAGGCAGATCCAGAGGAAGTGGCTAGTATTGAAAGTTTGGGTGGTGTGGTTGCCAAGAGTCTTCAGACATATTTTGCGACAGAAGGCTCTGAAATTCTCCTCAGAGAATTGAAAGAAACTGGGGTCAATCTGGACTATAAAGGACAGACTGTAGTAGCGGATGCAGCCTTGTCAGGTTTGACAGTGGTATTGACCGGAAAATTGGAACGTCTCAAGCGCTCAGAAGCTAAAACTAAACTCGAAAGTCTGGGTGCCAAAGTAACAGGCAGTGTTTCTAAAAAGACCGACCTCGTCGTTGCAGGAGCAGATGCTGGAAGTAAACTTCAAAAAGCACAAGAACTTGGTATCGAAGTTCGAGACGAAGCTTGGTTAGAAAGTCTGTAAAAGACTGAGATTTAGTATTTTAAAATAGAATCAAAAAGTAAGAAAAGAAAGATAAGATATAAAATGATGTACAACTACCCTATGCGTATTCATTACCATCGTAAAAATGGTGAATACGACACATGTTCTTTTGTCAAAAGTCAAGATCAGAGAATCGATTTATTAACCTATAAGGAAGATTATTTCGGCGCCTTATTTACCTTTGAACACTCGAGTGATAGAGCTGTCGAGACCCTAAATTTTGTGGTTCATACAGGTCAAACAAATAAGGAATACTCTATCCGTTTTAACTATTATCCACTTTTGACAGAAGTATGGATTTTAGAGGAAGATGATCGGATTTATTATTCAGAAAATCCTGCTATTGCAAGTCCTGCTTATAAAAATCAAAATCCTTTCGCTTTCGATAAAGCTATTAATAGCGCTAGTTTTGACCATCATTGGGGTTATCAGGGTGAGCTAGGCTGCCAAGTAGAGGACGATAAGGCTAGCTTTGCTCTTTGGTCGCCAACGGCAACAGAAGTACAAGTTGTCGTGTATGAATCTACTGCAAATGATGCTCCAGTTTGGAAAAGATTTGATATGAAGAGAGGTAATAGCTATTCATATAATCACAAGGATAATACGATTGGAGTGTGGACTTTAGATGTCGAGGAAGATTTAAGAGGTAAGGCTTATCAGTATCAGGTCCAATTTCCACATCATCAAAGTCTTACTCGTGACCCTTATACTATCGCGACCAGTCCTGATGGGAAACGTTCTGCAATCCTTGGTCATGCTGAGAAGCAAATAGAAAACTTTGAAGTTAAACATGGAAAAGAAGCGAGCTGGCGATTAGAAAATCCTTGTAAGGCAGTTATCTGTGAAATGCATATTCGAGATTTAACCCAATCACCAACATCTGGAGTTGATGACAAGCTTCGTGGAACTTTCTTAGGTGCTGCCCAAACAGGGACTGTCAACCAATATGGACAAGCGACAGCCTTTGATTACATCAAGAGTATGGGTTATAATTATGTGCAACTGCAACCAATTGCAGATCGTCATAAGGAATATGATTCAGAAGGTAATGTGACCTATAACTGGGGTTATGACCCACAAAACTATAATGCACCGGAAACAAGTTTATCAACAAATCCTGACGATCCAGCCCAAGTCATTCGTGATTTGAAGACTATGGTTCAGGCTTATCATGAAGCAGGAATTGGTGTCATTATGGACGTTGTCTACAACCACACTTTCTCAGTAGTGGATGCACCTTTCCAAACAACAGTTCCTGATTATTACTATCGAATGAATCCTGATGGTACTTATCAAAATGGAACAGGTGTTGGTAACGAGACAGCAAGTGAACATGAAATGTTCCGTAAGTATATGATTGACTCCCTCATTTACTGGGTAACAGAATACAACATCGATGGTTTCCGTTTTGATTTGATGGGAATTCATGATGTTAAAACCATGCAGATGATTCGTCAGAGTTTGGATGAAATTGACCCTAATATCATCTTATATGGTGAAGGCTGGGACATGGGTACTGGTCTTGCCCCTTATGATAAGGCCAAGAAAGACAATGCTTATCAAATGCCAAATATTGGCTTCTTTAACGACAATCAGCGTGATGCAGTTAAGGGTGGGGAAGTCTATGGTTCTATCAAATCTGGTTTTGTCAGTGGTGCAGCTACCGAGCCTATTCTTGCAAAAGCCATCCTTGGTAGTCGTGAATTAGGATCATATATTCGTCCAAATCAAGTACTCAACTATGTCGAAGCTCATGATAACTACAATCTTCACGACTTGTTAGCAACCCTACATCAGGATCAAAGTTCTGAGCAGATCATGCGTAAGGTAGAGACCGCAACAGCTATGAACTTACTCATGCAAGGCATGACCTTTATGGAAATTGGTCAAGAATTTGGTCGTACTAAACTTGTTGCGACTGGTCCAAATGGGGAATTAACACACGATGATAGAGAACGTGCCATGAATAGCTACAATGCCCCAGATAAGGTCAATCAAGTTGATTGGGATTTACTAAATGAACGCCAAAATAGTATAGACTTTGTTCGTAAAGTTATTCAGTTAAAAACTCAAACAGATGCCTTTTCTTATCCTACTTATGAAGAAATCTATCATCATGTCTTTGTCCATTCGGCGAATGAACACAGTGGTTGGATTGTATATGAAGTTCATGGAAAAGAGCATTTACTAGTCGTATTCAATGCTAAAGGCAAACCTCAACGTTTTGAAAATGCGGGCAGTTTGCAGCTACTTGTTACAAATACAACTTCCCTTGAAGAAGATATACTTGGTGACATAAGTGTTAGTGTCTTTAAAGTTTTGTAGAATAGATTTACAATTTAAATTCATTTGCAGTACCTTATCTGTTAAAAACCATAAAATCAGGAAATTCATTTCCTGGTTTATTTTTTTATTAGAAATTAAATTTTTGTTAGTAAAATAACGAACTTTATGGTAGTATTGTAAAAAAACATTTCGTTTTCAAAGTGTTTCTGAAAAATACTTGATTTACAAGTGAAGAAATAAGTTAATTTATTGAAGACTTTCAAAATAATTTTAATCTTTCTTAGTAATACACTTGAATCTTCCATAAAAAGGTAGTATAATAAATTTATAGAAAACGCTTACAGAAATAGGAGGGTGTATGGATAAGAAAAAAGCTTTAGAAACTTTTATGACAGGTGAGAATTTTCACCTCCAGCATTATCTGGGAGCGCATAGGGAAGAAAAAGATGGTGAGTCTGGCTATACTTTCCGAGTTTGGGCACCCAATGCTCAGGCAGTTCACTTGGTAGGGGATTTCACCAATTGGGTTGAAAATCAAATTCCGATGGAACGGAATGAATTTGGAGTTTGGGAAGTCTTTACAAGTCTTGCTCAAGAAGGCCAAATTTACAAGTACCATATCACACGTGCAAATGGTCATCAGCTTATGAAGATTGATCCTTTGGCTGTACGGTATGAGGCACGACCTGGTACTGGAGCTATTTTAACAGATATTCCTGAAAAGAAATGGAAGGATGGCCTTTGGTTGGCCCGTAGAAAACGAAATGGGTTTGCACAACGTCCTATTAATATCTACGAAGTTCACGCTGGATCTTGGAAGAGAAATCCTGACGGAAGTCCTTATCGTTTCAGTCAACTAAAAGACGAACTGATTCCTTATTTAGTTGATATGAATTATACACACATAGAATTCATGCCTTTAATGTCCCACCCACTTGGTTTGAGTTGGGGTTATCAGCTAATGGGTTACTTTGCTTTAGAGCATACTTATGGAAGTCCTGAAGAATTTCAAGATTTTGTTGAGGAATGCCATTTAAATAATATCGGAGTTATTGTAGATTGGGTTCCTGGACACTTTACTATTAATGATGATGCCTTAGCATATTATGATGGTACACCAACTTTCGAATACCAAGACCATAATAAGGCTCATAACTACGGTTGGGGAGCTCTCAATTTTGACCTTGGAAAAAATGAAGTCCAGTCTTTCTTGATTTCTAGTATTAAGTTTTGGATTGACTTTTACCATTTGGACGGTATCCGCGTGGATGCAGTGAGCAACATTCTCTATCTTGACTACGATGATGCTCCCTGGACACCCAATAAAGATGGTGGCAATCTAAACTATGAAGGATATTATTTCCTAAAACGCTTGAATGATGTGATTAAACTTGTTCATCCAGATGTTATGATGATAGCTGAGGAAAGTTCATCAGCTACTCAGATTACTGACACCAAGGATTCAGACGGTCTTGGTTTTGATTACAAATGGAACATGGGTTGGATGAATGATATCCTCCGATTCTACGAAGAAGATCCGATCTATCGTAAATACGACTTTAACCTGGTGACTTTCAGCTTTATGTATGTCTTCAAGGAGAATTATCTCTTACCATTCTCGCACGATGAAGTGGTTCATGGTAAGAAGAGTATGATGCACAAGATGTGGGGAGATCGTTACAATCAATTTGCTGGCTTGCGCAATCTCTACACTTACCAAATTTGTCACCCGGGTAAGAAATTGCTTTTCATGGGTAGCGAATACGGTCAATTTCTAGAGTGGAAATCTGAAGAACAGTTGGAATGGTCTAACCTAGAGGACCCAATGAATGCGAAGATGAAGTATTTCACTTCTCAGTTAAACCAGTTTTACAAAGACCATCGCTGTCTGTGGGAAATCGATACCAGCTATGATGGTATAGAAATCATCGATGCAGATAATAGAGACCAGAGTGTTCTGTCCTTCATTCGTAAGGGTAAAAAGGGCGATATGTTAGTCTGTGTCTTTAATATGGCACCTGTTGAAAGACAAGATTTTACCATTGGTCTACCTGTTGCTGGTATTTACGAAGAAGTGTGGAATACTGAGTTAGAAGAGTGGGGCGGTGTCTGGAAAGAACACAATCAAACTGTTCAAACGCAAGAAGGACTATGGAAGGATTATGAGCAGACCTTGACCTTTACCTTACCAGCAATGGGGGCAAGTATTTGGAAAATCAAGCGTCGCTTGAAAACTGTTAAAACTATTAAAAATCAAAAACATAAAGGAGTAGAAAATGAAGAATGAAATGTTAGCTTTGATTCTTGCTGGTGGGCAAGGAACTCGTCTTGGGAAACTCACTCAAAGCATTGCTAAACCAGCTGTACAATTTGGTGGGCGCTACCGTATCATTGACTTTGCTCTTTCAAACTGTGCCAACTCAGGCATTAACAATGTTGGAGTCATCACACAGTATCAACCACTTGCTCTTAACAATCATATTGGAAATGGTTCAAGTTGGGGTCTAGATGGTATTAATTCTGGTGTCTCTATCCTCCAACCTTATTCCGCAAGTGAAGGAAATCGTTGGTTTGAAGGAACTAGTCACGCTATTTATCAAAATATCGACTATATCGATAGTGTCAACCCTGAGTATGTCTTGATTCTGTCTGGGGACCACATCTACAAAATGGACTATGATGCTATGCTCCAATCTCACAAGGATAATAATGCTAGTTTGACAGTAGCAGTTCTTGATGTTCCTCTTAAAGAAGCCAGTCGTTTTGGTATCATGAATACAGATGCTAATAATCGTATTGTAGAATTTGAAGAGAAACCAGCCCAACCAAAATCTATCAAAGCCTCTATGGGGATTTACATCTTTGATTGGCAACGTCTCCGCAATATGTTAGTCGCTGCTGAAAAGAGCAATGTCGATATGTCAGACTTCGGTAAGAACGTCATTCCAAATTACCTTGAGTCAGGTGAAAGTGTCTATGCCTACGAATTTAATGGTTATTGGAAAGACGTGGGTACGATTGAGTCACTTTGGGAAGCCAACATGGAATACATTTCTCCAGAAAATGCCTTGGATAGCCGTAATCGTCAATGGAAGATTTACTCAAGAAACTTAATTTCACCACCAAACTTCCTTGGGGCAAATGCTCATGTGGAAGATTCCTTGGTTGTAGACGGATGTTTTGTTGATGGAACGGTTAAACACTCTATCCTTTCAACAGGTGCGCAAGTTCGCGAAGGAGCAGAAGTAGTAGATTCAGTTATCATGAGTGGAGCCATTATTGGACACGGAGCTAAAATCAAACGTGCTATTATTGGTGAAGGTGCAGTTATTTCTGATGGTGTCGAAATTGATGGAACAGAAGAAGTACAAGTTGTAGGATATAATGAAGTAGTGGGGGTAGCAACAGATGAAGATTGATAAATATTCTGCCATTTTAGGAAACACAGTTGGTTTTCATGATATGTCAACATTGACAGACCACCGTCCAGTAGCTAGTTTGCCATTTGGCGGTAAATATCGTTTGATTGACTTCCCGCTCTCAAGTCTTGCCAATGCTGGTGTTCGCAGTGTTTTTGGTATTTTTCAGCAGGATAATATTAGTTCTGTTTTTGACCATATCCGTTCAGGGCGTGAGTGGGGCTTGTCAACTCTTCTTAGTCACTATTATCTAGGAATTTATAATACACGCGTTGAGAGTAGCACAGTAGGAAAAGAATATTACCAACAGCTTCTTACTTATCTAAAACGTTCTGGGTCAAACCAAACAGTATCACTCAACTGTGATGTCCTAATTAATATTGATTTGAACCAAGTGTTCCACCTTCACAATACAACGAAGGGGCCTATTACAGTTGTTTATAAGAAACTTCCTAAGAAAGATATCTCAGAAGTGAACGCAATCTTGGAAGTAGATGAAACAGACCATGTTCGTTCTCATAAACTATTTGATAGAAAATCAACAGAAGAAATATTCAATATGTCTACAGATATTTTTGTTGTTGATACACCTTGGTTGATTGAGCGCTTAGAAGAAGAATCTAAGAAAGAACATCCAGAGAAATTGCGCTATGTTTTACGTGATTTAGCTGCAAAAGAAGGGGCTTTTGCTTACGAGTACACAGGCTACCTTGCAAATATTCACTCTGTAGAGTCTTATTACCAAGCTAACAAAGATATGCTTGAATCGCAAAAATTCTACTCTCTTTTCTCACCAAACCAAAAGATTTATACAAAGGTTAAGAATGAAGAACCAACTTACTACGCTAATACATCTAAGGTAAGCACTTCTCAGTTTGCTTCTGGTAGTATCATTGAAGGTCAAGTGGCTAATTCTGTTCTATCACGTAATATTCATATTCACAAGGATAGCTTGGTTAAAGATAGTATCTTATTCCCTCGTGTTGTTATTGGAGAAGGTGCTCAGGTAGAATATGCTATCTTGGACAAGGGTGTTGAAGTTGCGGATGGAGTTGTGATCCGTGGAACTGCAGAACATCCAGTCGTCGTTAAGAAAGGTGCTAAAGTAACAGAGGATATTCATTCATGAAAATTTTATTTGTAGCAGCAGAGGGTGCACCCTTTTCAAAAACAGGTGGTCTGGGAGACGTCATTGGTGCTCTCCCTAAATCACTAGTTAAAGCAGGTCACGAAGTTGCAGTTTTTCTACCCTACTATGACATGGTAGAAGCTAAGTTTGGAGATCAGATTGAAGATGTTCTCCATTTTGAGGTCAGAGTTGGGTGGAGAAGCCAGTACTGTGGAATTAAGAAAGCAGTTTTAAACGGTGTAACCTTCTACTTTATTGACAACCAGTATTATTTCTTCCGTGGTCATGTTTACGGTGATTTTGATGACGGAGAACGCTTTGCTTTCTTCCAACTTGCTGCCATTGAGGCTATGGAAAGGATTGACTTTATCCCTGACCTTCTTCATGTTCATGACTACCATACAGCTATGATTCCTTTCTTGTTAAAGGAAAAGTACAATTGGATTCAAGCTTACCGTGGTATTAAAACTGTTTTAACCATTCATAACTTGGAGTTCCAAGGTCAGTTTTCTGAAGGAATGCTTTGGGATCTATTTGGAGTTGGCTTTGAACGTTATGCTGATGGGACTCTTCGTTGGAAAGATTGTCTCAACTGGATGAAGGCAGGAATCCTATACGCAGACCGTGTAACAACCGTTTCCCCTAGCTATGCTCATGAAATTATGACAAGTCAATTTGGCTGTGGTTTGGATCAAATTCTTCGTATGGAATCCGGTAAAGTATCTGGTATCGTAAATGGTATCGATACAGATATTTATAATCCGGAGACAGATGCACTTTTAGACTATCATTTTGACAAAGAAGACTTATCTGGAAAAGCTCAAAATAAGGCAAAATTGCAAGAAAGAGTTGGCTTGCCAGTTCGAGCAGATGTTCCTTTAGTTGGAATTGTTTCTCGTTTAACACGTCAAAAAGGATTTGACATCGTTGTTGAGAGCTTGCATCGATTCCTGCAAGAAGATGTGCAAATTGTTCTTTTGGGAACTGGGGATCCAGCATTTGAACAAGCATTTTCTTGGTTTGCACAAGTTTATCCAGAAAAACTATCTGCCAATATTACCTTTGATGTCAAGCTAGCTCAAGAAATTTATGCAGCGAGTGATCTTTTCCTCATGCCAAGTCGTTTTGAACCATGTGGTTTATCTCAAATGATGGCCATGCGTTATGGAACCTTACCGTTGGTACATGAAGTTGGAGGTTTGCGAGATACCGTTCAAGCCTTTAATCCAATTGAAGGTTCTGGTACAGGATTTAGTTTTGACAATTTGTCACCATATTGGTTGAATTGGACTTTCCAAACAGCTTTGGACTTGTATAGAAATCATCCTGACGTTTGGAGAAACTTACAAAAACAAGCTATGGAGTGTGATTTCTCATGGGATACAGCCTGCAGGTCATACCTTGACTTGTACCATAGTTTAGTTAATTAATAGATAAAATCGTATGATGACTTCATACGATTTTTAGGCTGTTTAGATAGGAGGAGTGATGTCTCAAGTAAAAGGATTGTGTGTTATGGATGTTGATGGAACATTAATCCTAGAAGAAGTGATTGATCTTTTGGGAAGAGAGGCAGGTCGTGAGGAGGAAATTTCGCAGATTACAAGTCGGGCAATGCGAGGAGAGTTGGACTTTGAAAGCAGTTTAAGAGACAGAGTTTCCTTATTGGAAGGCCGTCCTATTTCGGTCTTTGATACAGTCTTCAGTTCTATTCATCTATCACCAAATGTCCAGGAATTCATTTCTATTCTCCAAAAGAATGGCATCCTAGTTGGTCTGGTGTCTGGTGGATTTACACCAATAGTTGAGAGATTAGCAAAATCACTTGGAATCGCCTATTTTTCTGCCAACCAACTTGAAGTCAAAGATGGTCTTCTAACAGGAAAATTAGTTGGACAAATTATAAGTCCTGAGGTTAAAAAAGAGACTCTAGAACAATGGAGAAAGGAACTCAAACTTCCTAGAGAAAGAACAGTTGCAATCGGTGATGGGGCCAATGACCTATTAATGTTGAAGTCATCAGGACTGGGAATCGCCTTTTGTGCAAAAGATGTGCTGAAAAAAGAAATACCACATCATATTGACAAGAGAGATTTTTTAGAAGTTCTTCCTTTGATTGACTGTTTAGAATGAGGGAAAATATGAAGATTGTAATTGCACCAGATTCATTTAAGGAAAGCTTGAGCGCTGAAGAGGTGGCTGAATCAATAAAAAGAGGCTTCCAACAATCGATAGCAGATGTAGACTGTCTCCTCTGCCCTGTTGGTGATGGGGGAGAAGGTACTGTAGATGCTATCCGACATTCTCTTGACCTAGAAGAAAAATGGATCCAAGTGACAGGCCCTTTTGGCCAAAAAGAAGCCATGAGCTATTTTCAAAAAGGGGGACTGGCACTATTTGAAGTTGCTGATTTAGTTGGCCTTGGAAAGATTCCGCTAGAGAAACGAAATCCACTGAAAATCCAAACTTGTGGTATTGGAGAGTTGATTCGTCATCTCATTGCTCAAGGGATTAAAGATATCTATATCGGCGTTGGTGGCACGGCCAGTAATGATGGTGGAATTGGAATTGCTGCTGGTTTGGGTTATCAGTTCTATGATAAGAACGGAATGGAATTATCAGGAACAGGGGAAACATTACTGGTCTTAGACTCTGTATCAAATGAAATAGCTTTTAAAATACCTGATGATGTTGAGATTCGTATCCTAGCTGATGTGAAAAGTCCTTTATGTGGACATGAGGGTGCAACTTACACATTTGGAAAACAGAAGGGGCTTGAGCATCATTTGTTTGAACCCGTCGATTTAGCAATTCAGAGTTTTTATGAGAAAAATGCTCCTATGACACTTAAACTTCAAGGAGCAGGAGCTGGTGGAGGTATTGCTGCAGGTCTATGTACTTTTGCTCAAGCTCGTATCGTTTCTGGAATTGACACTTGCTTGGATTTGATAGACTTTGATAAAAAAGTGGCAGATGCAGACTTAGTCATCGTAGGAGAAGGCAGGCTGGATTGTCAAAGTTTGGTAGGAAAGGCACCGATTGGTGTAGCAAAAAGAACCCCTGCCGGAGTTCCTGTTATTGCTATTTGTGGCAGTCTATCAGAGGATTTCCCTCCCCTAGCATTTGAAAATATCTTAGCGGCTTTTTCAATATTAGAGAAAAGCGAACCACTTGAAGATAGTTTAAACAATGCAAGTCGGTATATAGAGAACACTGCTGCAAATATAGGTCGCTTGTTGAACCTTGGAAAAATTTAACCAAACCATTTTTTCCAGATAGATTTTTTTGCTGACTCTTCTTTTTTACTTTCCCAGAGATTTGAAAATGCAATCTTTATATCTTTTTCATTAATTTGACTAACATGATCAGTATGGAAAATCAGCCCAAAAGGAGAAGAAGTGAGATCATCAGATACTATAGTCGCCTGACAATCTGCTTCCTTAGCTTGTTTCAGATAAAAAACTTGTTTGTCAAATTCTATTTTAGGATTAATTTTTAGAAAAAGAGGCTGCTCTTGCTCTTGAAAGTTTTCTAAAACAGAAAGAAAATCTTTTTGTAATTCTGGGCTATTGGCTGTCTCCATATCAGCAAAACCAAGAACTCTTTCTTCAAATGTTCCAAGATACCGACGTTGTTCATCGGGGTTTAACTTAGCTCCACCCTGAGCTTTTTCTAGTAGTTGTTTTGATAAATCTGTCATGAAAATAGTATATCATAAAAGCAACTAGAAAAGACAAATAAGAAAGCGATTACTTTATAAAGTTAAGGAAAATTTGCACAAAGATAACGTTTTTTCTTGAAAAACGCTTATTTTTAAGGTATCATAGAGGTGTAAAATAATTTAACTCAAAGGAGAGTAAAAAATGTCAATTATTACTGATGTTTACGCTCGCGAAGTCCTAGACTCACGCGGTAACCCAACACTTGAAGTAGAAGTTTATACTGAATCAGGTGCTTTCGGACGTGGTATGGTTCCATCAGGAGCTTCTACTGGTGAACACGAAGCAGTTGAACTTCGCGACGGTGACAAATCTCGTTACGGTGGTCTTGGTACACAAAAAGCTGTTGACAACGTAAACAACATCATTGCTGAAGCTATTATCGGCTACGATGTACGTGATCAACAAGCTATCGACCGTGCTATGATTGCTCTTGACGGTACTCCTAACAAAGGTAAATTGGGTGCGAACGCAATCCTTGGTGTGTCTATTGCTGTAGCTCGTGCTGCTGCTGACTACCTTGAAATCCCACTTTACAGCTACCTTGGTGGATTCAACACTAAAGTTCTTCCAACTCCAATGATGAACATCATCAACGGTGGTTCTCACTCTGACGCTCCAATTGCATTCCAAGAGTTCATGATCTTGCCAGTTGGTGCACCAACATTTAAAGAAGCTCTTCGTTACGGTGCTGAAATCTTCCACGCTCTTAAGAAAATCCTTAAATCTCGTGGTTTGGAAACTGCCGTAGGTGACGAAGGTGGATTCGCTCCTCGTTTCGAAGGAACTGAAGATGGTGTTGAAACTATCCTTGCTGCGATTGAAGCTGCTGGATATGTTCCAGGTAAAGACGTATTTATCGGATTTGACTGTGCTTCATCAGAATTCTACGATAAAGAACGTAAAGTTTACGACTACACTAAATTTGAAGGTGAAGGCGCTGCTGTTCGTACATCTGCAGAACAAATCGACTACCTTGAAGAATTGGTTAACAAATACCCAATCATCACTATCGAAGATGGTATGGATGAAAACGACTGGGATGGATGGAAAGCTCTTACTGAACGTCTTGGTAAGAAAGTTCAATTGGTTGGTGACGACTTCTTCGTAACAAACACTGACTACCTTGCACGTGGTATCCAAGAAGGTGCTGCTAACTCAATCCTTATCAAAGTTAACCAAATCGGTACTCTTACTGAAACTTTCGAAGCTATCGAAATGGCTAAAGAAGCTGGTTACACTGCCGTTGTATCACACCGTTCAGGTGAAACTGAAGATTCAACAATTGCTGATATCGCAGTTGCAACTAACGCAGGACAAATCAAGACTGGTTCACTTTCACGTACAGACCGTATCGCTAAATACAACCAATTGCTTCGCATCGAAGACCAACTTGGTGAAGTAGCTGAATACCGTGGATTGAAATCATTCTACAACTTGAAAAAATAAAATAGTTCAGTGAACTATTTTATCCCGAACCTTGAAATTCAAAAGTTCGGCCGTTGATTTAACAACGTTTCTAGCCCCTCGGATTTTATCCGAAGGGCTATTTTTGTGTTCAGGGGGCATAAAAGGGGCATAAGTATTATCTATTTGGGAGACTAGTTTAAAATGAACTTATAGGTTTTAAAAATATCTATTTTTGATAGCTAAAATAGAAAAGTCAATGAAAGTAGTTTACTCTAAGCAATTAAATTGAGGAAACAGTATGAATTCTAACCCCAAAATTCTTCTGAAACAAGTTTATACAACCGCATTTTAGAATGAAAGTTAATTATAAGTTTTCTTTAAGTTACTTATATTACTCTAGATATGTAAAGGAGGGTATCCCCCATGAGAAAGAAAATCTTTCTGACAAGTGCTGCAGTTTTGTTGGCTTTTACAGCCATATCTAGTGTCCATGCAGCAACTGATGTTCAAAAAGTAATTGATGAAACCTATGTTCAACCAGAATACGTTCTTGGTTCTTCCCTAAATGAAGAACAGAAAAATCAAACCTTGAAAAAACTTGGCTATAATTCTTCTACAGATACAAAAGAGCTCAAAACAATGACGCCTAATATCTATTCGAAAATTATGAATGTAGCTAATGATTTAAGCCTTCAACTATTTTCATCAGCCAAGATTCAAAAGCTTGGTGACAAATCGCCACTAGAGGTTAAGATCGAGACTCCTGAAAATATTACAAAAGTGACTCAGGATATGTATCGAAATGCAGCTGTTACCTTAGGTGTAGAGCATGCTAAAATTACAGTTGCAGCTCCAATTCCAGTAACAGGTGAGAGCGCTCTTGCTGGGATTTACTACTCTTTAGAAGCTAATGGTGCAAAGGTACCACAAGCTAATAAAGACCTGGCGCAAGAAGAGCTCAAAGCTTTATCAGATATTAATGCTGAAAACAAGGATAAGACTGGTTTTGATGCTAATAAACTAAACGTTGCACTAGCTGATATCAAGTCAGGCCTTGCTAAAGCTAAAGAATCTAAGGGAGCTCTGACAGAAGAAGATGTCCGTAAAATTGTTGAAGATACCTTGAAAAATTACAAACTTGATCAGGTTATAACAGGAAACCAAATCAATATCATCATCAATTTTGCTTTGAATCTATCAAAAAGTGATATTCTTAGTAATACAGACTTCACTAAAACCCTGAATGACCTTAAACAAAGCATTGTTTCACAAGCTGGCGACAGTTTTAAAAATATCAACCTTAACTTTGATGCTGATAAGGCGCTAGAGGACGGCGGCAATTTCTTAAGCTCCCTCTGGCAAACCATTGTCAACTTCTTTAAGAGTTTTGGTTCTTAAGAAATTTCATGGTATAATAGATGGTAACCGTAACGTTGCCGTCTTTTTTTGTCGGCCAATAGAAAGAGAAAGACATGTTAAAGAAAAATGATATTGTAGAAGTTGAAATTGTTGATTTGACCCATGAAGGCGCAGGAGTTGCTAAGGTAGATGGTTTGGTATTTTTTGTGGAAAATGCCTTACCGAGTGAAAAAATCCTTATGCGAGTCCTCAAGGTCAATAAAAAGATTGGATTTGGTAAAGTTGAAGAATACCTTATCCAGTCACCGCACCGTAATCAAGATCTAGATTTAGCTTATCTGCGTTCAGGAATTGCTGATTTAGGACACCTTGCCTATCCAGAACAGCTCAAATTCAAAACCAAACAAGTCAAGGACAGTCTATACAAGATGGCTGGTATATCTGATATTGAAGTAGCAGAAACGCTTGGTATGGAAAATCCAGTCAAGTACCGCAATAAGGCGCAGGTGCCTGTTCGTCGAGTGAATGGTGTCTTGGAAACTGGCTTTTTCCGTAAGAATTCCCACGACCTCATGCCTTTGGAAGATTTCTTTATCCAAAATCCTGTGATTGATGAGGTAGTTATAGCCCTACGCGACTTGCTCCGCCGTTATGATTTGAAACCCTATGATGAGAAAGAGCAAGCTGGTTTGATCCGTAATCTTGTGGTGCGTCGCGGACACTATTCAGGTCAAATTATGGTTATTTTGGTGACCACTCGTCCGAAGATTTTTCGTGTAGAGCAATTGATTGAACAACTAATCAAGCAGTTCCCAGAAATTGTGTCTGTCATGCAAAATATCAACGACCAGAACACTAATGCAATTTTTGGTAAGGATTGGCGCACTCTTTATGGACAAGATTTTATTACTGACCAGATGTTTGGGAATGACTACCAAATCTCTGGACCAGCCTTTTACCAAGTCAATACAGAAATGGCTGAAAAACTTTATCAAACAGCCATTGACTTTGCTGCATTAAAATCAGATGATGTGGTCATTGATGCCTATTCTGGTATCGGGACGATTGGCCTCTCTGTTGCGAAACATGTCAAGGAAGTCTACGGTGTTGAAGTCATTCCAGAAGCGGTTGAGAATAGTCAGAAGAATGCTGTATTAAACAATATTACAAATGCCAACTATGTCTGTGACACAGCTGAAAATGCCATGAAAAGCTGGCTTAAAGATGGAATTCAACCAAGCCTTATCCTAGTGGACCCACCAAGAAAGGGTCTCACAGAAAGCTTTATCAAGGCAAGTAGCCAAACAGGAGCAGACCGCATTGCCTATATCTCATGCAATGTCGCTACTATGGCGCGTGATATCAAACTCTACCAAGAATTAGGATATGAATTGAAGAAAGTACAGCCGGTTGATCTTTTTCCTCAAACGCACCACGTGGAGTGTGTAGTGTTGCTACAACGAAAAATAGGGTGAAAATCCTTGATTTTAAGCTATTTTACAAGCATTTTGTCTTTGTAGATAAAGGCAATTTTGACGTCAGAAAAGTCCTAAAAAGGCACATAGATGTATATGTATTTGTAGATGTCGTTTGCGCATCGGAAAAATGAATACAACAATAAATATTTAACTAACGAGAGAACAGTTGAATATTGTTCTCTTTTTTTATTTTCAGGAGGGAAAATGACAAAAGAATTACAATCATCACGCTATATTGTCATTTCATATTTAGTACGTGAAATAGGAATTGACATTGTTGAAGCCATCTCTCTTATGGCTGAATTAGAAAAAAGTGGCTTGGTTCGCTTGGAATCAAGTGGAGATTTAATAGTCAAAGAACTTGGAGGAGCGCTATGAAACGAATTACCGCAAATCAATACCAAACTTCAGAACGGTATTACAAATTACCTAAAATTCTTTTTGAGGATGAGAAATATATGGATATGAAACTAGAAGTAAAGGTGGCTTATTCTATTTTAAAAGATCGTTTAGAATGATCTCTCAGTCGTGGTTGGATAGATGAAGAGGGAGCAGTCTATTTAGTGTTTTCCAATTCTAAACTGATGAAGCTGTTAGGTTGTTCGAAGTCGAAATTACTGACCATCAAAAAAATTCTTAAAGAATATGACTTAATTGATGAAGTCCAACAGTCTTCAAGTGGGATACGAAACAATTGATTTACATGGAACAAACACATTATTTATCTAACTAAAGGAGAAGCAATATGGCTGAACGATTTTGGGAGAACTTGTCCATTATTTTGGCTGAAAGAAATATCAGCTGGATTGAGTTAACCAGAAAAATGTTTGCGGGAGAGTTTCACTATCCAAGTGAATTGAATCGTTTGTATCAAAAGATTCGTCACTACAAGATGGAACAACGAATGCCTCAAAGTCCATGGGTAGAGAGGATTGTGCAGGTATTAGATTTAGATTATGAAGATTTATTTCGGAGGTAACTATGAAAAGAATAATTCCAGTTTATATATTCCAACAAGTAAATGTCCTATTGGTATCCTTATACTTACTGAAATTTCTTTGTATCGGTGAGTTAACTATACTACAGATTATCTATGGAGCGTCGCTCATTTCTTTTTTATGGATGTATGGTCAACGAAAACAAGTGGCCAAGGTCAATATGGAAACTAGGATAAAGTGGATTGGTATTGGATTCGTTAGCCTACTGATTATCAGTCTATATTTTAGTCTGATTCATGCTCAAGAAAGCACAAATCAAGCAAACTTAATTGGGCTTCAACATCAAGTTCCTTGGTTTTCATTTTTATTGTTCTTAATCAATGCGAGTATGGTTGAAGAATTTTTGTATAGAGAAATTTTATGGAACTTGGTTAGAAAATTAGATATTCGAGTTGCTTTGACAAGTGTTTTATTTGCCTTAGCTCATCATCCAGGAACCATTCTAGCTTGGTGTTTATATGTTTCATTGGGAATGTTTTTAGGGATGGTACGCTATAAATCGGACTTGTGGGGC
The DNA here is from genome assembly GCF_901875575.1 of uncultured Streptococcus sp. Taxonomy (GTDB): domain Bacteria; phylum Bacillota; class Bacilli; order Lactobacillales; family Streptococcaceae; genus Streptococcus. The sequence continues at coordinate 24,553 of NZ_CABFMF010000066.1, forward strand.
AGTATGGGGCTACATTTAGTGTGGAACCTACTAGTTTATAGTTTGCTGCTTTTTAATAAAAACAAAGTATAAATTTCTAATTATCTTTTTATATTTTCTTAAATGCTCGTAAAGCCTTATTCTATGTGCTTTCGAGTATTTTTACTGTAGGAAGATACTTCACGTTTCTTTGCATATTTCCTCATGTCTTAGCTGTCAGAAGTGGTAAATAAGTAGTAAATTCATTTGTACTACTAAGCAACAAGACGCTCCTGTTGCTTCTCTTTATTCAAGCGTTTCATTTCTGCCATTGCAGAATCGAATGTTGCATGTGCGTAATAGTTCAGCGTCATGGCTATATTAGCATGTCCCATAATGTACTGTAATGCCTTTGGATTCATTCCTGCATTTGCATAGTTGGTACAGAATGTATGTCGCAAACTATGTGGAGTGATGTGTGGCAATTTATCCTCGTTATACTTATTGTATTTCTTAACAAGACCTTTCATCATGCCGTTGTAATCACTTGCCACTTTTGGATAGTTCTTTCTATTAAGAAAGAGGAAATCACTATATCCATCAATCTCAACACGCTTATCATTCTTTCGATTCGCTAACACTCGCTTAAATGCTTGATAGGCTTCTTCAACCATAGGAACTTGACGTTCGCCACTTTTGGTCTTTGGTGTTTCAATGTAGTACCCAATTTCAGTATCTCTCAATAGCTGATGGTCTATATTGACAAGACGATTCTCAAAATCTAAATCTGGAAGTGTCAAACCACCAAACTCTGAAATACGAAGACCTGTTTTTAAGAGTATCAGAATTTCATCATAATTTTTGCTGTAGGTTTTATCAGCTTTTGCAAAGGCTAACAGTTTTTCTTCCTGTTCTTCTGTTAGTACGGTCTTAGGGACAGTATCATCATCAAGAACTGCTTTCAGTTGAAAGTCAAATGGATTCTTCCGAACACAATCATCTTGTATAGCAATATAGAATGAAGCCTTTAAAGAACGTTTGTAGTTATTGATGGTTTGATAAGCATAACCATTTTCACTCATTCTAATAGCCCATTCTTTAGCGTCTGATGGCTTAATACTGTCAATACTTCTTACACCTAACTTGTCTTTCTTCAAAATATCCATAAGATATTTGCGTCCAGTTTCAGTGTTTTTTCTAACCTTTGGTCTTTGAGCGTTCTGTTTTGCGTAAAGCTGGCAGAGTGTCATTTTCTTTCCTACAACATCAATACCATCATGAATGTCTTTCTGTAACTCTGCGATTTTCTCTCTAAGTGAGATACAATCACGCTTTCCTGCTGGTACTCGGTCTGTAGCCACAAGTTTCCACGAGTAAACAAATTGCGGTTCTCCAAATGAATCTATATATTTGTATAAGTATCTTCCGTCTTTTCGTTGGCTCTCTCCAGTCTTTAAGATTCGACCTTTATTGTCACGTCTTTTTTCTGACATGGCATTTGCTCCTTTCCTTTATGGAAAGAGCCTTGATACGACTTAATACTATTTTATCATATACAAGACCCTTTGGCGACGCTAGATTGCGTCCAATGTATCTATAATTTTTTCAAATTGTTTTCGTTTAATCTGAATACGATTGCCATTCATAATCAGCCAATTTGCATTTTTATTTTCCTCTGCCAAGCGTCGTAGCTTGTTTTCGCCAATACGAAAATATTTTGACGCTTCTTCAATGGTTAGGGTATAACGTTCCCAAATAGGAATGTCAGTCTGCTTCATAAAATCCTCCTTTCCAAATCACTTATTTGGATTTCATAAAAGTTGTTTTACCAGCAATCGAACAGCTTTAGCAAAGCTCACGGGAGTTCCACCCCTGCATGGTTCTCATGTAGCCATACTCATTGCCTGCGACGGTTTTATCACGCTCGGACTATTGACTGTATGGGAGTATCATTATCACGATAAGAATGTCGTTGCAGGCAATCCTGCTAAAGATTGCTTCTCGGATCACTAACATGAATCGCTCGCTATCTTTATAAGATAGGTCATGGCGGTTAGTTCCGTTGGCTCTTTTCTTATCGAAACGTATTCGATTACTTTTATTCAGTTTTCAAAGAACAATGGCTCGTTAGCCTATCAAAACACATTGAAAGCTCAATATGCTTTGGTGGAATAACAAACCTCCCTGTTCGGGAAGCGTGGAATGGTTTAGCACGCTTCCACGAAAGGAGAGAGGATATTACTTAATTTCAAATGACAAAATCTTTGTAATCAGTCTGGTTTCCATTCTTCCACGTAAGACTTCATCAACGACCATACTTTGATTGCCATATTCATCTTTCATAAGTCGTAGGGAACGCTTCGTTATGTACCCTCTGTAATGATGTAGAATCTGGTTAATCGCTTCGGTATCGCCATCTGTTGCCTTTACAATGAGAGGAAAGGGAATCATAGGATATTGTGTTTTCATTCTTCAAATTCCTCCATAAACTTTTTAATTAAGGCTAGTCCACTGGTTCTATGCCGATAGACAGTAGAACGGTTCAATTTCAACAGGTCTGCAATTTCTGAATCGCTCATGTCCATAAAGTAAAACAGCAGTAGAATTTCACGTTTCTTGTCTGGCAACTCACGTAATGCTTCACTCAACAAATCATTTTCAACGCCTACTGATAACCCATTGAGTGTAAAAATCTGAAAGTCAGTTGAATAGTTATCTGTTGTCGCAAACTGGCTAACAAGATAATCGCCAACATCCGAAAAGGACACCTCACGCTTTGCAATCCTTGAAAGATAAAGCATATAATTCTTTCGCTCGTCTTCCATAGCACGTTTACAGATATAGTCAAACTGATTTTCTATTGTGGTCTGAAAAGAAGATGGTTTCATGTTTCTCACCCCCTTTCTGTCTAGGAAAGGAAGTGAGCCTTGCTCGTTTATCTCCTTTCACTCTTAGTCCCAATGTGAAAGGGGGATTTGTTGCATTACTGATAAATAAACTTTGTAAAAAAGTTCTGAATAGCCAAAAAAGCATATAAACAGATTTATTTCTCTGTTTACATGCTTCTGTTATTCTATCTATATGATTTATAAAACCACATTGGTGGACGTACTTATCTATTGCAGATAGACGACTTTTTTTGATAAATACTCAATGTGGGGAACTTGATTGTATGTGATATACTTCATGGCGACTTTGACCTCCAACAAACCGCCATTTGGAAGTAAGATACAATATTTTAACAGCGTAAATAGCACTACCATATAACGGTTTTTTTTATTGGCGTTTAGTAGTGCTTTTTATTAAATATAAACCTATAAACCATATAACACGTTTTTCTATACCTGTTTTTAATTCAGTAGGAACAATAAAATGTATAGAGGTGGTCTACTATGCGTAAAAAAGAAGATAAATATGATTTTAGAGCCTTTGGTTTAGCCATTAAAGAAGCTCGATTGAAACGAGGTTTAACTCGTGAACAAGTGGGAGCATTGATTGAAATTGACCCACGGTACTTAACTAATATTGAAAATAAAGGGCAACACCCCAGCATACAAGTTCTTTATGACCTTGTATCGTTACTTCATGTTTCCGTTGATGAATTTTTCTTACCTGCTAATAACTTGGTAAAAAGCACCCGACGATTACAGATAGAGAAATACATGGATAGCTTTACAGACAAAGAACTATCCTTAATGGAATCTTTAGCCAGCGGTATCAACGAAGCAAGAAACATCGAAGACTAATTAAAAGAATCCATACATAACGGAAAGAGCCGATAAAATGAGATTGTATTAATCTCATTTTATCGGCTCTGCGTCTTTGCGTCTGGCTCTGTAATCACAGTTACTTTGAACTGCTTTATTTCAATTAAATTTTCTTGTCTGCATTTCGGACAATAGAGGGGGAATTTTTTTAATTCAGTATCTTCCCTTATCTTTAATCGTGTTTTATTTCCACATACAGGACATGTTGAGGCGGTAAGTTTGCTAGTCAAGGAGTAAAACGACGAAGATTAGCATTTACTTCCGCCCATGCGATAGCTGTCCGTGATTGACAAGTGCTAGCACGCAGACAGAACGGAGATAGCGAACCGCTGAGTGTGTCGCTCTGCTCGTAAAAGCTTAGAAACCTTTGAACGAAAGGGATAATGAAAGCCTTGATTGCAAGGCTTTTTGCTTTATGGTGGGTAAGTATCAGAGTGAGAAAATTTTTGGAATGAGTAGAAGTGATAGCTAGAAATTATCAGTTTCTATTTCCATTTACCCTGTGGGTACGTGTTTGTTTCCATTGACAAGGAGTTTGTGGGAATAGAAATGTACCCACCTTGTTTGAATCAAGTGAAGTGTAGTTGAAGGAAATCTGTTGAAAGCAATACTTCATTTTACCGAATAAGTAATAATTTAGGCAACTTCAAATCGATTAAAAAAAACTATTTTAAAGGTTAAGAGTAGACAAAAATTGTCCACTCTTTTTTGCAAACTCAATTTATCAATAAATGAAATGAGGGAATGTAAAATGAAATATTTTGAGGTTGAGTTAGAAAATCCTGATGAATTTTTAAAACTACAAACAGAAGATTTTGTGAAAGCTAATCGCTTGCTACTAAGGAAGATAATCCAGAGCGTTACAGTCTATGAAGAAAACTTCGTCATATCCTTTAAATCTGGCATCGAATTGGAAGTATGAGTCTCATTCCATAACTTTTATATTGAACATATCATCTTTTTGTGTTATACTATAAATTGATATAAACAAAGATGTAGGAGGAACCGAAACTATGACAGCCTCAATGCGTTTAAGATAAGCTGGCAATAAAAAAAGCAGAATCTATACCCGATGATAGGCTTTTTTGTTGTGCTTATTTATACGATATTGAGCATTCATTAGTTACGGTGAGGATATTGGTTATTTAACTATACCTTTATTTAACTATGTCTTTAATATGAATGTTTCCAAATTGTATGTATGCAGACCAAAAGCCACATTGTGGGGTTTGGCCTGCATTTTTTATTGCCTAGAATGCTATTCAAAATAGAAATTCAAGCAAAATAATATGCAGGAGATAATATAAATGGAAAAATACAACAATTGGAAACGAAAATTTTATGCAATATGGGCAGGGCAAGCAGTATCATTAATCACTAGTGCCATCCTGCAAATGGCGATTATTTTTTACCTTACAGAAAAAACAGGATCTGCGATGGTCTTGTCTATGGCTTCATTAGTAGGTTTTTTACCCTATGCGATTTTGGGACCTGCCATTGGTGTGCTAGTGGATCGTCATGATAGGAAGAAGATAATGATTGGTGCCGATTTAATTATCGCAGCAGCTGGTGCAGTGCTTGCTATTGTTGCATTCTGTATGGAGCTACCTGTCTGGATGATTATGATAGTATTGTTTATCCGTAGCATTGGAACAGCTTTTCATACCCCAGCACTCAATGCGGTTACACCACTTTTAGTACCAGAAGAACAGCTAACGAAATGCGCAGGCTATAGTCAGTCTTTGCAGTCTATAAGCTATATTGTTAGTCCGGCAGTTGCAGCACTCTTATACTCCGTTTGGGATTTAAATGCTATTATTGCCATCGACGTATTGGGTGCTGTGATTGCATCTATTACGGTAGCAATTGTACGTATACCTAAGCTGGGTAATCAAGTGCAAAGTTTAGAACCAAATTTCATAAGGGAGATGAAAGAAGGAGTTGTGGTTCTGAGACAAAACAAAGGATTGTTTGCCTTATTACTCTTAGGAACACTATATACTTTTGTTTATATGCCAATCAATGCACTATTTCCTTTAATAAGCATGGAACACTTTAATGGAACGCCTGTGCATATTTCTATTACGGAAATTTCCTTTGCATTTGGGATGCTAGCAGGAGGCTTATTATTAGGAAGATTAGGGGGCTTCGAAAAGCATGTATTACTAATAACAAGTTCATTTTTTATAATGGGGACCAGTTTAGCCGTTTCGGGAATACTTCCTCCAAATGGATTTGTAATATTCGTAGTTTGCTGTGCAATAATGGGGCTTTCGGTGCCATTTTATAGCGGTGTGCAAACAGCTCTTTTTCAGGAGAAAATTAAGCCTGAATATTTAGGACGTGTATTTTCTTTGATCGGAAGTATCATGTCACTTGCTATGCCAATTGGGTTAATTCTTTCTGGATTCTTTGCTGATAAAATCGGTGTAAATCATTGGTTTTTACTATCAGGTATTTTAATTATTGGCATTGCTATAGTTTGCCAAATGATAACTGAGGTTAGAAAATTAGATTTAAAATAAACAATATTGGAGGAATATTTATGTATCTTATTTTCATGTAACTCTTCCTGCTAAAATCGCAGGGTTTTCCCTGCATACAAGCAAATGAAAGCATGCGATTATAGACAGGAGGAAATGTTATGGAATTAATATTAAAAGCAAAAGACATTCGTGTGGAATTCAAAGGACGCGATGTTTTAGATATAAATGAATTAGAAGTATATGATTATGACCGTATTGGTTTAGTAGGAGCAAATGGTGCTGGAAAAAGCACTTTACTCAGGGTACTTTTAGGAGAATTAACTCCCCCAGGATGTAAAATGAATCGTCTGGGTGAACTTGCCTATATTCCCCAGTTGGACGAAGTAACTCTGCAGGAGGAAAAAGATTTTGCACTTGTAGGCAAGCTAGGTGTTGAGCAATTAAATATACAGACTATGAGCGGTGGTGAAGAAACAAGGCTTAAAATAGCACAGGCCTTATCGGCACAGGTTCATGGTATTTTAGCGGATGAACCTACGAGCCATTTAGACCGTGAAGGAATTGATTTTCTAATAGGACAGCTAAAATATTTTACAGGTGCACTGTTAGTTATTAGCCATGACCGCTATTTTCTTGATGAAATAGTAGATAAAATATGGGAACTGAAAGATGGCAAAATCACTGAGTATTGGGGAAACTATTCTGATTATCTTCGTCAGAAAGAGGAAGAACGTAAGAGCCAAGCTGCAGAATACGAACAATTTATTGCGGAACGTGCCCGATTGGAAAGGGCTGCGGAGGAAAAGCGAAAACAGGCTCGTAAAATAGAACAGAAGGCAAAAGGTTCTTCAAAGAAAAAAAGTACTGAAGACGGAGGGCGTTTAGCTCATCAAAAATCAATAGGAAGTAAGGAAAAAAAGATGTATAATGCTGCTAAAACCCTAGAGCACAGGATTGCGGCCTTAGGAAAAGTAGAAGCTCCGGAAGGCATTCGCAGAATTCGTTTCAGGCAAAGTAAAGCATTGGAGCTCCATAATCCATACCCTATAGTCGGTGCAGAAATTAATAAAGTATTTGGGGATAAGGCTCTGTTTGAAAATGCATCTTTTCAAATTCCGTTAGGAGCAAAAGTGGCGTTAACTGGTGGTAATGGAATCGGAAAAACAACTTTAATCCAAATGATCTTAAACCATGAAGAAGGAATTTCTATTTCGCCTAAGGCAAAAATAGGTTACTTTGCACAGAATGGTTACAAGTACAACAGTAATCAGAATGTTATGGAGTTTATGCAGAAGGATTGTGACTACAATATATCAGAAATTCGTTCAGTGCTAGCATCTATGGGGTTCAAACAGAACGATATTGGAAAAAGTTTATCTGTTTTAAGCGGTGGAGAAATTATAAAATTGTTGCTTGCTAAAATGCTCATGGGTAGATATAACATCCTAATAATGGATGAACCCAGTAACTTCCTTGACATACCAAGTTTAGAGGCTTTGGAAATACTAATGAAGGAGTACACCGGAACTATCGTGTTTATCACCCACGATAAACGATTACTCGAAAATGTAGCAGATGTAGTTTATGAAATTAGAGATAAGAAAATAAATCTGAAACATTAAATTTAAGGTAGTCGCTGATCAGTATAGTCTGTTCTGGTTGGCGACTCCATTGTTAAAGAGTATAAAGACTTTAGATTTTATGAATATTAAAAATAGGAACAGTCAATTGAACTGCTCCTATTTTTCTGCTAAATATATTGTAGTTTTCTTATATGTATAATGATAGATTAGCGGATTCTCATCTACGGTACTTACTTCAAATATGAAGAAGTGATCGCGGTTATCTCTGGACTTTTCCTTATTGAGGACAAAGTAATTCTTACGTGAAGTCGCCATTGTTTTTAGGATATCATCAGTTAGGAAGGTCAATGGAATATTCATGTTAGAGTAGCGGTAGAAGTCACGTTCAAAATCTTGGTAGCTCTCGCTATAATAGTCCATTTGTAGGTGATTACGCTGAAACTCAAGCTGATTCATAGAGCACCTCCTCGACAAGTTCAATACTAATAATGTCTTTTAATTTCAAATTGATGTGACCTGTTGTAGTTTTTATCAAAATGAAATCTTTGGTCAGACTTGGTATTGTTCCAGTGTAGGAAACACGCTTGTTTTTTTCAATCACTTGAATGCGTGTGCGTAGCTGCCCGGCGTATACTTGACTGAGGAGTAATAATTTCTTCTCTAGTGATAAGTCAGACATGTACGTTACTTTGTTTGTATCATCAGAGAGTGCTGATGCATGTTCAGATAGGAAAAAGCCCATCCATTTTTGCATCTTTGTATCCTGGTACTCTCTTGCTGATTGAAATGGTAAATATGAACGGTCAATCATATCAAATCCTTTCTATGCAGAGGCAAGGGTATTTTTATCAAATTGAATCGTAAAACCTTGAATTCCCCCACCTGTGTAACATTCTTTAAAGCGATTGATTACCTCAGTATAGATTATCACAGATGAGCTTGTTGGCTTAATGCTAAATGTAAATTCCAATGGTAATCGGTTTTCAGATTTAGCATGTACTAGTCGTATCGATATTTCAGTTGTTTTGAGTTTTCTCTGACGAAGTTTTGAAGTTGCTGTTTCAACGATTCCATGTAAAAATCTTTCAAGCATTTCAATATCATTACATCCTTTGCTACGGATTTCTGAAAATTGTACTGTATTTTTTTCTTGTTTCATTTTAATCCCTCCAATCCACCCGCGGAATGACCACCGATAAGTTTACTGCGTTCAATATTTCTGGAACCTTCAGTTAGGACGGTTCCTTTTTGTATGGCTAAAAAACCAAACTGTTCTCTGACAACATCAATAGCTGTCTGAAGTCTATTATCTTTTTCAATTTGTTCTACATCATCAAAGAGTGATAGTAGAGTATAGCTTTCATCTACGAAGCCACTATAAGATACACCAATTTGTCTCACTGCACCAGAGGTGTATTTTTTCGGAATAATACAAGTACATGACTCACCATTGTTTTGGGGAGATTTGCGGGTTCAATTTTATTCTGAGCATTTATAGATTTTTTCATCTCAGTCCTAGAATAGCCAATATGAATAGAAACGACAGTAGTCAATACTAGGGCTACTGTTCCGTTCCACAGTATCATTTAAAAATCATTTTCACACCCTTTCGTCTATTAGTATAGAAGAAAGCTCTCAGCACACAATATCCACTTGTAGTTTATAATAACTATCTCCTCCTTTACACTTTAATTCAAATCTTTATTAAAAAATATTTCATCTTATTTAACAAGAAACCATATTTATATAACAACATAAAATACACTAAGTTATTTTATTGAACATATATCGTACTTTATCTATCCGACTATTTGGACGACGGGGCTGGCAAACAGGTTCACCGGTAGTAACATGGTACCCTTTTAACTCTGTTAAACAAACACTACGTCCATTTGTAAAGAAAGTTAAATCACTACGATATTCTTGAATACACCGAGCAGGGATTTCTCCACTAAGAATGACCTCATTATTTTTCAATTGAGTGTCTACGATGTTCACACAATATTTAGGAGCATCGTTGTATGCTCGTGAAAGATATTCCTGTGGCGCATAAATTTTAAAACTAAGATATGGCTCTAACAATTCTGTTCCAGCTTTTTTTAAGACTTGTTCCAATACAATAGGAGCAAGCATCCGAAAATCTGCTGGGGTACTAACAGGGCTATAGTATAAGCCATACTTAAAACAGATTTTACAGTCCGTCACATTCCAACCATACAATCCTTGTTCACAGCCATAGCGTATCCCCTCCATAACTGCATTTTGAAACGATTGATTTAAGTATCCAAGAGAAACCGAGCTCTCATACTGTACTCCGCTCCCTAATGGAAGCGGTGCTACAGATAGACCAATGGAAGCCCAGAAAGGATTCGGTGGAACTTCGATGTGAATGGTATACTCTGCTTTTTTTAACGGTCTTTCCATATAAATGACTGTAGGCTCTTTTATTTCTATCTCCACATGATACTTTTCTTGCAGCAGAGCACAAGTCACTTCCATTTGTACTTTCCCTAAGAAAGAAAGTATGATTTCATGTGTCGCAGAATCCACATAATATCGCAGAAGCGGGTCACTGTCGGAGATTTCTAAAAGTGCATCAAGTAACATTTCCCTTTGTTGAGGTTTGCTCGGTTCAACAGTCGTTTGCAGCAGAGGGAGGGGATTTTCAATTCTCTCTCTCTGTGGCAATAGCTTTGTATCTCCAAGAACACTATTTAACTTCAAAAACTCATTCTGCAAAATAACAATTTCCCCGGAATAAGCCTTATCGATTTTACATAATTCACCATTTATTGAAGTATACATTTCTGTAATTTTTATTTTTTCCTTTTCCGATATTCTAACCGAATCTCGCAAATGCAGTACGCCACTATAAAGACGTATATATGCAAGACGCTGTCTTTTTTCCGAATACTCAATTTTGAAAACTTTTCCGCAAAGTTCAGACTGACCTCGATGTGTTGATGAATAAAATTTATTCGTAATCACTTCTATAAGGTTATCAATCCCTATATTGTTTTTTGCACTTCCGTGATAAACAGGGAACAGGGAACAATTCTGAAATCTTATGCTTTCCTCTTGTTCGAGTTCCAATGCTTCTAATGATTTACCGGACATATATTTCTCTAAAAGGTCATCGTTTCCCTCTATTACCGTATCCCATTGTTCAGATTCGGTAAAGTTCGTCACACACATATTAGGATACAGTTCTACCTTCTGTTTGATTACAATTTCGGCAGAAAGTTTCTCTTTAATATCCTGATAAACCGTTGATAAATCAATTCCATTTTGGTCAATCTTATTGATAAAAAAGATTGTGGGAATCCCCATTTTCCTAAGTGCATGAAATAATATACGAGTTTGTGCTTGTACGCCATCTTTTGCAGAAATCAGTAGAATTGCCCCATCTAAAACTGATAATGAACGATATACTTCTGCTAAGAAATCCATATGTCCTGGCGTGTCTATGATGTTCACCTTCGTATTTTCCCACTGAAAAGAGGTTATTCCTGTCTGAATTGTAATTCCTCTCTGACGTTCTAAAAGCGTATTATCCGTCCTCGTTGTACCTTTGTCCACGCTTCCTAATTCTGTAATCGCTCCACTGTTATATAATAAGCTTTCTGTTAAGGTAGTTTTTCCTGCATCAACATGAGCTAAAACTCCAATATTAATAATTTTCATGTGATTTTCCTCCATTCAAAAGCCCAAAAGGGCATAAAAATCCCAGTGATAAATACTCTTATCACTGGGATTTTTATGCATAACCATAGGCATACAAAGCATACAGATATTCTCCGGATACTTTAGAATCACATGATAAAGGTATTCTTAAACTGGGTACAAAAAACTAAGCCCTCCTAAAAAAGGACATCCAATTATTTGTTCCCACTATCAAATTGACAGTTTATTTAAGAATACCTTGCCGCATATTTATTAACTCCTTTTAAATAGATACTTAAATAATAGCACGTAAGAGCATATTTGTCAAGGAATCTCCAATTTTTTATCAAAGAGAGTACGTGATTACAAAATAGCTGTAATAATGTACCAATATTTGTTATTCTATAATCTTCCAATTACTCCCGTTCTTTTCAAGTACCAAATCAAATTGAGATACCTGCGTTGCTTTGGTCTGCTGGTCGATATACTCCACTGTCAGCGATACCGTGACTTGATTATCCTTACGATTGTGAATAGGATTTACCAGTTCTTGAAAGATGTACTCTTTTCCGATTGGTTTTAATATCCCGTCATTCACATAGTAGGAAAGTTCACTGGCTGTCGCTGTAGGATAGAGCTTGAAGAACGTCGTTAAAAACTCATTGATTTCATTGGTTGTAATGGAATCAACCGTCCCCTCACTTTCAATGGCTTTTGGTTTATAACTTGATTTCTTAGGTATGTTGGTAATGGTCGGATTCTTAACCAGTACCATATTTCCAGAACCATCTACATAGACACTCACTATATAAGCAGAGTGGACGGTCTTTGTATTTTCTCCCTCTGTAATGAGCTGGTCTACACTGTAGGTTACATTAAACTCATTGTCGCCAGTTGGCTCTACTGTCCATATCTGAAATCCTCTTACAGAAGACGATACAGGAATATCTTTGCGTACTGTATCAACATTGAGAGCTTGAAGTTCATCTGTCAGATAGCCTTTTAGACTTTCCATTCGATTATCAATGGACTTATCGGATTGCTCCCATGAATAGTAGACTTTCGCAAAGTTCTCTACAAAATTTTCTACATGATGAGTATCAACGTATTCCTTTTCTATGATAGTTGTTTCGTGAATAGTATGAGTATCTATAGCTGTAAAGTGCTTGAATATCGCAAAGCTGAAACTAAGCCCTAAAAGTACCCACAAGGCAATCACAACCTTTTTATGAGGATTGACCTTATAGACACGAGGTTTCTTTTCCTTTGGTATCTGTTTTTCTTTATTCTGATTTTTTCTAAATTTCATCATTAAATCTTCCTTTCTCATTGTTTGATTCGTCCTGCTCCCACTAAATGCTGTTGCCAGTAGGGGCTTGTTAAGTCGGCATAACCGATTGGGTCGCCTGCATGAAACATACGGTTATCGCCTAAATAAATCCCGATATGAGTAATATAAGAGCCAGCGTTATAGGTAGAATGAAAGAAAACCAAATCGCCAGCTTGTGCTTCCGATAGTGGGATATGCTGGGTCACATCATATTGCTGTTGTGCGGTTCGTGGTAAGTTAATTCCAGCTTTTCCATACGTCCATTGTGTCAGTCCGCTACAATCAAAAGAAGTAGTCGGGGAAGCTCCACCGTAAACGTATCGCCAGCCCTCATATTTCAGTGCTTCGTCCATGATGGCTTGTACCGTATCATCATCAAACTCTGTTGTGACAAGATACTGCGTTACCAGTTGCACATAAAACATATTGCCATAGTTGTATCGCCAGCCCCCATTGATAGGTATGGCTATGGGATTGGGGTAAGACACTTTTTCGCCACCTGAATACTCTTTTGAGAAACTTTGAGCCAGTTCAAAGGTATATTTATTTCCACGATTAGCCACATACCCTAAGAAACCACCACCATAATTGTAGGACTGGATAACCGATTCTAAATCTACACTGAGCCTTTCGCTACTGGCTAATAATTCACTGAAATACTTCACACCTTGCTTAATGGATTCTTCTGTACTCAATGAATTAGGTGGAAGACCGAGGGATTCCGAGGACTGCATAACATCTTCCGCAGTACCGCCCGATTCCACCTGTATAATCGCAAGAAGTATGTTGACATATTCTTCAACGCCATATTCTTTGGCATATTTTTCTACCATAGGCTTATGAGCCAGCACTTCTGCGGAAACATTCACACCTCCATAATGAATATTGGAAATTCCGCTGTCCTGTTCATCTGAAAATAAAATGGCAACAAACAGAAGCAGTGAGAAGACCATCAAGAATAATCCAGAACCACCAATCACTAAAGTTTTCAGCTTCATGGTTTCTTACTGCCTTTCTTAATGGTGGCGGTTTTGATTGGTGGTCTACTTTTTGTATTTTGTAGTGGTACTCTTTGAACAGTAGACTGACGTTCTTTTGTGATTGGACGTTGTGAAGTTCTATCTGCTGTAGTGGTTGAAGTTGCTGGCTTTTGAACGGTTTTTTCTTGAACGGTATTGCCTTGGCGTTCCACTTTTGGACTTGAAAAATCGGACTTAACTGCTGGACGCTCTTGTTTGGCTTGTTGAGATTCCTTATATGAAGTCTGAATATTAGACTGTTTTGAGGTCTGTTCATCATGATATTGTTCTTGTCTTGTAGTCGGTCTTTCATGAACAGAAGAAGCAGGCTGTTTTTTCTGTTTGACCTGTTCCATTTCAGAGCGACGCTTCGCAATGGTTTTTCGCCTTTGTTCCTGCTGTTCCTTGCGTCCACTGGCTCTGTCCGCTTTGGTTTGAGAAATACTACTGGTTAAATCACGGACATTCTCTTTTACTTTGGATTTTCCTTGATATACTGCATATCTTGCATTGGTCGGCAAATCCTTAACCTGTTCTTTCAAATTACCAGCAGTATCTACCATTCTGTCTTTGGTATCAGCTACTGTACCGATGGTTTGACCGATACGCTTTCCTAGTGTTGATTTTTCCTGCCCGTTTGGTCGAGAGTGATCTGCTTGTGTACTCGCAGAACTTCCCGAACCCGACTGTCCTTTTTTACCCGTAGCACTGGCAATGGCAGACCCAGCCCCTAAAGCAGTCACGGAGCGTCCAAGTTTCCGCTGTAGACGGTGCATGTGAGCGTGCATAAGCATACGAGGTTTTCTCATCATACGACTTCCCACACTTTGAGAATCGTTACTCTGTAGAGAAAACATACTCATTAAATCGCCCAGCTTAAAGTAGATTCCTGCAAAGGTCACAATCTGTAGAAAAGCAATCAAAAAGAACGGATAACCAGCCGATAAGGTATAGAGCATGGTTGAAATACTAAATGCTGTCGTAATAATCAATGTGATTCCAGCTCGTGTCAAAATGGTATTAAAGAGCTTTGTTATGGCTCGTTTTGACATACCATCAAATGATGGAATCATGCTTAAAATAAAGCTCACAGGCAGAAACATAGCATAGATGATAAAAAGTACCTGCGAGAAAATCATGATTCCTGTTAATAGGAATACAAATATGGAAATCCCAATATTGAAGACAAATAGGAAGAAGACTGTACCTAAACGGTTAATCGTCTTTGTAATGGTTAGATTGGTATTGCTTCTATCTTCAATTTCTTCCGCAACAATTTTTTCTCTGTCTTCCCCATTGTTGGAATCTGGACTGGTTGAGAGCAGGCTTTCCACACGGTCAATACCAATACTTTCAATGTCTGAACTGTTATATTGAAGCAGTAGCCACGGTTGCTGAACCTGTATGGAAAACAGGCTATCTCTGATTAAGTCCACGCTGTCCTTGCCTTGACTATCGGAATGGGGCATGACAATCTTCGTGCCAAGTGATAAACTGGCATTACTGATGTCTGATGAAAAGTCATTGATTTTTTTAATGTAGTCGGGAGCGTAGGCAATAAAGGAAGCCGATAGGATAAACACCAGCACAAAATTCATAATGGCATGAATTGCCTTTGTGGTTTCTCTCTTTATCAGTCCCGTATAGGCAACATAAACCCCAAGAACCAAAATCAAGAGTAAGAGGAATCCAACATAGAAACCCTCTGTTGAAAATCCGTTTGCACTCACACCAGCTAAGGTCTGCATATTCTTACCAATGGAATCTGCTGTAGCGGAAATGAAGTCTAAGGAATAGGCTTCCTGTACTAAGTAACCTGTCGCATTGGAAACATACAAACTGATTGTCCAAATAAAATTGGTAATGGCATATAGTCCATACATGACCTGTTTTCCAATCCCGTCCTACCAGTTCCACGGAAGCCAGCCCCAGCTATTATCCACATAAAAATCCAGTTGATAGTTTTCAAGTGGGTATCGGCTGTATTCATTTGCCACATTGACCGTATCATCTACCAAGCCCGCAGCTTGAACCACCGTTCCCAGCATGGCTAAAAGAAAAATGGCAATCACAAGTGTGAAAGCCACTGTCATTGCCACTTTACCTAGACGTTTCAGCGTCCAGTTTGATTTTATTCTGTTTACTATTGATGGTTTCACATTTACACCTCTTTTCGCACAGGTGGTCTGGTATCAAAGGCATGGAGCAGTTCTTCAAATACAGGGTGGAACTGTATCACACCGACACGACCATATAAATCACTGATAAGGCATTGCCCGTTTTCCAAATCACGCAATCGCTTCTGATTGTTTTCGTCCTCTGGGTCTACACCAAAAAAGGCTAAGGTCTTTTTAATCTCGTTAAGGTCAGTGGAACGAAATGCAAATTTTAAGCCGAGGTTATTTTTCAGTTTTTCATCTAAGAGGTCGTCTGTATTTTGGGTCACGAAATATACCCCAGCGTTCATAGCACGACCAGCCCGAACCAGCTTCATAGATAGTGTTTTTCCTTGTGCTACCTGTAAAAAGCTCCATGCTTCGTCTAAATCTACAATCTTGAAAATGCTTCGGTCTGTATGGATAAAGTCTAAAGCAAAGGTACTAATGACAATCAGCATAGCAACGGATAAAAGCTCCATAGTGGTATATTCCTCAAAGGAAGTTTCCTTGTCGGGAAGTACCAAGTCCGCAACCTGTATAATGTTCAGTTGTTTTTCTAAGCTGATAGACTGCTCCACATAACCATTACTGAATAATAAATGTGCAAAGTCATAGTCTGTAAAACTTTCGATATGGTCGGCTATACTGGTACTTAGTGGCGTATTCTCAACCCGTAATTCCTCAATCACTTTCATCAACCCTCGTACTTCACTATTGGTTACTGCACGAATGGCTTTTCTAAGGATTGGGAAGCGTTCCCCATCACGAGAGGAAATCCCCGTAAGGAATGTCAGAATATCAATAGCCAGTGATTCAGAATCTTTGGGATTTTTCATAATCACATAAGGGTCAAGTAAGCCTTTGTTTTTCTCATCAGAAGTCAGAGTGACGATATTGATTTCATGGGAAATCTCTGGCAAGGTTTCTTTCCATCTGCCACGTTCTGCTTTTGGGTCTACAATCACTGCTTGTGCCCCATAAAGCACCGCATAATAGACGATAAGGTTATTCGCAAAGGATTTACCACCACCCAGCGAACCAACAAAAGCCGACGCTAACGCATTGGTTACTGAACCCTTAACCCCTTGACTGGCAAGAGCAGGTTTCAGATAGACATTGCGTCCAGTATCTAAGCTGTAGCCAACATAAATCCCCTCATTTTCCCCCAGCATTTGAGTAGCACCAAAACCTAAACCAGCGAGGAAATCAGAGGTCACGTATTGAATATAATCATTCATATAACGCTTGCTGGCAGGTAAAAATTCTTCATGTAAGCCGAGCATATCCCCAAATGGTCGTACCAGTTTTACGCTTAAATCGTCATAAAAATCTTTCACTTCATTACAACGACGTTTGAGTTCGTCAAGATCATTTGCTGATACCCTTACCACATAAGACAGCTTGTACATAGATTCCTTGCTTTGGTCTAAATTGGTTTCCAGCTCATTCACACTTTCCAGAGCTTCCGCCACATTGGAGCTGGTTTCATTATCACTTTGCCAAGCGTGGTTATCCAAGTCTTTCAGTTCTTTCTTTTTATTGCGGACAGTAGATAGGGCTTTACGATTCGCTACAATTTCCACATTCATTGACGTATCAATCGGGAATGTAAATTGCTGTTGCTGGTAGTAGAAGATTTCAGAGGACGGGAAGTCCAGTTCTCCGACAATGCTGTTAATGGTAAAGTAAGCTACATAGACGGTTTCATCTTCCTGCTGGATTTTCAAATATCGCTGTTTTTCTTCCACCAAACAGCGAGTAGGCTTAATCAAGTCATAGTATTTAATCAGCGTTTCATTATCCAGCTTTTTCTTTGATAGATGGTACTCATACTCTTCATAGGCAGTGCCTGTCTGTCCGTAAAGGTGTTCAATCAGATAGCCGAAGTCGTCCTTATCTAACCTGCGGATTTTGAAACGACGAGAGATTTTATTTTCTAAGAGCTTTTCCATCTTCTGAAAACGCAGGATTTCATCATTACTCATACTAACAAAATCGCCCATCAGCTTATGGTTCACATCATAGACAAAATCAGACAAAGCATTTTTTGCTTCAACGGTAAGACTTTTCATAGAAAACTCCTGATCGTTGAGAAGCAACTTAAAGCCGATAAAGAAACGGTAGTTCACTTGATTTTCGCCAATCATGGATATTAAAGCGTCTGTCTGTTGGTCGATTTTGTCATAGGCAACCGCTTTGAGCTTGCCAGTGACTTCATTTTTGGAACGCTCTTGTGCAGAACGTATGCTGGATTCTGTACTGATTTGTAAAGCATGAATTTTGCCATCACGATTTTGTGCGATAAGCTGTCTGAAAGAATCATGCACTTGTATTTTCTGTTCTGGACTTAGAAATGAGTAATTGTAAGGAACAAGCTCATAGTAAGCATAACATTCCCCGTCTTTATTCCAGACGAGATTGTTTTCAATGTATTTAATTGGATATGCCATAAAATTCACTCCTAACTGCTGTAATGGCTTCTTGTGGCTGGTTTCTGCCAAGCGTTACTTTTTTTCCTGCATAGGTCAGCTTTGGTCGCAGTGCATAAGCAATGACAGACTTCAAAAATCCATAAGGCTTTTTACCATCAAAAGTTTTTGTAGACATAAACCATGTGAAAGCCACAGGAATCCCAAAGTATTTGAGAAATGCTCCCTCTATCATGGAAAGAGGGGGCAAGTTGCCAAGTATCATCACTGCAAAGAGTGACACGACAAACCACGTCGAATGTGTAAGCTTGTTGGAGAAACGTAGTTAATCCTCAAAAGGTTCCCCAAACCTTTTGAATCCCACAGACGCATCATGTTGAGGTGGTAGCACTGCTTGTACGAGCTGAGGTATCAGCAAAGTAAAAATAGATGCTCCGCCCATGGGATAGGACTCGTAGAGTGAGGAGGGGGATCGACGAAATGATACGGTAAGTCCGAGACGCTTAGTGTGTAGTGTTGCTGGTAAAAGTCTAGAAACCTTGTAACGAAAGGGGTTAAGAAGAGTCTGGGACAATAGTCTCTTATCTCCAAAAAAAGCAACGGATTTGCCGTTGCTTTTTTGCATGGTTACGATAGTCTTGGTAAAATAGAATTGCTTAATAAACCATTTAGAAAGGCTATCCCATGCATATTCACTATAACACAAATCAAACAACTTTACCACTAGAAATCAGTTTCTTCTTGCCACAAGACCATCTCGTCTTTACTATTGAAAAAGTGGTGAATACCTTGGAGGATAGTCATTTCCACGCCTTCTATCATGCTTTTGGTGGTCGCCCGTCTTATCACCCCAAAATGCTTGTATCTACTCTTCTATTTGCCTATTCACAAGGGATTTTCTCTGGTTGAAAAATTGAAAAAATGATGATTGAAAATCTGGATATGCAGTACCTAACAGGACAGTTGGTTGTCAGCTACCGTACCATCAATCGGTTTCGTGTCGCTGAAGGGATGGAAGAACTCATTCGTAATCTTTTCATCGACCTCAATCTTCGTTTAAAAATGGAAGAGTTAGTGACTTTAGATTGTCTGTTTATTGACGGGACTAGGATTGAAGCCAATGCCAACAAGTATAGTTTCGTGTGGAAGAAAGCGACAGAGAAATTCTCCGCCAAACTTCAAGAACAGATACAGGTCTATTTTCAAGAAGAAATCACACCCCTTATCCATCAGGCTATTAAGCTGGATGAAGAAGAACCAATTTCTTCAGAGCAGTTGCTTGCATTCGCTCAAGTCCTTGAAGAAGAATTGGAAAAACTGAACCAGGACATTGAGGAGACACCCGTTAAAGGAAAGGATGAACGTAAAACCCAGCGTCGTAAACTCAAGAAAGTCTTGCGTAAAGTCTATGGGATTTACCGTAGTTCCTTTTGGACAAGGATTTAAGAATATGTCACCACCAACGAAAGAACTTATGAAATTAACACTAGAACAAAAAATAGCCCACAGTGAGAATCCTGTTCTTAGATAGAATATGGATAATATATTTATTAGGACAGACTCTGCAGGGAATATCAAAGCAGATAAGGAAAAGTCCACAGAAAAAATTGATGGTGCGATTGCTACCATCATGGCACTTGATAGAGCAATTAGGTGTGGTAATTCTAATACTGAAAGTGTATATGACAGCAGGGGCATTTTATTTATGTAAAGATAGGACTTGCTTTTGTGCGTTATTTAGTATATAATAAAGCACAAAAGGAAGTGAAAAGTAATGAATGAGGATAAGATAAGAGAAATTATAAAACAGAATAACGGAATAATAACGGCAAAGGAAGTATCATATAATAAAATCGACTCTTGGTATCTTACAAATATGGTGCAAAAAGGAGAACTTGAAAGAGTAGCAAGAGGTGTTTATTTCGATCCGAATTTTGAAAATTATGATGAACTTTATTTTTTTCAGCTTCAAAATAAGGCTTGTATTTATTCATATCAAACAGCACTATACTTGCATAAAATAACAGATAGATTGCCTTTTACTAATGAGGTAACAGTAAAGCAAGGTTACAATGCATGGCGTATTAAGGATTCTACGATTGTTCATCAAGTTAAAAAAGGATGGTATGAACTTGGTAAAACTGAAATCAAAACTGATATGGGAAATACTGTGTATGCATATGATATGGAAAGAACTATTTGTGATTTAGTGAGAGATAGAAAAAATCAAGACACAGAGATATTTTCAAAGGCTTGGAATCTATATATCAAGAAAGATTCTAAGAATATATGGAAACTAAGAAAATATGCCAAGGAATTTGGAATAGCACAGCAAATAGAGGAAATACTTGAGGTGATTGTACATGAATAAAGATAGCATAACACAAAAACTAAGGAATAAAGCAAAGGAACTTGATTTAAATTATAATTTGGTGTTGAGTAAATTTTTCTTTGATGAATTTCTAAAATTACTTTCTGACAGTGTGCATCGAGAAAATTTTATGCTTAAGGGCGGAATGCTATTAACGTATTCTTTAGGGGTTCAAAATAGAGCTACACAGGACATTGATTTTTTAGTTAAGGGATGTCCATTAGAGCCCGTAAAAATGAGAAAAGTTTTAGCAGAAATTATTGAAGATGGTAAACAATCAGATATCTGGTTTGAATTAAAGGGTGATGCTGAAGACATTAGAGCGGAGGATGAATATGGTGGACTGAGATTTCACATAATTGGTCACTTAGCTAATATTAAAATTCCGTTTAGTATTGATATTGCTACAGGTGATCCAATTTATCCTTTCCCAAGGATAGAAAGATATAGCACAATTTTGGGTGATAATATTGAGTTGAAGATTTATCCTCTAGAATCTGTGCTATCAGAGAAACTACAAACAGTACTTGCAAGAGCGGAAAATAATAGTAGAAGTAAAGATTTTTACGATATCTATGCTATTTTGAAAAATAAAATAGAAGATATCAATGTGAAAGAACTTAAAGTAGCAGTTTCTATGACATTTAGGTATAGAAAGACTGTGATTTCTAAGGATGAAGCAAAAGTTATTATTAGTCATATTAATGAGGATTCTTTGATTAAAGAACGATGGATAAGATATCAAAAGAAAAATCCATATTCTAAAGGAATTGAGTTTAGTGAAATAACTGAAAGTCTAAACGTTTTAGTCGAAATGTCTATGTAAATAATGAAAATAAAAATCCCGTAAATCAACCATTGTTTTAAGGGATAAAATTAAAGCAAAGCATCTCTTAGGAGGTGCTTTTTCTATGCAAATAAATAGGAGGAATTTGAATGGGAATATTAAGTGGATTATTCAAAAGTCGTGATAAGCCAACAAATAGAACAAATGGAAGTGCATATAGTTTTTTAATGGATGGTTCTTCATCTGGTAGAAGAGTAGATGAATGCTCGGCTATGCAGATGACCGCAGTATATAGTTGTGTTCGTATTTTATCTGAAGCAGTTGCAAGTTTGCCACTTCATGTATACCTTAGAAGCGATACAGGAACTGAAAAAGCAATAGAGCATCCGTTATATAAGGTGCTGCACGATGAACCAAACCCTGAAATGACAAGTTTCGTTTTTAGAGAAACTATGATGACACATTTACTCCTTTGGGGTAATGCTTATGCCCAGATTATCAGAAATGGTAAGGGTGAAGTTTTAGGACTTTATCCGCTTATATCGGATAGGATGAAAGTGGATAGAGATGATAAGGGCCAAATTTGTTATGAATACTTTGTAAGTGATTCAGATGCAGGAACATAAAAACAAGGGATTGTTAAGTTAAACGGGTCAGATGTTCTTCATATTCCAGGACTTGGTTTTGATGGTCTTGTTGGCTATTCACCTATTGCAATGGCTAAAAATGCTATAGGCATGGCAATTGCAACAGAAGAATATGGAGCTAAGTTTTTTGCTAATGGGGCAACACCAAGTGGAATTTTAGAATATCCTGGAACAGTAAAAGATCCTGAGGCTATGAGGGAAAGCTGGTCTAAGGGTTTTTCGGAAAGAAATAGCCATAAGATAGCGATTTTGGAAGAAGGAATGAAGTACACGCCGATTTCCATTTCTCCAAATGAAGCACAGTTTTTAGAAACAAGAAAATTTCAAATCAATGAGATAGCTAGGATTTTCAGAGTACCACCTCATATGGTAGGTGACCTTGAGAAGTCTGGTTTTTCTAATATCGAGCAGCAATCTCTAGAGTTTGTGAAGTACACTCTTGATCATTGGGTAGCAAGATGGGAGCAATCCATTGTTCGAAGGCTTTTTACTAAGGAGGAAAAGAAAAAGTACTATATCAAATTCAATGTTGATGGAATCCTTCGTGGAGATTACCAATCAAGAATGAATGGCTATGCTATCGGAAGACAAAACGGATGGATGTCTGCCAATGATATTAGAGAATTAGAAAACCTTGATCGTATTCCTAGTGAAGAAGGCAGGGATTTGTATCTCATAAATGGAAATATGCTCCCACTAAACCGTGCCGGAGCATTTGCAGGTGATGAAGGGAAGGAGGAAGAACCAAATGAAGAAGTTTTGGAAGTGGAAGAACGAAGTGAAAAACCAAAATGAATAGGAAGTGACAGAACGAATCTTATTCCTTAATGGAACGATAGCTGAAGAATCTTGGTTTGATGATGATGTAACACCACAGCTTTTCAAAGATGAGTTAAATAAGGGGAATGGAAACATTACTGTTTGGATTAACTCTTCAGGAGGCGACTGTGTAGCAGCAGCTCAAATCTACAATATGCTAATCGACTATAAGGGTGGTGTCACAGTCAAGATTGATGGCATAGTAGCAAGTGCTGCATCTGTTATTGCAATGGCAGGAACAAAGGTTTTAATGAGTCCTGTATCCATGCTTATGATCCACAATCCTATGACTGTTGCTTTTGGAAATAAGGGGGAGATGGAAAAAGCAATCTCAATGCTAGATGAAGTGAAAGAGTCAATCATCAATGCCTATGAAATTAAGACCGGACTGTCCAGAGCAAAACTATCTCATCTAATGGATTCAGAAACATGGATGGATGCTAATAAAGCTGTAGAGCTTGGTTTTGCAGATGACATCTTAAAAAGAAGTGAAGCTAATGACATGGAAATTCCACAGGTTTCAATGATGTATCAGGAGGCACAAGTAGTAAATTCACTGATGGATAAGCTAGCTGCTAAATGCAAGATAGAAAATAAAGAAACAAACAAAGGCATCAAGGCGGACGAATTAATGGACCGTCTTTTTTTAATGAAAAATTGGAGGTAGAAAAATGAGTAAGATTTTAGAGATGATTGAAAAACGTAATAAAGCTTGGGAAGGTGCTAAGGCATTCCTTGATAGTAAGAGAGAGAAGGACGGCCTTATTTCTGAAGAAGATGCTTTGGTCTATGACAAAACGGAAAAGAAGGTCCATAATTTTAGCCTAGAGATTGAGCGTCTACAGAAGATGGAAGAACTAGATAAAGAATTATCCAAACCTACATTAAATGCTATTGTAACAAAACCTATGAAAGTAGATGAAAAAGAGGAGAAGGAAGGCAGAGCAAGAGATGAGTATAAAAATGCGATGCTAAATGCTCTGCGTACGAACTTTAAGAGAGTAGAAAATGTTCTTCAAGAAGGTGTTGATGCAGATGGTGGGTATTTGGTTCCAGACGAGTACGATGACAGATTGATTGAGACGCTTGAAGAAGAAAATATCATGCGTTCTCTTGGAACAACTATCACAACAAGTGGTCAGCATAAAATCAATATTGCTATGTCAGATCCTGCAGCAGCTTGGATTGAAGAAGGTGGAGCACTTAACTTTAGAGATTCTAAGTTTGCACAGGTGCTTCTTGATGCACATAAACTTCATGTAGCAATCAAAGTAACAGAAGAGCTATTATACGATAATGCATTTAAACTAGAGGACCATAATCTTGACTGCTTTTGGTAAAGCACTGGCAAACGCAGAGGAAGATGCTTTCCTAAACGGTGATGGTACTGGCAAACCAACTGGTATTTTTAATAAAACTAATGGAGGAACTTATCTAAAGGACGTCACAGCAGTAAAATCTGATGATTTGATTGACCTTATCCATGCATTAAAACGTTCATATAGAAAGAATGCTACTTTTATCATGAATGATAAGACAATCGCACAGGTGATAAAGCTTAAAGATAACAATGGTGCATATATTTGGCAGCCATCTTATCAGGATAGTGAGCCTGATAGAATTCTTGGTTATCCAGTTAAGACTTCTGCCTTTGCACCAGAAAATGCAATCGCATTCGCTGACTTTAGCTATTACAACATTGGTGATAGAGGAGCTCGTTCTTTTAAAGAACTTACTGAACTATTTGCAGGTAATGGAATGATTGGTTTTGTGGCTAAGGAGAGAGTCTATGGGAAGCTGGTATTAAAAGAGGCTGTTCAGATTCTACCAATTAAGGCTACATCATAATTAATGGAAAGGGTGCTGATTATGGTTGTAAGTCTAGAAGAAATGAAAAACTATCTTAGGGTGGATACCAGTGAAGATGATAATCTTATTAGCACCCTTATCCAGTCCGCAGAGAAGATGTGCCTTGCTATTGCAAGAAAAAATGAAGAAGAAATCATCAGAGAAAACTTTGAAGAATATAAGGTGGCGGTTCTATATGGGGCTGCCTATCTTTATGAACATAGAGAAGAAGCCGACCATCATGAGTTAACAATTACACTTAGATCTATGCTATTTGGAGCAAGAAAGGTGGGATTTTAATGAAAATTTTACTATTAAATGAACGCATTACTATAGAAAAAAGCAAAATTGAAGTGGATAAAATAGGAAATCATAAAAATGTGTGGAGTAAATACTATTCTTGCTATGCAACCATTAGCAGTGAAAGTCCGCAGGAGGAAACAAGTAGTGGTGCTGTGTGGGATGAAAGCAAGATTGATTTTACTATTCGCTACAGTAGAGAGGTAGCTGATATTTTATCAATAGGTTTTAGAGTAATCTTTCATAATTCTATTTATGGTATAATAAGATTAAGCAGAAAGAAGTTTGATAAATTTAGATTGACCTAAGGTCAAGAAGGTATTTGGAACATTTAGTTATATACATTCCTGTTTGTCGCGATAATACATTGTACTGGCTATACAAAAAAGATGTATAGAAACCAGTAGATAATAGAATAAAGAATGGAAAGAATATAAAAATAATATGAGGTGATTATATGGCTGAAATTAGATTTAAAAATCTACCTAAGTTGTTAAGTAGTATGGAGAAAAAAGAATGGATTATTGATAGCTTTTTATTCAATTACAAAAATGAGGATTATGTTGTAATATTAAAGTTATATAGTGATACAGAAAGAAAGCCATCTGAATATGCTAAGGTAAAATTAGAATTCATTAGGGCTAATAATATTAATGAATCTATACAAGCATATGCGGATTTTTTCGAGGTTCACTTCAATTCTTTAAATGAATTTGCGGATTTTTTTAATATAAATAAAGGTAGTGAAAATAGAAATTTATTTGTAGACTTCTCTGAAATTTTTTCAAAATTTATACCAGATAAAAAGTATGAGGAAAAGCAAGGTTTAATTAAACAGCTCCAAGGTTCAAGATGTGAGGGAAACAATCCTAACGCAATATACTGTTATGATGTAAGAAGAAGTGGAGAGATTAATGGAAGAAAGAATACCAGATCAAAGGCGAATAGTAATAAGGCGTATACTCTAAGAAGAAGTTTGTATGAAAAATATAAAGAGGATAAAAATCTTAGTTTCTTCTTTTCTGATAAATTAGAAGATGAAAGAACTGATGAGGAAATACTAAAGCAAGTTGCTGCTAGACACTGATTTGTTATATATGGATTAAACCTTTTAACGATAACCTTATGCTATTGTCAAAAGGTTTATAGACATGTTCCCACATACATGTTCACTTGACATACATAGTGTTCACTCGTTTCATGTGGAGTGTGTGGTACTGCTTTTAAGAGCTGATCGAACAAGGAAAATTAGCTAGTGAAAGTCCTACAGTAAGGAGTTTAAACATGAAATTCCATGAATTTGGGGATAAGAATTTACCTCCTATCTTACTAATACACGGTGGTGGCAGTTCTTGGTGGAATTATCTTCGTCAAGCACGTATCTTGTCAGAAAAATACCGTATTATTCTACCCACTTTGAATGGACACGGCGAGGAACATCAACTTGATTATGTTTCTACTGAAGATTCTGCATTGGAGATTCTAGACTATATCAAAGCAAACTGTGGTGGGAAATTGTTTGCAATCGGTGGTGTTTCACTTGGTGGTCAAATTGCCATGGAGCTTTTGTCTTTAGATAGTGAAATTGCTGAGAAGGCCATCATAGACGGAAGCCTCTGTATTCCTCAACCAAGGTTATCAAAAACCAGCATCTTTCTAGTGTCTCTATTTGGTAAACTGATGTTCAATAAATTCTCTTGCAAACTTCAGTTAAGCATGATGAACAAACTCTATCCTAAACTGGCTTATCCAGAGGAAATAAAAGCTTATTATTTGGAGGATCTTCCAAGGACGCCTGTTAAAACATTGGTGACCATTTACCAAACCTATATGGGGCATTACAAGCTGAAAGATATGATTTCTGCTAGCAAGGCTCAGGTTCTGTATATCTATGGTGAAAAAGAATTGAACTGTGTGAAAGAATCAGCGAAATTATTTCATCAGCTACATTCAAATACAATTTTGTATGAAGCAAAGGGTTATAATCACGGTTATTTATCATCTTACCTACATCAGGAGTGGATTGATTTAGTTGAGCCGTTTTTAAAGAGCAATCAACGTTGAAGCGGTCGTACTGCTTGTACGAGCTTAGAAAAAAATGTTGACGAAAAAGCCTTGGTGTCAAGGATTTTTTGGTATCCTCAAAAAGGTAATTTTACAATTGACAATTTGTCAGTAGAGTAGTATAATTTGTAATCAGGAGGAATAAAATGCGAGATGTAAAAGATCCGGAAATTCGACGGGCTGAGATTATGGATGCTGCTATGCTCCTCTTTATGGAGAAAGGATATGCGAACACAACAACTCAGGATATAGTCGATAAGGTAAATATATCACGAGGTTTGTTATACTATCACTTTAAGAACAAAGAAGATATTCTGTATTGTCTTGTGGAACGTTATTCAGAGAAATTATTGAGAGATATTTATGTGATTGTCAATGATGACGACAAAACTGCTATTGAAAAAATAAGAGCCTTTATAGATGCCACAATAATCTCTACAGATAACGTTTCAGCGGAAGGAACTGAGTTACAAAAGACGGTTGATCTTGAAGAAAATCGTTATATGTTAGATAAGTTATCTCATAAGCTCATTGAAAAACTGACTATATATTTTGATAGGATAATAAATCAAGGCATCTCAGAAAAAGTATTTTCTGTAAAATATCCATCAGAAACAGCAGAATTTCTGATGACAGCCTATGTTTTTGTTTCAAATAACATAGGTATAATAACTTCAAAGAAAGAACCTGTCAAAGATTACTTGAATGCATTTAAGATAATGCTGGAACAAAATCTAAATACAAAAGGACTCTTTAGCAATTAAAAAAAGATAGAATGTTTGTAAAGAGAACTATGTACCGATAGCTAAATCAAAACAAGCTATCGGTATTATTTCAAAATATGACTGACAAATTGTCAATGTAGACGAAAATATGTTAGAGATAAAGAATTTTAGTAAAAGTTATGGGGATAAGAAGGTTGTGGATAACCTATCTATTTCAGTACAGCCTGGAGATATTTATGGTTTTATTGGAGCAAATGGTGCGGGAAAAACGTCAACGATAAAGGCAGTTGTCGGTATCCATGATTTTGAAGACGGAAGTATAATTATCAACGGTCATTCTATTAAAGAAGAACCTGTTATTTATAAAAAAATGATGGCGTATATCCCAGATAATCCAGATTTGTATGAACATATGACAGGATTTCAATATATTAATTTCATTGCTGACTTGTTTGAAATTCCTACAGAAATACGCAGGGAGAGAATCCAAAAATACGGTGATTTATTTGATATGACTGAGCATCTTTCGGGGATTATTTCCTCATATTCATATGGAATGAAGCAACGAACAGCCATTATTTCTGCACTTGTACATTCTCCCAAACTGTTGATTTTAGATGAACCTTTTGTTGGGCTAGATCCCAAAGCAACTTTCCTACTAAAGAAAATTATGCATGAGTGTGTTTCAGATGGAGGTGCTATTTTCTTTTCAACCCATGTATTGGATGTTGCTGAAAAATTATGTAATAAGGTTGCCATTATCAAAAATGGAAAGTTAATTGCAAGTGGCAATACAGGAGACGTCAAAGGTGATGAATCATTGGAGGCATTTTTCATGGAGGTGCAGGACAATGAGTAACATTTGGATACTGCTTAAAGCGCAATTGATTAATTTCTTTCCTATTAACGAGATTAGAGATTCAGGAAATAAAAAACAAAGTTCAATGGCTATTGCGAGTTTTGGCATAATAACTCTTGCTATATTTTTCTGTGTCTATAATATTATGACAGCCAAAACACTGGTACAAGTTGGACAGCGGGGATTGATACCGGCATATATGGTCTCTATATCAAGTTTTTCAATATTATTTTTGACTGTCTTTTATTCGAATGGCATTTTATTTGGCAGTCGAGATATGGAAATTCTCCTATCCTTACCTGTTAAAAGTTCGTATATTATCACCAGCAAGTTCATGTTTATGTACTTATTGAATTTTTTAATAGGCTTGATGTTTATGCTTCCGGGTGGAATTGTATGGGGCTTGAACGGAAGTTTAAACCTCCTACAGATTATATTGTATTTTACTTCTATAATTTTTGCCCCTTTGATCCCCATGTGTATAGCAGCATGCATGGGACTCATTATTGTTGTCGCTTCATCTTTTTTTAAAAGGAAAAATGTTATCTCTCTTATTTTTTCATTTGCGATGTTAGGTATAATTGGATATTTTGCATTATCAGCTTTGCAATCAGGTGTTGAAAGTAGTATTGGGGTTACTCTGGCTAAGCAAATTACTGGACTGTATCCAATTTCTAGACTATTTATGTCATACTACAATTTTCCAATGTACTATGGGATGGGATTTTATATAGTTCTTTCAATAGTCGTCTTTTATCTATTTGTCAAAATTGCTTCGTTGAAGTATGGACTACTTAATACACTTGCCAATACAAAATTAAGATATGCTAATGACAAAGTATCTTATGAAAGAAAATCGGTATTTTTTGCCTTGTATCAAAAAGAGCTTGGACGATTTTTAAGTTCTTATATGGCAGTCTTGAATGCTGGGCTTGGAGTGATTCTTTTATGTGTCTTTAGTATATGTTTCCTGTTTAATTCTGTAGGTCAAATAGGAAATTCTGCAGGAATTGTAAATATAAATGAGTATCTTTCAAATTTAGCTCCCGTCTTTATTGCATCTATGCTTTCACTCAGTTGTCCAGCAGCTTCATCTATATCTTTAGAAGGTAAAAATATTTGGATTTTGAAAAGTTCTCCGGTTGAAGTAAGAATGATTTTAAATGCTAAGATAGCTGTCAACCTTACACTTCATTTGATTGGATATATGATTTCTGTATCTGTATTTATGCTGAAACTTGATATGAATCCTATTCAAGTTATGAATCTAGTTATTGTTCCTATATGCTACTCCCTTTTTATAACGGTAATCGGAATTTCATTAAATAAAAAATATCCTAACTATGATTGGGACAGTGAGATGATAGTTGTCAAACAAAGTCTTCCTGTTATTGTAACTGGAATTATTGGTATGATTACGCTTATTACGCTTATTACGCCTATTTTGCTTAATTGGTTGTTTAATCTTCCGATTATATTTATTTTGCAAGCAGTATCAGTAATTTTACTGGCTATTTCGTTTAGAGTTTATATAAAAATGACCAAGTCAAATTTTATCTAGTTAAAGGAGAAAAATAAGATGAAAAACAGACTGATAAAAGATATTTTGGTGTTATTAGTAATGCTAGCTATAATAGTTGTTATTTGTAGATTTCTCCCAGAAAAAGTTCCGATTCATTTCAATGCAAAAGGAGAAGCAGATATATTTGCAAATAAATACTATCTTCTACTAGCTACAGTCATCCCTTATTCTGCATATTGGAAGTTTGTTAGGGAAAGTGATAATAAAAAGATTAAATGAAACAACATCTATATTTACAAATTGCATCAAAATTAAGAACGACTATTTTAAGAGGTGATTATGCACCTGAACAACAAATTCCTTCAATAAGGAGATTAGCAGAAAACGAGAAGTGTAATCCGGCAACTGTTCAAAAAGCAATGAAAGTTCTCGAAGAACAGAATTTGATTATTAGCTGTGGAACATTAGGATATTTTGTCATAGCAAGCGAGCAAGAAATAAAGGAGTTAAGATATCAAGAATCTAACAAGCTAGTGAAAATTTTGTTTGAAAAACTAGGTGAGTTAGGCTTTTCAGAAGATGAGATTGTCAATTTATTTTTTAGAAAAGATGCTTAGAAGAAATTGAATGGAAATTTATTAGGATTATTTGTGAAAGTATAGAAAAGCCTTGATTTTAAGGCTTTTTTGCATTTTCCAACAAAGAACTTGACATTATGAGTTTAATACATTATAATACAATACATACCATCGGTATGATAGAAAGGGACTAAAATGGCAAGGAATAGAAATCCGGAAGAAACAAGAAGGAAAATATTAGAAGTTTCGAAAGATTTATTTTTAGAAAAAGGATTTGATAATACCTCAATACAAGATATAATAGCTGGGTTAGGTGGGTTGACAAAAGGTGTTATTTATCATCATTTTGACTCTAAAGATGAAATATTGCAATCAATCCTTAGCGAAAATAATCAAGAAATTCTAAATTATAATTGGAGAGGAGATACTGCATTAGAAAAAATACAAAATTCTTTGATGGATGCTTTCTCTGATTTTGAACAACAAAGGCTTGTATACTCAGCTTCAATTATGTTAAGAAGCCCACGTTTATTAGGTGAACAGTATCTAAATTTATTTTCTGATTTTTTACCAGGGATTAGAGAAAAAGTTTTCGAAGGTGTTGAAGATAAATCAATTAAAACAGAATATCCAGAAGAGCTAGCTGATTTGATTGTTTTAACATTGAATATTTGGATTGGGTTCCAAATTTCTATTTATTCAGTAGAAGAATTAAAGCGTAAAATGAATTTCATTAAACTTACTTTTGAAGGACTAGGGGTGCAGTTGATTTCTGATGAAATGATGGAAGTAATTTTCAACTTATTTGATCACTTAAAAAGTGCCAAATAAATTTTAAGTATTGATATTTTAAAAAATACCATACTCTAGATATGGTATTAAAAATACTATTATACATACCTTTAGTATGTTTCTTTTTTAGTTTTTACATACCATAAGTATGTAAAGTGCTTTTTGACTAGCGTCATTAATATTAACAAAATTTTTTGGAGGAAAAATCTATGTTGTCGCTTATTAAAATTGAATTAAATAAAGTTTCAAAATCAAAATTATTTTTAGCCTGGTTGTGTACTATATTGATAGTGTTAGGTATTACAGCAATCATTATTATGGGATTAGGTACTGACAATAAACTAGGAGAATTCACTGGACAGGATTCTAATGTTATTAGAGTTACTGGTAAATGGGAAGGTTGGGCGATTGTAGCTTCATTGTTTTCATCTTTATTTACAAAAGCAGCATTTTTGATTTTTGAATCTTATTTATTGTCTACGATTATTATTGATGAATTTAAACGAAGAACAATTTTTCAGCTGTTTTCCTACCCTGTTTCTAAAATAAAGTTACTATGGGGAAAAGTGCTTACAGTAATTCTGATATCATTTATTGCTCATTTTACTGCACATTTAGTGATTCAATTATTAATTAAATTAGTAGCAGTTTTAACCGAATCAAATTATATCCCAGTAGCTAATCAAATGATTGACTTAGCTGGAATTACGTTTGGGACGGTATTAATCGGAATACTACCATTTGTTTTAGGCATGATTAAGCATTCAACAGCTATAACAATGCTTACAGGACTTGGTTTAGCAGCATTACTTTCAAATGTAAGTCCAGGAAGTTTATCTAATAATATTGCTGATAACTTATTCTTTTTGATATTTGCAAGTTTCATAAGTTTAATGATTGTTTCGTTTTCAATTTATACTATTTCAAAATCAGATATTAGTATCAAGTAGTATAGTTGAATTTAATGGAAGGAAAGTGATAATTCTTTGATGATTACTTTAAAAGAAGAGTTGTATAAGTTGGTAGTTATGCTCCTGAAGAAAAATTCTTGCATTTAAAGCTAGATATAGAAAGAGAGATAGAAATGAAAAATATTGTTGAAGTAAAAGAAGTTTTTAAAACAATTGATAAAGAAGAAATTTTAAGTGGTATCAACCTTCAAATTGCTGAAGGAGAAATCTATGGATTTTTAGGACCAAATGGCGCAGGGAAAACAACTTTAATGAAATGCATGTTATCCTTATCAACTGTTACATCTGGTAGTATTGAAATCTTTGGAAAAAATTTACAAGATCACAGAGAGGAGATTCTAAGTCAAGTTGGAAGTGTTATTGAAACACCAATTTTTTATGAAAACCTCACAGGAAAAGAAATTTTAGAAATTCACGCTCAGTATATGGGGAAAAATATTATTGAATCAGATATAATAAGAGCCTTAAGGATGGTCGGATTAAAAAATACGACTAAAAAAGTAAAAGAGTTTTCGTTAGGAATGAGACAGAGACTTGGTTTAGCTCGATCTTTCCTAACAAAACCTAAATTGTTAATTTTAGATGAACCAATCAATGGTTTAGATCCAATAGGAATTCAAGAAATTCGGAATCTTTTGTTGTCGCTTTCTAAGGAGCATGGAATTACAATACTAATATCGAGTCATATATTATCGGAAATTTCACAGATAGCAGATAAAATTGGTGTTATCAAAAATGGAGAAATTGTAGAACAGGTCTCTATGAAAGAGATTAGGAGAGAGAATATTGACTTAGAAGAATATTTTATGTCACATTTTCTAAATGAAATTTAAGAATTACGAGGTAGATTAGGAATGAAACAATTGACAAAGTACCATAAGAAGTCTTTTTATACTTTCATGATTTTTAATATATTAGTTCCTTTAACTAATATTGCTTTTGCTTATTCTATTAAAATTATAATTGATAGTGGAATGTCCCAAAATAGGGAAGCTCTAACCCAAGCTATACTAATAGGTGCTATCGTAATATTTATCTATGCCAGTCTTAATTTTATATCCCTTCGATTAAGAAATAAACTTGTTAGGCAGATTATGTCAAGATACAAAAATAAGGTGTTTGAATCTATTTTAGATAGGGATTATAGAGAATTTTCTAAGGAAAAATCAGGAAAATTTATTTCAATATTAACTGAGAACATGAAGAAAATTGAGCAGGATTATTTGCACCAATATTTTAATATTTCAAAAAATATTTCCTTAATGATTTTCTCACTAGTAGCCATGTTTATAGGTAATTGGTTTTTGACCTTATTAGTTATCATTGCTAGCATTATTCCTATGATGATTTCAGGATTTATTGGACAAAAATCAGCCTCTCTACAAAATAGTTCTATGATAGCCGATCAGAAATATTTAGCTAAGGTTAAAGATATTTTAGCAGGGTTTCTCGTTATAAAAAGTTTTAATGTGAAAGATGCTATCCGTCAAGATTACAAAAACGAAAGTGAAAAATTGGATGAGATATATTTCATCAAAGGGAAATTTGATGTTTTATCTAATGTTATTTCTCAACTTTCAGGGATGATTGTTTTTTTAGTAGCCTTTGGTGGAGGAATGTATCTGGTCTTCGGTGGGCATACCACAATTGGGAGTGTTACAGCTATTGTTCAACTAGTCAATTTTGTAGTAATGCCACTAAATGAAATTGGTATGGGAATGAGTAAATTCCGCGAAGGTCAGGCTACACTGAATTCATTTGAGGTAAAAGATGTAATCGAACTTCAAACTGGTAAAACGAAAGAATATTTTGATGATGTCATTTCTTTTTCAAATGTAGATTTTTCCTACCCTAATGCTGAGGAAAAGATTTTTAATAATTTATCTTTACAGATCAAAAAGGGGGAAAAAATTGCAATAGTAGGTATGTCAGGTAGTGGAAAATCAACTTTACTCAATCTATTACTGCGTTTCTATGATGTAACAAGTGGGTATATCTCAATTGATAATCAAGATTTGCAAGCTATTTCAGCAGAGAGCCTTTATAACTTAATGACTATTGTTCAGCAAGATGTTTATATCTTTGATGATACTTTAAAAGCAAATATTACCCTTAGTCAATCCTTTACTGAAGATGATATAAAAAAAGCTGTACAGCAGTCTGGCTTAGAAAGTTATATTTTAGAAAATGAATTAGGTCTACAAACTTCATGTGGCGAGAATGGATCAAATCTATCTGGGGGAGAGAGACAGAGACTTAGTATTGCGCGTGCTTTAATTCGAAAAACACCAATCTTATTATTAGATGAGGCTACCTCGTCTTTAGATAATAAAGTTACTACTGAAATTGAAAATTCAATTTTAGAAATTCAAGATTTGACGGTTCTTGTTGTTACGCATAAGTTGAATGAAAACATTTTGAAAAGATACGATAGAATTCTCTTTATGAAAGCAGGCGTCATTGTTGAAGATGGTTCTTTTTGTGACTTGATGGATAGGAGAGGTGAGTTTTATAAGTTGTTTGAGTTGAGTGTGTAGTATTGCTACAATGAAAAGAGGGGAAGAAAGGTCTTTAAATTAAAGCTTTTTGATAATGGATAATCTAGTATCGTAGCAAACTAAAGTCTATGTGATTTATAGAAAAAATCTTATATGGAAATAACAATAATTAGATTTCTATTTATATACAGAAGAATAGTAGAAAAGATTTTGGAAGTTGAAATATATCTAATAGGGATGTGTTAGATAATTGATCACAAAAATAGTATAGAATATAGCAAGATGAGAGGGGAAGATTAATTTTTATAATTGTAAGTAATGTAGTTTTGAAAAAGGGTAAACAATATGTTTTTTAATGAAATACAACAATTTCGTAATCAATTCTCATTGATAGATAGATAAAATAATTATTACAGTAAAGTAATAACTTTAATTTAAGAATATCTACTAATCTTTACTCAATCGATGTTTTGTATTCTAAAAATTCTTAGTAAATAATTTCTCAATGTTTTTATAAATCAATCTCCAGTACGTCAAAGTTCTCTTTTATGAGTTTTCATTATATAATAGCATTATATGTAATGGTAAATGCAGCTACGCTAACATTTCTATTTAAAAATTAAGGAGTATTATCAATGAAAAAAGCAATGGTAATTATCAATCCTACCTCTGGTGGTGAGAAGGCTTTGGATTACAAAGATAAGCTGGAAAATAAAGCAAAAGAATACTTTGACCACGTGGAAACCAAAATTACCGAAAAAGCGCTGGATGCAACACATTTTGCTGAAGAAGCTTCTCGTGAGCAGTACGATGCAGTGGTTGTGTTTGGTGGAGATGGGACTGTCAACGAAGTCATTTCGGGTATTGCTGAGAGAGACTACATTCCTAAGCTAGGGATTATCCCAGGCGGTACGGGTAACCTCATTACGAAACTGTTGGAAATCGATCAAGACATCGATGGCGCGATAGATGAACTGGATTTTGATTTAACCAATAAGATTGATATCGGAAAAGCGAATGACAATTATTTTGGTTATATCTTTAGTATCGGTTCTCTTCCTGAGGCGATTCACAATGTTGAAATTGAAGATAAGACAAAATTCGGTATTTTAGCCTATGCTGTAAATACCATGAAGTCTGTCATGACGGATCAGGTCTTTAACATTAAGGTGGAGACGGAAAATGGAAATTATGTTGGGGAAGCTAGTCATGTTTTGATTCTCTTGACAAATTACTTCGCTGACAAAAAAATCTTTGAAGAAAACAAAGATGGCTATGCCAACATTTTGATTCTGAAAGATGCGTCTCTATTCTCCAAATTATCCGTCATTCCTGATTTATTAAAAGGTGATGTTGTGGCAAATGATAATATCGAGTATATCAAAGCGCGTAATATTAAGATCTCTTCAGATAGTGAATTGGAGTCAGATGTTGACGGCGATAAATCGGATAACCTACCTGTAGAAATCAAAGTCCTAGCTCAGCGAGTAGAAGTATTTTCAAAACCGAAAGAGAATTAGTATATAGAGAAAGCTTTTTTTAAGGCTTTTTGTATACTTTAAAAGATTGCTCTTTTAAGGTTGAATATTCCTTGCCAATATAGTCAGTTGAAACAAGAGGAAGACAAAAAAGTCTCGAAAAAAGTACTACAACTCGGTAATACTTTTTTGAGGTGCTTTTTGATATGAACCCATGTTTTCTCAATAGAATTGTACTCGGGTGAGTAGGGAGGAAGAGGTAAAAGTTTATGCCCAAACTCTTCACACAAGAGTTCTAGCTTACCCATTCTATGGGATCTTGCATTATCCATAATAATAACTGATTGTATATTTAATGTTGGTAAGAGAAACTTCTGAAATCAAGCTTTAAAAAAGGGCTCATAGTTTTGGCTAGTGGATTGTTTTTAATTGGACTAGTCTGTGCTACTCTCTTTACTGAGGTATATGGATTCTATCTTCTTTTTACAGAGCCTGAACTGTATACAGCATACTTAGCACAAAATGGACTCCTCAGCTTTACAACCTTCTTCATCATCTTTAACCTTGCTTTGCTTGTCTTGGCAGGCTGGGCAGAGTATAAGTGGAAGACAAGATGAATAAAATGGAGAAAACTCTAGTGGTTCTTCTCCATTTTTTTATCTAATTGGTAATGTTGAAAATCGGAAGTGAAATGATACTTTCAAAGAATTCATTTTGGACACTAGCAAACGAAATAGAACCCTGATGCAAATCAACAATTTGTTTTGAAATTTTTAGCCCAATTCCAGTCGTTCTAATTTTAGAAATATCAATGTTTTTAAAAGATAATTCATTAAGTTCAGCAATTTTTTCTGGTGAAGCTCCCTGTCCATTATCTTTGATTTCGACAATTACATTTGTATCTTTTTTGAATAAGTAGATTCTTATTGTGCAACCCTTTTCGTTATGTAAAACAGAGTTGTAGATGATATTATGGATAACTCTCGTGATTAAAAACTGCTCAATCATGATAGATTGATTAACAAGTGAATAATCGTAATCAAATTCAAATTCAAAATCATTCCAGATTTCTTGATTTAAAATATGGATGAGAATGTCTTTGAAGAAGGGGATAATTTTTGTTTCAGTCTGATTTAATTGAAGATGACCGGATGAAAGGCGAGCTACTATATTTAAGTCATTTAAAATATTTTGGATGTAATAGGATTCCGTCAATATTGGGCGAATATGTTTTTTAGACTGTGTATCTAGTTCAGAATCATTTAACAAGGACGCGTTAGAAATGATGACAGAAAGAGGTGTTTTGATATCGTGTGCAATTCCTGAAATCCATTGCTCTTTAAAGACTTCATTCTCTTTGAGTAGAGTATCGGTTTGATTAATTGCAGTTGTAAGATATTCTAGTTCTGATATAGAATTTATTGGATTTTTCAAACCATCTGGGAGATTCTGAATAGCAGTTACCAGAGGCGCAATTTTACGATTGATATGCGTCACACCATAGTAGTAAAGAAAAGCGAAATAAAGGCAGTTGAAAAGCAATACTCCAAATGCTACTAGTGGAATCAGGCGAATACTATCTATATCTAAGTAATTATAACTATAACGAGCAATTTTATCTTTTGGAAAACCAACAACAATGATGTAGTCACCTTTTATCTGACTAAAAACAGGATAATCTGCAAGATAATAGCGAGAAAACTGTAAAATGTCCCCATAGTCAAATTGCGAAGGAACTTCTGTAGGTTTATACTGTTCGTACACTTGTTTTCCAGTCTGCTTATCCAATACCATGAGCCATAACTTTTGTTCTTTTAGACTAGAAATATCATTTTTAGGTATGTGGACGTTATT
The DNA here is from genome assembly GCF_901875575.1 of uncultured Streptococcus sp. GTDB lineage: Bacteria > Bacillota > Bacilli > Lactobacillales > Streptococcaceae > Streptococcus. The sequence continues at coordinate 63,060 of NZ_CABFMF010000066.1, forward strand.
TTTTGTGATGGTAATGTGTTCAGAAATTATTTTTACAGTCTCAGTAGCAGTTTGCTTTTCCCTAATGTAGAAAACAAAACTGGCAATTAGAATAATATTGGTAATAAAGATAATGATGGAAAAAAAGATAAATTTCTTTAGTGAATACCTTAAAATTTTGGTTTGGTTCATAATCATGATAACAATTTATATCCCAGCCCTTTAGCTGTCTTTAAATATTGAGGTTTTGAAGGATTTTCTTCTATTTTTTCTCGAATTTTCCGAATATGTACAGTCAAAGAGTTTTCATAACCAAAGCTATCCACTCCCCAAATCGTATCACAGAGCGATTCAGTTGAAACGATGTAATTTTTATTATCGTAAAGTTTTTTCAAAATCTTAATTTCAATTGGTGTAATAGAAATTTCTGCTCCATTTTTTTGTACTGTTGCATTCCGAAAACTCACCAAAGTCTGTCCAATCTGTATTGCTTCCTGTTCTGATTTATAGCTTCTCCTGAGCAGAGCCATAATACGATAGATAAGATTTTTTGGAATGAAGGGTTTTACGACATAATCATCACCACCAGCATTGAAACCAGCTACCTCATCTTCAGGATTATTTTTGGCAGTCAGAAAGAGGATAGGAGTATCGCCTTTTTTTCGGATATGTTTTGCTAATGTATAGCCATCACCATCGGGGAGCATAATGTCCAAAAGGAAAAGGTCGAACTGCTCTGTTTCAATCATGTCCAAACTTGATTCTATATCATAGGCTGATGTTAGATTGGAAAATCCGTAGGCAGTGAGAATATCTCTTATGGAAGAGTTTAAAATTTTATCGTCATCAATGATAAGGATGTGCTTATTCAGGAGCTGTTGTTCGAAATTCATAATCTTACCTCGCTTATCTATATTATACCATTTAAAAGAGTGAAAAAAGCAAGATACTTTAATCTTAATGTAAAATTAAGGTTAGCTTAGTTTAAAATTAATCTAGCATGTCTATAATAAAGACATAACCTAGATAGAGATACTTCTCAAATAAATTTTAATCAGTGAGGTATTTCCAAATGCCTAAACAACAAATGAATCTCGTTGAGATTGAAGTAATGAATTCTCTTCAAGAATGAACTCTTGAAGAACGTGATAACGTTCTTGGTGCTGGTAGTGGAATAATTCATTTTATTCAGACAAAACAATGCTAATAGTGAGTCGCCAATTAGATATTGCGAATTATGTTATTCTATTATTTTTGTTGATAAGAGTAGTAGAGATGTTATCAAAGATACTCATGATAGTTTGATTTATAGAAATCAAAATTATAGAAAATTATTTGGTTTAAAGGAGGAAGTTCATAATGATTAGTAATGTTTTACAGATAAAAAACTTACAAAAGGGATTTAAGGACACTCAGGTAGTTAACCTTAGTTCCTTATCAGTTCAACAAGGTGAGATTTATGGTTTTCTAGGTCCAAATGGAGCTGGGAAAACAACCACCATGAAGATGATTTTGTCTTTGATTTCTCGTACAGCTGGGGAGATTGAAGTGTTCGGTCAATCTATAGGTACGGACAAGCAGTATCTTAATCAGATTGGCTCTATGATTGAAGAACCGTCTTATTATCCTAATTTGACAGGCTATGAAAATCTCTTGGTCTTCCAAAAAATCCTTGGATTTGATAAGAAAAATATTCAGGAAACCTTGAAAATTGTTGGGTTAGATCAACCTAAAAACAAGAAAAAATTGGTTAAAGATTATTCTTTGGGTATGAAACAGCGCTTGGCTTTAGCCTTTGCCTTAGTCAAGAAACCGCGTTTGTTGATACTGGATGAACCAACAAATGGGCTAGACCCAGCAGGGATTCATGAAATTCGGGAACTGATTATCAAGTTGGCAAAAGAACAGGGCATTACTGTCTTCATCTCTACTCATATCCTTTCTGAAGTAGAGCATATAGCTGACCGTGTGGGGATTATCAATCATGGTCAACTGGTTTACGAGGGAGAAATTCGTAAAATTCAGTCCAATAAATGGCTGGAAGTGCGTGGGGATTTTAGAGGTCGACGTGAAGCCATTATCCAAGTATTATTTGGTTATCCGTGCAAGATGTTGGAGATACAAGAGGATAAACTCAAGCTGACTAACCTTGCCGATCAGCAGATTTCTAGTTTGTTACGAGATTTAATAGTCGAGAAAGTTCAAATTTATGAAGTGAAGCAAGAGCAAGAAACCTTGGAATCTATCTTCCTCAACTTAACCAAGGAGTGAGTCTTATGTTGAATAATTTGTCTATTGAATTGCTCAAGGCAAAACGAACCAAATCCTTCCTCATTAGCATACTAGTTATGGGAGTCGGATTTGCTTGGGCAATTGCAGCCGCTACACGCTACCTAAGTAATCCAGACATGCACCAGATTAGCCTAATTTTCTATATGATAAAAGAAGTAAATGGCTTGATTCTCCCTATTATGATTGCTCTCTTTGTATCGCGGATTATCAAGAACGAGAAGGAGGGCAATACTTTCAAACTGCTTTTGGCAAATGGTGAAAATGTACGGCATATCTTTCTGAGTAAGCTTGGCCTGACTATGTTCATTTTGACCTTTCTCGCTTTTTTGGAGGGAGTAGTAGTCCAGTTGATTGCAATCTTATCTGGTCTAGAAATGCCTGTTAGCCTAATCCTCTGGCAAATCGTCATTTTCTTGCTAGCCTCTTTTGTCTTAACCTGTCTGTTTTTGACTTTGCAGTTTTTACTGAAGAAGCAGGCATTGATACTGGCATTAGGGATTTTCGGAGGATTTCTTGGAGTTGGCTTTGGTCATGCACCAGCTTTTCTACAGCTGATTTTCCCTTTTGGTGGTATAGGATATCTGTCTCTGGTGGATTACCAGCAAGTCGCCAGTCAAGTGAGTTATGTTTTTGCGACAAACCTAGGATTTAAACTCTTTACATATTTGCCAATAGCCCTAATCTATCTCTTCTTATCTCTCTATTTGGTTGAAAAGAAAGGAGGCAAGCTATGATGTCTTATCTATCAGTAGAATGGCGGAAAACTAAAAAATTTTCCATGTTGATGATTGGTATTTGCTTCTTAGCTTTTTGTAGCCTGATTGGTCTTGGGATTTACTTTGGTGCAGCTTATTCTATAGTTGAAGAAAGTGAAAAAGTGCCTGTTTTATGGGGACAATTGACCTTCTATTATAGCCAGCTTTTCTTTCCGATTTTGGTTAGCCTTTATGTAGCCATGATGTTAGGAAAAGAGTTTGATAGAAAAAATATTGAATTTCTCAGAGCTAATAATGTTAGTCTTGGGAAATTATTGTTGGCAAAAGAAATAGTAATTATCTTGTTTATTGCTGTTTTACAGTTGTTCTTGTTTGGTATTTTTTATGTCAGTGCTCACCTAGCTCATTTAGAAATTTCTAATTTGTTCACCTACCTCAAGTGGGATTTATTGGGGATTTTTGGAACAATTAGTATGATGGCAGTGCAGTTTTTTGTGACAGCTAAAACTCGTGTTTTCAGTAAATCTGTGGGAATTGGTGCTATTGGTACTTTCGTAGGATTTATGATGATTTTTGTATCAGATAAATTATCTTTAATCTATCCCTACTCCCAAGCTATGGTGGCAATACGGTCACGAAATTTGATAGACTTTAATTTAGTGGAAATAGTGCTGTTTATCATTGTAAATATTCTTCTGTGGGGGATTTTTCATACATTGAGTAATAAAGAATTGCATAAGTAATGCGAAGACTCTTCGGAGTCTTTTTCTTGTGGTAAAAGCTCCAAGATTTATCCGGTATGCTTGACCTAGATTTTATAGAAAGAAGGTCTAATTATCAATTAGAAGAGGCCTTGGTACAGGGATTTCAAACACCTGAAGAATACCAAGCCTACAAGGAGTTAAAGGAACATTATGAGGAAGTGACAGGCGATTACAGCTTTTCTATACGAGAACTCACTAGTCAATTGGAAATCGCTCTTCAGAATCATCTAGGTGTGGACTTTGAAGAAGATGAAAAAGAGAAGTATTTGGACTTAGTTCAAAAATTAGAAGAGTTTGATTCCTCTCTTGTCACCCATTATCGTCAGTTGATTGACTAGAAAGGAGAAAGTCATGAAGGATTTACTCCTTATCCCAGTAATTTTTTTAGCAGTAGGAGGAATTCTCATTCTTTTATGGAGACTCTTTCTTATTGCCAGTGGACTTTTCCTTATTGGTTTTATTAGTTTTCTTATTTTCGTGGAGGGCTATGGAATTTATCTTCTCTTTACAGAGACTGAACTTTACACGGAAGATTTAGCACAGAATGGTTATTTAGTTTTACGACTTTCTTTATCATCTTTAATTTAGTTTTACTTGCTTTAGCATGCTGGACAGGATATAAGTGGAAGAAGGAATAGAAAATAATCTGAACAAGTTCAAAACGTATTCCGCTTTTTAGGACATGAAAAATTTTAGAAATTGATTCTTTCTTAAATTTGAATTTCACTAGTAGTGTAAAGATGATTTTTTCTCTGAATAAAATCTGAATTTTCTCTGATATAATCTCAAATGTCAAGGTTCAATAATTGTTGCTTCAGTAGGTGATGGTAAATAATCAAGAATCATTGAAACATTACCTTGGAGAACTTAAGGGGAAGGATTATTCATATATAGATGGGAAAGTTATGGAGACTCCTGCTGGATAAGAAATGACATTGACGGCACTCAAATTATACTATTAAATATTACGAATTTTGTTCAAGATAGTGTAAAATAGATTTGTACTAGTTTTTAAAAATATAATTTAAAGAATAAAGAACAATTACAAATTGATGTATTGAGACTATTCTTTGTCAAGAATACGGAGCTTTGCAGATAGTTCTCTAAAATATTTTGAGGTGATAGAATGTATAAGATATTAGTTGTAGATGACGATTTTGAAATTTTGAAACTGATGCGAACTATTTTGGAGATGAAAAACTATCAGGTAACGACGTATCAAGAAGTCACCGTACCAATCAATATTAATAATTTCAAAGGATTTGATTTGATTTTATTAGATGTAATGATGCCTAATATAGATGGTATGCAAATTTGTAAGCAGATTAGAAATAAAGTAAGCTCCCCTATTATTTTTGTTAGTGCAAAAGACACCGAAGATGATATAGTATCAGGGTTGAATTTAGGAGGAGATGACTATATTACAAAACCTTTCAGCATCAATCAATTAATTGCAAAAGTTGCTGCAAATCTCAAACGAGAAGAACGATACAAACAAGGTGAATTAAGTAATCAAATTGTTCGAGAATTATCTCCAATAACGATTTATTTACAAGAAAAAATTGTTTGTATTAATGGAGATAGTCTTGCCTTTACAAGTAGGGAATATGATATCATAGAGCTATTATCTAGCAATCCAAGAAAAATTTTTACTGTACAAGATATATATGAAAACGTTTATGATGATGATGCTGAAACCCTCTTTCGTTCAATATCTGAGTATATCTATCAAATAAGATTAAAATTCTCATCCTATGGAATTAATCCTATAAAAACAGTTAGAGGTATGGGATACAAGTGGCATGATTAAGAAGAATAGTACAATTAGAGGACGTATAATAAGGACTGTTTTAGAACTAGTAACAGGTACGTTACTGAGTATACTTTTATTTTTTATATTTACTTATTTACTTGTTTTTACAGGACAATTAAATGCATACGGCTCTAAAATTGAAATTTCAGTGAGTGATACCAGCAATTTAAGTGATGTAGTTCAAGCAATGAATAACTCTATATTTGACTATGTTGTATTTAATCGCAAGACAGGTACAATTGAAGAGGGCAATTATCAAAAAAAGGATTTGCCTGCCTATCGAGAAGTGTTTGCTAAAAATGAATCTGTAAGTAATAGTGCAGTGTATTATGGGTATTACGCTAATTCAGAGATTGTACTTACTGTCAGGCAACCCATGATACCTGAGTTTGTTAATCCGAATTTGCGTCACATTTCATTTAATCTATTTTCTTATTTATTTTTCTTCGTTTTCGAAACGATTTTACTCATTTGGTCACTGACAAGATTAATAAAAGAATTTTCAAATAATTTTCTCCTCATACAAAAAAAAGCTTTAAACATGGGGCAGTTAACATTTAAAGAAAAAAACATTCCCGCTCAAATACAAGAGTTCGATGAAATTCTTTCTGTATTATATCAAAAGGACGACGAGTTAACTAATTTACTCAAATCAGAGAGAAGGGAGAAGGAAGATTTATCTTTTCAAGTTGGTGCATTAGCTCATGATGTAAAAACTCCTTTAACAGTACTAAAGGGAAATTTAGAGTTGCTTGAATTAACTAACCTGACTGATCAACAGAAGGAATATACTCAGTCAATGAATAACAGTATAGTGATTTTTGAAAGATACTTTAGTTCAATGATTGATTATTCAAGATTACTAATTGAAGATAAAGATTATGGGGAACAGATATATTTACCTGATTTTTTAAGTGATCTGTCAGTAGAGGCGAAATCTGTAATGAATAATGCAAAGGTTGATTTCAAAATTATTAATACTACAAAATTAATGTTTTTTAAGGGAAATCGTTTTAATTTAAATAGGGCATTAATTAATATTTTAGCAAATGCAGCAAGATATAGTTCTGGAGAAAAAAAAGTTACTCTTACTATCATTGAGGAAACAGAGTATATTAATTTTGGAGTGTGGAACAATGGTCTCCCTTTTACTGAACAGTCCTTATTAAATGCAGATAAGTTATTTTATACTGAGAATAAAGGTAGGAATAATAAGCACTATGGTTTAGGGTTAGCATTTGCTAAACAAGTTGCAACTAGACATTTTGGAGAATTATTTTTATCAAATCCAGATAGAGGTGGTGCTCAGGTGACGTTGCTTATTAAAAAATAATTCTATAGGGATATATTAGATACCTTCCACATAATAGTTATATATAAAAATAGATGGTTTTTGTACTGACCCCAAAAAGTTAGACAATTAATTTAAGCAAAGGATTTAGTTCTGTATTGTACAGGGCTAAGTCCTTTT
>NZ_CABFMF010000067.1 GCF_901875575.1 uncultured Streptococcus sp.
AAACCTGACGCATCTTCACTGATAATTCGATTGGCATCAAAACCATGACCATGTTCGTCATGGTGATGACCATGTGCTTCTTCATCATGATCATCATCGTCATCATGTGCTGGACTTGGTGTTACTGGCGTTTTACCTCTCAAATGATCTTGAGCTGCCTTGATTTGTTCTGGTGTCAAATCTTTCTTAAAGAAGTAATGATTGTGGTCACCATGAGTCATGACAAAACCTTCTGAATCTTCACTGATAATTCGATTGGCATCAAAACCATGACCATCTTCTTCCTCATGGTGGACATGTGAAGTCGCATTACTTAATACAGAACTAGAAGAACTTCCTACCTCTTCCGTGTTAGAGTGTGATGGGGGATTGTTAAGAGATGACTTAGGAATATAATGATAGTGGTCCCCATGTCTTACTATATAAGCATCACCTGTATCTCTGACAATATCATTGGGATTAAAGACATAACCATCATCTGCTGCAGTAACACCATTATTCGGTGTCACTGATAAAGGTTGACTGAGAGCTGTAGT
>NZ_CABFMF010000068.1 GCF_901875575.1 uncultured Streptococcus sp.
TTCGTATGAATCAAGTCAGATAGATCATCACTCATTAAAATCCAAGGATTAGATTCATCATCAATGCTAATTCCCTGACTATCTTGATAACGATAGAGTCGAGATAATAGATTAGCACCTCTTTCTTTCACAATTTCAATTTTTAAGGTCAATTCATAATCTTCAACAGGATTGAGCATTTTGTCTTCTCCTACAATATCGACATAAGATACATTAAACTTCTGACAAATGATGTCTATTAGTTCCGTAGAGACTGAACTCGTTCCATTTTCATAACGACTTAAGCTATTTCGAGAAATTCCTACAATCCGTGCAAAGTCGTGTTGTGTTAAGTCATGTGTTTTACGTAAGGATTTTATGTTCTTTCCAATCATGGCAAACTCCTTTATTTTTATAATTCAATTATAGCATAAAAAAGTATAACGCACCAATTTTGGTGCATTATTGACTATTTTTCCTAAATCTCTCTAAATTCTTCTCCAATTGTTCCTTATGAAGTTGATTCTTAGCTTCCTTTAATGTGTCGTCCAAAGT
>NZ_CABFMF010000069.1 GCF_901875575.1 uncultured Streptococcus sp.
ACACCGAAGATTGGTGAAACTCCGTTACAACCAAAAGTGCCAAATGATCCAACACAAGGATACATTCCACCAGCGGTACCAACAGAACCTGGAACAAATACAGATATTACGTACGTGGCAGATCCACAAAAAGCTGTAGTGAAAGTATTCAATACAACAACAGGAACAGAGGTAGAATTACCAACTGAGAAAGTAAGTATTGATAACGGAACAACGGATTCAGCGATTCCAACTGATTCAGTAACAGCTAAGATTGCAGACTTAGAAAAACGTGGATATGTAGTTGAAAATAAAGACTTATTAAATAATCAAAAATTTGATAACGAAAAAGATCCAACAGATGGAGATCCAACACAAGTATTCAAATTGAAAGTACATGAAAAAGTTGTGACAGTAACAGAGCCGAAAAATCCAAACGATCCAGTAGATCCGGATAATGGAGAAGGACCAAAATGGCCAGAAACTGGATTAGCAAAATCTGACTTAGAAAAAGAAGTAACAAGAACAATTACTTACGTTAAGAAAGAAACTGC
>NZ_CABFMF010000070.1 GCF_901875575.1 uncultured Streptococcus sp.
TGTAAAAGAAAGTATTTTAATTCTTGGTAACGCTTGGGTAATTCCTTATAATCTGGCATCAAGACGTAGGACGGAATATCTAGCCTATCCGCAATATATTCTAGTGTTTTTATCGTAGGACGAAATTCTCCTTTTTCGATTCTCACTAACTGACGCACTGATAATTCAGACTCATCCCCACAAAAAACTGGACGACTAAGACCTTTCTCCTCTCTAAGGATTCGTACCTTCTCTCCTAATTCATTCACTTCTCTTTACCTCTAGGATCATTCCAAAAATTTTGATACTCAAACAAATATATGCATTTATTATAACATTTTATCAAAAAATGTACAAAAAGAGACATTCCCTATAACAGAAATGTCACTCCTATAAACTCTTTAACGATATCTTTCTAGATCCTCGGCCCATTCATTATCTAAACTAACGAGTAACTTCTCATTGCCAAACATCCTCGCCATCATTTTTGCTTCTTCATACTTTTGTTTTGCTGTTTCATAATCAGTCTGAATATAATATTTCCATTCTAC
>NZ_CABFMF010000071.1 GCF_901875575.1 uncultured Streptococcus sp.
TATTTCGATGAGATTTTTGAGAATTTTTATGATGATTTGCCACGTGATGAGAAGATGATAGTGGATTGTCTTCAAGCCATAGATGAAGTGAGAGCGACTAGTAATTCCTTATACGGAAGCAGTGTGATTGAGGGCGGTCTTCAAGATTTACTATCCAGAGATGTATATAAAGCCGAGGACCTGTTGAAATTGAGACTGTATTTCAACTGTCAGTTAATGGATGGTTTAAATGTGGGTGAGATAAAAGAATCTGAGCATGAAACCATTCTTTGTTTTCATGACAAACTAAGTTCTCAGGTTGATAAGATAGAGTTCGATTGTTTGAACTTGCTTAGAGATTCCTTGTTAGCTTCTTTAGCTTGTATAGAAATTATGGGGCTGTTTCATTATTTTAAGAGAGCAGTTGAGACCTTAAATAAAATAGGACAGAAAACACGAGATTTTCAAAAGCAACCGATTGTCTTGATGGTAGAATGGAAATATTATATTCAGACTGATTATGAAACAGCAAAACAAAAGTA
>NZ_CABFMF010000072.1 GCF_901875575.1 uncultured Streptococcus sp.
GCTAATTGGACAGAGCCGTTTATGCAAGTATATTCAGGAACTTTTGCTATTATGGGTCTAATTTCTTGTTTTTCAATTGCCTATTCTTATGCTAAGAATAGTGGAGTAGAGGCTTTACCAGCTGGAGTTCTATATGTATCTGCATTCTTTATTTTGCTAAGATCATCTTATATCCCTAAACAAGGTGAGGTGATTGGGGACGCTATTAGTAAAGTTTGGTTTGGAGGTCAAGGAATTATCGGTGCTATCATTATAGGTTTGGTAGTAGGAAGTATTTATACCTTCTTTATAAAGAGAAAAATTGTTATTAAGATGCCAGAACAAGTTCCACAAGCTATTGCCAAACAGTTTGAAGCAATGATTCCAGCATTTGTAATTTTCTTATCTTCTATGATTGTATATATTTTAGCGAAGTCATTGACTAATGGCGGAACATTTATTGAAATGATTTATTCTGTTATTCAAGTTCCATTGCAAGGTTTAACTGGATCTTTGTATGGTGCAATTGGAATTGCATTC
>NZ_CABFMF010000073.1 GCF_901875575.1 uncultured Streptococcus sp.
GTATTATTATATCAAAAAGGAGGGAAAAAGTCATGGGCTTTAAAAAATATTTGAAGAATTTACCGAAAAACTCTGGATTTATTATATCTTTGATTTGGAGTTGGATTCAACTTATCTGGTTTGAAACGTGGTTTTGGGGATAAAGAAATTAGAGTCCATACATAATTAAGTAAAGGAGGAATTTGTATGATATACCATCGTTTAGAATAAGTCTATATTTAAAATAGAAGTTATAAGGAATCTTCTTGAATAAAAAATGAAAGGAAACAGAAAAAATGAAAACTAAAAAATTATTGAAAATGGTTATTCCTGTTTTAATGATAAGTGCTGTTGGAACTACTTTCGTAGAAGCAAATCAGATAGGTGCTTTTAGTAATTTTGTTATTACTACCAGTTATAAGAGAACAGGTTATTTGACCAAAGAAAATGAAGGTGCGGAATATATCATGAACTTAAATCCTTGTAGAAATTTACATCCCATGTAAATTTCTACAAGGATTTAAGTTCATGATATATTC
>NZ_CABFMF010000074.1 GCF_901875575.1 uncultured Streptococcus sp.
GTCCAATAGTTATTGAGGCCGAAGTGTTTGAAAATATTATTATGAAATTTACGACACCATATGCAAAAAAAAATAAATTGACTATTTTAAATGGCGCTATCAAAGAATTACAGAGTCTAACTTATGATGATGGGAGACAGATTATTAGGGATTTAGAATATAATATTGAACGAAAAAATAGAAAAATAGTGAGATATATTTTTTCTTTTAAACCATTCTCCATAGATCTTAACTATATAAAAAGGATGGAAGGGAATAATATTATTTTTGACAGGCCTATAAACAATAATAGTTCTATTATTGATGTTGAGTACTCTGTAATCATTTCAAAGTTTATTGATACTTTTTCAAATCAACCTGAATTTAATAATAAAAATAATCGTGAAAAATTAATTGCTTTCTGTAGGTCCTTATCAGAAGAAGTCGTTGATATAGCTTTGGATAAGGTTTCTATGAATAAAAAAAGAGGGGTTGGATGGTTATTCAAAACTTTGTTAAATTGGGAAGAAGCCGGGGT
>NZ_CABFMF010000075.1 GCF_901875575.1 uncultured Streptococcus sp.
CACATAGTTTATCACACACAAAGTGGATGTGTAAATATCACATTGTGTTCACCCCTAAGTATAGACGAAAAGTTATTTATAATCAATATCGAAGTAGTTTAGGCGAAATATTTCATCGCTTATGTAGTTATAAAGGTGTTGAAATTATCGAGGGTCACTTAATGCCTGATCATGTACATATGTTAGTAAGTATTCCGCCGAGGATAAGTGTTTCAAGTTTTATGGGGTATTTAAAAGGCAAAAGTGCACTCATGATGTTTGACAAACACGCCAATCTCAAGTATGAGTTCGGGAATCGGCATTTCTGGGCAGAAGGTTATTATGTGAGCACAGTAGGGCTCAATGAAGGCCCAATTAAGAAATATATCCAAGATTAAAGAAATTATCCAGTGGATGATTTCTTCACGAGTATGAAAATTTGAGAACGAGTAAAGTATGATATAGCACTAGATAAATTAAGTGTAAAAGAATATGAGGATCCCTTTAGGGATAGTGGTAAGTAATACTAAAGC
>NZ_CABFMF010000076.1 GCF_901875575.1 uncultured Streptococcus sp.
GTTACGGACAAGGGACGCTAAAAAATAATGTCTTAAGAGAAATAAATTTTAAGGTAGTTGAAGGAGAATTTGTATCGATAATGGGACCATCAGGTTCGGGTAAATCGACATTTATCAATATTTTGGGACTGATTGATTCTGAATTTGAAGGAGAATATATATTAGACGGAAAAAGTATTGAGAAGTTAAATGAAAATCAACAAGCAAGTTACCGTAATCGTGATATTGGATTTGTTTTTCAACAATTTCATCTTATTGATGAATATACTGTTAAAGAAAATATTTTATTATCATTCCTATATTCTGACCAACAGCCAGATATAGAATACATTGATAGTTTATTACAAGACTTAGGGCTTATAGATAAGATGAATGAGTACCCAAGTCATTTATCAGGCGGACAGAAGCAACGAGTTGCTTTAATTAGAGCTCTTGCTCATAAACCTAGATTTCTTATAGCGGATGAACCTACAGGTGCATTAGATGAGAAAAATAGGAATG
>NZ_CABFMF010000077.1 GCF_901875575.1 uncultured Streptococcus sp.
TCTCAGCATCCACACTATTTAGAACTGCAGCAAGAATATGGCAAAGATAGTGTAGAATACACCAAAGATTTTGCAGGTAAAATGGTAGAGTCTTTAGTAACAGAATTGAGTCATTTGGGATACAATCTTTTGATAGAGGGAACTTTACGAACGATTGATGTTCCAAAGAAAACAGCACAACTCTTGAAAAGTAGGGGATATGAAGTACAATTAGCCTTGATTGCGACAAAGCCTAAGCTGTCCTATCTGAGCACTCTTATTCGATACGAAGAACTGTACGCTATCAATCCAAATCAAGCACGCGCAACTCCAAAAGAACATCATGATTTCATTGTAAATCATCTAGTTGATAATACACGACAATTGGAAGAACTAGCTATCTTTGAAAGAATTCAAATTTATCAACGAGATAGAAGTTGTGTATATGATTCAAAAGAAAATACAACTTCAGCAGCAACCGTTCTTCATGATTTACTATTTGGAGAATGGAATCAAGTGGAGAAAGAGATGCTTGAATCTGGAGAAGAAAGATTGAAAGATTTAACTAATTGAAATGGTTGTTAGATTTTTGATTTTAAAATACAGCTAAATTTCCAAATTAAGTTCCACCTCTAGTACAAGTGGAAGTTAGTCTGATAAAAATTATAAAAACCAGTGGAATTCCGTGTCAGAGTAAGTTCCACTGGTTTTTATAGTTAATTGAAACAAGAACAAGATAAAAGAGCCTCGTAAAAGGTATTGCAAGTTGGTAATACCTTTTTGAGGTGCTTTTTGATATGAGCCCATGTTTTCTCAATAGGATTGTACTCAGGTGAGTAGGGAGGAAGAGGTAAAAGTTTATGCCCAAACTCTTCACACAAGACTTCTAGCTTACCCATTCTATGAAATCTTGCATTATCCACAATAATAACTGATGGTGTATTTAATGTTGGTAAGAGAAACTTCTGAAACCAAGCTTCAAAAAAGTCGTTCATCATCGTCTCTTCGTAAGTCGTTGGAGCGACTAACTCACCATTTTTTAGCCCTGCAACCAAAGAAATCCTCTGATATCTTCTTCCAGATACTTTACCTCTTATTAACTGCCCTTTTAATGAGCGACCATATTCTCGATAAAAATAAGTATCGAACCCTGTTTCATCTTCTGGGTCTTGTTCATAGTAGGTATGGTTCTTTTTTTCGAGTGTAGCCCATTGCTTTGAGAGCATAGTGGATGGTAGTTGGATGACAGTTAAATTCAGAAGCTATTTCAGTCAAATAAGCATCTGGATTGTCAGTAAGATAGTTTTTAAGTCTATCTCTATCAACTTTTCTTGGTTTTGTTCCTTTTACTTGATGTTTTAGCTCTCCTGTTTTCTCTTTTAGCTTTAACCAGCCATAAATGGTATTACGTGAGATTTAGAAAACGTGTGCTGCTTCTGTTATACTACCTGTTATCTCACAATAGGCGAGAACTTTTTTACGAAAATCTATTGAATATGCCATAAGAACACTATACCACATTATGTACTATTTTTGATTCATTCTACTATAATAATGCTTGATTTCATCGCTTTTGTAGCCGAAATGAATCGGAAAAAAGAGCGCACAAAATCCCCTCATCTGAAACGTTTGAATGGGGTTTAAAGTTAATTTTTAGAACTTATGTTGGAGTAATGTAGAAGATTGACAGACGTCTTCTGCAGGTATTTTAGAAATACCTAGAAGCTTAGAAATCTCTTCTCCATAAGTAAAGGCAAAGAGTTCATAAGCTGATTTTCCATTCAAAGCAGCGCGTTTGACACTGTTGACATGCGAACAGACGAGATTAATATCCTCTTGAGTTAAGTTGTCAAAAGAAGTTCCTTTAGGTAGAATGTCGCGAATTAGCGTGTGATTTTTCTCAATTCTCCCTTTCTGGTCAGAGCGATTAGGATCACAAAAGAAGAGTTTACTCTCTCCTCGAACATCCATTTCGATATCATCAACCTTGGCAAACTCTCCACCATTATCGGTAAGGATGACAGGGAAGAGTTGACAGAAATCTTTGTCAGCTTGGTGAAGAGTGTTCTTGATATCATAGAGGTGTTTGGTAACCTCAAGGGCAGTTTTATTATCGAGAAGTCTAGCGAAGATAAAGTTACAGAAAGAGAGATTGAAGGTGAGTAGGACTTTACCTCCCATTCTGCCCAGAACTGTATCCATTTCCAGCCAGTAGTTCAGTTGGTTGAGGGATAAATAATTTTGGAAATCCTCATAGGAGCGGCCTTTTTTGGCTTCTTTAGGAATGGAAGGTAGATTACTTTTTCTTCTTTCTTTAAATTTAACGGCTCTGGCTAGGTCAATAGGAGCGATAGATAGGTATCCTTTTCAGATATGTCGATAGACAGTTGAGGAGCTGACATCAAGATTGTGAGTTTTGAGGATATGATAGATGTGTTGTCCCTTTTTAACCCCATCAGAAATGATTTTATCCATGTCCCAGAAGGTCTTGGAATTGAGGGGAGTTCCTTCACGAGCTTCGACAAGTCACTTTTTTAGAAACAGTAGTTGGATTTTTTAGTATGAATTGTCCAATAGCTTTGAAGGTTTTACTGCACTCTAAATCTAATTAAATATCATTACCGTCTGAAAGGGGAAGGTGTGTATGTTTTATAATAGTAGACCTCATTTTTAATTCAAACGTCTCATACTTAATTACACCATAAAAATCTGTTTTAGACTAATTTCCACTTCGGTTAGACAAATGTAAGTTACTTTGAGAAGTTACCCTATTTAATAACTTAACTTTTATATTGTTCATTTTTGTCAAAAGATTTCTAAAGTGTTATAATAAAAATGACCAGATAATTTTTTTGGGTCATAAATGGAGGGGGAAATGGCGTTTACAGATTTAGAAAAAGAAAATATAAAGAGAAGATTGATAAATAGTTGTGAAAAAAAATGGTCTAAATTTGGTTATAGAAAAACAAAGGTTGAAGAATTATGTATTGAAGCAGGTATTTCAAAAGGAGCATTTTACAAGTTTTACAACTCTAAAGAAGAATTATTCTTGGATGTTATGATTAATGTTCAAAATCGCTTTGTTAATCAAATTTATAGTGGATTACATGAAAATATAACGAAAAAAGAATTTGCTAACTTATTGAAAAATGTTTACAAAGAATTTGTTAAAATACCATTCATATTTGAAACACAATCTCCAGATTTTATTACATTTATTAATAAATTACCAGATGATAAGGTAAAAGAATTGACCTCACGAGGTAATTATGATTTAGATAAGATTATTGGAGAAACAAATTTAATATATTGTGTGGATAAGAGGTTAGCTTTATCTAGCCTAGGTCTTATATTTTCTCCTATTCCTGAGGAGGAACAAAACTTACTAGAGAAAGTTGGAACTATTGACTTTCTGATTGATTTGATTGTTGATAATATTTTTAGTTAGTAATGGAGGATAGTATGAATTTTGAAAATTATAAAATGCCAACAGAAGTAGAGGCGGGATTATTTGCTTTATGCAATCAAAAAAAGAATAAAAGTCTTTATACAGAGACTTGGTGCTATGAAATTGACTCAAGTATAAAAGTGAGTGATTTAGAGCGTGGTATTGTTGAATTTATGAAGTATGCAGAAGGTTTACGAATGAACTTCTTTTCTGTAGATGGTAAAATCAGAAAAAAATTTAATGATTCCAAGGTATCTATAAATAATGTGACATCTGACGAAAAAACACTGGAATCTCTTATTTTAGAATATAAAAATCGTGAATATGATTTAATGAATGATTTATTGGTAGAGTTCAGTATATACCATGAATTAGATAATAATTGTCTATACCTATTGATAAATTCTCACCATATTGTTACAGATGCATGGTCAAAAAATTTGATTCTTTCCGAAATAATGAAGCTAAGTAGGGGTGAGCTACTAAAAAAAGAGTTAGAATTTCCTATAAAAGAAAGACGAACTGTATCTGATAAAATTAAACAAGAATTTAAACTATATCAGGATGTAATTCGTAATTATCCTACTAGATTAAATAATTTTTCAAATCACAATGTAAATAATACGGGGTACTCTCTATCTCATTTTTTTAATAAAGATAATGTATCTAAGCTTATGGAAAATGCATATAAAAATAGAGTTTCTTTATTTTCATATTTACTGAGTCTTTTCTATGTTTATACATGTCATTTTTCCAAGGAAAGTAATTTTAATATCGGAATTCCTTTTGCTAAGAGACTTGATAAGGTAGATGAAGAAAGCTTAGGTTATTTCGTTAAAATTTTACCTTTTGGTTTGAGTAGTAAAATTGAAAATATTTTAGATGATATTCCTGGATATTTTAGAGAGACACAAAAATTATTGTTGAAACTTTCTTCATTTCTGCCAATTGATAATAGTAATGATTTAGCCATAAATACAGTATTTAGTTTTCAAGAAACCGAAAAAATAGACGGAATAAATAGAGAGTTATTTTTAACTCAAAATGGTGCAAAATTTGAGCTGACTGTTAACTTTAAAAAAGCTTATGATGTGATGGCGTGCGAATTTGAGTTTTCTGATGAAGTTTGGAGTAATAATTCATCAGAAGAATTTTTTGAAGGTTTTTGTGAATTTATTTACAATATCCTGGATGATCCTAATCTTAAATTATTAGACAATATTCTCTCTATTGATAAAAATAGAAGTCAATCAATTATTAGTGGACCACAAAAAAGTGTGGAATCTAATATCTATGAGAGATTTTTAATGATTAATAAAAACTCCTCGAAAGTAGCTATTATTGAGGACGATAATGTTATTACTTATAAAGAGTTAAATGAAAGAGTTAATAAGTTTAGTCGCATATTAAGAGATTACAAGCTAGATTTTGAAATAGTATGTTTGCAATTATCTCGTAGTATAAATTCTATTGCACTTATTTTGGCTTTGGCTAAAAATAATGTAACTCACGTTAATTTAAGTAGATTGTACCCTGAAGAGAGAGTGAAATTTATTATAGATAGTAGTGGAGCAGATCTATATATTTCAGATTATGAAATTCCAGATTTCATAGATATAAATTCTATTTTACTTTCTAATCTTTTAAAATTAGAAAAAAATACTGATAACATTTTTGAATCGTTAGTGGATGATGGAAGTACTTTTAAGAATGCAGATAATAAAATTTTTGAGCTAATTTACACATCAGGAACAACAGGAAAACCTAAAGGTGTAAAAATAACACAGCAAAATATTTTAAATTTTGTTGCAAATTTTGATCGCTTTTCTCTAAAACAAACGGATATTTTTACTCATTCGACTTCTTATACATTTGATGCATGGTTTTTTGAAGTATGGATGCCATTATTAAATAATGCGAGCATATATATTATTAAGGATCCAATAATTGAACTTTCAAATTGGGATTTTAAAGAGAGTATTTATAAGCCAACTGTTTCCTTTTTTACTACATCGTTATTTAATTTGTTAGTGGATAATGGCTTTATTGGTAAACTTAATAGTATCGATAGAATATATATTGGTGGCGAAGTAGCATCCGAAAAATTTATTAATAAAGCAATAAATGAGTATAGAAAAAAGATAATCAATGTTTATGGACCCACTGAAAATACTTGTATCACTTCTACAATGCTTTTTGATAAAACAATAACCGATGAGATTCCGTTAGGGAAAGTCATCACAAATACTTCAGTTGGTATTGTTAATTCAAAGAATGAATTTTTACCTCGTGATATTTTTGGAGAGATTGTAATTAGCAGCGATAGTCTTATGGAAGGATATTACAGAGATGACGAAAAAACTCAGGAAAGTATTGTATATTTAAGAACAAGTTCAGGTACACTAGAAAAATTTTATAAGACAGGAGATATAGGAAGGATAGGTCATGATTCTTTATTATATTATAAATCGAGAAAAGATAGACAAGTAAAAATTCGTGGATTTAGAGTAGAGTTATCTGAAATAGAAATGCAAGTTATGAAATTCGACGGAGTAAGTAAATGTGTTGTTGATTTTAACAAAGATAATCTAAGTAGATCACTTTCTTTAGTTTATGAAGGTAGTATTTTAAGCAAAGATTTAAGAGAGTATATGATAAAAACATTACCTCCTTATATGATCCCGAATGAAATTAAGCATGTTCAAGAATTAAAATTGAATATTAATGGAAAGATTGAGCAAGAGCTGAGTTATATTGAAGAAATCAAAGAAGAACACTTGATTGATAAAGAATCAAGTAATAATACTAAAATAGAAAATATTATTTTTGAGGCGATAAAAGAAACTCTACAAATCAAATATGTAAATAAAGATGTTGATTTTTATGAATTGGGAATTGATTCGATTGTCTCTATTCAAATTTGTTCTTACTTAAATAACAGAGGAATAGATGTAAAAGTATCCGATATTTTTAATTACCCTACTGTAGAATTATTGACGGAAAGAATCCAACACATAAAAAATAATTCTAATACTTCAGAGTATTTGAGAACTTGGCGAAAAAATAAGTTGTCGCCTATTCAAAAATGGTTCTTTATTACACAACATGAAAATAAATCTTTAAATCATTTTAATCAGACTTTTCTTATAAAATTAACCCCTTACATTGAGAACGATGAGATTCTAAGGGGACTGCGAGAAATTATCGATGTATTTCCGATTTTTAATACATATTTCTCAACAAAAAACAACAAGTGGTATCAAACTATGAAAGATACTTATAAGTACTTTATTGAGACTTACAGTGTTGAAAATTATAGTGAGTTTGAAAAATTATTAGCGACTCTTCAAGGGAGTTTAGATATACATGAAAAACTATACAATTTTTGTTTAATTAACTTCAATGGAAGGGATTATTTATTCTTTGTCATTCATCATTTAATTATAGATGGTGTTTCCTGGAGAGTTTTTCTTGATAATTTCTCTAGAAGGTTAATATCCATAGAAGAAAATAGAGGAAAAATTATAGCTCCAAATTTTTCTGAATGGATTAGATATATTGAAGATTATAAGGTTTCGGAAGATGTTTCTGAGTATTGGAAAAAATTTGAATTATACCCTCAGAAAAATAATGTTCGTTTTTCAACTTTCGATTATGAAGTAATAGAATTTTCTTCAAGAGAAACAGAACGTTTTAAAGAGATAGTAAATGAAAGCTATTTTGCAGATATGGAAAGTTGTTTACTGTCTATAGTTTCAAATGCTTTTTATAAAAATTTTATCTCACAAAAATTCTTAGTCAAAATTGAAGGTCATGGTAGACCTTGGAAAGCAGAGCAATTTAACGATAGTTTAGGATGGTTTACTGCTGTTTATCCATTTCAAAGTAGAACTAAAGATAATTTAAAAGATAGCATTATAGATATTCATAATAGATTAGGAAGCGTTCCAAATAAAGGATTTGACTTTCAATTAGAAAATGACTTAAATTTTGATTCTGATTTTTCATTCAATTTTATGGGAGAATTTTATTCAAATAGTTATAAAAATTTTGAAATATGTTCAATGTTTCGAAAAGACGATTTTGATTTAAACTTATTTTCTACAGATTTGGTGTTATTTGTTCCAATTATTGTGGATGGAAAGTTGCAGTTACGAGTTTCATATGCTAGGAATTTAGTAAATGAAACTGGGATTAAAAATACTTTGGAATCCTTTATAAATTTAATGAAAAATTTCATTAAGGGAAGTCATTCACGATATTTACCAGTAACCTCTTTGCAAAGTAGTTTATTGCTGAAGGATGTTTCAGAAGTGAATACTGGTGCTTATGTGATTCAATGGAGTGGTTATTTTAAAGAATTTGACTTTTCTAAATTTCAAAATTCAATTAATAAACTGATTAGAAGCACAGATACTTTAAGAAGCGTTTTTGAATTTAGTGGAACCAATGCTATTCAACTTATAATGAAACCAGAAGAATTCTTTACTAATAGCTATATAAAAGCTTTAGATTGGTCAGTTTATTCGAAAGAGGAATCTAAATTAAAATTAGAAACTTACTTAAATGATAACAGAAGTAAGGGATTTGATTTGAATAATGGACCACTATTTAGAGTTACAATAGTTAAATTAGGTATTGGGTATTACCTTGTTTTCGAGCATCATCACATTATTTTAGATGGTTGGAGTATGCCAATCTTATTTAAAAAATTATCAAGATTTTATAGTGATTCGAACTCAGATGATAACAATAATAATAAACTAGATAGTTTAAACTCTACATATAGATATATTGAAAATAGGAAAAAAACTTTAAATACTTCAATATATAGAAAAGTTTTTGAAGACTATAATCCTGTTGAATTTTATGAGAAAAATGAAGAAACTACTGGTCAATACCAATATCTAGGTTGTTTTGAAAATAGTAATAAGCTTAAGTTGTTTTTAAAAAGACACCAAATAACTTTGAATGAATTCTTTTTAAGTATTTGGGTTCTAGTATTATCTTTTACATTTGGTCGTGAAGATATCTTATTAGGAGTAAGTTTATCTGGTCGCTCCACATTTCCTATAAATATTTTAAATTCTATAGGAATGTTTGTCACTACATTACCATGTAGAATTAAAAATATTGAATATTACACTAATATAAACACGCTTTTTAAAGATATTCAAACTCAGTCATCTCAAATGCAAGATAGCGACTTAATATCGTGGAATGATTTAGCTCTTCAAAATGGTTTCAATGTAGACATACAATTTGGATATGTATTTGAAAATTATCCTATTAGTGATAAAGACGAGTTCTTTTCATTTGATAAATTCAAAGGTAAGGAAAGAGTGGATTTTCCATTAGCACTCTCAGTAACTGAAAATATTTCTCAAATTAATTATGAGTTGCATTATAAAGGTGAGACACTTAGTGAAGATGCAATAAAGGTAATAAGTGATTTATTTGATAATATTGTGAAATTATTACTTGAAAATAATTTTGATTCTCTCAATGCTTTGAAAGCTGTTCTAATAAAAAATAATAATCTTTATCCTAAAAAAAGAGATACTATCTTTGAATTTAAAGATAATTTTTCGTATGAACTAATAAATAACTTTAAGAAGTATGAATCAAGAATTTTTATAAAAAGATTTGAAAATGAACTGTCATATAAAGAGGTCTTTTTAAAAATTGAAAATATCATTGAAAGGACCAAGATTAAAGATTCGGATGTTGTAGGGATTTTAAGTAATGACAGATATGTGCAGACTCTATTAGCAATTGCTTGCTTTATTTCAGGAGCAACCTATATTCCTTTAGATGATAGTATGAGTGATGAGCGAATACAGTTTATAATCGAAGATTCAAGTATTAACTGTATGTTTACTGATGCAGGTGAGTTTCAAAGATTGGATGGTAAATCTAATCTTGTAGATTGCAACGATCTTGCCTATATTATCTATACGTCTGGAACTACAGGTTCCCCAAAAGGAGTAAAAGTAAGTAAAGAGAACATTCTAAGTACAATTGAAAATCTAAAAACTAAGAATATTTTAAATAAAGATGATATAGTTTATCAAAATATGTCAATGATTTTTGATCCTTCAATTATGGATATTTTATACCCTATTGTTGTTGGAGCGTCAATTTACATTCCTCAGCAAAGGTTTTATGGGGAAGAACTGGAAGAAGTATTACAAGAAGAAAAAATTACAGTATTAACAATGACACCATCATTACTTAGGGTATCTAACTTATCCAAAAATACTTTTTTAGAGAAAATTATAGTTGGAGGTGAAAAATTACGTAAAGGTGACTTAGAAGGTATACCAGATAAAATAAAGATTTATAATGAGTATGGACCTACTGAGGTTTCTATTGTTGCCTCTACTTTTTCTATAGATGAGAAAAATAGAAATCAATATGATTATTATCCAATAGGAAAAGGTTTTGATAATATGAATTATTATGTGGAATCTAAGGAAGGATATAAATTGCCTTATAATGTTCCAGGTGAGCTTGTTATAGAGGGACCACAAGTTTCAAGAGGTTACACCCAAGAATTATTAAATGATAAAGTATTTGATTTTTCAGAGAATCGTTCAAAATACCGAACTGGAGATATTTGTTTTATTGAAAAATCAGGAAATATCGTTTTTCTTGGAAGAAATGATAGACAGGTTAAAATCAGAGGTTTTCGAATTGAACTTGAAGAAATCGAAAAAGTAGTAAATTCTATTGAAGGAATACAGTTATGCCAAGTTTTAGTTGATGAAAATAAGACGAAACTGTATCTAGCATATATAGGAAATGTGAATGAAAGTAGGGTACATGAAATAGTATCGAAAAAGCTTCCTGATTATATGCTTCCTCAATATATTAAGAAGTTTACTAAGTTTCCATTATTATCAAGTGGTAAAACTGACTTCAAATCATTGATATCATCACTTGAGAAGAATATAATCACTTTTTCAGAAATGAAAGATGAAGAGGATAGCGAAATCAAAAATACGATAAAAAAACTATTAATTGATATTGTAGGAATTGATGATAATTTCAATATTAAGTGTAACTTTTTTGAATTAGGGGGAACATCAATTCTTGCAATTCAATTCATTAGAAGTATTAACGATTCATTAAATATTAGTATGAAGATAACTACTCTTTTTGAAAGTAATAGTATTGAGGATTTTATAGAGAAGGTGGAGGAATATATTGATGGAGAAAGTATATAATCTAACTCCTTTGCAAAAGGGAATTTGGAATCGAATTAAATTATTTGGGGAAAATACAGAATATGAAATCCCTTGTTTAATAGAGTTATCTAAAGAGTATACAGAATTTGAGATTGAAAAATCACTTAGAACTCTAATAGAATACAATGCCGCTTTAAGAGTTAAAATCTTCGGTTCAGATCATCCTAAACAATCCATATCAAAAGTTCAAGAAATAGATCTTAAAGCAGAATATCTTGATGTTAATTCAGAAGAAATATTATTAAAATTTTTGAAAAGCAGTTCAGTGAGTATAGATAATAAATTGTCAATTTTTAAATTATATTGTTTTCCAGAACGTAAAATTTTAGCTTGTAAATTTCATCATATTATCTTTGATGGCTTCTCTGTACAGCTTTTTGAGAAAGAACTCAAGACATTATTAAGTGGACAAATTCTTGGAAAAAGAGGAACAGAATACGAAGAACTGTTAGAAAATAATAATGAATCCGAGTCATCTAATAGGTTTTGGAAAAAATATTTAGAAAAACCGATAGACCTTTTGGAACCGAATAGTATTACACATATTCGGAAGAGGGAAAAAATAAGAGTAGAACTTAATTTAACAGGAGGTGATTTAAAAAAATATGCAAAGAAATTTGGGACTACAGAATTTTGTTTAGCATTATCTTCAGTAAAAGTGTTTACTAGTTGCTTTTTTGATAAACAAAATTTACTAGTTGCCACACCTATAAATACACGCAAAACACTGAATGATAATAATACTATAAACTTTATGGCCAATGTACTTCCAGTCATATTGCAACTAACTCCCAATATGACGGTGAACGAGGCCTGCATAGCGATACAAGATATTTTAGCAAAAATAATCAACTATTGTGATTATCCTACATTAAGTGTATCTAATCATCTAAAGAAGAATACATCAATGGAGAAGGTAGATAATTTCTTTTCTATTGTATTTGATATGAAAAAAATAGTTAACACTGATTTGGAGAACTTAGTGATGGATTATTCAAATGAAACAGAATATCCACTACTTTTAAGTTTTGTTCAATCTGATAATAAAACTTATTTAGAATTGAATTATGATTGCGATTTTTTAGATGATTTAATTGCTAGTGAATTTCAAGAATCATTTAAAAATTTTATTGATGTATTTTTTGAAGATACAAATAGATTTATAGCTGACTTACCAATATCTTCAAAAAATTTCCATAAAATGTTACTAGAACGTAATGACATTGATTCAAACCATAATATATATGATTCAAAACTATCGTATATAGATAAGGAACATGTAGAAATATTCTATGGTGATAAAAAATTAGATTCAGAAAAATTAAGAAGATTCTCGGATTCTTTCAAAACATTCTTATCTCAAAATAATATATCAAAAGGAGCTAAAATAGCTGTATGTAACAGCAACAAGATTTTGAATGCATTGTTATTTTTCTGTATTCAGGATAATCAATGCTGTTATATTCCTATTGATTCCGCTTATCCTAAACAGAAAATAATTGAAATATTAAATGAATCGAATCCTTTGTTTTTATTTACAGATATTAATGGCTTAAACTTTAATAGAACTTTCTTCATTAAAAGTGTAGCAGA
This sequence comes from uncultured Streptococcus sp., assembly GCF_901875575.1. Taxonomy (GTDB): domain Bacteria; phylum Bacillota; class Bacilli; order Lactobacillales; family Streptococcaceae; genus Streptococcus. The sequence continues at coordinate 12,271 of NZ_CABFMF010000077.1, forward strand.
TTTTGAAGATGTTTTAAAAAAATCAATAGCTGATATAACAATTACTGGAAGTGAATACTTACCTGATACTTCATATATTATTTTCACATCTGGTTCAACAGGTAAACCAAAAGGAGTCCCTATTTCCTATAGCAACTTGTTTAGTTTAGTTTCGATATATGAAAAATATTTTGATATTTGTAACGAGGACAGAGTTGCACAAGTATCTAGTTTTTCATTTGATGCAAGTATTTTTGAAATGACCCTTGCGTATTCTAGAGGAGCAAAATTAATAATATTTGATAAAAATAAAGGACTAGATAAATTTCCTCAATTCATTCAAGAAAGCAATATAACTCACTTTTTATTAACACCAGACTTATATACTTTGTTAGATTTTTCTGACTGCCATACTTTGAAATGTGTAGTTGTAGGAGGTTCGAATTACAAAGAAAACGAGACACTTCCATCAGCAGCAAAGTTAATTAATGCATATGGACCGAGTGAGTCAACAATTATGACAACGATAAAGTTTATTAATAAAGATACTGAAATGAATAATATAGGGCAAGTTCTGGATAATTCAAAAGTAATATTGATTAATAGCTTTGGCCAAATAGTTCCCAAAGGAGTCAATGGGGAGATTTGTATCCTTGGAGAAGCAGTATTCCAAGGATACTTAAATATTGATAATTCTTCAACATTTAAGACAGTTAATTATAATAATAAGAAGTTTATATACTATCCTACCGGAGATATTGGATATTTTGATAATAATAATGATCTTCACTTTGTTTCCAGAACAAATAACTTAGTAAAAATAAGAGGGAATCGTGTAGATCCAAATGAAGTTTCAAAACTTTTGATAGATAAACTAAAAGTAAAAAATGCGATTACAATTTTTTATAAAGATAACTTGTACGCATTTTATTCAGGAATACAATCTATAACAACTCTTTTGAACTCTCTGAAAGAGTTTTTACCAGGTTATATGATGCCACGTAAAATCATTAATTTGGAAAATATTCCGATTAATACAAATGGTAAACCAGACATTGCGGTTTTAAAAGATAAAATTGATAAACTTGGGACTTCAGCTCGCAGTATTTCTGAATCAAGTTTAAAAAGTTTATCACCGATAGAAAATGATTTTTTAAGTGTTTTTAGAACAGCACTAAATAATCAAAATATCAATTTGGATTCTAATTTTTTCTCTGAGGGTGGCGATTCAATAAAGAGCATACAAGTTGCAAATGAATTGGGCAAAAAAGGCTATAATATCTCTTCTATAGATATTTTAAAAGCGAGTAAAATTGGAGATATTTATGGAAATGAGTTTAGTTCTCAAACAATATATGATCAGGCTGAGGTTATTGGAAAAATAAGTCTTACACCGATTCAGAAATGGTTTTTTGAACATAAATTCTATAATATAAACTTTTGGAATCAATCAGAAGTATTTGATATTGAGGGTGAATATTCTGAAGAAGACTTCAAAGAATACTTTTATAAGTTACGTTTAATACATGACAATCTTAGAATAAAATTTGCTAAAAAAGGTAATAAATGGTCAGCTACAATTAGAGAAAATAATTTAATTGAAGCTAATAAAGAATTTTCTTTTATCAATTTATCTGGAGTTAATTCTCAACAATTACAGATTGAGAGTAATCAAATTAAGCAAGATTTAAATGGAAATCTTGATATAGAAAAAGGTATATTAAATAAACTCTGTGTAATTCAATATAGTGAAACAAATTTTAGGTTAATTTGGGTAATGCATCACCTAATTTGCGACAATATTAGTTGGTCAATACTAAAATCAGATTTATTTCTATTGTTAAGTAAGGATGATAATCCTAAATTATTAGATAAAAAAACGAATATTAGGCAATGGAGTGATTACCTACAACAATATGAAGTTAGTCAGGAAGTTAAAGAGATTTGGAATGAATATATTGATGACAAAAAGAAATTAAACAATGCTTTCAATACTCAGACAGATAATTCTATTATGAAAATAAAAATAGTAGATGACTGCTTTATTTCAGAGAGTATCATAAAATATTTAAATAAACAAAATATTAGTATGGAGTTGTTTTGGTTAGTCGTTTTCAGTAGAAGTCTTGCTGAAACTTTAGATTTGGAAGAAGTTTGGATTTCAAAAGAAAGTAATGGAAGGAATAATCATCCATCTTTCATTCAATTAGATAGACTTGTAGGATGGTGTACTTCAGTATATCCTATTTGTATTAAAAATCAACATACTTTAAAAGAAACATTATCGTTCAATCGTTTTAAAATTGAACAAATGTCATCAATTGGTTTTGATTATCATATGATCAATTCTAGTTTACAAGTTCCTAATATTTCATTCAATTATTTAGGAGATATAACTACTGAAGATAATCTGAAAAATATCGCAGAAACCTTTGATATAAATGAGTTCGATTTCTTTGATGAAATAGGTTTAAATGTCATCAAGATAGAAAATAAGTATTATTTACTTATAATGTTTAATGAACAAAATTCTATTAAAGTTGAATCTGTTGTTAGTAATATAAAAGAAAATATTTCAAATAATTTCGAGCAAGAACATGGAATTCTAGGGTTTGGGTTATCTCAAGAGACTTTAATTAGTTTAGAAGACTTATTTTAAAAAAATTATAGGAGGATAAAAATGATGAATACAAAAGCAGCTTTTCCTATGTTAAATTTACAAAGAGGCATTGCTTATGAATGCCAATTAAATCCTGAAACGCCACTATATGTTAGTCAGATAATATTAGAAGTTAATTATCAAGATATTTTTAGTTATAAGAAAGCTTGGGAATTTATTTTAAATAAATACGAAATCTTTAGAACTAGATTTGTATTTGGGAAACTTGAAGAAGATGTCCAAGTTGTAGTTGAGCAAAGTGAGTTTGTTTGGGAAGATAAGGACATCAAATATAATAATCTAAAAAAATTGGCTGAAGAAAAAAGAAATCTATTGTTAGATGATTTTCCGTTGACAAAATTTACTCTTGCAAGAACAGAAAAGGGAACTTTTTTGATTTGGACATTTCATCACATTTTGCTTGATGGTTGGAGTAGTTCACTTGTATTGGAGGAAGTTGATAAAACTTATATTAGGTTAACAAAAAAGGGTTTGGAATCTGTGTTGATTGAAGGAGATAATTCTTATAGTAATTTTGTATTGTGGAAACTTTCTAATCTACAGAACAAAGATATATCTTTTTGGGAAAAATATTTAAAGGGATACAACGGTTTCAAATTTCCGACTCTAACTAATGGTAAGCGTTATGATTCTTTTGATGAAACTTATATTAATACAGATATTTCCGCTAGAAAAGTTGAAGAATACTGTCGAAAGAATTCTGTTTCCACAGCAACCTTTTTTCAAACTATTTTTGCTGTTTTTCTCAGTCTATATACTAATCAAAAGCAAGTTGCTTTTAATGTTATTGATTCAGGTAGAACAGGAGGAAGTTTTCCAAACTTAGATAAAGTAGTTGGGTTATTAATTGATAATTCAATACGTTACTATGAAATTGATGAAAGCAATGTATTTTCCACATTTTTAAAGAGTGTACAAGATAAGGAGTTGAGAATTAAGGAAACAAATTTGTATCAATCATCAGTTCGTTCGCCAATATCTATTCCTAATACAAATGTTACATTTGTATATGAAAATTATCCGACCTCAGAACAGAATGAGAGATATAGAATAATATCTGGAATTGAAATGTCAAGCGATGATATTACATTCTCAGTAGGAGCTAGTGGAGAATCGTTTGATATGAAATTGATGTATTCTCTAGATATTATTAATCATATTCAGGCTAATGAAATTCTTAAGACGATACAGCGATTTATTAATATTGTTCTTAAAATGGATACACAACAAAATGTGGCAATAGTAGTCAAAGATTTTAATAAGGAGATTAGATATAGCAAAGTAAGTTCTTCACAGACGGTTCTTCCTAGTTTAAAAAGTTTTTATGAACAATTTAAAAATATTGCAAGTAAGAAACCCAAAAAAATTGCAATCAATGATGAAACAGAAGTTCTAACTTATGAGGACTTGTGCCAAAAGATAGAACTTTTGGTAGCTAATTTACACAAACTAGAATTGAAAAGTGGTAAGTCGGTTGGGATTATAGGGAATAGAACTGCTAATAGTATATCTTTAATGGCAGCACTACAGTATCTGCAGATTCCATATACTTTCCTTGATGATAAAAATACTAAAGAAAGATTAGAATATATATTATCCGATGCTGAAGTTGATTATGTTATAAATTGTTATATTAACCCAAAGGACTTACCAAATATAGGTAGTAATTATGAAATAATCAATTATTTTAGTTTAGAAGTCAATTTTAATGATGAGATAGAAAATATAACAATTGACAATAGTTCAACATTTTGTCAATTGATTTATACTTCTGGTTCAACAGGAAATCCTAAAGGGATTGAAATGACCTTCGAAAATATATTGTCACTTTCCTTTGATAATGGCTTTTATCATATTAAAGAAAATGACAATTTTGCACAAGCTTCCTCAATGGCTTTTGATGCCAGTATTTTTGAGATTTGGTTCCCACTTCTTAATGGTGCCTGCGTTACAATTATACCGGATCCCGTTATAGATTTATCGAATTGGAAGAAGCGAATTGAAGAAAACGAAATAACAACAGCTTGGCTCACATCTGGCCTGTTCAATACATTTTCTGATTTGGATATATCTATATTTGAACCATTAAGATCAATTTTTGTTGGAGGAGAGATTATCTCTCCAAAGCACATCAAAAATGCAATGAGGCAGTGTAAAGAAACTCAATTTTATAATGGATATGGTCCAACTGAAAATACGACATTTACTACAGTTTATGAAATTCCTAGTGATTTTAATACAGATAATCCAATTCCAATTGGTAAATTATTAAATAATTCAGGAGCTAAAGTAGTTGATGATTTTGGGAATGTTGTACCAATTGGTTTTCCTGGTGAATTAGTGGTCAGTGGAACTGGAGTAACAAACGGTTATCACAAAATTTCTTTAGATACCCCCTTTACTTATAATGATTTTGGAAAATATTATAATACTGGTGATATTGTAATGTTTGACGGTGAAATCTTTCATTTTGTAGAAAGAAAAGATCGTCAAGTAAAGATTAGAGGTTTTAGAGTTGAACTGTCAGAGATAGAGCATGTAATAGAGCAAATACCTAATGTAGAAAAGGCAGCAGTTATAGATATTACCTCAGAAGGCATAACAAAATTACTTGCATTTTATACAGGAACATTGGCAGACGAAACTTTGAGAAAAGTGATACAAGATAAGTTACCAAATTACATGTCGCCAAGTCTTATCAAAAATGTTTCTAGTATACCTTTGACGTTAAACGGCAAAGTTGATAAGAAAAAATTATTGGAAGCTGGTGATGAGATCCGAGTTTCTAACAAGTCAGATTACTCAGATAATAAAAAAAGATTTTTAGAAATTTTGTCTAAATATTCGAACACTGTAAATATTGATTTAGACTCAGATTTATTTGAAATTGGAATAGATTCCTTGATTGCTGTTAGGTTGCATAATTTGTTAAATGATGAATATTCTAAGGATATTTCATTGAAAGAATTTATTGAGGCTGGTTCCATTAATAATATGATCGATTTATATGAGTTTAATACACATAAGAAAATTGCAAGTGAAAAAAAATATAATGAATTGATAATATCAGAGAACAGTCAAGATGACTTCCTATCTTTAGCTACTGAAATTCAAAAGTCGATGTATTATTTTCAAGTGGAAAATGAAGAGAAAACTATTTATAACATTCCTTATGTTAGTAAACATGAGAAGACTAAGTTCTCACTGAACGAACTTTCAGAACGATTTGATTTATTTATAAAATCTAATCCAATTTTTCATTCCTATTTAAGTGAAGATGAAGATGGTGAGCTAGGATGGTACAATCTTACTTCAAAAAAATTATATAAGATTAATCATATAGAAATAGACTTTGAAACAGAAAATAAGATCAATGATTTAATACAAAAAGAATTGAACTATAATTTTATTTTATCAAATAAAAAAGAGCCACTGTTACGTTTCACTATTCTTGAGACTCCAACCTGCTACTATTTAATTATTGTGGCTCATCATATAATAGCTGATGGAAATTCAATAGATATTCTACTTGATAATATCTTTGGTTCAGTTGATAGTTTGGATAAAACACAAGATTATTTTAAATTTTTGAGCTCATACGAGGAAGACTCACCTGAAGATATTAGCTATTGGGAAGACAAACTAAATAGTGTACAACCTATTCCACTATTTGATAAAGTTGATGAGGAATTTGAGCATTTAGGCAAAGCTGAAAATCTCTCATTAGATTTTCAATTTTTTAAAAAAATCGAAAAGCTATCTGTTGAATATAAGGTATCTAAATACAATGTTTTACTATCGCTTTATTCACAATTCTTAATGCTCTACTTTAATCGGAATAATATTTTTGTTGGTACACCTGTTTCAACACGTACCGATGAATACAATACTTCTTTTGGAATGTTTTTATCATTTCTCCCAATAATTAGTAGTAGAAATAGTAAAAAAACATTTTTAGATAATTTACTGGTGGATAGACTAGAGGTTTTAGAAACGATAAATCATTCTTCTGTTAGTTTCTCATCGTTAAGCCAATTAATGAATACAAAAGTAAGTTTATCTTCCATTGTACAGGCAGTATTTAATTATCAAGAGGGTGGGAGAGAGGTTGATTTTTTAGATAAGGATATCATTACTAAGCATAGAGACTATATTCAGTTCCCGCTAACTTTTACTGTATATAACTTCCCTTCTCAGGCATTTGTACAAGTTGAATATGCAAGTAATATGTTTAATAGGGAACAAATTCAAAATTTATTACTAACATTTAATAAGTGGTCAAATAGAATACTGGATAATTTAGAAAAACCAATGGGAACTATACCTTTGTTTTCTGAAGTTGAGAGTGCAGATTTAGTAACTGAACTTAATCCTAAGTTTATCTTTAGAAAAGAAGAATTGGGAACGTATTTAACTCACTTAAAACCTAAAAATAATAATATCGCAATTGTAGATTCAGAAAAATCATTAACCTATGCAGAAGTATATTATTTAATCCTTATGCTTGATAAAAAACTGAAAAGAATAGGTGCATATAAAGGGATGAAGATTTGCTTCTTTGGAGTACGTTCTTGGCAACAAGTTGTTATATTTTATCTTTGTTTGCTTAAAAATTATGTATACGTTCCAATAGATAGTCAACACTCAAAAAATAGATTAGTTGATGTAGTATCAGAATTAAAACCAGATTTGATTCTTTCTTCTGATGAATATTTTGATGATGAATTAGAAGTTATTGAAGTAAATAGCTTATTCGATAATAATATTTCATCAGAAATTCTCATCAAAAATCCATGTAATAATCATGTGAGAGATTTAGCGTATATACTTTTCACTTCAGGAACTACAGGTAAACCAAAAGGGGTGCAAATTTCTAGAAGTAATTTAGCACATTTTGCATCTACCTATAAAAGAGATTGGTATTTTGAAAAGGAATGGCGTAGTTTATTTTTGACTTCAATTTCTTTTGATGCAAGCATCATGGAAATGATGAGTGCTCTTTCTTTGGGGAACTCTCTCCATATCTTTTCTGATGAATATCAAAATTTACCTAATTTTATAAATGAAAATAAAATAGAGTCTATGATCATCACACCATCACTATACAGTATTCTAGATTTTTCTAAATGTGAAAATCTAAAATTGGTAATAAATGGAGGAGATAAATTTAGAAAGAATAATACTATCCCTCAAACAACAAGAGTTGTAAATGGGTATGGACCAACAGAAGGAACAGTTGGGGTAAGTAATGCTGACGTATTAGTTGATTCTACCATCGGAATACCAACTTCAAATTCCATTGTATTAGTTATGGATAAACTATTTAATATATTACCAACTGGTAGTGTTGGAGAAATTTGTATTATTGGACCATCAGTTATGGTTTCTTATGTGAATAATGCTGACAATATTGATAAACTGTATTCCCCACCAAGTTTTCTAACCCCCTACGGGTCAAAAATCTATAGAACTGGAGATTTAGGATATTTTGATAGTAAAGGTAGGCTTAATTTTTATGGAAGGAATGATGGACAAGTAAAAATTAGAGGTCACCGAATTGAATTATCAGAAATAACTGGTCGAGCTTTAGAAGAGTCACAGATCAAAGATGCCTTCACAAATTTAGTTGAACTGAAGGCAGGAAATACAAAGTTAATTGTATTATATGTGGTTTTACATTCAGGAGTTGAGTTTTTTGAAGATAAGTTTAAAGAAAAATTATCTAATATATTACCTAGTTATATGGTTCCAGATAGAATAATGGTAGTGGATTCATTTGAACTTACTGTTAATGGAAAAATTGATACGACTAAATTACCAAATTTGGGAATAAAAAATAGTATGATAGAAAATGATACAGATATCACTATTTTTGAAAAAGACTTACTTTGTGTTTGGAAAGAAATTTTTAATTTAGAACAGATCAATATCCATACAAATTTTTATGAGATTGGTGGAGATTCAATAAAAGCAATTCAAATTGTATCTAAACTTCGTAAAAAAGGATTTGATTTATCTGTTTCAGATATTTATAAAAATCAGACTATCAATTTAATTTCTAAAAATGCTCTTAAGATCGATAAGAATTCGATGGTATCTAATAATATAAAAGATTATCAATTTGTAGATAATTTTCCTATATTACCAATTCAGGAATGGTTTTTTAAATTAGATATGAATGTTTCTAATCATTGGAATCAGTCAAATTATTTTGTGATTCAAAGCGATGATGAGCTACAAATTTTAAATACAATACACCAAATTTATAATAACCATCCTATGCTCAGAGGAAAGGTTATAAAAAACAAAGAAAATTATAAAATAGTTATTTCTGATAAGGAGGATTTTAAGATACAAGAGATTATCCAAAAATTCTCTGATAGACTTACTTTAGAGGAACAATGGTCAGAATTGCAGAGTAGTTTGAATATATATAAAGCGCCTACTTCAAGGATTGCGTACTATGTTGAAGATGGAAAGACATTTATTTATTGGACAGTTCATCATTTGTTTATTGATTCGTATTCTTGGATAGTTATAAAAAATGAATTAGAGGTCTTAAATAATAATATTAACTATCGTTTAAATCCGGATATTTTAACAGATGAGGAAGTAATTCAAAATATATTAGATACAACATTTCATTTTCCTAGTTCGAAGAATAATTTACTGGATACTAGTACAGGAGTGAAAGAATATATTTTTGAAAATGAAGAATTTGCTAAAGTAGGTGAATCTAATTTTGGATTATTAGTAAGTAGTTTACTTTGTACAGTTATATCTAGGATTGAAAAGAGTGATCTAACTGTTGTCAGAGAAAATAATAGTAGATTTAATGAAGTTAATAAAAACTATGATTTCAGCCAAACAATAGGTTGGATGACTGAATTTAATTTTCATCATATTTCTAAGGATTCAAAATGGGAAGAGAATTATGTAAGTCTATTAAAAAGTTCACAAGATTATTTAGATTCTGAAGTTTATTTTTATTTAAATATCACTGATATGTCTAAAAAAGTACAAAATGATTTTATTTTGAGAGAGACAAGTGATATTAATCAAGCTAACATAAAAGCAATGCCAGCAACAATTAATATTATTTGCTATGATTCAAAGGTTAGTATCACTACTCTAAATCTGAAAAATACTGATTTAATTTTGAAAGAATTAAATAAAGAACTAAAAGTTATTAAAAAGTTTGCTGGAATTGCAAAATTTGTAAAAGAGATTGAAAAATTAGAATATAATGTTATTTCTGCTGAAGAATTTTCTGAAATTTATTTGCAGTATGGAGATGATATAGAATCTATTTACCCTCTTTTTCCATTGCAACAAGAGATGTCATTATCATCTGTGAAATCAGCATCTAGCTATATTAATCATATTTCGTGGATTTCAAAATTTAGTCTTGAAAAATTTGTTAATCGATTTACACAAGTGTATTATAAATATGAAGCTTTGAGAACAAGCATTTATTATACTGACCGCCTTAATTTTGTTCAAATCATTAAAAATAAAGAGATACCATTGCAATTTAACTACTATTCGATTGATGGTTTAAATAAAGAAAAACAGGAGGAATTTTTAAATAGAATTATACAAGAAGAGGCTGGAAAATATATCCCTAGAAATGAGAATAAACTATACGGCATATATATTTTTAAAATTGATAATGACAATATCAGAATTCTGTGGTTGTTTAATCATTTAATTTTAGATGGATGGAGTATAGGGATTATTTTACGAGAGCTTTGGTCAGAGATTAATTTTCCACATGAAAGTTCTATAACTAATTTACCTTATATAAAGTGGTTGTTATCTAATAAAAATGATACTGAAATCTATCAAGTAAATTCCGATGTACAAAATAGAATTGGAAGAGTGTTCTCTAATGAAGAATTGACAAGTCTCGAAATGAGCCATAATGTTGATAAACATTTTACTATAAGTAAAAATTTATCGGATAATATTCTTACTTTTTCTAAAAATAATAAAATTAGTGTAGCTAATATTTTAGGTTCTTTATGGGGATATATTCTTTGTAGTTTAAGTAATAGCAATACTGTCATTTTTGGTTCTGTGAACTCAGGTAGAAATTGCCCTATTGACAACATTGAGAGCCAAGTTGGTTTATTTATAACTACTAATCCAGTTTATTTTAAGGTGTATAATTCAGAGTCTATTTTAGTATTTTTAGAACGAAATTCTAAAATATTAGATGAATTAAATCAAGTTTATTTTGTTGATCAAAGTTGTTTTAGAAGACAATACGGCTTGAATGAGAAGGAGACATTATTTGAGACTATTTTCGTGTATGAAAATTATCCAGAACCCGAAGCGAATTCTAACTTTATTAAAGACTTTAGAGCTAATGAGCAATCAGGTTTGCCTCTTAGTTTGAGTGCAGGTGGAGATAAAAATTTAATTTATAAATTGTCGTATAATAGTCAACTTGTTTCTGAAAAAGACATTGATATTATAGGAAAATGGATACAACTTCTTCTTGAGTATATCGTGATGTACTATAATGTAGAAAAGAAAGTAACTAACTTGCCTAATTTGAGTCATGAAATTGTATTAGGGAAACATATCAATTGTCAACTAGGTGCTAAAAAGAAAAGAACAGATATTGAAGATTTGAAAATGACAAAAACAACAAAAAATATTATAGACATTTATTCAAATGTTTTAGGTCACAATAAATTTAATTTAAATGATAGCTTCTTTGAAATTGGTGGGGATTCTTTAAAATTATCAAAATTAATATACTTCCTGAAAGAAAAATATAATATTAAACTTGACACATTAAGTTTTTTTGAAAATCCAACTTTAAAATTCATCATTGACAATGAACCAGTTACTTTTGAAGTTGACAATAACCATTCACTAAGTCTCCCAGAAGTACAACTTGGAACGAGTTCGTTAAAAATGGAAAAAAAGAAATCTATCTTGATTACGGGAGCAACTGGTTTAGTAGGGAGTGAACTAGTATATCAGAATTTGAAAAAGGGATATGATGTTTATTGTATTACAAGAAGAACAGCAAAGAGTGCTGAAGAGAGAGTGAAAGAATGTTTAGATAATATTTCAAACACAAATGATGATATCTGTTTTAAAAAACTACATGTATATTCAGGTGATATTACTAAAGAAAATTTTGGATTATCAAATCAAGACTATGAGTTTTTGAGTTCAGAAGTTTCAATAGTTTATCATGCAGCAGGAAATATTAATTTTATGTCTTCATTTGAGGATTCATACAACACTAATGTTAGTGGACTTGATCAAGTTATGAAGTTTGCACAGACAAATGTTATTAAGAAAATAAATTACCTTTCAACTTTATCAGTAGTTGGACATGATCACTATTTAGTTGAGGATATTAATATGGCACCAATTAGTTATGTGAAGACAAAGGCTATGTCCGAGAAGTATCTTAGACAGTATCGTACAGTTAGAGATAGCGTAATTATTTCCAGACTTGGAAGAATATCAGGTAATACTAGAAATTCATCAATACCTAGAGATGATCTATTTTGGAGATTGATACAATCAATTATTCAATTGAAAGCATACCCAGAAGAATTTTTAGGAAATGAAACTGATTTGACTCCAGTTAATGCAATCGTAGAAAAATTAATAAATGACACTGAAAAAGGGGGGAGCAATAATCAGATTAATAATTATTTTTCAAATTACATAATTACTTTTGATAGAGCGATAGCTCTGCTAGAAAGTTTAATAGAAGATAACCTACAAAAAATCAGTTATGAAGAATGGTTGAATCTAGTAGAAACTTCTGATGATAATAATAGCATCAAAGTACTTGCTCCTTTATTTAGAGAAAATGTATTTTATGAGCCCGAAGAAGCTACTATTGTTTCTGAAAATTCTCCTGATATTGGTTATCAAAAAGATATTTTATTTGGAAAAAAACTTGAGGATGAGGTGTTTATATGCTATGTAAAAAATCTCTTATCGTGAACAATGAAATTCAATTGCTAGTATTTCCTCATGCAGTAGGTTCATTAGGAAATTACATAAAATTTAAAAGAGTAGATAATTTGCATTTGGTAGATTATGAACTCCCAGGTAGAGGACATCGTCTTTCAGAAGGTATTTATGATATGAATCAAATTATCAACGAGGTAGTCTCGTGTATCGATTTTTCAAATGAGTATATTTTATTCGGTCATAGTATGGGAGCTTTTATAGCTTATGAAATTTGCTCTTCAATTGAACGAAGGAAATTACCAAAGCCTAATAAATTAATTTTAAGTGGTCAAAATCCTCCTAATTTAAATAATAAGTTCGAAGAATACAAATATTACTCTATTAAAGATTCTATTAAGTATTTTAAAGAAATGGGTGGCACCTCCAAAGAAATCTTAAATAATACTGAATTGATGAGTATATATACTGATATTTTAAATAAGGATTTGAATTTTTTAAATATGTATTTAAATAATTTTGAGTTTAAGAGACTTGAGACGAATTTAGAAATTTGGATTGGTAAAGAAGATAAATCGATATTTACTGAGAATTGTCTTGATTGGAAAGATTTTACTAGTGGAAATTGTAAATTACTTCAATTTGAAGGGGGACATTTTTTTATAAATAAGTTATTGTCAGAAAGTAAAAGATTAAGTGTTCTTTTGGGGATGAGGTTGTAAAATATCGAAAGAAAGGAATGAACATGTTAAGTATTAAAAATTTAAAAAAAATTTATGGAAAAAGTGGGAAAGGTATAACTAACTTAAATTTATTCTTATCGGAAGGAACTATTTGCGCCTTTATTGGCTCTAATGGTGCTGGAAAATCTACTTCAATTAAATCAATTGTTGGTATTCATCCTTTTGATCAAGGTGAAGTTATATTAGATGATATTAGTTTGACTCAAAAACCTCGGCTTTTTAAGTCTCTTATGGGGTATGCAGCAGATTCACCCGAGTTATATGATAATTTAAGAGGTTATGAATTTTTAAATTTTATTGCTTCAATCTATAAAGTATCAGGTATTGAATTTACAAGACGAGTAAATTATTTAGTTGAGAAATTAGAAATGAAAAGTGCATTAAGTCAGTTGATTTCCACGTATTCCCATGGAATGAAGCAACGACTTGTTTTAATTTCTATCTTTCTACATAATCCTAAGTTGATCGTATTAGATGAGCCATTTGTTGGTTTAGATCCGAATGCAACTCACTTTCTAGTGGAAGAATTAAAAAGAAGGGCACAGCAGGGGAGCATTATCATATATTCTACCCATGTTTTAGAGGTTGCAGAAAAATTATGTAATCATGTTGTTTTAATTGACAATGGTGTTGTAAAAATAAATAATAATATGGCTACAGTGACCAAAGAATTATCTTTAAATGAAGTTTTCAGACGGGAGACATATAAAAATGATTGATGATTTATTAAAATTTTTATGTATTCGTCTTAAGAATCAATTAGGTATTTCAAAATTAAGTGATGACTCATCTACTGTAAAGTCACACTCGCGTATTACTTTTATTGGCTATAGCGTCGCAATTCTGCTCCTTTTTTCTTACTTTGTTTATTTACCATTTCAAATGTCTGCGGAGGGAGAGAGTGAATATGTTAATTCCTATGTTATTGGTTTGATGTTTTGGATTCTAGCTATTTGGACTAATTTATCAGGAGTTAAAAATCTGTTTTATAGTAGAGATCATGATTATATTTTTTCATTACCTTTGGAGAAATGGCAAGCAAAGATATCTATAATTGTTTATCAATACCTACTATATTCTGTTCTTTCAATTGTATTATTTTTAGGAGCGCAGATATCATTAATTATTATTGAACAGGCAGCAATAAATACTACGTTATACATTCTACTGTTATCTTTATGTATCCCAGCACTTGCTATCATAACCAGCGTGTTACTTACTTTTACAGTTGAGACTCTTTTGCGCTTTTTTAAAGTTAATTCAAGCTTAAACGCTTCGTTACTATCATTCTTATTGCTTATTTTACCACTTATAATGAGCTACTTGAAATTAGGAATAAGTAAACCTAGATTAGGCATTGTCGTATCAACCGTTTTCTCATTTCCAATTTTAGGAAGTTTAAGTATAATACATCATTTAATAATTGTAGGAATGATTATTTTTACTCTTGTTTTGACTTCTTTGTTTCTTTTGGGAGTAGTCTGTAACTATGAAAAAATTGTTGTGATGATTAGAGAACAATCAGATAATTTAAGTTCCAGTTATCATTTGTCTGTAGCTTCAACATTCTCTTCATTGCTAAGGAGAGAAATTCAAGTCTATACGTCATCGTTTTCTTATGTAAGCAATACTATATTAATGCCGTTTTTATTGGTAGTAGTTGGTATTATATCAATGACTTATGGAGAAAAGTTGATTCCAGAAGTTGTTCTTTATAATTTAACTATCCCAGTCGACCAAGTATACTATATTATATTTACTTCATGTTTGATATTGACAACAACAACAACAAGTGCTTTTTCAATAGAAGGAAGAAAAATTTGGATAATGAAATCACTGCCAATTTCAATTTTAGAAATAAGTTTTATAAAACTTATCTTGAATTTGTTATTATTTCTACCAGGTTTAATTATTGCATCTATTAGTTGTTTAAAAATGAATTTAAACTTAATTCAATTTTCACAAGCAATTTCTTTACTCATCAGCAATTTAATTTTTGTAACATGTCTTGGACTATTTATTAATTTTAAATTTCCAAATTTTAAGTGGAATAATGAAATGGAAGTAGTAAAACAAGGAGCATCAACTATTATAACGGCATTCATCAGTATGACATTAATTGGAGTAACAAGTATTCTAGTTATTTTTACAAATTTTTCATATCTTTTTATTCTTAGTATAGTAGAAGTGTTACTAGTAGTTTACTTTATTAAGACATTGAAAAATGAAAAATATATTAAAAGCAACTGATTATAGTAGAAGGTGGTGAATGTTAAAAATTACTGAAATAAATTAATTTAATTATATCGAATATAGAGATTATATTATTTAAACTATATTGAAGAGACAAATATATATAATTAAAATAGATAATGTATTTACATTGCTATCTCTTATTTGATATTTAGTAGATTAAGGTAAGGTATACTTCCTTAGTAATATTAAGTTTTTACTCGAATAAAGTAGGGAGTTTTAGCATGACGAGATATGATTTATATAATGATACTTTTTTAGAAGTTGATAAAATGTTTTTGGATTCTAGTTTAAGAAAAGCTGCATCAGATTTTAAAAATAAAATTGCAGTTCAAACTTTAGATGATAAAATTAGTTATGGTGAGTTATATGAAGAATCACTGAAATTATCTAAAAGCTTTAAATTTCAAAATCAACCTATTGCTATTATAGGTTATAGGGAGATTAAAACAATTATACAGATTTATGCTGTTCTTATGTCTAACAACTACTATATTCCAATTGATCCAGAGTATCCAGAAGATAGAAAGCAATATATTTTGGATAAATCTTCTGCTAGAATATTATTGGATGGAAATATTGTAAAAGAAGTTAGGAAGAATAGTACGACAATCCCTTACAGAGATAAAGTAGGTTCATCTGACAGGATAGCGTATATTATATTTACATCAGGGAGTACAGGAAAGCCTAAAGGTGTAGTTGAAACACATCATCAGGTATGGAATACATTGATAGACTTAAAAAATAGATTGGAGTTAACTTCTGAGGACTACTTTCTTGGCTTAGCGTCGTACTCATTTGATTTATCTGTATTTGACATTTTTGCTCCTAGTATGGTGGGAGGGACTCTATTTATTGTAAAAGATCAGAGGGATTCGAAAGAAATAACAAACATATTATCAAATGAGCAAATTTCAGTGTGGAATTCAGTTCCAAGTGTTCTAAATTCTTATTTACAAAGTAATTTAAAAAATTCTTCCAACTTGAACTTGAGAGTTTGTTTATTGAGTGGTGATTATGTTTCTAAAGAGTTAGTAGAATGTACACAAAAGGCACTTCCTGAATGTCGAATCTTTAGTTTAGGTGGGGCAACAGAATGTTCTATTTGGTCGATCTTATATGAAATAACAAACGATAATATAAAAGACACTGATTATATTCCTTATGGTTACCCAATGTCAAATCAACAAGTTTATATTTTAGACAATGATAATAAGATTGTTAGTGATCATACTATAGGTCAAATTGCTATTGGAGGGGCTGGAGTTGCTTTAGGGTATATTGATGATGATAGAACTAATGAAGTGTTTATTCAACATCCTGAGCTAGGATATTTATATCTTACTGGGGACTTAGGGAAACTCTTTTATCCCAAATATATAAAATTTATGGGACGAAAAGAAACGCAAATTAAGGTTAATGGATACAGGGTAAGTTTTAATGAGATATCAAGAGTATTTAGAAATAATTTTAAAAGTGAATGTGTAACATTTTCTTTTAAAGACGAGGAAAAAATTGACAAAATCGTATTAGTATATTTTTCTAAATATGATTTAAATGAAAAAGCTATTAGGAATAATTTGAAATCTCAATTAGCTAAATATGAGCTACCTCATTATATTTTTAATATGAAACACGTACCACTGACATCAAATGGTAAAATTGATATAAGCTTTTTAAAAGAATCTATTATTGAAAGGATTGATTCATTACATCAACTGAATGATGGATTTATAGAGGAAGAAACTCCAGTCATAATTATGTTAAAAGAAATTTTAAGAGTAGATAGTGTACCATATGATACCCCAATTTTTTCATTAGGTATTGATTCATTAAAGATGGTTAGGATAAAAAATTGGGCTTTAGATGAACTAGGTGTAGAGATTGAATTAGTAGATATTTATAATTGTGATACTGTTCGTGACATTGAAAAATTGTTGTCAGAATGATTATAGAACATAAAAGATAATAAAGGAGCAAGTATGTTAGAAAGTATAAGTAGTTTAGTGGGAGTATCAAAAGATTTGTTCATGATACTGTTTCCAATTTTTGTTTTACACTTCTTAATGATCATCATTAGTTGCATAGATTTATTTAGAAATTATAAAAGAAAGTCTGAATTTTTATGGATTTTAGCAATTATTTCTGTAACAATTTTTGGTCCAATTTTATATTTATCTGTAGGTAAAAATTTTAGAAAGGATAACTGATGGAGAAAGAGTTACTTAGTATTGATAATATATCGAAAAAATTTGATGATAAACTGGCAATTAAAAATTTTTCTTTGAAAATTTTTAAAGGAGATTGTATAGGGCTTATAGGTCCTAATGGGGCAGGAAAGACAACTTTATTAAGAATGATAACTGGTCTATTATCTCCAACAACAGGAAATGTAATTTTTGATGGTGAAGTAATTAAGAATCAAAAAGAATTTATTGGCTATTTACCACAATATCCAAATTACTACGAGTGGATGACACCTAGGGAGTTTCTAAAATTTAGTTGCAAATTATTTAATATGGATATTTCTATGATTAACGAACGTATAGAAGAAGTCTTGAGTAAAGTTGGACTATTGGAAGATTGTGATAGAGTAATAAGTGGTTTTTCTGGAGGAATGCGACAAAGATTAGGAATTGCACAAGCAATAATACATAAACCAAAGTTTGTTGTTTTGGATGAGCCTGTTTCTGCATTAGATCCAATTGGTCGTAGAGAAATTTTGAATCTCATTAATGATATAAAGAAAGAATCAACTATTATTTTTTCAACACATATTTTAGCTGATGCCCAAGAAGTTTGTGATAGATTTTGTGTTGTAAAAAAAGGTACTATGCTGGATGACTTTTATTTATTAGATATGTTGACCAATAATAGTTACATTAAGTTAAACATTCGATTAATTGATAATGATTTTGAATGGATAAATTACTTGAAAAATATGCAAACGATTGATACTGTTTTTTTAAATCAAAACAATATAATTATAAAATTTAATGCTGAAATTGATAGCTGGAAATTCGATTTTTTGAAATCACTTATTGATTATAATGTTAATTTTTCAAAAATTGAAGTAAATAATTTTTCTTTAGAGGATTATTTTATGCAACTAATGGAGGATAAATATGAAAAATTTAGTTTTACTGATAACTAAAGAGTGGAAAGAATCGAAAAAAGAATATAAAATTTTATGGATACCGATTGTTTTAATTTTAGCGGCGATTATGCAACCACTTACCATGCAAATACTCCCTAAAGTAGTTGAGAATAATGATATGCTTGTGGTCAATCCTGATTATATTACTCCTTCTGGAAATGAAGTTTTTTCTGGAATTTTTGGACAGTTAAATCAATTTGCCATTTTCACTATAGCAGTAACAACGATGGGAAGCATTATTAGCGAGAAAAAAAGTGGTGTTCTTGAATTGCTGTTTTCAAAGCCAGTTACTTCTTTACAATATTTGTTAAGTAAGTATATTTTTTATAATATTTTATTTATTGTTAGTTTGTGTATTGGATTATTTGTAGGTCTATATTATACAGAGGTGTATTATTCATCGGTTATAGTTTCTCTATTTTTGAAAGCATCAATCTTTTATGCTATTTGGCTTTGGTTTATAGTAAGTCTTGGTATCATGGGAAGTGCGATTTTTAAAAATCAGATACAAGCTGTGCTAGTTATTTTTACAATTCCAGTATTATGTTTAATTCTTAATAATTTTAAAGGTACTTTTCTAGAAATATTGAATCCAGGAAGTCTAAGTAAAAATGCAGTATCGCTTATGGCAAATGGTAGTTTAATTGATTACTGGTATATTAACGTTCTATGTGTAATACTTTTAATCATTCTTTGTATGTATTTTTCATATAAAAATTTAAAAATTACTCAAAAGGAGTAATAAAAATTGAAAGTAATATATTCTGATATCTCAAACGAAAGATTTAGTAATTTAAAAAAATATATAGATTTTTTATCTCCAAATAGGAAAGAAAAAATAAACTGTTTTAAATTTGAAAAGGATAAAATACGTTCAATTTTTTCTGAATTGCTTTTGAATTACGCTTTAAAAACATATTATGGTATCAATTTAAAGGATTGTAAGATTCATTTTAATATATATGGTAAACCATACATAGACCATGACTTTGATTTAAAATATAATTTATCACACTCAGGAGATATTGTCATATGTTCTATTTCAACCAATAATATAGGTGTTGATATTGAGGAGAATATATCATTAAATTTGGATACAGTTATTAATTGTCTCCACACAATGGAAAGAGAGGAACTTGATAATTGTAAAACAGAAGAAAAAATTAAATTATTTTATAATTATTGGGTTTTAAAAGAAAGTTATTTAAAATACTTAGGAATAGGTCTTCAATATCCAGTAGAAAAATTGGGATTCAATATCAATAATGAACAAATAAATGTTATTAGTGATTTAGAAACTGAGAAAAAAACTTTTTTCAAATTATTAAACATTTCAGATTATTATAGTGCCGCAGTATGTTGCGAAAATAGTGAAGAGATTGAAGTAGTAATGATTGAACCTGATATTCTGAAAAATTATTTTGAAAATTGAAAAAATCTTTATTAAATTAGCTCATCGATAACATTAAATATGAAAAACAAACACAGTTTAAGTTTTCTAATTACTAGAATTTTAATTGTGCTTGTTTTTTCTTTTTAAGAAATTATATTTTTAAATTTCAATTAATATTTTGTGATATTTTTTTCAAATTTATTTTGTTAATGTTTTACTTGTTAAGAAAAAATGGGGTTTGGGGGCTTGCCACCACATTGTCATATCGTTTGTTTTTGAACCGTAAGGTTTGAAATGGCAAGCGATATTATTTTTGGGATATTGTGGACACAATATCTGAGCTCGCAAAGCCTTACAAAAACGTTGAAGCTATTTTGAAAAATGTACTGACAGTGTCTGTAAGCTTACATTGTCAGTACAGGTATCAATGAAGGAGGAAAAGTCATATGAAAAGAGATATACGTAGTATTCGGAAACAATTTCGCTTAACAGAAACGGAAGAAAAACAAATACTAGATTTAATGAGAGAGAAAGGAGAGGATAATTTTTCTGATTTTCTCCGTAAAAGCTTACTATTGTCTGATGGACAAAAACAGATGGAAAAATGGTTCAACATTTGGAAAAAACAAAAGTTGGAACAAATTAGCCGTGATGTTTATGAAATATTCATAATTGCTAAAACAAATCATCAGGTTACTCAAGAACATGTTTCTATTTTGTTAACTTGTATTCAGGAATTGATTAAAGAAGTAGAAAAAACAAGTCTTCTTAGTGAAAATTTTCGTAACAAATACATGAGGTAGTAGAGTGGAGCACCGATATAGAACAAATTTAAAAAAAGTCTTTTTATCTGACCTAGAATTAGTCAAATTGAATGAAAATATCTCAAAAAGTCACTGCTTATCATTCTCAGAATATGCTAGACGAACTCTACTAGATCCTGGTATGAATTTTATCACCATTGATACAAATAGTTATCAAGATTTGATTTTTGAATTAAAACGAATCGGAAATAATATTAATCAAATAGCCAGAAGCATAAATTATTCGAATTTAATAACGGAAGTTGAATTAAATGAGTTGAGAAAAGGTATAGAAGAGTTAATAGTAGAAGTGGAGAAAGATTTTCTTATTCAATCTGAAAAATTGAGGAAATTTTATGGTTATCACTAAACACTTTGCGATTCATGGAAAAAATTATCGTAGTAAACTAATCAAATATATTTTGAATCCAAGTAAAACAAAAAATCTAACACTAGTTTCAGATTTTGGTATGAGAAATTATTTAGATTTTCCTAGTTATAAAGAACTAGTGAGGATGTACAATGATAATTTTTTAAGTAATGATACTCTTTATGAATTTCGTCATGATAGGCAAGAAGTAAATCAACGAAAAATTCATTCTCATCATATTATTCAGTCTTTTTCTCCAGATGATCATCTTACTCCCGAACAAATCAATCGGATTGGTTATGATACAGTTAAAGAGTTGACAGGAGGTAGATTTCGTTTTATCGTAGCAACACATGTCGATAAAGGTCATATCCACAATCACATCATTCTAAATTCAATTGATCAGAATTCTGATAAAAAGTTTCTATGGAATTATAAGTCAGAACGTAATCTACGAATGGTTTCAGATCGTCTTTCAAAAATTGCAGGTGCAAAGATTATAGAAAATCGTTATTCGCATCGTCAGTATGAAGTTTATCGAAAAACCAATTACAAATATGAAATAAAACAACGGGTATATTTTCTAATTGAGAACTCGAAAAATTTTGAAGATTTCATGAAAAAAGCAAAAGCTTTACATTTAAAAATTGATTTTAGACACAAGCATGTTACTTTTTTTATGACCGATTCAAATATGAAACAAGTCGTACGTGATAATAAATTGAATAGAAAACAACCTTATAATGAAACTTATTTTAAGAAAAAGTTTGTTCAAAGGGAAATTATAAACATCTTAGAATTTCTACTTCCGAAAATGAAGAATATGAATGAATTGATTCAACGAGCAGAATTGTTTGGATTAAAAATAATTCCGAAAGAAAAACATGTTCTATTTGAATTTGATGGGATTAAGCTTTCAGAGCAGGAATTGGTAAAAACGAATCAGTATAGTGTTAGTTATTTTCAAGACTATTTTAATAACAAAAATGAAACTTTTGTCTTAGATAATAATAATTTAATTGAACTTTACAATAAAGAAAAGCTAATTAAAGAAAAAGAGTTGCCGACAGAAGAGGTGGTATGGAAATCCTATCAAGATTTCAAGAGAAATAGGGATGATGTTCATGAGTTAGAAGTAGAGTTGAATCTTAATCAAATAGAAGCAGTAGTAGACGATGGAATTTACATTAAGGTACAGTTTGGTATCCGACAAGAAGGACTTATTTTTGTACCAAATATTCAAATCAATATGGAAGAAGAAAAAGTTAAAGTATTTCTCAGAGAAACTAGTTCTTACTATGTATATCATAAAGATTCAGCAGAAAAAAATCGCTTTATGAAAGGTAAAACTTTAATTAGGCAATTTACGCTTCAGCATGAACCGCAACATATGTATAGAAGAATACCTCTTAGCAAAATTAAAGAAAAAATAGAACAATTAGATTTTCTTATATCTGCGGAAAATAGTCCGAATGATTTTGAAGATATAACAAATGATTTCATTGCCCAAATATCTTATCTAGAGAATATGATTGAACAACTCCAAAATAAAATTGATGATTTAACTAATTTAGAGGAAGTATTGTTGAAAGATACGACAAATAGTTCTAGCAATTTAGAAAGTAGTATTCAAGGTAAAAGTTCAGTAGATACAATAGAGAAGGATTTATACATATATAAAGGAAAGATTGAAACACTGAAGGAACAACATAGAGAAGCAATAAATTTATTTGAAATGTTTAATAAAACAATAAAGAAATATAAGAAAAAACAAAATATGAAATCTATTGAGGAAAATGAGATACATTTAGAGTAAACAGTTTCCTAAAAAGTATATATAGAATAGTTTCATGTGCCAATTTGTCACATATTTAATAATAAGAAAATAACTATATTATACTTGTTTTAGGAGACAACAAATGTTGAAAAGGATTAGAGATTTACGTGAAGATGATGATTTGACACAAGAATATATTGCGAAAATCGTTTTGAATTGTACAAGATCAGCTTATTCTAAAATGGAAGCTGGTAGCAGGCTAATCTCTATAAATGACCTTATCAAACTTGCAGATTTTTATAAGGTGAGTCTAGACTACCTTGTAGGTCGAGTGGATAATAAAGAAGACCATTACTCTAAAAAGTAGTAGGTTAAGAAAGCACATTGACAATTGAATAGTCCAAAATGGTACTTTCCTCATTTGTGGAGCAGTTTTGAATGGCTCGCCATGATAAGAGCGACATTAAAACCATCAATAAAATAGAGCGATACTTTATATGCCATGATACAAATGATATACAATGATACTTCTGACCGTTCAGGCTGCCACCGTAAAAGAGCAGTAAGTGAAATTCTTATGATGACTTCATCAGTCATGCCATGGAGGAGAAAATATTTTTTTAGGAAGGATGATGACATGAATATAAAATATATATCTGTCGAAAATTCCATTGCAGAATGGGCTGATAAAAAGGGAATTCTAAAAAGATGGGATGGTTTAAATCAATATACATTGAACAGATGGATTAAAGAAATGCGAGAAAACAGAACATTTTCCATGTATGTAATTAACCCAACCCATAAACTTGTTTTCATTAATCTAGAAGGATTTGAAAGTTTCTTAAGATGGAAGCAAAAGCGGACAAAATAAGGAAGTCATGGTATAATATAGGGTAGTTATTTATTCTATACAACAATGATTTATTTCTTTTTAAGAGTTAAGAGGAATTAAATTATGTATTATGTAACTAAAACAAATTCAAAAGGGCAACCCTTATATCAAGTGGTTGAAAAGTACAAAGATCCACTAACAGGAAAGTGGAAATCAGTAACTGTAAGTTATACTAAGAATACTAGTAGGGCGAGGAAACAAGCTGAAAGAGAGGTTCTTGATAAAATAGATAGACTAACTACTTCATTTGAAAGTCAGTATAGTCCTGAACTGATTACAACATTTGGAGAGTTAAAAGAAAATTGGTTTCAGACTTGGTGTGTCTCTGTTAAACCACAAACAATTCAGAGAGAACTACTGGTTATGAAGCGTCTTGGGAAAATTATAGGAGATGATTTTTTGTTAGACAGGATTACTCCACTTCTGATGAAAAATAGTCTCAATAAATATTTAGAAATGTATGATGCATCGCCTTCAACAATGACTCATATAAAAAGTACTTGTAATAAGATTTTTAATCATGGTGTGTTATATAATGTCATTAAGTTTTCTCCAATGACTGCGGTAAAACTAGATATTTCACTAGAGAAAAGGCGTAAAGCAAAAGAAAGACATGATTCTAAATTTCTAGAAATCCATGAATTACATGCATTTTTTGATGTGTTACGCCAATGCAGAAATGCAAACTATTATGATCTTGCTATAGTATTGTTGCTTACAGGTATTCGAATTAGTGAAGCAGCATTTTTACCATCAGATATTGATTTTGAAAAAGGAATCTTGCATATTGATAAGGCACTTCAATATCATTGTTTAAAAGTTGAACAATTTCATTTTGATACAACTAAAACACTCAATTCAATTAGAGAAGTAGCTTTGCCTGAAGCTGCAAGCGAAGCTATTAAAAGGACAATACAGAGAAATAAAGAGTTTGATACTTATATGGAGAAACATCCCTGTCCTGCTTTTACACATTCTGAAAGTGTATTTAGAACAGAATACGGCTCTCCAATAACATCAAGCACTTTTCGTCAAATTTTGAAACGAATAGAAGGAAAATTATTGACAAATTGTTTAAGTGACTATGGTTTTAAGTGGGTAAAACATGTTACTCCCCATTCGTTTAGGCATATGCATATTAGTTACCTTCAAAGTAATGAGATGCACATAGCAGTGAAAGATATTATGACTAGAGTAGGACATGCTAACTTTGAGACAACAATGGGCTATACACATAATATAAATCGTTCACAAGAAAATACTGTAAATGCCTTAAATCAATTTGTAGAAAATCACAATTTCCATTTTGAAGAATTGAAAAGTTATACCTGTAAATATTCCAGAATGATTGAAAAATTCATTGAAACTAGTGATAATAGCAATAAAGTAGAATTAAGTGTTGATGAGTTCAAAGACTTGTTACATCTTAGTCCACGTTACTCACCTAAAAATATTGTTTCAAATTTACTATTAAAAATCAAAAAAGATATTGTCAAATACCACCCACAGTTTGATATAAAGATTGTGAAATCAAGTGAGAATCAAATAAGAGGTTTTTCCATTGCATGGTAGTTTTGGTGTTCGCTTGGTGTTTAGACAATAGTAAAATAAAATAGGGGCTCTAAACCCTTGCTACGAAAGGAAAAAAACTCAATGGCTACTATTCAATGGTTTCCTGGGCATATGTCTAAGGCTCGTCGACAGGTTCAGGAAAATTTAAAATTTGTTGATTTTGTGACAATTTTGGTTGATGCTCGTCTACCATTATCTAGTCAAAATCCTATGTTGACCAAGATTGTTGGCGATAAACCAAAACTCTTGATTTTAAACAAGGCTGACCTTGCTGATCCAGCTATGACTAAGGAATGGCGCCAGTATTTTGAATCTCAGGGCATTCAAACTCTTGCTATAAATTCAAAAGAACAAGTTACTGTAAAAGTCGTGACAGAGGCCGCTAAAAAACTCATGGCAGATAAGATTACTCGCCAAAAGGAACGTGGCATTCAGATTGAAACCTTGCGTACCATGATTATCGGGATTCCAAACGCTGGTAAATCCACTCTTATGAACCGTTTAGCTGGTAAGAAAATTGCTGTTGTTGGAAACAAGCCAGGGGTCACAAAAGGGCAACAATGGCTCAAAACCAACAAAGATTTGGAAATATTGGATACCCCTGGGATTCTTTGGCCTAAATTTGAAGATGAGTCAGTTGCTCTTAAGTTGGCATTAACAGGAGCTATTAAAGATCAGCTCCTTCCCATGGATGAAGTGACTATTTTTGGTCTCAATTATTTCAAAGAACATTATCCAGAAAAGCTGGCTGAACGCTTCAAACAAATGAATCTTGAAGAAGAAGCGCCTGTTATTATTATGGATATGACCCGTGCCCTCGGTTTCCGTGATGACTATGACCGATTCTACACTCTCTTCGTGAAGGAAGTCCGCGATGGTAAACTTGGTAACTATACCTTAGATACATTGGAAGACCTCAATGACGACGATTAAAGAAATTAAAGAACTCCTTGCTACAGTCAAGGAGTTAGATAGTCCTGTTTTTTTAGAACTCGAAAAGGATACTCGGTCTGGAGTTCAAAAGGAAATCAGCAAGCGTAAAAAAGCCATTCAAGCTGAATTGGATGAGAATCTTCGCTTGGAAAATATGCTTACTTATGAAAAAGACCTTTATAAGCAAGGTTTGACCTTGATTGCAGGTGTTGATGAAGTAGGTCGTGGTCCTCTGGCTGGTCCAGTAGTGGCCGCAGCCGTTATTTTGCCTCAAGGTTGTAAAATTAAGGGCCTTAACGACAGTAAAAAAATCCCTAAAAAGAAACATCTGGAGGTTTTCCAAGCTGTTCAAGACCAAGCCCTGTCAATCGGAATCGGAATCATAGACAATCAAGTCATTGACCAAGTCAATATCTATGAAGCGACCAAACTAGCCATGAAAGAAGCTATTTCTCAGTTAAGTCTACAACCTCAACACCTTTTGATAGATGCCATGAAACTAGACTTACCTATTTCTCAGACATCTATCATCAAGGGAGATGCTAATTCCCTCTCTATCGCAGCGGCTTCAATCATCGCTAAGGTTACACGTGATGAACTCATGAAGGATTACGATAGTCAATTTCCTGGTTATGACTTTTCGGCGAATGCTGGCTATGGTACAGCAAAGCATTTGGAAGGTATTGAAAAACAGGGAATTACAGCTATTCATCGTTTAAGTTTTGAACCCATAAAATCATTGGTTTCATCAAAGCAAAAAAGTTAGGTTAAGGAAATAACAATGGAAGAACAGACGGAAATAATCCGCTCTAAAAAAGAATTTGCCTTTGCATCCAGTACCATATTAGCCCAAGTAGGAAGAGGAGTTATGGTCGGCCTTGTTGTCGGCATGATTGTTGGATCATTTCGATTTTTAATCGAAAAAGGTTTCCACTTTATTCAAGGACTTTATCGAGATCAAGCAAACCTAATACCTAATTTGTTTATAATTGGATTTTTGTATCTGATCATTTCCTTACTTAGTGCCAAACTAACTACATCAGAAAAGGATATTAAGGGATCAGGAATCCCTCAAGTTGAAGCTGAATTAAAAGGGCTTATGTCTTTGAACTGGTGGAGTGTTCTTTGGAAAAAGTATCTTCTTGGTACAGTAGCAATTGCTAGCGGATTGATGTTAGGTCGTGAAGGTCCCAGTATTCAATTAGGAGCAGTTGGTGGAAAAGGAATTGCAAAATGGCTCAAATCAAGCCCTGTAGAAGAGCGCTCTTTAATCGCTAGTGGAGCTGCTGCAGGTCTAGCTGCTGCCTTTAATGCTCCCATTGCGGGACTCCTATTTGTAGTAGAAGAAGTCTACCATCATTTCTCACGCTTTTTCTGGGTTTCCACTCTAGCAGCCAGTCTCGTAGCAAACTTTGTTTCTCTACTCATATTTGGCCTAACACCTGTACTGGATATGCCAGATAATATTCCTCTCATGACCCTGGATCAGTATTGGATTTACCTCCTTATGGGAATTTTTCTAGGACTTTCTGGTTTTCTTTATGAAAAAGCTGTACTTAATGTTGGCAGAGTTTATGATTGGATTGGTCAAAAAATCCGTTTGGATAGAGCGTATTATCCAATTCTAGCCTTCATTCTCATCATACCAGTCGGCATCTTCTTACCCCAAATTCTTGGTGGTGGAAATCAACTTGTCCTGTCTCTAACTAGTCAAAATTTTAGTTTTCAAGTCTTATTAGCATACTTTATCATCCGCTTTGTTTGGAGCATGATTAGTTATGGAAGTGGCCTTCCAGGAGGAATTTTCCTACCAATTTTGGCGCTTGGTTCCTTACTTGGTGCCCTAGTTGGTGTTATTTGTGTCAATCTTGGGCTTGTAAGTCAAGAGCAGTTTCCTATCTTTGTCATTCTAGGAATGAGTGGCTATTTTGGAGCAATATCTAAGGCCCCCTTAACCGCTATGATACTCGTAACTGAGATGGTAGGAGATATTCGCAACCTCATGCCCCTTGGACTAGTAACACTAGTTGCCTACATCATCATGGATTTACTTAAAGGTGCGCCCGTATATGAAGCCATGCTCGAAAAAATGCTACCAGAAGAAGCGTCGGATGAAGGAGAAGTCACCCTCATTGAAATCCCTGTATCAGACAAAATCGCTGGAAAACAAGTACACGAACTCAACCTACCACACAATGTCCTCATCACAACCCAAGTTCATAACGGCAAGAGCCAAACAGTTAACGGCTCAACCAGAATGTATCTCGGTGATATGATTCATCTGGTTATTCCAAAAAGTGAAATTGGAAAAGTCAAAGATTTGTTATTGTAGGAGTTTTTACATAATTTATGTTATGTAAAAATAAACTTCTTAATTAAATATATTAGAAAACCGGTTCTCAGCAATGAGATCGGTTATTTTTTACAGATAAGATATTTCACATACAAATAATTGAACTTTGGTAAAAATAAGACTATAATCAAGTTAGGAATGATAAAGCATAAAGCTAGAAAGGAGTTTACTGTATCAAATCTTTACAGTAAGATTAAAATCATGAAAAAGAAAACAATAGCAATTATACAATATATTTTGTATCTCATAGCTCCTTATATAGCTCTTCAGTTATGTAGAATGAACAGAAGTATCGTTACTGATAATCTCTTTTTTATTTTCCTTATTCTGTTAACTATTTCATTCTGGTTTAGTATTTGGAAACTAGAAAAAGCACTAGCTAATGATTCACAATGAAACTCCAAAAAAACTGGAAATTTTTGTACTTTTCCCTAGATAGTGATTAAACCCTTGATACGACTGAGTTTAAGGCCTAATGTACACTCTTTGAAAAATGTACTTTATAATTGAAATGTACTTTATTTTAAGGTGAGATAAAGTACATTTTTTGATCTAGTAGCTAGATGTATTTTGAAGTTTAGTAAAATACATTTTCACTAAAATGCACATTAAAAAATTTTTAGCTATTCTAAGATCCAAAGTCTTTTTTATTACTTCTAAAAATCTCTATAACATCTTTCCGAAAAACTATAATTTTCTTGAAAAATATATAGGTCTATGCTATACTACTAGTAGACTTATTTATGGAGAAAATCATGAAACGTGAGATTTTACTGGAACGAATCGACAAACTAAAACAAATCATGCCCTGGTATGTTCTGGAATACTACCAATCTAAGCTTGCTGTGCCCTACAGTTTTACGACCTTGTACGAGTACCTTAAGGAATATGACCGTTTTTTTAACTGGGTTTTGGAGTCTGATATTTCAAAAGCTGATAAAATGTCTGATATTCCTTTATCCGTGTTGGAAAATCTAACCAAAAAAGATATGGAATCCTTTATTCTCTATCTACGTGAACGTCCATTACTAAATGCCAATACAACTAAGCAAGGCGTCTCTCAAACAACCATCAATCGAACTTTGTCAGCACTTTCTAGTCTTTACAAGTATCTGACCGAGGAAGTTGAAAATGATCAAGGAGAGCCTTATTTTTATCGTAATGTAATGAAGAAAGTTTCAACTAAAAAAAAGAAAGAAACCCTTGCCGCTAGAGCTGAAAACATCAAGCAAAAACTTTTTCTAGGTGATGAAACTGAAGGTTTCCTTACCTATATAGACCAAGAGTATCCTAACGAGTTGTCAAATCGCGCACTCTCATCTTTTAATAAAAATAAAGAACGAGATTTGGCCATTATTGCCCTTCTACTGGCTTCAGGTGTCCGCTTGTCAGAAGCAGTTAATCTAGATCTAAAAGACCTGAATCTTAAGATGATGGTCATTGATGTCATTCGAAAAGGTGGAAAACGAGACTCTGTTAACGTTGCTGCCTTTGCTAAACCTTATCTAGAAAACTATCTCTCAATAAGAAGTCAGCGTTATCAGACTGAAAAAACAGATACAGCCCTTTTTTTGACTCTATACCGTGGAATTCCAAATCGAATTGATGCTTCTAGTGTTGAAAAAATGGTCGCTAAGTATTCTGAGAACTTTAAAGTACGTGTCACACCCCACAAACTCCGACATACACTAGCAACTAGGCTCTATGATGCGACCAAATCTCAAGTATTAGTCAGTCACCAGCTAGGTCACGCAAGTACTCAAGTCACTGACCTCTATACTCATATCGTCAATGATGAGCAAAAAAATGCTTTAGACAGCCTATAATTTTACATAAATTATATTATGTAAATATTTCCTAAAGAAAGCTGGGTAACTAGTCTTTAAAATCATAAAACGCATAATACCAGGTCTTGAAAAAACTTGATATTATGCGTTTTGTTATGAATTTTTTTTATTCATTCTCTATTAAAATAGATTTTATTAATTTTAAGAACTGACTTTTTTCATCACAACTTGTAGGCGCCATTCATATAATAGACCTGTTATCACTAAACTTACGATCAAACCAATCCAATAGCCGTATGCGCCTAGATCGGTTAGCTGGTCTAGCATAAAGCCGAGTGGAATAGAGATGCCCCAGTAGCCAATTAAACCCAAGTAAAAAGGAACCACAGTATCCTTATATCCTCTTAAAATACCTTGAAGAGGAGCTGCAAAGGTATCAGCTAACTGAAAGAACAGGCTGTAAGTTAAGAATACTGCTGTTGTTTCTATAAATTTCAGATCATTTCCATATAAACTAGCTACATTATCTCTAAAAATATAGAGGAAGGACAAGGTAAAAGCTGCAAAAACAAGAGCTACACTTCTTCCTATATGAATAAATTTTTTTGCATCTTGGAATCGTTTAGCTCCAAGTTCGTAAGATACAACAATCGCCATGGCGGAAGAAATACTCATAGGAAAGGCGTACATGAGTGTTGAAAAGTTCATAGCAGATTGATGACTGGCTATAATGAGCGATGAAAATTTAGCCATCAACAAACCAACTACAGAGAAAACAGCTACTTCAGCAAAAACTGTTCCTCCTATTGGCAAACCAAGTCTGACACCTTCCTTCATTCTTTCAAAATCAAGGGGAATGATTTTGGAAAATTGATATTCCTTCAGCTTCTTATTCTTTATCAAAATGAAAATTGAAATGGCTAGAAGGCACCAATAAGCTAGAGATGTTCCTAAACCAGCTCCTGCTCCTCCTAACTCAGGCAAGCCAAAAACTCCATAAATCAAGAGATAGTTAAAGCCACTATTTAGAGGCAGTAACAAAAGCATCAGATACATGGAAAGTTTTGTGAATCCTAAGGAATCCAACAAGGAACGGATAACACTAAAAAGTAAGAGAGGAATAATACCAATCGCTAAAAACTGTAAGTAGTATATAGCTACTGCGGCTACCTTTGGTTCTAAGCCAATATGATTTAAAATTGGTGGTGCTAGGAAAATCACCAATCCAAATAAGAAGATAGAAAGTCCTAAAGCTATGTAAATAAACTGATAAAAATCAGAAGCAACTTCTTCCTTTTTTCCTCTCCCTAAATTGTGTCCAATAATGGGAATCATAGCATAGACGATACCTGTCAAAAATGTGAAAAAAGGATTCCATAAACTAGTTGCTGTAGAGACACCAGCCAAATCCATGGTATTGTATTGACCAGTCATAGTGGTATCTACAAAGGAAGCGGAATAATTGGCAAATTGATAAATCAGGATAGGGAAGAATATCTTAAGAAATAAGATAAACTTTTCTTTAAAACGATGAGTTGGATACATAAAAAGTCTCTATTCTTTAACATTATAGAGCAGGGTTCCAACTAGTTTTGATAGACAATTTGTCCTTTACAGATGGTATATTTGACCTGCCCTTTTAAGTTTTCACCGATAAATGGTGAATTGGATGCTTTAGAAGCAAAATGGGAGTCCACAAGACGGTCAGCTTTAGGATCAAAAATAGTGATATCTGCTGGACCATTCTCCGCCAAGTAACCTGCTTCAAAGTTATATAGTTTTGCTGGATTGTATGTCATCTTTTCAAGTAATTCCATCAAGCTCAACTCACCCGCTTCGACTAAATAGGTCAATCCGAGAGAAAGAGAGGTTTCCAAACCAGTCATACCAGATGGTGCTTTGGTAATATCCTCAACGTTTTTCTCATCTGCATGGTGAGGGGCGTGGTCAGTCGCTATAACTGTGATAACGCCTGATTTAAGACCTTCTATAACGGCACGACGGTCTGATTCCAAACGAAGCGGCGGATTCATCTTAGCATTGCTTCCTTGTGTCAAAAGGAGTGCTTCGGTCTTAGAAAAATGCTGTGGCGCTACTTCTGCTGTTACTTGCGCTCCCAATCCTTGAGCAAACTCCACTACTTTAACACTTTCTTCCTTAGACAAATGCTGGATGTGAACATGGGCCTTAGTTGCATAGGCAATCATGACATCACGCGCCATCATAGCATACTCAGCCACCCCAGTCGCACCACAGATATGGAAATGTTCTTTAGCAATATTTTCGTTAAAACCAAGAATCCCATTCAAACCTGGATCTTCTTCATGAAGGCTAATAAAGGTATTAAGCTTTTTAGCTTCTTCCATGGCTTCCTTGACAACTTTACTGCTTTCAAGCGGAATACCGTCATCAGAAAAACCGACTGCACCAGCTTCTAAGAGTTCTTTAAAGTCAGTCAAATCTTGCCCATTAAAATTTTTAGTAATGGTCGCAACCGTCTTAACATGAATCTTCTCTTTGGCAGCTGACTGGAGAACTTCTTGCAAGGTTTCTACATCTGAAATGGTTGGACTAGTATTAGCCATCATGACAACCGTTGTAAAGCCACCTGCAGCGGCTGCTAGGGCACCAGTATGAATATCTTCCTTGTGGGTCTGACCAGGTTCACGGAAATGAACGTGGATATCAACCAAACCAGGAGCAACTACAAGACCTGTAGCATCAACGATGTCTACTCCTTCTTCTTTGATTTCGGGCGCAATTTTGACAATTTTCCCATCTTGGACTAGAACATCACACACTTGATCCAAACCAGACTTGGGATCCATAACACGACCATTTTTGATTAGTAGCATCTGCTTTCTCCTTTATTCATAGAAATCAACTTGGGTATCCAACAATTTATCCCCATCATAAACAAACTTGGCTGAAAAGAAGGGTTTATCTTCTAAAAGCCACCCAACAAAGGTATGGTCACCTTCCCAAGTCGGCTTACTCAAAACCTCGTCATAGGGAACCCATTCTAGCGTTCCCTCATTGCAATCAATCAAATCCCCCTCAAACTCCGTCACCTTAAAAACATAGGTGTACCAGTCTAAATCTGGTGTAAATTCAGGAAAAGTGATGACACCTTTTAGAACTGGTTTGGCTTTGAGCCCTGTTTCTTCAAGGATTTCACGCGCCGCGCATTCCTGAGGAGTCTCTCCTCTCTCTAGCTTACCACCCACACCAATCCATTTACCCGCATGAACATCATTAGGCTTCTTATTACGATGGAGCATGAGCAGTTCTTTCCCGTTATCAATGTAGCAAATCGTCGCTAACTGAGGCATATTTTCTCCTTATCTAAGCCAATCGATTGGCTCTTGTCCGGTCTCTTTTAAGAATGCATTGGCCTTGGAAAAAGGCTTGGAACCCCAAAATCCTCTATAGACTGACAAAGGACTGGGATGGGCTGATTCGATAATCAAGTGATGAGGATTGGTAACCAAGGTCTTCTTCTTGCGTGCATAGGATCCCCAGAGTACAAAGACCACTGGCCTATCTAGATGATTGACCACCTGAATCACAGCATCCGTAAAAGGCTCCCATATCTGACCAGCATGACCATTGGCCTGTCCAACAGGAACCGTCAAACAAGCATTGAGAAGCAAGACTCCTTGCTTAGCCCAAGCTGTCAAATCATGGGATTTCTTAACACCAAGATCATCTGACAATTCCTTCAAGATATTTTGCAAGGACGGCGGAGCTGGGATAGAGTCAGGAACAGAAAAACTCAAGCCCTGAGCTTGACCTGGCCCGTGATAGGGATCTTGCCCTAGAATCACCACCTTAACTTCTTCAAGCGGTGTTGTCAAGAGAGCCTGAAAAACCTTTTCCTTTGGCGGATAAATAGTCCCCTGAGAATAGACCTGATTCATAAACTGATTGATTTTCCCAAAATAACCCTCAGGTAATTGCGCCTTAATCAAAGCATGCCAAGACGAGTGTTCCATAGCCAACTCCTTCGTTTTTACTGCCTCTATTATAGCAAAAAGTGGCTATCTAAACCACTTTTTACAGTATCTACAAACATTCGAGAAATTTTGTAAAAAATTTATAATAGAAGGCGTTTATTCATTACCTTATTGACGCTTGACTTAAACTCATCACTTGTTTTTTGTTTATAATAATCAACTCTTATAGAAGCCACGCTACAGCAAATCGACGAATCAGAAAGATAGCCAATAAATTTTAAAATACTATCATTATGCTTTTCAACATCAATAAACTATCTAACAATTAAATAATGTGCATCTTTTATCTTATAATTTTCTAGATTAATTACCGTTTGATTTTTATTAACAATATTATATTTAACAAGAGAATCATTGAATAAAAAATAATAGAAGTTATCTTTAAATGTAAAATAAGGTGAAGTGTAATTTTCTGTACTAAAACCTTCCAGATGAATAATATCTTTTTCTAAATTATCTAAATTGACAGTAGTAAAGGAGAATTCGCCATTATTCAAACCATCATTCTCTATAATCAATTGATTATTTTTTAAATCATAGTGAATATTAGTTGGATACTTATCAGGAATATCGATATAATTCTTGTTTTGACTTTTTAAATCAAAAACCAATAATTTATTTCCTGACTGATATTCCCCATTAGAATTACGCCCACTAAGTGCTTCCACAATATACAAGACATCATCTACATTAACCATTCTCATATATGCAGATGGTTCGTCTAGATTATATTTTTCGACGATGTTGAATTCTTTATCCATTTTCCAAATTTCTGTATTAGGAACATGAGTTGATAAATCCAGTGTGCTTACAAGTAAGTATAAATAATTATCTACAATAACAAACTGTTGACTGGCATTTAGTTGATCATCATTTTTCACGGTAACATTAGTGACAACATCTAAATTATTATCATATTTATAAAATTCAATTCTATCTGTAAAGACAGCAGTTGCATATAAATAATCTCCATCAGTTATGGATGCATATGCATCATTCCCTTCTGCTACTTTAAATTTTTCACTTAAATTTTCCTTATTAATTCTAGATACATATCTTTTCAGATTTAGTGTATCTTTTGTTTTTGCAGTTGAATAAGACCCTGCTTCTGAAAAACTTTCTGCCCAATAGATGTATTTTTCTTTTCTAGCTATATTTACCTTGAACTCATTTAAATCATAATCATTAAATACAGCTATTTTATCGCTAGTCCAGATAGCCATTTTAAAATTATCTACTGAATTTTCCTTATTTAACTGACAGGCACTTAAACAAATAAGGTAGAAACAAGCACTTATTGCAATCAACAAAAGGCCCAAAGCTATCATTCTTTTTTTCAATTTCATACTCATTTATTCCTATATATCAATACTGTTTCACTCGATTTAAGTAGCTCAAACGGATGGATAGCATAACCCCAATCCCAAGTACCAATATCTACTCCTGTTACATCTTTATATCCTGCCCAAACTAACTGAGAACAATAAAATTTATTTCTAGTATTAATATTGAAAAATTCATGGTTGTAAGGTTTTCCGATTTGTCTAGCAGCCCAATATGCAACATTTTGATCATCTTGAATACTTGTTTTTTTAACACCTATTTGATAAACAGTACTACCGCTAAAACGATTTGTCCAATTCCCATATACAACTTGAACCCCTGTGCCTGGATTAGATTCAATCGTTGCATAATAGTAAGGGTCAGCTGCTACAATTCCAGCATGCCCATTATTAAAAAGAGGAGTTATCGCATATGAATCACTTATGCAAATAACACCATCTCTCCAGGTCCATCCTCCATGTGCAGCTCTATCCATTGTTTTCCAGTCACCTATGGGAGTTTCAGAATTTATATCTTCTAAAACAGATTTTTCCCAAACTCTCATTTCATTTTTATCTATAGATTCCTCCATAGCATATACATATTCGTTAAAACCACATAATGACAAAAAAATGACACCAATACTTAATTTTTTAGTTAATTTACTCATATTCTTTCTCCTAAATAAACCACAACTATTGGAATTAATATTCATAAATAACTCAACTGCACATGACAATCTCCTTCTTTCTGTTTATATTTTTATATATATACAATTATAACTGAATAAATAAAATCTGTCAAATATATATAAAGCGTTTTCAAAAAAAGCCTTGTAATCTAAATTTCCATAATTTCAATACCACTCTACACTTTATTTTGACATGTTTAAAGTAGTTCCAAGCAATCCAACAAGTCTTGATAGGAATGGACTTCGTAGGTTGGCTGGGCTTGTGTGTGATTTTCGAGGTTATGAGGGTTGTACCAGATGGTGTCAATCCCAGCATTATTTCCACCTTGAATGTCGGCAGTTAGAGAATCTCCAATCATCAGCGTCTTTTCTTTGCTAAAGCCAGCAATCTGCTGACCGATTTTTTCATAAAATAGAGCATCAGGTTTTTGTGTTTGCAACTGTTCAGAGATAAAGACTTGATTGAAATAAGGCGCTAGACCAGATTGAGTCAAACGCCCTGTCTGAATGGCAGTTATTCCATTTGTCGCAGCATACAGCTCATAATCTCGCTCGATAAGGCTATCCAAGAGTTCATGAGCGCCTGAAAAAGTTTGTCCCTGCTGGGCAAGGTAAAATTGGTAACGCTGGGCTAGAAAACTACCGTCTTTTTCCTGTCCAAAATAAGCAAATAAACGAGAAAAGCGCGTGTTAACCAGCTCTTGTTTACTGATTTTCTTTTGTTCCAAGTCCTTCCAGAGAGCCTTGTTCATGGGAACGTAATAATCTTTATAAACCTGAATATCTGCAACCCCTTCTTCTTTTAGGAGTTGCGTTAAAGCCACATCCTCAGCAACATCAAAATCAAGAAGAGTGTGGTCAAGGTCGAAAAGTAGAAATTTGTAGGACAATTTGGTGTTTTCCTTTCTAAGATAAACAACTTTCACTTCAGCCAGTTGTTCAATGTAAAAACTTAAAAGTAGTATAGTACCACAAAGAATAATAGTTCTAATGGATTAACTAACCCATACTATTCTAGTGAATTATAGAAAAATCTCCTATAAATTCGAGCAATAGTTAAAATACATGCAAATATGACTCCCAAAATAGATAATACTATTTTCACAAAACTCATTTCAGAGCCTATTACATAGATATGAAAAAGAGGGGCTAGTCCTACACATAGAGACAATAGATAACTAATAAATCTTATCTCACCAATTCCTGCAAAAAAATGTTTCATTTTAAATATCCCAATTCCACCTTTCATCTTAATAATCCACTAGCAAATCTATTGGCTTCTCTTTTTTTTTGAAAAATCTTGACAACAAATTTACTCCACTTAATGCTACTAAGACTTCAATGGGTAAAAAATAGTAATCCCATATCAAATGAGAAATCAGCAATGTTAGAAATAGTATACAGTCAAAATAACTATTCTGAAAATACTCTGTAATTACATAATACAGAAACACCACAACCATCAAAATTAAAACAACCATTATAATACTATCATCCTGTTCTTAATTTATTGTCACTTTTTCCATCCCATTCATCAATAGCATTAAAAAATCCAATCAAGAAATGATTACCTACTCACTAATACTATTTCCAAAATTTAATTTTTTGGGGGATTTAGTAACGCAATTCCAATTAGCAATACACCTAATATAAATAAAAGTATTTCCCAAAATTGATTCTCAGTTTTAATAAAAGGTATAAGATACATACTAACCAATATGGAACTTGCTCCTAAAAGAGCAAAGACCACTCTGACTTTATCGCTTAGTTTAAACATATTTAATTCCCATAAAATAAGCAGTGGCTACGTTTACTGTAATATTCCCCGTCTTTATGTAGAGATAATTCCCCATCAAGACACCTCATCTCTTCTTACTCAATAGCAGCATAATTGTTTGGTGATACGAGTTTCATAAGATTTCTCCTCTTTAACGTGGCATGGTTAAGATAGTTCTCTAATAAGTAATCGTCGACTGCGTTTAAAGCACTTTGTTACCTAGATAAGATATCCTTTCTCTATTTGATTTTAAAGAGAACTAAGATGCAACCATATTTATCTCACTTCTTATTTTTAAATAACTCATACTCTTTTTCTCTGATAAAGGGAAGTGAGAAATTAGAAAAAATTAGTAGAATTGAAAACAGATATTCGTCTTTTTGTATCACTAAAACATAGACAAAAAATAAATAGACCATCAAATCTAGTACAAAAAGAGAAAATAGCCTCCTTTTCATTACCTTACTTGTCTTAAAAATTCTGTTTAATAGAACCTTTATCGTAGTATCTACACAAATTTTTATCAAAAAGATAAGAGTCAGTACATGATTAGCAACTGTACCATGAAGAATAAATGGAAATATAGTTAATATAAAACTAGAAATCTCTAAATATTTTATCCAAGGAGAATGAGACATCTTACTTTTAAACTGACTGATTTTCCTATACTCGCTAGCTAATCTAGTATCAAAATCTCTACCAATTTTATTAAATATTAAGAACTCCAGTATAAAAATACTGATTAATACGATATAAGTAGAAAGGTTTCCTGGGAAAAATTTATTGATTAAAATTGGAAAACTCATTAACAGAATTGAGTTTATAGCCAAACAAATGGATACTATTTTATTCTTCACAGAGTATATAGGTAGCGATACTATTGAATAGAGAAACGCTAAAAAAATAAGCAAGAAATACTCAGTGCTGCTAATTAGCGGCGCCCTTAATGATAAAAATAGATAGGCACCCCACACGATGATATGCACTTTACGAATTGACTCTAGATTACTCATCTACCTACTCCTAATATGTAAAGGGAATCTATTTTTAGTTCCATTCTCTTTCCAACAAGTTATAAGCGTTTTATTATATTTCCTTCTTCTACATTAGGTAAAGTTGAAATACATTTTTTGCAAGTGAAAATATAATTGTTATTTGGAGACCCAAAATATCTATCCCTCTTCTAGACACAAACCAAGTCAGATTAAAGATACAAATATAATGGTAGGGCTTTCTTTTACTTTAGACTACCATAAAACAAGGAATCTTTCAACAAAATTCATTGTCAGACTACTATTCTAGAAGATTGACAGCCCAAATCTTTCAGAATAGAACTATCCTATCTATCGAACACCCTATCTTCATAAATATATATGTAATTCTAGACCTAGAATTCCTATAAACTAAATGTTTTCGCGCTATTCTAAGCTATTGATAGCCTTAAATGTTAATTTTTGAGCAATTCTAAAGCTAGAATAGTTCCATCACAATCAGTTTTGAATGATTCACAATTTAGAAACACTATGATTCTACTCCTTTTAAACAAAAAGGAACTGCCCAAGCAATCCTTTTCTGATTTTGTAATAATCTACTTAAAATTTGATAGTAGAGATAATCAATAACTCACCTATAGACGGAATGAGAGGAAGATTCCTTATTTATTGATTTCAAGCTCCGTCAACTGTGTTTGAATAACTGACAGTTCTGCCCCAGCCTGAAGAAGAGCTGCTGCAGTATAGGCGCCTTCTACAATTGGAACCCTGTTGATGATGATACTTTTATCACTGAAATCAGCCACCATTTCTAAGTTCATTTTAGCAGAACCGAGGTCAAAAAAAGCTAATAAAGTATCTGCTGGATTTTCGGAAACAACCCTGTCTACTTGATCAAAACTCGTTCCAATTCCTCCATCTTCGGTTCCTCCTACATAAGTAATCGGAACATCTTTAGCTACTTCACTAATCAGTTCAACAACACCTTCTGCAATGTTTTTGGAATGTGAAACGATAACAAGACCAATACTTCCCATTAAACCACCCCAGTTTCTAAAAGAGCAGTAAAGAGTAATCCTGATGAGAATGATCCAGGATCAATATGTCCAAGAGAACGTTCTCCTACATAAGATGCTCTTCCTTTAGTTGCAAGTAAATCTTTGGTAGCATTCACTACCTGATCAATAAGCTCTTTAGTCAATTGGCCAGCAGACAAGGCAGCAATAACAGGAGTCCAAACGTCAACCATTGTCTTTTCTCCAACTTCTGCTTTCCCACGTTTGACAATCATATCCAGACCACTTTGTAAAATTTCTTCTAATTTAGAATGAGAATCAGCCTTGGCCATGCCCATAAAAGCAGAGCCATACAGAGGACCAGAAGCACCGCCTACCTTACTCAATAGTTGCATTGAGACAAGTTTAAAAACATCACTGCTGGTTTCAAATTGCTTTCCTTCTAAGTTTTCCATAACTGCAACCATTCCACGCGCCATATTTCCACCGTGGTCTCCATCTCCTATAGGAGTGTCTAACTCACTAAGGTAATCTTTCTGTTCTTGAATTTTTTCATTAAAAAGCTTCATCCATTCAAGTGCTTGTTCAGCATTCATGCGACATTTCCTCCTTGACTTTTACCAAGCTGGTGTTGTAACAGGTGCATTTAAAGCATCCAACCACTCATCATCTGCCAATCGAATCAATGTCAATGACAAACCAGCCATATCGATTGAAGTCATATAGTTTCCAATTTTCTTAAATACCAACTCAACACCTTTTTCATGGAGTAATTTTGCCACATCATTTGCAAATACATATTGCTCCATAAGAGGAGTGCTTCCTAAACCATTAATGAGAAGCCCATAGCGTTCACCAGCTTTAAGTTGGAAACCTTCAGATAATTTTTCAACCAACTCTGAGGCCAATTGTGAGGAAGGCTGCATTTTCTCTTTTTTATACCCTGGCTCACCGTGAATACCAACTCCATATTCAAATTCATCATCTTCTAGAACAAAACCTGGTTTCCCAACTTCAGGAACAGTTGCTCCAGACAAGGCCAGCCCAATTGTTTTAATTTCTAAGACAAGTTTATCGGCCAAGTCCTTGATTTCAGCTAATGATTTACCAGAACGAGCTGCAGCACCCAAAATTTTATGGACTAAAATAGTACCTGCAACACCTCGACGGCCTTGGGTATAGAGACTATTTTCAACAGCGATATCATCATCAACCACAACACTTGCTACATCAATACCTTCCATTTCAGCAAGTTCTTGTGCAATTTCAAAGTTCATGATGTCTCCAGAATAGTTCTTGATAACCATGAAAACTCCAGCACCTTCATCAGCTGCCTTAATGGCTTCTAAAATTTGATCCGGAGTAGGTGAAGTGAAGACTGCTCCACAAATGGCAGCAGACAACATTCCATCTCCTACAAATCCAGCATGACTTGGTTCATGTCCTGAGCCTCCACCTGAAATAAGCCCAACTTTCCCTGTCTTTTCTACCTTTCTAACGATGACATCAAAACCATCTAACCGTTCTACCAAGTCATCATGCATGAATGACAAGCCCTGCAACATTTCATCAACAACTTGTGTCGGTTCATTTATAATTTTTTTCATGAGAAACTCCTTTCAGTATTTACCTTTGTTTTCGCTTTCATTATATATTTTTTGCTGCTGGTTGATAAGGGACAGATTCTATTATTTGTCCCCTTTTAAACCCGTTTAAAAAAATTTTTTGGTAAAATGAAGTAAGTAAAAGAAAGGTTTCCTATGGCATCATCACTTATTACAAAAAAACGGATTGCCAAGGCATTTAGAGACCTATTAGCTACTAGAGAATTTGATAAAATCTCTATTGTAGATATCATGGAATCAGCTGGCATTCGTAGACAGACCTTTTATAATCACTTTCTTGACAAATATGAACTGCTAGACTGGATATTTGAAACTGACTTAACCGAGTATATTACCAATAACTTGGACTTCATTTCAGGCCAAAAATTATTACAAGAACTATTTCTTTATTTCGAACAAGAGCGTGATTTTTATATTCAACTTTTTGATATTCAAGGGCAAAATAACTTCTATGACCACTTTATAAGTTACTGTCGCTTGCTTGTATCAAAAATTTTAAGAGAATACGGTCAGATTGATATCGATTCATCTGCTTATACTTGTTTTTTGTTAGACTATCATTCACATGCTCTAGCAGAAATCGTGAAGGCTTACGTCAATAAAAAAAGTCCAGTTCCACAACCAGACTATCTCATCATGACGATTATTGGAAAGAGACCACAATGACATTTATTTCAAATTATAAAGAGAAAATTATTTCAAGTTACATTTCA
The DNA here is from genome assembly GCF_901875575.1 of uncultured Streptococcus sp. Lineage (GTDB taxonomy): Bacteria > Bacillota > Bacilli > Lactobacillales > Streptococcaceae > Streptococcus. The sequence goes on from NZ_CABFMF010000077.1 coordinate 55,067, forward strand.
GCTACTGTTAACAGTCATCCTGAATTAGAAAAACACCCTACTTTACCATTAGTTTATGAAAAGAATCGCAACCCTCATCAGGTTCCAATATTATCGGGTGGAGGTTCAGGTCATGAACCTGCTCATATCGGATATGTGGGAGAAGGAATGCTTACCGCTGCTATCTACGGCCAATTATTTACTCCACCTACAAGAAATGAAATCTTAGAGTCCATTCGTTTTTTAAATAATGGACAAGGTGTCTTCATCATTGTAAAAAATTTCGAAGCAGACATCAAAGAGTTTAGCTCGGCCATTAACACTGCTAGACAAGAAGGAATTAAAGTCGGCTATAGTTTATCACACGATGATATTTCAATCGAACCCCACAATAAATTTCAAATTAGAGGGAGAGGACTTGCAGGGACCATTTTACTTCATAAAATCCTGGGGTGTGCCGCAAAAAATGGAGCCAATATTGAAGATTTAACCAACCTAGGTCATCAACTTGCCCCAGAAATCGCAACCATTGGCTTTGCAACAAAATCGGCTAGTCTCCCCCAAGCCACTCTTCCACTATTTAACTTGGAAGAGGGAAATATTTCCTATGGTATTGGGATACACGGCGAAGAAGGTTATCGTATCGTCCCATTCCAATCGTCAGAAATACTTGCAAATGAAATTATAAGTAAATTAAGATTGCACTATCACTGGAAAAAAGGAGAGCAATTCATATTGCTTGTAAATAATCTAGGTACTAGTACCAACCTAGAAATGGGCATATTTATCAATGATCTCCTTCAACTCTTAGAAATTGAAGGAGTCACTATTACCTTTATAAAATCAGGAACATTTATGACCAGTCTGGATATGGCAGGTATATCCGTAACTCTTTGCCCTGTAAAGAATAAGCAATGGTTAGATGCGCTCAATGCTCCAACGACAGCTTTTGCATGGTAATTTGCTTGTATAACTCAAAAGGGCTACATCATTTGATAGCCCTTTTAATCTTATCTTATACTCTTCGAAAATCTCTTCAAACCACGTCAGCTTCACCTTGCCGTATGTATGTTACTGACTTCGTCAGTTTCATCTACAACCTCAAAGCAGTGCTTTGAGCAGCCTGCGGCTAGTTTCCTAGTTTGCTCTTTGATTTTCATTGAGTATTATATATAAAAGAATTTATTCTTTCGATTTCAAGAAATCCATCTATCCCTTACAATTTTTCTGATGAGCTTTGAGTTTTTTCAGAGCCCAGTCATAGTGGCTTGACGTGCTACTGACAAAGTAGGAACCTAGACTTGTCCCTCCTGTCCACTTATAGACACCTTTGGTAAAGAGTTCGTCAGTGCTAAAAACTTCTATCAACTCTAAAACCTCTTTATGTGATTGTTCTAGGAGTCTAGTCGCTTCTTCTAATGCCGTTTTCTGGTGCTTCTTCCAAAAAGCGTCATTCATTTGTCCATAAGTTTTCCAATTATAAGGTTCAGGGAGAAAAGATCTCTCATGACCCTTTTGATTAGAATGGACCCAAGTCAAAAGTAACTGCTGCCATTCATAAAGATGAATCAGGACATCCCGTAGATTTTTATCTCTATTCCAGTGAGCTTCCTTTTTCTTTTGGTCTCTTGAAAAATCAAATGGAGTCTGTAGCTCATCTTCACTTAGTTGGGATATGAAACGATTGAGCTTTTCATAGTTTTCCTTAGAGGCCAGCACTAGCTCCTCTTTTGTTTTTGGTCTAGGCATGACTCAACTCCTTTTCTAATCCTTAAGATAAGAGTCTCTCTACAACTTATCCTTTAATTTCTCAACAAAGAGATAGGCTGATGGACAGGTCAAGGTATTCTTAATCGTTAGATGATTGATTTGATGAATCTTTTTACGGTCTGTGTGTGGAAATTCCCGACAAGCCTTTGGACGAACATCATAGATGGAGCAGAGATTATCCCCTCCTAGAAATGGACAAGGCATGGATTTAAAAACCTTGTCCCCATCCTCATCTACCTGAAGGAATTCCGCTTCAAAAGCAGGTAATTTCATCTTAAAATACTTAGCGATCCGTGTGATATCCGCCTCTTTGAAGTCAGGTCCCAAGGTCTTACAACAGTTAGCACAGGCAGTACAGTCAATTTCAGCAAAGACTTCTTCATGAATTTGCTGGGCTATTTTATCCAAATTCTTAGGTGGTTTTTTCTTTAAATTAGCTAACACTTTACGATGCTCCTTTTGTTTTTGAAGAGCAAGCTGGTGGTAGTATTCAATATCAATTTCTTTTGGCATTATTTCTCTCTAATATGCTTCTTTGTATAAATTTTAGCATGTTAATCGTGCTAAAAAGAAGTCAGTAGTTAACAGCAACAAGACTTGTTTTATATTTCATAAGGCCTATTATACCATATTTTCCGTCCTGAAATGAACCAAATAGAAAAAGAACACCCGTAGGTGCTCTCTTATATGTCTGTCAATGGTGTTGCGGTATCTGGTGATGTATCATAGACATTAAAATCTACTCCTACACCCAAATCTGCTTGAGCCAACTGATTGACCATAGTCATGTGGGCTAACTCCTTGATATTGTTCTCCTTAGACAAATGTCCAAGATAAATCTTTTTAGTACGATTTCCTAACGTACGAATCATAGCATCTGCCCCATCTTCGTTTGATAGATGTCCAAGATCTGAAAGGATTCTCTGTTTCAATTTCCAAGCGTAGGAACCAGCTCTTAGAATTTCAACATCATGGTTAGACTCGATAAGATAAGCATCTGCATTCTCCACAATCCCTGCCATACGATCACTAACATAGCCCGTATCAGTCAAAAGGACAAAACTCTTATCATCCTTCATAAAACGGTAAAACTGCGGTGCGACAGCATCATGACTAACTCCAAAACTCTCGATATCGATATCTCCAAAGGTTTTGGTTTTGCCCATTTCAAAGATATGCTTTTGTGAAGAATCAACCTTACCAAGATACTTGCTATTTTCCATGGCCTGCCAAGTCTTTTCATTAGCATAGAGATCCATACCGTACTTACGAGCAAGTACACCTACTCCATGGATATGGTCCGAATGCTCATGCGTAATGAAAATGGCATCCAAGTCTTCTGGTTTTCGATTAATCTCAGCTAAGAGACTAGTGATTTTTTTCCCAGACAAGCCTGCATCTACTAAAAGTTTCTTTTTCGGTGTTTCCAAATAAAAAGAATTTCCACTGGACCCTGATGCTAAAATACTGTATTTAAAGCCTATTTCACTCATTCTAGTCTTCTACTTCATCCTCCCATACTTCTTCTTTTACTGCATACTTATCATAAGGAAGTACAATGGTGAAGGTTGATCCCTTACCGTACTCACTCTTAGCCCAGATAAAGCCTTTATGTTGTTTAATGATTTCTTTAGCAATAGATAGACCCAAACCAGTTCCACCTTGGGCACGGCTTCGCGCACGATCCACGCGATAAAAACGATCAAATATACGAGGTAAATCCTGCTTAGGAATTCCCAGTCCTTGATCCGAAATAGATAAAATCATCTGTTCATCTGTTGTTTTCATACTAACAGTGATTTTTCCACCATCTGGTGAATACTTAATGGCATTATTAAGAATATTATCAATAACCTGTGTCATCTTATCTGTATCAATTTCAATCCAAACTGATGTAATAGGGTAATCACGTACTAGTTCATATTTTTGTTGGTCATCCTGGGATTTGATGGTATCAAAGCGGTTAAGGATAAAGGTTATAAAAGCGGTGAAATTAATCAACTCCACATCTAAGTGACTAGTGGTATTATCAATTCTTGATAAATGCAAGAGGTCTGTTACCATCCGCATCATACGGTTGGTTTCATCTAGAGATACTTTGATAAAATCAGGTGCAACAGGCTCAGCAAGAGCACCTTCATCCAAGGCTTCCAGATAGGATTTAACACTTGTTAAAGGAGTTCGCAACTCATGGCTAACATTCGAAACGAAGAGTCTACGCTCTCGTTCTTCCTTTTCCTGCTCCGTTGTGTCGTGTAAAACGGCAACCAAACCTGATATAAAACCAGACTCACGACGAATCAAAGCAAAACGAACACGAAGTATTAAGTATTCACCATTATCATCTTGGGAATCAATCATTAGCTCAGGAACTTTTGTAATTAAATCTCGAAGCTCATATTCTTCACCAATATTTAGCAAATCTAATATATTTTTGTTTAGGGCATCTTCCTTTTGTATTCCCAGTTGTTTCTTAGCCATATCGTTTATCATGGTTATTTTCCCACGACGATTGGTTGCAAGGACTCCGTCAGTCATGTAAGAAAGAATACTATTTAGTCTCTTAGTTTCTTGTTCAAGATTTTCTTGAGTCAGTCGAATCACTTCTGACATATCATTGAGATTATTGGTGATATTTGTAATTTCAGAACTTCCCTGTAAATCCAATACTCGAGAATAATCTCCTGCAATTAAATCCTTTACCTTTTGATTAATCTGCTTCAATCGGATATTATCTCTACGATTCTCCAGTAATAGCAAGGTTACTACCAAGATAAAACCTAACAAAATCAAGATAAAGATAAAATCTCTAGTTAAAACTATTTCTTTAAATAATTTAATCATTATTTCTCATATAATAGCCGACCCCACGACGTGTTAAGATATACTCAGGGCGGCTTGGTGTGTCTTCAATTTTTTCACGTAAACGTCTAATGGTTACATCTACTGTACGAACATCTCCAAAATAATCATATCCCCAAACAGTCTCAAGTAAGTGCTCTCGAGTAATAACTTGACCAATATGAGATGCTAAGTGATATAAGAGCTCAAATTCACGGTGTGTTAAGTCTAGTTCTTCACCGTATTTCTTAGCAACATATGCATCAGGTACAATCTCTAAATCCCCAATTAGTATTGACTGAGATTTCTTTTCTTCTACATCATGATGATCTACAGTAAGAAGTTCTGCACGCCGTAAAACTGCCTTAACACGAGCCTGCAACTCTCGATTTGAAAAGGGCTTTGTTACATAATCATCTGCACCAAGCTCTAAGCCAATAACCTTATCAAATTCACTGTCCTTTGCAGAAAGCATGATAATGGGTACACTACTAGTCTTACGAATGGTTTTAGCAACTTCTAATCCATCGATTTCTGGAAGCATCAAATCCAAAATAATAACATCTGGTTGCTCAGATTCAAATTTCTCTAAAGCTTCACGACCATTAAAAGCAGTTACAACTTCGTAACCTTCCTTAGTCATATTAAATTTGATAATATCTGAGATTGGTTTTTCATCATCTACAATTAATATTTTTTTCATTTTTTCACCTTTTCTCTACTATTATAACAAAAAAATTAGAAGAAAACACAATTGCTATTACCGTCCATTGTCTAAATAAGTTCTTTCATAAACCTGCCATATCTTTTGTTGAGGTTTAGCAAAAGGATAGTGACTAAACTCTTTTGGAGAAATCCATCGTACTTCTCTATCTTTAAATTCATGGAAGTCATTTACTTGCCCTGCTATTATTTTTACATGCCATTTACGATGACTAAAGACATGCTTAATTTGGTCAAACTGATAATCTAGCCAATCAACTTTTAAATCATAATCCTGTTGGAAACTCTCTTCTGGACTGGGACCAAAGTTCACACTTTCTTCAGCAACTTGATGAAAAAGATTCATTTCCTCTTCTTGTGAAAAATCATCAACTTCTATCAAAGGAAAATGCCAAAAGCCTTTCAAGAGTTTCTCATTTTCATTTTTTTCAAGTAAAAATTTTCCATCTTTATTTTGTACTACTAAAGCATTGAGATAAATAGGAATGGGCTTTTTCTTAGGAGCTTTGATAGGGTAATGAGCCATAGTTCCATTTTGATAAGCTGCACTAAATTCCTTGACAGGACTTTCTTCTGGACGTGGATTTACTGGTGCTTCAATATCAGAACCCAAGTCCATTAAAGCCTGATTAAAGTCACCCGGCCGTTCTGGGTCAATCAAGATTTCCATCATTGCTTGAAAAATTTTACGATTACTCGGAATGCCAATATCGTGATCGACTTCAAATAAACGTGCTAAAACTCGCATAACATTACCATCTACAGCTGGTTCAGGCAAGTTAAAAGCAATACTAGAAATAGCTCCTGCAGTGTATGGTCCAATCCCTTTTAAACTGGAAATCCCTTCATAGGTGTTTGGAAATTGACCACCAAAGTCAGTCATAATTTGCTGAGCTGCAGCCTGCATATTGCGTACTCGAGAATAATAACCCAAACCTTCCCAAGCCTTCAATAAACGTTCTTCAGATGCTTCAGCCAAACTTTCTACAGTAGGAAACCATTCCAAAAATCTTTTATAATATGGAATGACCGTATCTACTCTAGTCTGCTGGAGCATGATCTCAGATAACCAAATATGATATGGATTCCTAGTTCGTCTCCAAGGTAAATCACGTTTATTCTCATCGTACCAGTTGAGCAGTTTTTCTCTGAAAGAAAAGATCCTATCCTCAGACCACATCTTGATACCGTATTCTTTTAAATCTAACATATATCTAGTATAACATAGAAGGATCTAACTGTCTGTTTATGAATATATTCTCTTTAATTGCATTGTACTAAAAAAGCCAGTAAAATTGAGCTTTCTTATTTTATCTTCTGTTAAATAAAGATAACTTTAAAAGATTTGGGGCAGATATAACAAAAACCCTTGTAAATCAAGGGTTTTTCTGTCTATATCATGCTAATTGCCGGGATTGAACCGGCGACCTCATCCTTACCATGGATGCGCTCTGCCAACTGAGCTAAATCAGCTTATCTAAAAGTATACTATAGTTGGACCCACTTGTCAATATATACAAAGTTTTTGAACGTAAAAAGAGTCTGGGACAAAAAGATTTTGATTTTAGGAATTCTTTATTATAAAATTTTAAAATCGATAGCTTAGACAAAAAAGCGAACAAAACAGAATTCTGAGTGTCAGATAACTCGTTTTGTTCGCTTTTTCAATTTAAGGTTAGACTTTTGTCCCAGGCTCTTGTAATATTCTATTTAGTAAGGTCAATTCGACGGCCAATTTTCCCAATGATAATGGCCCCAACGATTAATGAAGCAAATTCTCCAATTCCCGTTGTAAACCAAGTAAAGAAAAATGGTAATTGAGCTACAATATTCAACTCAATAGCAATGGTAAACATTGATAGTGAAAAGAGAATTGCAAATAAGAAATGATCTTTTCTAATCAAACCATTAAATAGGTAATCCTTGCTATATTTAGCAAAAAGCCATACACCTAGACTAAGGAATACTAAAGTTGAACCTCCACCTACAAAAACATCTATAAGCCCAAAACTAAAGAAGTTTGCAATCATACAACCAATAGTTACACCTATGATATACTTAGGATTATAAAATGCCATAAAGTTCATCATTTCAGAAAGACGAAACTGATAGGCACCATAACTAATAGCATTGAGTGGTGGTGTGATGGTTAAAACTATATAAATAGCTGCAACAATAGCTATATCCGTTACATCACGAACAGTTAATTTTTTCATGTTTTCTCCTTTGGCGGTTTACCGCGTATAATATGCTTGGTGAAAGAAGCTAAGCACCAAGGGTTAATTTCATCAATCATAACAGTATAGCACAATATAAATCTTTATGCTATACTTAAGCTATGAAAAAACAAATAAAAGTCCTATTTGACAACGAAATTTTTTCTTATCTTTTCTTTGGTGTTTCTACAACCTTAGTTTCTATATTCGCTCGCTTACTCCTGTACCAACTAACCCATCAAGAACTCCTTGCAACTGCCTTGGCAAATATGATTGGTATACTTTTTGCTTTTATTACAAATGATACAATTGTGTTCAAGCAAGTAAGAAAAAATTGGTATCTTCGTTTAATTAAATTTTTTTTAGCTCGTCTTTCTACCTTGTTGCTAGATTTACTACTCACCTACCTATTTGTAACAGAATTTCCTTCCATTATCGGTCAGTTTGTAAATCAAAATATAGATAGAATAAATACAATTGAAACCTTCCTAGCCCAAATTTTAATAATTATTATCAATTATATTATCAGTAAAGTCTATATTTTTAAGTAATAATTTGAATCCTCCAAGCATATATCTTGCATTCTATTTTTTTTTTAGATATAATTAAGACCAAATTTTTGAAAGGATATTATGAAAATGTTAAAAGATCTTAAAGCATTTTTGCTTCGTGGTAATGTTGTTGACCTTGCTGTCGGTGTGATTATTGCCTCTGCTTTTGGTGCTATCGTTACTTCATTTGTTAATGATATCATCACTCCACTCCTATTGAACCCAGCCTTGGAAGCTGCGAAAGTACAAAATATCGCTGAGCTTGCATGGAATGGTGTTACATATGGTAAATTCTTGAGTGCTATTATCAACTTCCTTGTTGTCGGTACTGTTCTCTTCTTTGTTATTAAAGCTATGGAAAAAGCTCAAAGCCTTACTAAAAAAGAAGAAGTTGTTGAAGAGGAAACTCCAGCTGCTCCAACTGAGTTGGAAGTACTTCAAGAAATCAAAGCGCTTCTTGAGAAAAAATAATCGTTTAAAAGGATCTAGCGCAAAGCTAAATCCTTTTTCTTTACTCTTTCGGCAACTTGCCTGCTTTCTCTAGCATTTTCTTGATAAGATAAGGCATCTTGACATTCTCCCGACCTTTTTTCTCAATCAGTTTTTTCACAAATTCTGGCATTTGTAAATCTTGAGATTCAGCCAAAATATTTTTCGTCTCATCTGAAGGAACTAACTCATCAAAGGTTTCTTCTTCTGGGAGAAATTCCTTAAACTCTTGATTTTCATTGTCTCTAACTGTATTGACCAAGGCATCAATCAAGCGAGAATCCGTATTTGGCATTGGTGGACGATGGTAGTTGACACCCAATTCTTGACACAAGTCATAACATTCCACATCGTTGTCAAACAAGACTTCAATATGCTCGCTAATGAAGCTGATAGGAACAAAAATATAATGGTCTGGATGTTCTGTCTGTTCTCTGAGATACTCCAAAACATCTGGCTTAATCCATGGAATACCGATATCGCTTTCACTCTGCCAAGTATTAGTATATTGCTCTGAACTCAAGCCTAGTTTTTCAGCGACTAGCTTGCTATTTTCGAAAATTTGGTCAATATAAGGGTCACCAAAATCCAAGGCAAAAATGGGCACACTGTGGGCTGAAAAGATGACTTTAAAGCTATCCTGCTTTACTTCTTCTTTTAAAATCTTAGCAATTTCATCTGCCCAATAGTTTAAGAGCGCCTCTTCTTGATACCAGTCCTTGATAACTAAAAATTTAATTTGTTTGCTTTCTAAAAATTTCTCGTATCCCATGACAGAGTAAAAAGAATAATGGGGTTCCAAGATCAAGCAAATACACTGCTCAATTCCATCTGCTTCCATCTGACCGATTACATCTGGAATAAAGGGGCTGGAAAACTTATTGGCAAAATAGACACTGTATTCATTTCCCAATCTAGCTTCTACCAAGGCAACCTCTTCACGAGTAATTTTTTGCAGAGGTGTCCCTCCAATTCGCACATAATTGTCATAGAGGGTTTGAATCTCGTGATCTTGAGGTCTCACTCCACGACGAATATTTGTGAAAAAATCAGCCACACCTTCAAAGGTAATCTCTTCTGGCGAACCGAAGGTCATCATTAAAATTGCTTTTTTCATAACTACTTCCTTGTGATATTCTTATCAAGTATATTTTATCATTAATTCATTAATAAGTAAATGCCATTATTTTATCACTAAATGATTAATAAGTAAACGCCAAGATAGTGACATTCTCATTCTTCTGTCTTTTGTTTTTCTCTTCTTTCTATGATACAATGGAAAAAATGAATTCAAAAGGAGTTTTTTATGACTTACACCAATCTCTTGGACCGCTTCTTAACCTACGTTAAGGTCAACACGCGCTCTGATGAACACTCTACTACTACTCCAAGTACGCAGAGTCAGGTTGACTTCGCAACCAATGTTCTTATCCCTGAAATGAAACGTGTTGGACTGCAAAACGTCTACTACCTTCCAAATGGTTTTGCAATTGGAACCTTGCCAGCCAATGATCCATCGTTAACACGTAAAATTGGCTTCATCTCCCACATGGATACTGCTGATTTTAATGCCGAAGGAGTCAATCCCCAAGTGATTGAAAACTACAATGGTGGTGTTATCGATTTAGGCGATTCTGGTTTCAAACTGGATCCAGCTGACTTTAAGAGTCTTGAGAAATATCCAGGACAAACGCTCATCACAACCGATGGAACAACCTTGCTCGGCGCTGATGACAAGTCAGGAATTGCTGAAATTATGACTGCTATTGAATATCTAACTGCTCACCCTGAAATCAAACACTGTGAAATTCGTGTTGGTTTTGGTCCAGATGAGGAAATTGGTGTTGGTGCTAATAAATTTGATGCAGAAGATTTTGATGTTGATTTTGCCTACACTGTTGATGGAGGACCACTAGGGGAACTTCAGTACGAGACTTTCTCAGCAGCTGGGGCTGAATTGCATTTCCAAGGTCGTAATGTCCACCCTGGTACTGCAAAAGGGCAAATGGTCAACGCTCTGCAATTAGCAATTGATTTCCATACTCAACTCCCTGAAACTGACCGTCCTGAGTTAACGGATGGCTACCAAGGTTTCTATCATCTTATGGATGTAACAGGTAGTGTTGAGGAAGCGCGTGCTAGCTACATCATTCGTGATTTTGAAAAGGATGCCTTTGAATCGCGTAAAGTAGCTATGCAAGCAATCACTGATAAGATGAATCAAGAACTTGGTAGCGACCGTGTCACACTAAACTTAACAGACCAGTACTACAATATGAAAGAAGTCATTGAAAAAGACATGACTCCAATTACCATTGCTAAGGCCGTTATGGAGGACTTAGGGATCAAGCCTATTATTGAACCAATCCGTGGCGGGACAGACGGCTCTAAAATTTCCTTTATGGGAATCCCAACTCCCAATATCTTTGCAGGCGGCGAGAACATGCACGGACGTTTTGAATACGTCAGCCTTCAGACTATGGAACGTGCAGTTGATACCATCATTGGTATCGTAGCTTATAGAGACTAAAAAGACGAGGTAGCTCAGCTACTTCGCCTTTCTTTTTATTGAGCTGGTTTTTCTTGATTTCCAGTACTTGTTACAGATTCAGTTGTTTTATTTTCTGAAGTTGATTCAGCAGGTTTAGAATCTCTTGTGTTGCTTGGTTTGCTTTCGTCGCTTGCAGTATCACTGTTAGATTCAGATGCTACTGGTGCTTCGGTTGCTGTACTTGCAATTGGTTGATTCTCTGCACTTGTGCTATCAGCATTCGATTTAGCATTTGTTGCTGGAGTTGCTTCTTCACTTGCTCTTGATTTAGACTTGATTTCTTGAGTCAAGGCTACTATTGTTTTGGCTAATTCAAGTAAGGCTTCTTTATCATTATTTTTCACATCTTCATCAAGCTGATCGAATAGTTTATCAACTTTTTCAAATTCTTCATTTGAACCATTGTTATCTTCTAAATACTTATGTAATGAGTTGATATATCCATAGAGTTGTTTATGTAGATTAATTATTTGTGGATCTTGTTGCGCAGTCTCTTTCTCTTTTTGCAGAGTAGCTACAATACGTTTCAAGAGATCTTTAACCTGGACATTGATTTCATCCAAATCTGCATCAGCCTTGCTAGCTGCAACTTTTAGATTTTCTACTTCTTCTGCCAAGGATTGTCTGATTCCTACTTCTTTAACTTGAGCTAAGAATTGCTCTGCTTTGGTTAAGATAGTTTCAACTTCCTCTTTGCTAACATGATTGACATGTTCTTCTTTCTTAAGATTAGGATAGATCTCTTTCAGGAATTCATAAATTGCTTGCTTAGCAGATTGACTATCAACTGTTTCTTTATCTAAAACTGTTTCATTTACTTTTGCAGTAGCTGGCTGATTTTTCAAAGCCTCTTCTACTTCTTGTTTTGTTTGGTAAATGCTTGGGAACAGTTTATTCAAGTCCACAGCCTTACGGAAAGATTGTGATTGATATAAAGTCAAAGTCAAATTAGCAACTTTATTACGAAGCTCATCACTTAAACGACCATCAGTTACATGCTCGTAGAAGTACTTGATATATTCCACTGTTGTATCACCAGTACGATCATTAAAGTCTTGAAGAGCTTGAAGTTGTGATTCAACCGCTGCTAAACCAGCTTCATCTTTGGCCAACTTAGCTTCTTGGAGTCGAACTAGAAGGTCTTTTTTCGGAAGTCCATAGCTATCCGTATCTAGTGTATTAATTTTATCAATTATTGCCTGATACTTCTTGTCTAATGCACTTGTTTCGACTGGTTTGACACTTTCATCAATATGGATATATTGCTTATCAAAGAGGTCAAGTCTTGCAAGATAACCCGCAGTAGAGTTGGTTGCAAGTTTCTTCATACTCTCCGTAAATTGACCCAAGGCTAACTCAATCTGTCTTTGTTTAATAGGTTGATCTTGATAAATCGTTCTACTTTCAGCTAGAAGTTGATCTACTTTTGCCAAGACTGCTTTTTCATCAAAAGCTCCAGGTTGATAGTTAGATTGAAGGGCTGGAATCTTGTTTTTCAAAGCTACTTCATAACCCTTAGTTTGAACCTTGATATAGTGATTGTGGTCGCCATGAGGAATCACAAAACTACCATTTTCTACTTGTAAGCTATAAGGAGATACACCATCACGTAAGGCAGTAGTATAGAGTTCATTCAAGAAATCAAGTTCTGGATTGCCAGTTTGGAGTGGAAGTCGAACATGTTCCTTACGAACAGCATAGGGATGGATATGAGTCGGATCGTAAGCTTGATCTGGATTACCAAATACAAAGAATCCGTTTGAAATTCTAATAGCTTCAAGTGGAACCCCGTAGGTCTTAGAAATATAAGCTATTTTTTCTTCATCACTTGCATCTTTAGAGAATAATTCAACAGATTTTGCAAGTGGTTGAACAGGCTCTGCATCATGATGTGTTTTCAAATGGTCTTGCGCTGCCTTGATTTGCTCTGCTTTCAAATCCTTCTTATAGAAGTAATGATTATGGTCACCGTGGGACATAACAAATCCTTGATCATCTTCACTGATAACTCGATTGGCATCAAAACCATGACCATGTTCGTCATGGTGATGACCATGTGCATCTTCATCATGATCATCATCGTCATCATGTGCTGGACTTGGTGTTCCTGTTCTTACACCTTTCAAATGATCCTGTGCTGCCTTGATTTGTTCTGGTGTCAAATCTTTCTTAAAGAAGTAATGATTGTGGTCGCCATGTGACATGACAAAACCTGACGCATCTTCACTGATAATTCGATTGGCATCAAAATCATGGCCGTGTGCTTCATGGTGATGACCATGTGCTTCTTCATCATGATCATCATCGTCATCATCATGTGCTGGACTTGGTGTTACTGGCGTTTTACCTCTCAAATGGTCTTGCGCTGCCTTGATTTGCTCTGCTGTCAAATCTTTCTTAAAGAAATAATGATTGTGGTCACCGTGGGACATAACAAATCCTTGATCATCTTCACTGATAACTCGATTGGCATCAAAACCATGACCATGTTCGTCATGGTGATGACCATGTGCATCTTCATCATGATCATCATCGTCATCATGTGCTGGACTTGGTGTTCCTGTTCTTACACCTTTCAAATGATCCTGTGCTGCCTTGATTTGTTCTGGTGTCAAATCTTTCTTAAAGAAGTAATGATTGTGGTCGCCATGTGACATGACAAAACCTGACGCATCTTCACTGATAATTCGATTGGCATCAAAACCATGACCATGTTCGTCATGGTGATGACCATGTGCATGTGCCTCTTCATCATGATCATCATCGTCATCATGTGCTGGACTTGGTGTTCCTGTTCTTACACCTTTCAAATGATCTTGCGCCGCCTTGATTTGTTCTGGTGTCAAATCTTTCTTGAAGAAGTAATGATTGTGGTCGCCATGAGTCATGACAAAACCTTCTGAATCTTCACTGATAATTCGATTGGCATCAAAACCATGACCATGTTCTTCCTCATGGTGGACATGTGGTGACGGATTACTTAATACAGAACTAGAAGAACTTCCTACCTCTTCCGTGTTAGAGTGTGATGGGGAATTGTTAAGAGATGACTTAGGAATATAATGATAGTGATCCCCATGTCTTACTATATAAGCATCACCTGTATCTCTGACAATGTCATTAGGGTTAAAGACATAACCATCATCTGCTGCAGTAACACCATTATTCGGTGTCACTGATAAAGGTTGACTGAGAGCTGTAGT
>NZ_CABFMF010000078.1 GCF_901875575.1 uncultured Streptococcus sp.
GATTCAGAAGTGACCTCACGCCTCACACAAGAGGAAATCGACGAGATCTTCAACCCAGTTTATTACACTAAACGAGTGGATGACATCTTTGAACGTCTTGGATTAGGATAATTAGAATAAAAATCGAATTTCTATTACTCCATTTATAGGAGTAGCAGAACTTCGATTTTTCTTTTTTATTAAAGTGCTTTTGAAAAAATAACCAATATTTTATAATATGTTGAATATAGAATAGTATACTGTGACTTCTAAAATATTACTAGAAATTCCTTTAAATTTCCTAATCGATTTGTCCATATTCTATTTCAATCTACTATGTCATATAATAAGCATAGAAAAAGCCCAAGCGATTAGGCTCAGGCTTTCTTCTTAGTGATCACGGTCACATGAGATGAATTTAATCTTGTAATAATCAGATCGTTTGTAAGTTTCACTGTATCCTAAAACTTGACCAGTTGATTCGAGTTTGGTGATTTTAGTTTGTAGGACAGTAGGGAATTG
>NZ_CABFMF010000079.1 GCF_901875575.1 uncultured Streptococcus sp.
CCTTGAATAGCAGTGATAGCTTGGTCAGTGATTTGAACCAATTTCTTCTTAGCTTCATTGTTAGAAGCGAGTTCAGGTACTTTTTTCTCAATTGCTTCAGTCAAGCTAGCCATAGCTTTTTCATAATCAATTTGAGGCTGTTCAGGTTGTTTAGGCTCAATCGGTTTCTCTGGTTGGCCACCTTGTAATTGATTGATTAGCTCAAGAGCAGTTTGGAGTGCTTTGTTTACTTCCTCTTGAGACTTAGCTCCTTGAATAGCAGTGATAGCTTGGTCAGTGATTTGAACCAATTTCTTCTTAGCTTCATTGTTAGAAGCGAGTTCAGGCACTTTTTTCTCAATTGCTTCCGTCAAGCTAGCCATAGCTTTTTCGTAATCGATTTGAGGTTGCTCAGGTTGTTTAGGCTCAACTGGTTTCTCTGGAGATGGTTCTTCTCCAGCTTTTTGATAGTTTTCATCTTTACTAAGAATATCTTGTAAGACATTGACTGTTGCCATTACGTCCTGAACATTTACAGCATCGGAGCTTAATTGCTGAGTGAGTTTATTAAGATTAGTCGTAAATGCTTGGCGAGCAACTGTAGTATCTTTCAATCCAGTTGGATCAAAGTTAGACAAGTCTTCTTTCCATTTAGTGAGAGATTGAAGAATTTCTGCTTTGCTATAGAGTTCGCTACCTTCTCCATGAGTAATGAATTGGTCGACCTGCATACCGATATTCTTGGTCAAATCATTCTTATCTGGGTCCAATTGAAGTGTCACTGCGTGCAAGTTTTCCTCTAGTCCTTTCAGGTTTACTAGAGTTTGGTCACCTTGGCGCTTAGTAGAATGTCCACTAAAGTATTTCTTGCCGTCAACTGTACTTGCATTGCCCATTCCATCTTGGTAAGTAATTTCTTTACCATCAAGGAATACTTTATATATACCATGACCTGGATCAACAAAACCTTTAATTTCTAAACCTGTACCATAGAAATATGCTGTCACAGATGTCTTTTTCTTCTGTTCATCTGTCAAGTGACCAAATGATACCCATGATTCAGTGTTTTGGTATTTTCCAGAAGAGTTTGTTTCGCGTCTCCAACCAGGACTATAATCCAATTGGCTAGCTTGGTCATCATAGCTTGTTTGTGCATTCTTCAATAAGTCAGCTTTCATGACTCGGATAGTAGACTCAGTAGCAAAACCAAGTAATGCACCGTCGGTCGCAGAAGTAAGTTTAGCTTTGAAGTCAAAGATTGAGTCAGCTTGTTCTGTGAAGTCGATAGTCGGTATGGTGACAGTTTTCTCTGTCTCCCCTTCAGCGAAGGTAACATCTTGAGTTGTGTCTTGGTAAACTTTACCGTGAACACCTGTTCCAGGTTCTGTAATGAAACGTACAGTAGCAGAACCTTTGCTACCTCCAACACGCTTGATTGTGACAGTGGCTGGTTTTCCTTTTTCGACATCGTAAGAAGTTGCCTCAAGTTCAAACATACCTTTACTGTCGTTATTAAGGGTGTAAATTCCTTCTGTAGCAATTGGTGTACCAGTCTTATTCACTAAGGTAATGGTGTGTTCTCCAGGGGTTAAGTCATCTGTTTCATACACTTTTTGGCTACGTTTACGGCTACTGTTCTTAGTTTGTACGTCTGCAACTTTTTGTCCATCCACAAATACAGACATTTCACCGTGATTAGGATCCACTGTTGAGACCACATAGGCTTTGGTTCCAGTGAAATGATAGCTTACTTTTGCATCTTTCTTATTGGTCCACATAGAAGTTCCGCGGATACCTTCAGATTCATTGTACCAAGCTGTGCCTTCCTTATCAGCAGTTATATTTGAATGGTATTCAAGTCCAAGAGGATAACCATCTGTTTTTTCGATGCTAGATGGTGTCTTGTAGACTGAGAAGTTGTTTAGTATTGGTGTAGCTTGCGCACCAGTAATCGTAACGCGTATTTTTTGTGCTTCCACAGGTTGGCCTTGGATTAAACGACGGTAACCTACTGTAGCCCCTTCTCCATATGGAACCCAGCGTCCGTTGATTTCAACTTCAATCTTAAATCCAGAAATCCGTTGGCCTTTAGCGATATCTTCCTTAAGTTCAACAACGTCAAAGCGTCTCTTTTGTCCTAAATCAACTGTGAAGCTACCGCTTGTAGCGTCATTTGAAAGGGCCCAGCTAGTATCATCTTTGCCGTCTGTAAGGTGACTTTCTTTGTAAAGGTGATTCTGACGAGTAGAGCTTGCTGTGACAGTTGCTCCTTTAGCGAAGTCAGTCGCATACATTTGATCTAGTGCTGCTTTAAATTCTTTCAACCGCGCAACGTCAACATCTGCGAACTTACCTTCTTTATTTGGTGGGATATTGAGGAGGAGTGGCGTTCCACGACCAACTGACTTGAAGTAGATATCCATCAACTCTTTAAGGGATTTTGGTTGCTGATTATCATGATAGAACCATCCTGAACGGATAGAAACATCAGCTTCTCCTACAGAGTACATATCACCTTCAGGGTCACCATGGTTGAGGTATTCATTCTTAACATTTTCTGTGATATTTGCTTTTTTAACCTTGTGCCATACAGGGTCTCCAGCGATACCACGTTCGTTTCCAATCCAGCGAATACTTGTTGGCTCAGCAGAGAAGATAGCGATATCACCTTCAGCTTCTTTGATGTATTTGAACCATTCATCAAAGGTGTAGGTTACTTTTTGGGCACCGCTACCACGGGCACCATCCATCCATACCTCAATAAATTTACCCTTGTTACCGTATTTTGGATTACCAAGGATTTCTTTTAATTGGTTGAGATAGTATTCGTTGTATTCTTTTTGAGTAGCAACCTTATATTTAGGACTATTAACATCCCATGGTGATAGGTAAACACCCAAGTTCATATCGTACTTAGTGGCAGATTTAGAGACTTCTTCAAGAAGGTCGCCTTTCCCATCTTTCCAAGGGCTAGCTGCTACTGTATGATTCGTATATTGAGAAGGATAAATAACAAAACCATCATGGTGTTTGACTACCATAATCGTGCGTTTAAATCCGGTCTCTTTTAGAGTTCGAATCCATTGATCAGTATCTAAGTTAGTTGGATTGAAGTTTTTAGGATCTTCATTCCCATGTCCCCATTCAGAATTGGTGTAAGTATTCATACCGTAGTGAATGAAGGCGGCTAATTCTTCCTTGTGGTAGTCTAATTGAGCCTTGCTTGGAAGAGGACCATAATTGCCGATTTCAGTTTCCTTATCTTCTGGATGGGCAACAGGCGCTGTAGGAGGCACTGGTTTTGGAGTTTCTGAAATTTTTTCGTATTCAAAGACAACTTGATTGACTCCTTTATGCTGAATGCTAGCCTCTAATCGTGGAGATAGAGCACGATATCCTTCAATTTCTTTTGCTTCAAAAGTATTTACAAAAGAAACATCGTATTCTTTCCCATCATTATTATCTATAGTTGGAGTTGCTAATTCTTGATCTGAGCCGTTCAAACGATAATGAATGGCAAATGAACCTTTATTCACTTCATAAACCACTTTTATGACACGAGTTCCTGGAGCTGTTTTGCTGACAACGTTATAAGTCCATTCATCTTTAAGTTGTTTGTTGATTGCGACACCATCAATTGAGACAATTTGGTATTTCTCTTGATTTTTTTTGTAGAAGTCTGTCTTAGAGATTTCTCTTTTGAAATCATAGTCAAAAGCAGTTCCGACATCAGTCTTTTCAACAAAAGTATCATCGGCTTTAATAGGGTTTCCAGCTTTGTCTAGGTGTTGAATAACAACACGGCCATAATCAATACCTTTAACTAGTGTGGCAACACCATTTTCATCGAAAGAATATTGATTATCACCAATAACAGCAGTTTTATTTCGGAGCATTTCTCCTTCAGGAGTAAAGTAATATCGCTTGCCATTATCCCCTTGATACCAGCCCTTGATAGCATATTTTTCGATAATATCTCTTACCCATTTAACTTGCTCAGGTGAAAGGACAATTCCTCCACCAAAGCGATCTTTGTCAGGAATTCCGTTTTCAATAGTACCATGTTGATGTACACCAACTACTTTACCATCTCCATTGATAACTCCTCCTCCTGAAAGTCCAGAAACGGAAGTCATGTGATAGGTGATTCCTTTTGATCCTTTATCATCGTAGTTGTCAACAGTTTTCACAACACCGTCAGCCTTATAAAGTTGTCCCACGACAATCGGTTTTTTAAGCTCTGGTGAGCTAGAATCAGTTGGATACCCGATAGTACTAATTGGATCACCAGGTTTGTAATCTTTATTATCTGCTAGTGGTACGAAGGTTGCAGATTTATTTGGACTAGCTATTTGAAGTGGGACAGGAGCTACAACAGCAGCTAAATCATTTTGATAGCCTTTGCCAAATTCTTTCTTATTCCAAAAATGAATATCTTCTTCTTTAAATAAAGTCGTATTACCTGTTACAGGTTGAGAATTGCGAACGGGAGCATTTGAACCCAAGTTATAATAAAACTTGGCAGAATTTCCACCACGGATATGACCTTCTTTAGTATCACGATTAGGTTCTAAAAAGTTGTGAGCGACCGTCAAAATGACATTTGGTGCTACAAAAATACCAGAACCAGAAACAATATAACGTTGGGAACCACCATTGTAGATGGTGTAAATCATACTAGCAGCAGTTGCCGGTTGGCCTTCGTAAGGAATATGTTTCAGATCAAGACCACCGTTGACAATGGCACGATTGCTATTTTCAGGTTCTTTTGGAACATCTTCTTTATTTTTGAGGATGCTTTCTGTGTTTACTTTAGGACTATCCTTTTTCTCTACGATTGCTGTAGTATCTAAGTTTTTCACTGGCGTGTCAGGATAAGCCTGATCGTTTATTTCTTCAGGAAGTAAATCAGCAGTTTGACTGTCCGTTGTTGCTTTTTCTTTCTCTAGTTGAGCAGTGTGAGTGTTTGTCACAGATTTTTCTTCAACTGGTTTAGTTACTTCCTCATTTTTCCCTGTCTCCTGAGGGTTGGCGAGCCCAGTGTTTTCAGTTTTTACACCTTCTGTTGTTCTACCTGAATCTGGAAATTTTTCTACATTTTGTGGACTGCCAGTAGAATCTACTCTTGCTTCTTCAGCTAGCGCTGTTCCAGAAGCAAAGAAAGCGAGTCCAACTATAACCGAAGCAACTCCAACGGTTAATTTTCTGATGCTAAAAGTTTGTCCTTTTTCAAAAAGGTATCGATTCATAATATACTCCTAGTCTGAATAAAGACAGTCAGCTACTGTCTGAGCCCAAGTTTTACTTGGAAACGATATGATTTAGAAATAAATAAGATTTGCTAGTTTGACTATAGCCTCCTGGTTTTAAGCGCTTTCATTTTATAAGAAAAATTAAATTAGCTATTTTATGAATTAAAATGAGCTAAAATTCTTAACGTAACAAATATACTAAATAATTCAAAAAAAAGCAAGAGGAAAAATCAAAAAGAAGGGCTGTAGAAACAATTTTTTATAAGTAAAATGGATATTTTCATGGAAGAAATTTGATATGAATAAAAAGTTAAAAGTCTTGGGACATAAGATTTTCTTTTATAGATAGTTTAGTAAAAATTGGAGAGTAGGCAGAAGTGTTTCCACCTCCTACTAAAAAAGGTATGATGACTTCTTTTTGAACGTATATTAGACTTATATTGTATATTCTGGTATTTTAAAGGCTTGTTTGATTCAACAATTCCAAAGAATCAAAATCGACGACTGAAAGCTTATAACCATGAATCATTTAGACAAAATGCACTACAAAAAGGCCGAGCCCCCATTTCTAACTATCAAAAAAACAGTTGACAAAGAGCCAAAAAACGAGCATTCCCGTAGTTGGAGATACTCGTTTTCTTATGTCATGGTTTATAATTAAAATAAGAACAAAACAATTAGAAAGCCATGACAATGTATAAAGATTATAACACAAATCAGTTAAGTTTGGAAGTAAATCTTGCCTACGATATTCCAACAACTCATGAAGCGAAAATGATCAGCCTCTTTGTGAACAATAGCCCTAGCCAAGTGTTGCTGGAAGAGACATCTCACACTGATCGTCTTGCCTTTCATCCATCCATGCTCATGAAGATGACACTGTTCGCTTATGCTCGTCAAGTGGTCTCTGGACGTAAAATTATTCAAATGAACGAGAAAGTTATTCCAATGAAATGGTTGAGTCAGGATACCTATGTTAGCTATAAAACGATTAATAACTTCCGCTCCATTAAACATGCTAACAACTTAATCAAAACTGCTTTTATTTACTTCACCTTGCTTATGCGTGAGAACGAGATGATTGAGGATGAGTCCTTGTTCATTGATGGAACAAACCTAGAAGCTAATGCGAATCTCTATTCTTTCACTTGGAAAAGAGTTGTTGAGAAATATGAAACGGCCTTGAATGAGGAAATCTCCCAGCTCTATGATTAGCTGATTCAAGAATGAATAAATCTCGCCTTATCTAAAGAAGAACGGGAGACCAGTCAGGGATTGGAAGAGCTACTAGAAAAAATGGAGGCTGCCTTAGCTGAATTAGAACAAACTATTGAAAAAATCCTAAAGTGATAAAGGGTAGGTCTGCCAATAGACAAAAACGCTGTCTGATAAAGAAAATCCGTAAGCAATTAAAGGATGATTTCCTTCCTCGTAAACAGGGAAATGAAGAAGCTAGAAAAATTTTAGAAGACTTCAACTCTTTCTCAAAGACAGATCATGATCCCAGTCTTATGAGGATGAAGGAAAACCCTATTCAAAATGAGCAACTTAAACCTGGATATAATGTCCAAACGGATACTGATGGTCAGTATGCCCTTGATTTTGATACCTTTCTAAATCCAACAGATACTCGCACTCTGAAGCCCTTCTTCCAATCGATTCACCTCCTAGACTTATTCAAATATATTATCTAGATACAGGTTATAGCAACGAAGAAAATTATTGTTTTATCATTGATGAATTGGAAAAGACGCCTCTTATTCCCTATACATACCATGTATCCGAAGGAGTTGATTAAAAAGTACCAGACGAGCACATATAATCCAATAAACTGGGAATATCTTGAGGATACAGATCCGTTTATAAGCCCGACGGTGTAGTTGATTCCTTTAAGAATTACTCTAGTC
This sequence comes from uncultured Streptococcus sp., assembly GCF_901875575.1. Taxonomy (GTDB): domain Bacteria; phylum Bacillota; class Bacilli; order Lactobacillales; family Streptococcaceae; genus Streptococcus. The sequence goes on from NZ_CABFMF010000079.1 coordinate 7,139, forward strand.
GAACTGACAAGTATGATTTTCAACGTGATTTCAAGATTTATGGAGCTGATAAAGTTCAAGACACTCCTAAGTTAAAACAGTTAACTAAAACAGATAGTGGAAATCAGAAACAAATCCATTATAATCCAATTTGGAATTACTTTAAGGAACTCCTTAAGCAAACATTACATAGTGACGACGGCTCTCGAATCTATGCCAAACGGAAAATCGATGTTGAACCCGTTCCTGATAGATTGAAGAGTATTTTTGGCGTGCTCAGATTTCATGTTAGAGGCGAGCAAGCTGTCTTAACTGAGATAGGATTCTTCTTTATGAGCATGAATCTCATTAAATTGGCCAAGAATCTATCATCTAGAACATCAACTATTCAAAAACCACACAGTGTTTTTACTTTCCTACTATACGAAAAAATCGTTTTTTATTTCTTTTATTCTAATCCAAGACGCTCAAAGATATCATCCACTCGTTTAGTGTAATAAACTGGGTTGAAAATTTCGTCAATTTCTTCTTGTGTAAGACGTGATGTTACTTCTGGATCTGCCTCAAGGAGCGGTTTAAAGTTCACTTGGTTATCCCATGAGTAGGCTGTTTTTGGTTGCACTAAGTCATATGCTTGTTCCCGAGTCATACCTTTTTCAATCAAAGTCAACATAGCACGCTGGCTAAAAATAAGCCCGAATGTTGAGTGCATGTTGCGAATCATGTTTTCTGGGAAGACCGTCAAGTTCTTGACGATATTTCCAAAACGGTTAAGCATGTAGTCAATCAAAATGGTTGTATCTGGTGTGATGATACGCTCAGCTGATGAGTGTGAAATGTCACGTTCGTGCCAGAGAGCTACGTTTTCATAGGCTGTAATCATGTGACCACGGATAACACGCGCCAGACCTGTCATGTTTTCAGAACCAATCGGGTTGCGTTTGTGAGGCATTGCTGAAGACCCTTTTTGCCCTTTAGCAAAGAACTCTTCCACTTCGCGTTGTTCTGATTTTTGCAAACCACGGATCTCCGTTGCCATACGCTCGATAGAAGTTGCGATGCTAGCAAGAACTGCAAAGTACTCAGCGTGAAGGTCACGAGGAAGCACCTGTGTAGAGATTTCTTGAGCACGAATACCCAATTTGTCGCAGACGTATTGCTCTACGAATGGTGGGATGTTGGCAAAGTTACCAACAGCACCAGAAATCTTACCAGCTTCCACACCAGCAGCCGCATGCTCGAAACGCTCGATATTGCGCTTCATTTCGCTATACCAAGTCGCCAATTTAAGACCAAAAGTTGTAGGCTCAGCGTGCACACCGTGGGTACGACCCATCATGATGGTGAACTTGTGCTCCTTAGCCTTATCAGCGATGATGTTGGTGAAGTTTTCAAGGTCACGACGAATGATGTCGTTGGCCTGCTTGTAGAGATAACCGTAGGCCGTATCCACCACGTCGGTAGAAGTCAAACCATAGTGGACCCACTTTCGCTCTTCACCAAGCGTCTCAGAAACCGCACGCGTGAAAGCCACCACATCGTGGCGCGTCTCCTCTTCAATTTCCAAAATACGGTCGATGTCAAAGTCCGCTTTCTCGCGAATCAAAGCCACATCTTCCTTAGGGATTTCCCCCAACTCAGCCCATGCCTCGTCAGCCAAGATTTCCACCTCAAGCCAAGCACGGTATTTATTTTCTTCACTCCAAATATTCGCCATCTCAGGGCGAGAGTAACGGTTGATCATAGTTAAGATACCAAGGACGACCAGAAAGCGACTGAATTTTAGGAACCCAACGCAGGATGCTTACATCCCAGGCGGGTTATCTAAATTCCGAGCTTTCCGTCCGGGTTCAGTTACGCTGAAATCTGGTGACCTTTCCTTTCTAGTTAGTTATAGTCTATTCAAAAGATATTTTCTTCTAATTCAGCCATATATTTTTGAAATAAATCCATAAATATATTATCAATAAGCACAAGTATAAAAAACCAGACAAAAAAATTTCGTGAACTATCACTTTCATTTTGAAGGGCTTTTAGTGATGGCAAGTTATCTTGGTATGATAAGGTATTATGCGCTAATTTATTCCTATTATCATATAATTCTTCATATTTAATTTTTAAGTTCAACTCTGTGTTAATATAAAAAGATGATATATTATTTTCATACTTCTCTAACTGTTTTTTATAAGCTTTTTCCCCTTTTTCATTTGTCAAATCATATTTTGATTCATCTGGTTCCTTAGGTTCTTTTGGTAAATCTTCAAATAACTTATCATTATTCATAAGAAACTGCTCTGTATTTGTTATGACATTTCCAACGAAGTAATTAAACTTTTTTTGAGTCCAAGTTGCCAAACCAGAGTTTGAAAAAATGTTTTTTATACCTTCTAACGAATCATCAATTAATTTCTGCTTATCAATATCACTAATATCAAATTTTTTATTAAGTGACATTATTAAACTAGTCAAGCGCTGGTAGATTGCTGATTTAGCTTTATAACTTGAATATTCTCCTAAATTATCTTTATTTTGCAAAAGAATACGACGATATTCATAATCATATGTCGCCATTTCCCACGCGATACATTTCATTTTCTGCTCTTGAAAACCTGTCATCTTTAAAAATAAAGAATTCATAATATACTCAGATAAAGCATAGGTTTCTATACCATTACCAATAACATAGCTTGCAGCAACTGCTTCTTTCAGAACGGTAGTTATTGGTGTAAAAATAAATGCTTTATGATTACTCATTTTATATACCTACTGTAAATCTCATAAGATCTTTGAATTCTATTTCTTAAATGCATCAAAGCATTTGGATTCTTAGTATGTTTCATGTCACTTTTAAATGATTGAATTTCGTCTTTCAAATCTAGAACTAAATTATCTATAGATTCAATATCCAGTTTCTTACTTTCAAAGATAGTATACTTTAACAAACCAAAAGCAACTAAATCTATATCAATAATTGAAGTTAAAACTATTTGATTAGTTAGAACCCCCATAAATTCTCCGACTTCTTCTAATTTATTTGAATAGTCTTCTGCTGTTACATATTCTGGTAATGGAGAAAATAAATCGCTATCTTCACCATATGCAACAAAGTAAATGAATTCCTCATATAGCTTTTCCATTCTTCGAGCATATCCATAACCGACCTTATTTATATTGACTTTTTCTTCATAGTGAGATATTAAAGCAACATAACGAACAAAGTCCATTTGCGCATCATTAATCCTAATTGTTTTACTAAATTCTGGTTCAAAAAAATCTACAAGACCATCTCTAAGAAAATACAGTGATTTTCTACTTTCCTGAGGAAGTAATGTTTCACCTTGGATATTTATGTTTCTAAACACAGAAGAATAATATCTTTGCTGTTCAGAGTAAAACTCATCAACACTCTCACTACCCGTAACTTGTGGGACAAGATAACAAAAACCAAGGTAATGTGAACGTAAAAATTCTAGACTAATTTCTGGAATCCTATCATAATTATCTTTTTTTATCTGTGAAAGTATTTGTTCTTTGCTGTTACCTTTCTCCGTTAGCTTCTTCAACGACCACTCTAAAATATTATCAAACTCATCAATATCTATTTCTGAATCATTATCATCAATCAAGTTTGCAATTTTCTTTTTATATTTTTCTTTATTCGGAAAAATACCTAAGAAGCTAAGAAAAATACTAGTCAAACGTTGTTGCCCATCCAAAATTAAATTTTCACGTTCTGTTCCCTTATCATAAGAACCAATAGTAACTGGTGGTACAAATTCATTTTTTCGTATACTATCAATTAATTTCTCTGTTTTCTCCTTATCCCAAACAAATAATCTCTGATAATCTGGAAGAATGATATTTTTTTTCAAAATTAAATTCATCCAATGTTCTAAAGTATATTCACCATAGTATACTTTACTCTCCATACTAAAACTCCTTCCCTTCCCCAAACTCTCCCACACTATCCGGCACATCACTAAACAAAGTCACATGTCCCATCTTGCGGTTGTGCTTCGCTTCTATTTTACCATACATGTGGAGGTGGGCGCTTGGATTTTCTGTGACATATTTTTCAGCAGCTTCGACATGCTGGCCGAGAACATTGAGCATGACTGCTGGTGCATGTAGTTTGATGGCTGGTAATGGTGCGCCCAGAACACCCAGAATATGGGTATCGAATTGCGAGAAGTCGCAGGCTTCGATAGAGTAGTGTCCAGAGTTATGCGGACGTGGGGCAATCTCATTGACAATAATGTCATCAGCAGTCGCAAACATTTCCACACAGAGGGTCCCAGACAAGTTGAGTTGTTCTGCGATTCGCACTGCCATAGTTTTAGCCTTGTCAGCTAGACTTGTTGAAATGCGAGCAGGCACGATAGTCTTAGACAAGATATTGTTACGATGGATATTTTCCTGAACTGGGAAAACTGTCACATCCTTGCCATTCCCTGACACGATGACAGAGATTTCAAGGTCAAAATTAACAAATTCTTCCAAAACACAGTCTGCAGAATCCGCTAGCGTATAGGCTTCTTCCAAGTCTGCTTCTGAGCGAATGACCTTTTGTCCATGCCCATCGTAGCCACCAGTCGCAGTCTTGAGGACATAGTTTTTGGACAGGTCAATCTCCGCCAAGTCTTGGCTAGAATTCACAACCTTGTAAGGTGCCACAGTGACTTGAGCCTTGTTTGAAAGAAAGTCCTTTTCAAAGATACGGTTTTGAGAAATGCGTAGCAGGTCTGTCCCTTGAGGGAGTTGTCCATCCTTGATGACAGCATCCAAACCGTCAGCATCGACATTTTCAAACTCATAGGTGAGGACATCGCATCGCTCTGCCAACTGACGCAGAGCATCCACGTCATTATAAGGCGCCACAATGATTTCTGCCACGCGAGAGGCAGGGCAATCCGCCGCAGGATCCAGCGCAATAACCTTGTGCCCCATGTAGATAGCAGAGATGGCCATCATCTGCCCTAGCTGACCGCCACCGATAATTCCGATTGTTTTAGATGAGCTCATTGGTAGAATCCTCTGCAATTTTTCCTTGTTCTTCTGCAAAATCTGCCAAAGCTGTCGCGATAGCCTGATCCTCTACTGAAAGGAGACGGAGGGCAAAGAGGGCTGCGTTTGTCGCACCAGCTTCACCAATAGCCATGGTTGCGACTGGTACTCCACCTGGCATCTGAACGATAGAGTAAAGCGAATCCACGCCACTAAGAGCACGCGATTTAACAGGTACACCGATGACAGGAAGGGTTGTTTTAGCAGCTACCATTCCTGGCAAATGGGCTGCGCCTCCAGCACCTGCAATAATGACCTTAATCCCACGACTACGTGCTTCTTCAGCATGTTTGAACATAAGGTCAGGTGTGCGGTGGGCAGAAACAACTTTCTTTTCATAGGCTACACCGAAGCGGTCGAGGACTTCGGCTGTTTTTTGCATGGTTGCCCAGTCGGATTTGGAGCCCATGATGATGGAAATTACTGGTTTAGTCATAATTTTCCTTTTCTTTCCTTTCTTTTTTCAATCACCTTAAGTTGTGAGTTACGGCAGCAACCACCAAAGGTGTCTCATGCCTAAATTGGAAGCCCAAGGTCTTCCAATTTCCCTGAAGCCTTGGCTAACAAAGCCAAGCCTTCTTTCACAACGGCGGTGATTGTTCTATATTAGCTCGCTAACGCTCGCAAGGTTATGCGCCCATTAACGTATTTTGTGAATTTTTTCTTTTTTTGATACTGGTCTTAGGTGGTGGGGACGTAAGCAAACCTTCGGTTTCATTCCTAAAATTTGAGCCTAAGGTCTCAAATTTTCCCTAGTGACTATTATCTTAGTTTAGCTCACTTTCGCTCACTATGACAAATTTATATCTGTTAATCTTTTATGGCCTTGTTTCCAATATCTGTTCGGTAAAAAAGGCCTTCTGTTTTTTGTTGGGTGAGTTCTTGGTAGATGGTGTCTTGGGCTTCTTTGACAGTGTCTGCTGTGGTGACGAGCATATAGACACGTCCACCGTTTGAGAGCAGTGCTCTGCTATTTTCCGCAAACTTAGCCCCTGCATAGTAGGTGATGATGTCGCCTTCTGTCTTGGCTGGCAATTCAACACCCTTTTCATATTCTAACGGGTAACCCTTGGATGCGACAACCACACCCAGAGTCACACCCTTATCCGTCCAAGTGATGTTTGGCTCCTTGCCATCGAGGATATCCGTGATATTTTGTGCAAAGTCAGATGTCAAACGAGGCAGAATAATCTGAGTTTCAGGATCTCCAAAGCGTGCATTAAACTCGATGACCTTAGGTCCATCAGCTGTCAGAATCAAGCCTGCATAAAGGACACCCAAATAAGGGCGACCTTCCTGAATCATGCCTTCAAGAACTGGCTTGACAATAGTCTTAACCGCTGTATCAACTACACTCTGTGGCAAGTGTGGAACTGGTGCATAGGCACCCATCCCACCAGTGTTAGGACCCTTGTCCCCGTCGTAAGCACGTTTGTGATCCTGAGCCGTTGGCATGATGTAGAATTTTTCCCCATTGACAAAGGCAAAAAGAGAGAACTCCTCTCCAGCTAAGAACTCTTCGATGACAACACGCGCACCTGAATCACCGAATTTATTGTCCAAAAGCATCTCGTGGGCAGCTTCGACCGCTTGCTCAACCGTTTCTGCAACAACAACACCTTTGCCAAGCGCTAATCCATCCGCTTTAATTACGATTGGAGCGCCTTTTTCTTCGATGTATGCCTTGGCCTCCTCAAAGTCGGAGAAGGTCTTATAGGCCGCTGTCGGAACGCCGTATTTGACCATGATTTCCTTGGCAAAATCCTTAGACCACTCCAGCTCCGCTGCCAATCTTGTCGGACCAAATGCTTTGAGACCAGCAGCATTGAACTCATCCACGATTCCAGCAGCAAGGGCATCATCTGGCCCAATAAAGGACCAAGTAATATCGTTGGCTTTTGCGAAATCAATCAGCTTAGAATGTTCGGAAATAGAGATGTCCACCAATTCCAACCCATCCAAGGTCATACCGTCATTCCCAGGAGCAACAAAAACCTTTTCAACGCTTTTTGACTCAATCAACTTCTTAGCAATCGCATGTTCACGACCACCCGATCCAACAACTAACAGTTTCATTCCTCAACCTCTTTTGCGAATTATTTAATAACATTATATCATAAACGTTCGCTTTAATCCTGTTTCAATTGGTATTTTAAACTAAAAAAGGAAAGAAACTGTTTTCTCCCCTTTAACGTTCTTAATGTCTAAAATGTCTCACACCTGTGAAGATCATGGTCAAGCCGTATTTATCCGCAGCTTCGATAGATTCTTGATCACGGACTGAGCCTCCTGGCTGGATGATAGCCTTGATACCTGCTTTAGCGATTTCTTCCACGTTATCCGCAAATGGGAAGAAGGCATCTGAAGCAAGGACTGCGCCGTCCAGACGGTCTTTAGCTTGGTCAATGGCAATACGAACAGAGGCCACACGGTTGGTTTGACCTGGACCAACACCCAGTGTCATGTGGTCATTAGTGATGATAATACCGTTTGATTTGACGTACTTGATAGCCTTCCAAGCGAATTCAAGGGCAGTCGCTTCTGTCTCAGTTGGTTGACGTTTGGTCACCACTTGCCAGTCAGCCGGTCTTTCCTTGATCACGTCTTGGTTTTGAACGAGGAGTCCACCAACCACGCCTGTGTATTCTGCTTCCACTTCGCTGGCATCTTGAGCGTCGAATGGCAAGGCAAGGATACGCAAGTTTTTCTTTTTGTTGGTCAAAATGGCTAGCGCCTCATCCGTATAGCTTGGTGCAATAATGATTTCAAGGAAAACACCATGCATCTTTTCAGCTGTCGCAGCATCCACCTCACGGTTAAGGACGACAATTCCACCAAAGATAGACACTGGATCAGACTCATAAGCATAGTCCCAAGCAGTCTCGATGTCATCAGCCTGACCGATTCCACATGGGTTCATGTGTTTGAGAGCCACAACAGTTGGACGGTCTTTGAAGTCACGGATGATACGGATGGCAGCATCCGCATCGCGGATGTTATTGAAGGACAATTCTTTACCATTGAGCTGTTTGGCTGATACAATCGAGTAGGCCGTTGGCAAAGCTTTTTGGTAGAAGTCCGCATCCTGTTGAGGATTTTCTCCATAGCGCATGGCTTGTTTGAGGTCATAGGTCAAAGTGAGCTTTTCTGGTTTGCTTTCGCCCACTTGAGCTGTGAAATACTCTGCAATCAAGGCATCATAAGCAGCTGTGTGACGGAAAACTTTGGCTGCCAGACGTTGGCGAGTTTCGTAAGTTGTTTCGCCATTTGCTGACAATTCGTCAAGAACCACAGCATAGTCAGCTGGATCTACCACAACTGTTACACTAGCATGATTTTTAGCCGCTGAACGAAGCATAGATGGCCCACCGATATCGATGTTTTCAACTGCGTCAGCATAAGTCACGTCTTGTTTGAGAATGGTTTCCTTGAATGGGTAAAGGTTGACCACCACAAGGTCGATAAGCTCGATTTGATTATCTTTAGCCGCTTCCAAGTGGCTATCCAAATCACGACGTGCGAGTAAGCCACCGTGGATATTTGGGTGGAGGGTCTTGACACGACCGTCCATCATTTCTGGAAAACCAGTCACATCATCGATAGCAATGGTGTTCACCCCAGCATTATCAAGGGCAACCTTGGTTCCACCTGTTGAGATGATGTCCCAACCAAGTTTTTTGAGTTCTTGGGCAAATTCAACAATGCCCGCTTTGTCTGAGACGCTGATTAAAGCGCGTTTAGTCATCTTTTTTCCTTTCATTTTCAAACTCTCTACCTACGCATTTTTCGATTCATAAAGTGTAGGGAGACGATTACCAAGACTCCCAAAATTACTGTCAGTAAAAATCTCCCCCAATAGGGAATCTCTGGGAAGAAAAAATTTACCAGTAAACGTAGAATGATTACCAGGGTAATCAAGGCAAGTGTTTCCAACCATTTTTTCATTTACTTGTCCAACAATTCTCTAATAACCTCTGGATACAACTTGTACTCTGCCTCATGAATCCGAGCTTCAAAACTGTCAATGGTATCATCAGCTAGTCGTGGTACACGAACTTGTTTGATAACTTTTCCAGTATCCACACCGGAATCCACCCAGTGAATGGTCACACCAGACTGATCCACCCCAGCATTCCAAGCGTCCTCAATCCCATGAGCTCCTGGAAATTCTGGCAGGTAGGCTGGGTGAATATTGATGATTCGACCTTCATAAGCCGCCAATAAGGTTGGCCCAACGATTTTCATATAGCCTGCTAGACAAACCAAGTCAATCTGGTGCTCTTCTAAGAGTTCGACAAGGGCCGCTTCGTAGTCTGCTTTATTCTCAAACTCTTTGAGTTCAAAAGCATAGGATAAAATGCCGAGCTTGTCTGCACGCTCAAGCACATAGGCATCTCGATGGTCTGAGAAAACAAACTCCACTGGAAATTCTTCGGCAATCACCTGAAAATTTGAACCATTACCAGAGGCAAAAACCGCTATTTTTTTCATTTGATGATGACACTTTCGTTTTCTTTCTTGACGATGCGACCAATTTCATAGACTGGTTCATCCAGCAATTCCTTGACACGACCTACATTTTCAGGGCTAACTGCCAACATGAGTCCCACACCCATATTAAAGATTTCAAACATTTCTTCATGTTTGATTTCACCGTATTTTTCAAGAGCCTTGAAAATAGGAAGGACTGGAACCTTGTCCTCCTCAATCTCAGCAGCTAGGTCATCTGCAAACATGCGAGGAACATTCTCGATAAAGCCACCACCTGTGATGTGGGCAATACCGTTGACCAACTCTCCCTTGATAAGGGGCAAAACAGCCTTGACATAGATACGAGTCGGCTCAAGAAGGACCTCCTTGAGTTTCTTGCCTTCCAATTCTGGAAGGACTTCCTCACCTGTGTAATCGGCAAATACACGACGCACAAGTGAGTACCCATTTGAGTGAATCCCACTTGAAGCAAGTCCGAGAAGGACATCTCCTTCAGACACCTTTGAACCGTCTATGATTTGAGATTTTTCAGCCACACCGACCGCAAAACCAGCTAGATCGTAATCATCTGCGCCATACATACCAGGCATTTCAGCCGTTTCCCCACCGATGAGGGCTGCGCCTGCCTGCACACAACCTTCAGCGACTCCAGCAACCACTTGTTCTAGCTTAGCTGGTTCATTCTTACCAGTCGCCACATAGTCGAGGAAATAGAGGGGCTCCGCACCTGCAGCGATGATGTCATTAACACACATGGCCACACAGTCTTGACCGATAGTATCGTGCTTGTCGTATTTGATAGCCAACATGAGCTTGGTTCCGACACCATCAGTCCCTGAAATCAAGACAGGTTCTTTAACCCCAGTCTTGGAAAGGTCAAACATGCCACCAAATCCACCAAGAGCTCCCATGACCCCTGCACGCTCTGTACGAGCCACATGCTTTTTGATCCGTTCAACAACTTCATAACCCGCTTCAACATCCACACCAGATTGAGCGTACGCATTTTTATTTGCCATTTTATTTTTCCTTTTCTTTTATGGAGAATCTCAGTAACTCATTTGTAAAAACTGGTCTTTTCTTCTAAACTGCGACGATATTCTTCTTCGTAGTCGTAGAGAGGTGTTGGGTAATCACCGTCAAAGTAAGCGACACAAAGGCCACCATTTGGTGCATCTGTTTCAATCCCAATCGAATCAATCAAGCCTTCAACGGACAGATAGGTTAGACTGTCCGCACCAATTATTTGGCGAGTTTCTTCAACCGTATGATTGGCCGCAATCAGTTCCTGACGGGTTTGGATATCAATCCCGTAAAAACATGGGTAAGCTAGCGCTGGACTACCAATAGCAACGTGGACTTCAGTCGCACCCGCTTCTTTCAAGAGCTGAACGATACGACGAGAGGTCGTCCCACGTACAATAGAGTCATCAATCATAACCACACGCTTGCCTTTGACAACACCTGAAACAGCAGATAGTTTCATCCGCACCCCTTGCTCACGCAATTCTTGAGTCGGTTGAATAAAGGTACGCTGGGTGTATTGATTCTTAATAAGACCCATTTCATTTGGCAAACCAGATTCTTCCGCGAATCCCATAGCTGCGCTAAGTGAGGAATTGGGTACCCCCACTACAATGTCTGCTTCGTGCTTGAATTCACGCGCCAATTGGGCACCCATACGTTTGCGAGCTGTATGGACATTGACTCCATGGATGTTAGAATCTGGACGTGCGAAGTAAATATATTCCATGGAACAGATGGCCAATTGCGTCTCATCTGTATAGCTATCATAATGGATGCCATTGTCATCAACGATAACAATTTCCCCTGGTTTCAAATCGCGAATCCATTTTGCACCAATGACTTCAAAAGCACAAGTTTCAGAGGAAACAACCACCGCTCCATTAGCCATTTTCCCGATTGAAAGAGGACGAAAACCATTTGGGTCAAGAGCAGCAATCAACTTATCCTCAAACAACAGGATATAAGCAAAGCCACCTTTGACAAGGCTGAGTGCTTCCTTGATTTTACCCATTAGATTAGGATTGTGACTCCGACGAATCAAGTGGGCTAAGATTTCTGAATCAGAAGTCGCACTGAAAATGGCTCCTCTTTCTTCTAACTCTTTCTTAAGAGAGGCCGCATTGGTCAAATTACCGTTATGAGCCAGACCAAATTGCATGTCATGAAAGCGAAAGAGAAAAGGTTGGATATTATCTACAGAAGCTTCGCCAGCAGTCGCATAACGCACATGTCCAATCGCACTCGTTCCAGTCAATTTATCCAAATTAGCAGGATTTCTGAAGACTTCTGATAAAAGCCCCATATCGCGATGACGCTTTAGTTTTCCTTGGTCATTGGAGAGGATACCTGCCCCCTCCTGGCCACGGTGTTGTAGACTATGAAGACCAAAATAAGTCAACTTAGCCGCATCTGGATGTCCCCAAATACCGAAAACACCACATTCTTCATTAAGAGATTTTACTTCGTATGTCATTTTTTATACCTAATTTTTATTTGTGTATCATTCTGTTAGTAGGAGGAATGCTCCTAACAGTACTAGTGCAGAATGATACAGTAGAAACTCGTTTCACTTGCAAGACAAACAATTTATAAGCACCAAGAGCTACATCTACTTGACTTTTTCATTATTGATATTATCTATTTAAAAACTGCAAATCTTATTTTCCAGTGAAATATTTAACCGCTGACGCGAACAGCTGCTGGTCTTTATTTCCTGGGATGTTTTGGAAAAGACCGTCCTCATACCGCTCTGAGTGGGCCATTTTCCCAATAATCTGACCGTTTTTGCTGGTAATTCCTTCGATAGCGTTGACAGAACCGTTCGGATTGTATTTAGAATCCATGCTTGGTTTGCCGTCAAAGTCAACGTATTGGCTGAAAATTTGTCCATTATCACGGAGTTCAGCAAATTCCTCAGCCGTCACGACAAATTTCCCTTCTCCATGTGATACAGGAATGGCGTGGATATCTCCCACTTTCACACCAGAGAGCCAAGGTGAATTAGTATTGGCAATACGGGTTTCTACCATCTTAGCTACGTGCTGGTTAGCATCATTGTAGAAGAGAGTTGGGCTAGTGTTGCTTGCATCTTCAAAATTTCCGTATGGAAGGAGACCTGATTTGACCAAGGCTTGGAATCCGTTACAGATACCGATAATCAAACCGCCACGAGCGATAAAGCTATCAACGGCTGCACGCACTTTTTCATTGAGAAGGATGTTGACGATAAACTTAGCGGATCCATCTGGCTCATCTGCAGCTGAGAAACCACCTGCAAAGAAGAGAATATTTGCTTTCCCAATATTATCAACCATGGTTTCAACTGACTTGACAATGGCTTCTTCATTCAAGGTCACAAATGGCACCAAGTTAACCTCCGCCCCTTCTTTTTCAAAAGCCTTAGCTGAGTCATATTCTGAGTTGGTTCCTGGGAAGACTGGGATATAGACCACCGGTTTTTCAACAACTTCTTTAGCCGTCATCACTACTTCAGAAGCGATAGCTGGAACCTCTTCCAGTTCTTTCGCTTGGGTAAATTCTGTTGGGTAAACTTCTTCCAGTCTTCCTTGGAAAGCACTGTCAAGCTTTTGTCCATCTAGCTTCACACCATTAACAGTTAGTGTAAAGTCTACTGTTGTTTGTCCAATCTTCTCCACTCCAGCGATTTCTTCAGGAGAAGTGAAGACAAATCCACCCAATTGAGCTGTCAAAGTCGTTTCAAGTTCAGGCAAGGTCACCTCTGCACCGATATGGTTTCCAAAGCTAGCAAGTGCCAAACTTTCAATAACACCACCGTATTTAACAGCTGAAGCTGCTGTTACTTTGTGAGCCTTTTGAAGAGCTTCAAACTGAGCAAAATTAGACTTAATCAAGTCAAAATTAATCTCTGCAGAGAGTGCTTGGCCTGGAATATAGTAGATATTTTCACCAGCAGTCTTAAATTCAGGCGAAAGCACCTTACGGCTATCTACTGTTGCCACACCAAAGGCAACCAAGGTAGGTGGTACTGTCAATTCTTCAAAAGTACCAGACATGGAGTCCTTACCACCGATGGATGGCAATCCGAGCTGGATTTGTGCCTCAATAGAACCGAGTAGAGCTGCTACTGGCTGACCAAAACGCTCTGCTTGTTTATCCATACGCTCGAAGTACTCTTGGTAAGAGAAGCGAGCCTTAGACCAGTTGGCACCAGTAGCAACCAAACGAGCAGTTGCTTCGATCACCGCATAGGCAGCACCGTGGTATGGAGACCATTCAGCTACATATGGGTTGAATCCTTGAGCCATGACGGATGCAGTATGAGTCACACCGTGTTGAACTGGTAATTTCTGCACAGATGCCTCAGTTGGTGTGAGTTGGTAACGACCCCCAAGTGGGTGGTTTACCGTAGAGCGACCAACAGAGCAATCAAAGATCGTTTGCAATCCTTTTTGACTGGCATGATTGAGATCAGATAAGACTGCAAGAGTATCCGCTTCAAGGCTTTCTGCACTTGTTTTGCGTTCTTCTGGAAGTTCGACATCCTTGTCCACAACCTTGGCATCAACGACCACGCGCACACCATTGGTATCAAGGAAACGACGCTCCAAGTCCACGATTGTCTCACCATTCCAGTGCATGACTAGATTTGGTTTTTCAGTCACTGTCGCCACAACAACGGCGTCAATATTTTCTTTGTTACATTCTCCAACAAAGGCATCTACGTCCTCAGGACGAACCACAACAGCCATCCGTTCTTGAGATTCAGAGATAGCAATTTCTGTACCATTCAAACCTTGATATTTAAGCGGTACCTTGTTGAGGTCGATTTCAAGACCGTCTGCCAATTCACCGATAGCTACACAGACACCACCTGCCCCAAAGTCATTAGATTTCTTGATGAGACGCGTCACCTCACCATTACGGAAAAGGCGTTGAATCTTACGTTCTTCGATGGCATTCCCTTTTTGAACCTCAGCACCAGCAGTCTCCACAGACTCAACCGTTTGAACCTTAGAAGACCCTGTCGCACCACCGACACCATCACGTCCAGTCTTACCTCCAAGGAGGATAATCACATCACCAGCTTCCGGTTTTTCACGGACAACGTTGCCCTTAGGAGCCGCACCGACAACCGCACCAAGCTCCATGCGTTTAGCAACGAAACCTGGATGGAAATACTCCCGAACATAGGTCGTCGCAAGCCCAATCTGATTACCATATGAAGAATAACCATGAGCCGCTGTCTTAGAAATGACTTGTTGTGGCAATTTCCCAGCACGCGTTTCCGAAATCGGTGCTGTAATATCACCCGCACCTGAGATACGCATTGCCTGATAAACGTAGGAACGACCTGACAATGGGTCACGAATAGCTCCACCAATACAGGTAGCAGCCCCACCAAATGGTTCAATTTCTGTTGGATGGTTGTGGGTTTCATTCTTGAACATGAGAAGCCATGGCTCTTTCACACCATTAACGTCCACTTCGATTTCGACCGAACAAGCATTGATTTCATCTGACACTTCCATATCGTCCAAACGTCCATTAGCACGCTCATAACGACCGAAAATAGTCGCCATATCCATTAAGGTTTGTGGTTTCTCCGAACGCCCCAACTCCTCACGCATAGCAATATACTTGTCATAAGTTGCTTGTAATTGTTTTTGGAATTTAGAAGCTGAAAAGTCGATGTGTTTTAGCTCTGTCTCAAAAGTCGTGTGACGACAGTGGTCAGACCAGTAAGTATCCAAAACCTTGAGTTCAGTCTCAGTTGGCACGCGCCCGATTGACTTAAAGTAGTCTTGGATAAAGAGCAAGTCATCCACTTCCATTGCCATCCCTTGCTCGGCCTTGTAGCGGGCAAAGTCTTCTGCCGTATAGCTTTCAAAGAAAGTCAATTTGGGAATGGTCTTGTCTGACTCTGAAAATTCCTGCTTAGCAATCCCTGTCGTGATATCCTTGAAACGAGAATCAACTGGATTGAGCAAGTAGTTCTTGACCGCTTCTAGCTCAGTCGCATCAATATCTTTATTAACTAAGTAAAGTTGAGCAGTATTAACCCTCACGTCACTCGAACTACCTAGCAACAGCAAAGCTTCTTGAGAAGATGCTGCACGCTGATCAAACTGACCTGGCAAGCTTTCAATGGCAAAGAAAGCATAATTGGCAAGGTCTGCCAGTACAGTTGCTTCATCCAATACATGGTCTGTCACCTGCTCAGAGAAAATGTGTTTTTCTGCTCGCGCAAATAGGTCATCTGCCAAATCAAAGACATCATAAACCTGCACAATGCGAATATTTTTCAAGGTAGACAAACTCAAATTATGCTGAAGTTCTCTCACCAAACTTTCTGATTTAATCTGAAAATCAGCCTTTTTCTCAACAAAAATACGTTTATTCATTCGTTCTTATTCCTCTATTTTAGCTCTTACATATTTGGAGCAATTCCTTAGGCACCCAAACATAACAGTCTATTTCAAAGCCTGCAACTTTTCCCAAACAATCTCATAGACATCTGTTAATTCACCTAGTCCTCTACGGAGTGAAAAGGTCTGGGGGACCTTTTCAGCCTGAGTCCTTTTATTTGAGAGACGAAGGTTTTCCGTTGCTAACAGATTATTTCAACCCCTGCAACTTATCCCAGACAATCTCATAGACATCTGTTAATTCACCCAATCCCCTACGGAAAACATCCTTGTCCATGTGATTGCCCTCAGCGTCCCATAAACGGCAGTTATCAGGTGAAAATTCGTCAGCCAAGATGATCTTGCCATCCTTATCAAAACCAAACTCTAACTTAAAGTCAATCAACTTCAGACCAATCTCAACAAACCAAACTTTCAAAAGTTCATTGATACGACGCGTTTCTTCCTTCAAATAAGCAATCTGTTGCTCATCTGCAATATTTAGGAATTTTACATGCTCATCATTGATAAAAGGATCGTCCAAATCATCATTTTTATAGTAAAATTCGACAATTGGATTCTCCAATGCAATACCCTCTTCCACTCCAAAGCGTTTTGAAAATGAGCCTGCCGTATAATTACGAAGAACAACTTCCAAAGGAATAATCTTCACTTTTTTATTGAGTTGCTCTGTATCTGAAAGTCTTTCGATAAAGTGAGTTTCCACGCCAGCAGCATTCAACTTCTCAAAAATAAAAGATGAAATCTGATTATTCAAGACTCCCTTACCTGCAATCTGCTCTTTCTTCACTCCATTGAAAGCAGTTGCCTGATCCTTATAACTTGAAATAATAAGATTTTCATCCTCAGTTGTATAGATATCTTTAGCTTTTCCCGAATATATAAGTTGTTTTGACATTTCAAAGTTCGCCTTTCATATTATTTGAGCACATTTTACCATAAAAACGAGAAAAACACAAGAATTTTAGCGAACAAATAGATGGAGGATTTATAGATTGTAAATAAATAGGTGCGAAAGGTATGAATTTTTTTCATAAATTCTATATAACCCCTAGTAATTTGCGAACAGTATTCTATTTTTAACAATTTGAAAAAATGACTTATATTTCCTTTTTTTGAAAGCAATATCTACTTGAAATATTAAAGCTATTCTTCAATAAAATACAACAAAAAAGCAACATGACTTGAATGTTGCTCTCTACTATTTTATTTTTTATTTTTTACTACTTGTACCACATCAGCAACACTTTGCAGTTGATCAATTTCCTCATCGCTGATTTCGATATTAAATTCATCTTCCAGTGTCAAGATAAACTCCATCAAGTCAACTGAGTCAGCATCCAAATCGTCTTTCAGACTCAAGGATTCTGTCACAACAAAGTCCTCTCCCTGTCGCTCTTGGATAATGGTCACAATACGGTCAAAAATTTCTTTTTCTGTCATCTCTTTTATTCTCCTGAAAATTCACGCGCAGTTTGCGCAACTACGTCTGTCTCTAGCATGGTACGAATCTGGCGAATTGTACTATACACAGCCTTGGCATCACTTGAGCCGTGGGTCTTAACAACCGGTGCTTTGACACCAAACAAGACCGCACCTCCGACATCTGAATAGTTAAGCTGTTTTTTCAAACCTCTGAGACTATCCTTGAGAAGAAGTGCACCTAGTTTTGCTCGAAGTCCACCACCAGTAATAGAGGTTTTAAGCAGGCCCATAATTCCCATGGCTGTTCCCTCAATGGCTTTAAGAACAGCGTTTCCCGTGAAACCATCTGCGACGACAACATCTGCAACTCCCTCCATCAAATCACGCGCTTCCACGTTTCCGATAAAGTTCAAGCTCTCGTCAGCAGCTAACAATTCATAGGTTTCCTTGCGGAGTAGGTCACCCTTACTACTTTCTGTTCCATTATTAAGTAAGCCAACACGAGGCTTTGTAATCCCACGAACATTTTTAGCATAGAAGGATCCGAGAACAGCGTACTGATAGAGGTGCTGGGCTGTATTTTCAGCATTGGCGCCTAAATCTAGCATATCAAAGCCTTTTCCATCTGTAGTTGGTAGGGTTGACATGAGTCCAGGACGGTCGATATTCTTGATCCGACCTACGATGAAAAATCCTGCCGCTAAAAGAGCACCTGTATTCCCAGCAGAGAGAACGGCATCCGCATCCCCATCCTTGACAGCCTTGGCCGCCAAGATCATACTGGCATTTTTCTTCTTCCGAATAGCTCTCGTAGGTTCATCATCAGAATCAATTTTCTCCTCCGTATGGATGATGCTGACGCGCTCTGTAGCTGTTAGATATTGCTTGATTTTAGCTTCATCTCCGTAGAGTTGAACTTCAATATCTGAAAAGTCAGCTAGGGCTTGATTGACACCCTCAACGATGGCTTGGGGTGCGTAATCGCCTCCCATGGCATCTATTGCGATTTTTTTCATTTGTCTTCCTCTTTTAGTAATTGTCCCCAGTCTGCTAGGGAATCAATGAATTTCTTTGATTTTAGGTGAATCCCGACATACTCTTCATAAATCTGATCCATAAACTTGCGTAAGTCTTGCTTGATTTCAGGATTGAGCGAAATGGTCTCCAAAGTCTCGAAATCAATAGCTTGAAATTGATTGAGCAGATAAGGAATGTTGGGATTTAGATGACAACGTTTCTCATCTTCATGGTAATGATCTGGGCAGAGACAAGCTCCGTATTTAAATGAAAAGTCAAAGGCTTGTCCAACTCGATGGCAAAAGACACACTCATTAAAATTGAGGCTGATTCCAAATCGAGTCAAGATTTGAATTTCAAAAATATTGGTCAAGACCTGATAATCCAAGCCCGCTTCCATTAACTCCAAAGTCTTTTGCAAAAAAGCAAACAAGGGAGCATCCTGCTGATTGTCCTGCAAACTAGCATCGGCAAGAGCTGCCACGTAGGTCGCATAGGCCATGACAAAGAGGTCACTATTAATCTTTGGAAAAGTCACAACCTCATGATAGTCCTCAATGTAACTGAGCCCATCATCATTGATTCGCAGGAGAAAACGAGCTAGTGCCAAAGGCTGAATAACAGGGGCTAGTTTAGATTGGCCTGCATGTTTGACGAAAAACATCCTCTTGCCAGCCTGCTCTGTAAAGATTTTGACAAGTTTGTCATCCTCTCGAAAATTGCGATTGTAGAGCACCAAACCTTGACTCGTGATAGACTGAATCATGCTTCTCCCATATACTCCTCAAGTCGTTTAATGGCTTCTTTGATAGTCTCCATGCTAGCTGCATAAGACAGACGCACATAGCCTTCCCCGTAACGTCCAAAAGCAGCACCCGGAATAAAGGCAACAGCCTTCTTCTGAGCAAAATCCTTCAGAAAAGCAAAGGAATCTTGATTGTAACCAGCTGGAATCTTAGCAAAGATATAGAAAGCGCCGTCTGGTTTAATAATCTCAAAACCAAGAGCAGTCATCTTTTCAATAATATAATCCCGACGCTGGAGATATTCCTTCTTCATCGGCTCCGCATCGTTTTTACCAGCCGTCAAGGCTTCCACCGCAGCATGTTGGGCCATGGTGTTGGCAGCAGTCACCAAGTACTGATGACTCTTGATCAACTGGGCTGTAAAGGTCGCAGGAGCGAAAATCAGCCCCAAACGCCAACCTGTCATGGCATGCGATTTAGATAAACCATTGATAATAATAGCCTGATCTCTCAGCATCGTTCCTAGAGACACATGGGCTTGGCTTGTATAGGTCAATTCTGAGTAAACCTCATCACAGACCACAAAAATCTCATACTTGCGTAAAACAGCTGCCAAGGCTTCCAACTGCTCCCGACTATAGGTAATTCCTGTCGGATTGGCTGGATAGTTGAGGATGACGGCCTTAAGTTTATCCCCCTGCTCAAGAATGGCTGCCTCTAACATTTCTGGTGTTAAAACAAATCCATTTTCAGTGGTATCAATCTCTACAATCTCAGCCCCAACTAGATTAACAATTGGCTCATAGCCTGGATAGGCGGGAGCTGGCAAAAGCACCTTGTCCCCTTCTTCCAAAATAGCTGTCAAAGTAGCAGATAAAGCCTCTGTCGCCCCAATGGTGACTAAAATTTCATTTTCAGGATTATAGTCTAGTTGGTACTTTTCTCTGACAAAATCGCTAGCTGCTTGTCTTAAAGCTATTAAACCACTCATACCAGTATAGTAGGATTGGTTCTGGTCAATAGCTTTCTTAGCTGCTTCTTTTATATGATTCGGCGTTGTAAAATCAGGTTCTCCCAAAGTCAAACGCAAGACCCCAGGAATCTCAGAAATAGCCTGGTCAAACTGACGAATCAAGGAAACTTGAATCTTATCTAACTGTTTATTAAAGCGCTTAGTTAAGTCCATAGATACCTCCTACTTGCAAAATATATCTCTATTATACTATAAAAGCATCTTATCCGCAAAATTACATGAAAGAATAACTTCCTACTTCCCATTTTACATTTCATTCTTACAGGTCTATAATAGTAACAGATTATTCTTGGAGGTTTTTATGTCATTTTTATCAAAAAATGGAGCAGGCATCTTGGCCTGCCTTCTCATTTCAATCGTATCTTGGTACTTAGGAGGATTCTTCCCTGTGATTGGCGCATCCGTCTTTGCGATTTTCATAGGCATGCTTCTCCATCCCTTTCTCTCGCCCTATAAACAACTGGATGCTGGATTGACCTTTAGTTCTAAAAAATTGCTCCAGTATGCCGTTATCTTGCTCGGCTTTGGACTTAATATCTCGCAAGTCTTCGCAGTTGGGCAATCTTCGCTCCCTGTTATTCTTTCCACCATCTCAATAGCCTTGATTGTAGCCTATCTTTTCCAACGTTTCTTTGCACTAGATACAAAACTGGCTACCTTGATTGGGGTAGGTTCTTCCATCTGTGGGGGTTCTGCCATTGCTGCGACAGCACCCGTTATCCATGCCAAGGAAAAGGAAGTAGCCCAAGCTATCTCCGTTATCTTTTTCTTCAATGTCTTGGCTGCGCTCATCTTCCCAACCCTCGGCACCTGGCTTCACTTATCTAATGAAGGATTCGCCCTCTTTGCAGGAACAGCCGTCAATGACACTTCCTCCGTAACAGCTACAGCTAGCGCCTGGGACAGCCTTTACCAAAGCAATACCCTCGAGTCTGCAACCATTGTCAAACTCACACGAACCTTGGCCATTATCCCTATCACGCTCTTTCTCTCCTACTGGCAAAGTCGCGAGCAAAAAAATAAGCAAGGTCTGCAACTGAAAAAAGTCTTCCCACTTTTTATCCTTTACTTTATCCTCGCATCTCTCCTAACCACCCTACTGACCTCTCTTGGTGTGTCCAGTAATTTCTTTACCCCTCTCAAACAATTTTCCAAATTTCTTATTGTCATGGCTATGAGCGCTATCGGTCTCAAAACCAATCTCATTGGATTGGTCAAATCCAGCGGCAAATCCATTCTCCTTGGAGCACTTTGCTGGATCGCCATCATCCTCACCAGTCTTGGTATGCAGACCCTTATCGGTATTTTCTAATACCCTTCTAAAATTTCTTCAAACCACGTCAACGTCGCCTTGCCGTAGGTATGGTTACTGACTTCGTCAGTTCTATCCACAACCTCAAAACTGTGTTTTGAGCTGACTTCGTCAGTTCTATCCACAACCTCAAAACTGTGTTTTGAGCTGACTTCGTCAGTTCTATCTACAACCTCAAAACAGTGTTTTGAGCAACCTGCGGCTAGTTTCCTAGTTTGCTCCTTGATTTTCATTGAGTATAACACAAAAGGTAGCCCATCAGCTACCTTTTTCTTATGCTTCCTCAATCAAGCGTGTATGTTCTCTCTTGATACAGCGATTCATGACAATATCATCACATCCCCCAGCACGCAAGATCTCTTCTGCTTCTGAACTTTCAAGCCCGAGTTGCGCCCAGAAAATCTTGGCATCTGCTTTTAGAAAATCACGCGCCACATCTGGCAGAAACTCACTGCGGCGGTAAACATTGACAATATCTACAGGAAAAGGAAGCTCTGCTAAGCTTGCATAGGCCTTTTCTCCCAAGATTTCACTACCTGCAGCCTTGGGATTGACTGGGATGATTTTATAACCCCGAGCCTGCATTTCCTTAGTCACTCGATTGCTGGTCGTTTCCTCACGATCAGACAAACCCACCACAGCAAGGGTTTTACTCGTTGCTAAATACTGACGAATCACGCCATCACTTGGATTGATAAATTCTTGACTCATAGAAATCCTCCTTTTTCATCAGTATAGCACATTTTGAAAAGGCTTGCAGATTTTTGCTATAAAAGGAGGGCTTTGTCCCTCCTCTTCATCATAACAAAATTTATTTAGCCTCGTACCAGGTCGCCCCGTCATTTTCATCTGCAATCAGAGGAACACTAAGCTCGATCGCTTCTTCCATGGTTTGTTTGACCAATTTTTTCATCTCTGCCAATTCAGATTTAGGAACCTCAAGGACGATTTCATCGTGCACTTGCAACAGCATCTTGGTCTGATAACAGCCTGCAACCAAGGCTTTATCCAGCTGAATCATAGCAATCTTGAGAATATCTGCCGCCGAACCCTGGATAGGAGAGTTGATGGCAGTCCGCTCCGCAAAACCACGAATATTAAAGTTTCGCGAATTGATATCTGGCAACTCACGACGACGCTTGAAGAGGGTCTCTACATAGCCCTTATCACGCGCCTCACGCACCACTTCATCCATGTAGTTTTTAATACCTGGGAAGCGTTCAAAGTAGGTATCAATGTAGGCTTTGGCTTCCTTACGGCTAATGCCCAGATTATTAGACAAACCAAAATCTGAAATCCCATAAACCACTCCAAAGTTAACGGCCTTGGCATTGCGACGATCGTTTGCAGTCACATCCTCCGGGCGTTCAATTCCAAATACCCGCATAGCTGTCGAAGTATGGATATCCGCTCCCTCTTTAAATGCTTGAATCAGGTGCTCATCCTTGGAAATATGCGCCAAAACACGCAATTCAATCTGAGAATAGTCCGAGCTGAGAAGGACACTATCCTCCCATTCTGGAACAAAAGCCTTCCTAATCAAGCGCCCTTGCTCCAAACGCACAGGGATATTTTGCAAGTTGGGATCCACACTAGACAGACGACCTGTTTGTGTCAAATCCTGCACATAACGAGTATGAATCTTGCCATCTGCTAAAATCCAGTCCTGCAAGCCAATCACATAAGTAGATTGAATCTTGGCAATCTGACGGTAATCTAAGATTTTCTTAACAATCGGGGCAATAGGTGCCAGGCGTTCCAAGACATCCACCGCAGTCGAGTATCCAGTTTTGGTTTTCTTAGTGTATTCTAAAGGTAACCCCAATTTTTCAAAGAGAAGTACACCCAATTGCTTAGGCGAGTTGATATTAAATTCCTCACCAGCCAGTTCATAAATCTCCTGAGTGAGTTTTTCAATAACAAGCTCATTTTCAACCTGCATCTCAAGCAAGGTCTCTTTTTTAACCTTAATCCCAGCAATTTCCATCTTAGCAAGGACAAAGGCTAGAGGTTGCTCCATATCATAAAGAAGCTCTGATTGCCCATTTTCGCTGAGTTTTTCAAGCAAAACAGGCTCTGTTTCGACCAAAACAGCAAGCTTACGAGCCAAATGTTCCAAGAATGTCTCACGTGCAGGAATGGCTCTCTTGACACCCTTACCATAGAAAGTTTCATCATCGACCAAATAAGTCTGACCATAAAGACTAGCAATAGTCGCAATTTCATTGTCCTCCACAGTCGAAAGGAGGTATTTAGCCAAACGGCTATCAAAGGCAGGAGCCTGCAAATCCACACCCAAACGATGCAAGAGAACTTTAGCCTTTTTAAAATCATAAACTCTCAAAGGTGTTTTTTCTAGAAAATCCTTGAAAATCGAATCTTTCAAAAGCTCAAGCTTGTCTGTTGCATAGAGCTTATCGCCACAAGACCAAGCAAAACCAACCAAATCATCCGTGTGGTAATTCTCACCAAAAAGCTCAAAGTGGAAGATAGACTCTTCACTCAGCATATCTTGACTAATTTGGTCAACAATAGTAAAGTCCAAGCTCTCAGCCACATCAGCTGACGACACATTTAAAGCCTGCTTGAGTTGTTTAAAACCCATCTCATCGTAGAATTTACCAAGATTCTCTACATCTGGACCACTATAGACCAAATCCTCCAAACCAATCTCAATCGGTGCCTTGGTATCAATGGTCGCCAGTGTTTTAGACAAAAAGGCCTGCTCCTTGTCATTGATAAGGTTTTCCTTCATCTTAGAAGCCTTCATCCCATCAATGTTTTCATAAATTCCCTCAAGCGAACCATAATCCAACAAAAGCTTGATGCCAGTCTTTTCACCAATCTTGGTTACACCAGGGATATTATCCGACTTGTCCCCCATAAGTGCCTTAAGATCGATAAACTGAGTCGGTGTGATCCCCATCTTTTCCATGAGATAATCTGGCGTAAAGGCCTCAAACTCAGCCACACCTTTCTTGGAAATCTCAACCACCGTATGCTCATCCGTCAGCTGAATCAAGTCCTTATCCCCACTGACAATGGTAATATCAAAACCATCCTGCTCAGCTAGCTTATCCAGCGTCCCAATGATATCATCCGCTTCATACTGAACTAACTCATAATGACGAATCCCCATATGATCCAGCAATTCACGAATGAAAGGAAATTGCTCACGAAACTCATCAGGAGTCTTAGCCCGACCACCCTTATAGTCCGCATACATCTCTGTACGGAAGGTCGTCTTTCCCGCATCAAATGCCACCAAAATATGACTTGGCTCAACCCGCTCCAACAAATGGCTCAACATCAACTGAAATCCATAGATAGCATTGGTATGCAAACCAGCCGCATTCTTAAAACGGTCCAACTGCTGATAGAGAGCAAAAAACGCCCGAAAAGCAACAGAAGAGCCATCAATCAATAATAATTTTTTCTTATCCATACTCCCATTATAAAGGAAAGCGAGCAAAAATACCATTGAGAATAACTAGACCTACTATTTTTCTATCTTTCCAAATAAATAGCTAGATTCCCAATTAATGAAGTAGAAGCTAACAAAAAATACTCTATCAAGCAATCGTTAAGCCGCTTAATAGAGCATTCTAACTATAACCCATTTCTTTTTGCTTCTCGTAACAACAAAGCAAGTAGCTAGGCTCTCTTAGCGCTCGACGATAAGAGCAGTTCCCATTCCTCCACCGATACAAAGCGTTGCAAGCCCACGTTTTGCATCACGTTTTTGCATTTCATGAAGAAGGGTAACCAATATACGGCAGCCTGAAGCTCCGATTGGGTGACCTAGTGAAATAGCTCCACCATTAACATTCACTTTTTCTAAGTTCAGATTTAGTTCTTTAGCAACTGCACAGGCCTGAGCAGCAAATGCTTCATTTGATTCTACTAAATCAAGATCTGCAACCGTAAGCCCAGCTTTTTCAAGTGCTTTACGAGATGCATAAATGGGACCACATCCCATCACTTTTGGATCTAAACCTGCACTTGCATAAGATTTGATAGTTGCTAAGACAGGGACACCCAATTCTTTGGCCTTTTCAGCACTCATCACTACAACTGCTGCTGCACCATCATTGATACCTGAAGAATTACCAGCAGTGACACTCCCATCTTTTTGAAAGGCTGGACGAAGTTTCGAAAGACCTTCAAGTGAAACATCTTTTCTGGGAAATTCATCCGTATCAAATACAAGAGACTCACCTCGTCTTTGTGGAATCTCAACTGGAATAATCTCTTCTTTAAACCGACCAGTCTCAATTGCCTCAAGAGCACGGTTTTGAGATCTGAGGGCAAAGTTGTCTTGATCTTCACGAGTAATTCCATATTGTTCAGCAACATTTTCAGCTGTAATCCCCATGTGATAATCTTCAAATCCATCTGTCAAGCCATCCCGAAGCATAGTATCCACTACTGTAGCATTTCCCATTCGAGAACCCCAACGTTGATTTGGAAGAATATAGGGAGCTTGGCTCATATTCTCAGCGCCACCAGCAACAACTACTTCTGCATCTCCACATAAAACTGCTTGGACTGCCAATTGAACAGCTTTCAAACCAGACCCGCACACTTTATTGATTGTGAATGCTGGAACAGTAACAGGTACACCTGCATGAATACTCATTTGACGGGCTACATTTTGTCCTAGACCTGCCCCCAAAACATTCCCCATGATTACTTCATCAACTTGCTCCGGTTCCAAGCCAGCTCTTTCAATCGCATTCTTGATTACCAAGCTTCCTAAATCAACAGCAGAAATATCTTTTAAACTTCCTCCAAAAGACCCTATAGGGGTACGAACTGCCGCAACAATAACTACTTCTGTCATCTCTTTCTCCTTATTATCTTAGTTCTAAAAAATCTATCTTAGTCAACATTCAAAGTTCTCTACTTCAATATTTTTCTTCAATCAAAGTACTAGACCAATCACAATCATAAATCACCTATTAAATGTAAAAATTATTTCTTTTTGAAAAGATTTCTCAAGCATATTCACTATAACACAAATCAGAGCACTTTACCATCAGAACTTAACAGTAGAATACTTGGTTCATACAATGTATTTCTAAAACATAAAAAGAGCTCCACTTCAAATTAAAAATAGAGAATCACTAAAAATTTTTATTAGGAAAAAGAAAAACCCTAAAAATCAGACTGATTGCCTAACCTTTAGAGTTAAATCATTAATCATTTTGTCGTTCACCTATTGAAATTCCTTGACATCCCCATCGTAGGTCGCCCAGTCTTTACTGAAGAAACGATCGTTTAAGTGATAGTCGGGAGCTGAAGTTGAATTGGACAAGAAAGGATCAACTGCCTTGTCAAAAGCAAGCCAACCCAACCAACCAATATGGATGGTATCCTTAACAAAATAAGGATCTCCTCCATTTTTTGAAAAGTCAGCAATATTAGTAAATCCTTGACTCTCTAATTGATGGCGAATTTTTTGCACCGTTTGTTGGTACATATCCTCTCGTAGACCAGCGTAGTCCATCCATTTTTTATTAACAGGTGGAATGATAAAAATCGGATTTACCTTGGATTTAGAAAACTGGGTTAAAACCAACTGCAAGTCATTATACTCTGGCGACTTGAGATAGGTATGTGTTTTCTGAGAACCTTTTAATTTCTTCAAATCCTTTTTAATCTGAGTAGTATAGAAATAATTTTCTATTCCTAAATCATTATTAGAAGTATTCTTTTCGGCATCTGCTTTAACAATATCTTCTATGGCTTGATAAGAAAACTGATCTGGTAAGGTTTTTAAATATCTACCCACATGCTTATCATAATTGGCATAGCCCCTAACAGAAAACTGACCAAAAAAGGAAGCTTGGCGTTCATTAAACCGAGCCAATAATTCAATCATTTCATTGTCTGTATTCGACAATTCTTCTTTACTTGCCAACTTCTGAACCAGTTTCTTCATAGCTACGTTGGGAAACTGCTGTAGTAAGCGAGTCGCTGCATATTGACTAGCCTGATCTCCAGATTGATGTTCCAGAAAACTGGTCAACTGGTCTCCATTAAAATATTCCTGGAAAGCTGCTGGCTCATAACCGTTTTTACTGAACCACTGAGGTGAGATAACATACACAACTTGTTTATTCTCTAGCTGTGGCAACATCTGTTGCATCCCAAAATACTGGTTAAGCGATGCAGCTCCCCTCTGTCCTAAAAGATAGGGGCGGTAGGAGCGATTGTATTTCTCAGCCAAGACTGCAGGATGAGCGCCGTCAAAACGAAGCCATTCACTGGAGCCAAAGAAGGGAACAAAACGCATATTTGGATCAGATAGTGCTCTGACCTTTTGACTTCGCTCCTTAAAACTACCGATAGTAGTAGCCACTGCTGAACGCTTTTCAGATCCTAGATTATGACGCATCTCAGTAGGATAAAAGAAAATGAGCAGAAAAACCAACAAACCAGCTATCAAGACCGGTCCGAAGATCATCCATAGACGCTTAAGCATTTTGCAGCTCCGCAATGCCTGCTATGATTTTATTAGCTGTATTCCAGTCATCGCGACCAAACTCTGTCACAGGGACACGAATATCAAAACGGTTTTCAATCTCAACAATCAACTCAACCGTTCCCATACTATCCAAGACACCTGCATCAAAAAGATCTTCATCCATCATGTCAGAAACATCTTCCATAAACAACTCATCAATAATTTCGATAACTTCTGATTTGATATCCATATTTTATTTCCTTTATTTTTTAAACCATAGATCATTCAAAAATCCAGAAAAGATTAAGAATGACAACATGACGACATGGAAGGTGACAACCATGCCAAACAATTGAATCCATCTATTCTCAGGTAGAGCAGCCTTCCCAGCTTTTTTCCGTTCTTTATTGAGCAATTTTTTCTTTCGAATCCAGGCATCGTTGATAACCAAGCCCAATCCATGAAAAAGGCCATAAGCAATATAATACCAAGTAATACCATGCCAGAATCCCATTATCAGCATATTGAGTATGTAAGCCACGCTAGAAGTCACATTGCGATTTTTAAAGACCTTCTTTCGGGTCATCACTAGAACCATGCGCATAAAGACAAAGTCACGAAACCAAAAAGATAGACTCATGTGCCAACGATTCCAGAACTCTTTTAAGTCTCTTGATAAAAATGGTTTGTTAAAGTTTACGGGACTGCGAATGCCCATCAAATTTGAAATAGCAAGAGCAAACATAGAGTAGCCTGCAAAATCAAAGAAGAGTTCTAAACCAAAAGTATACATGACTCCAAGTGCGTAAAGATTAAAGACCCCTCCTGTTTGCAAGGCCAAGTTCTTCAAAGGAGGCAATAAAATCTCTCCTAAAATGTGTGCTAGGATAAATTTATATAGAGAACCAAGCATGATATACTTGACAGCCTCTTCGAGCATATCCATCAAGTCTTCTCGGTCTGGGATTTGCTTATAATTTTCATTAAAACGCTTAAAGCGATCAATCGGTCCGCTAGAAAAAGTTGGCATGAAGAGAAGGAAGCGGAGGAATTCCCAAAAAGTCAAAGACTCGATGACTCCATCTCTTAGTTCGATAATAAGCCCGACCGAACGAAAAGTTAGGTAAGAAATCCCCAAAAATCCTAGTAAAGACTGAGTCCCATTGATAGCTGGTTGGAACTTTACAAAGATAATCGGAAGTAGGGATAGAAAACTAACTAGGTAGAAAACCCATTTGCTATCCTTACTTTTTCGATAATACTTGTAAAACAGAATAAGAAGTATCTGCCAGCATAGATAGATAGCTAAAGCAGCTAATTGATTGGTCTTCCCACCTATCAGCATAGTACTGATAAAGAAAAGACTAACCAGCACTTCATACCAGGCAAAGCGTTTCTTGAAAAAGAGGCCAATAAAAATCGGTAAGATCGCTGCAATCACATACACAAAATACTGGGGATTCCCATATGGTTCTAAATGAGGAAGCTGTTTCAAAAACTCCATCATCTGCTATTCACCTCGTTTATCAAGCCCTTGATATCAATCTTCCCATTTGGAGTTAGAGGTAGGCTGTCTCGATAAAGAAATTTCGAAGGCATCATATAAGACATCATGATGTCTGTCAAGTCCTCCTTGATAGCCTTGGTAATATCCATATCACGTTCAAACTGTTCGCGAACACCATCCTTTAAGATGACATAGGCTAGTAGATTTTGTACCTTGTGATCCTTATTGTAACGTGGAACTGCAACAGCTGATTCGATAAAACGAGACTTATTAAGATTTTGAGAAACATCTTCTAACTCTATGCGGTAACCGTTGAACTTAATCTGGAAGTCCATGCGTCCACCGTAGAGAAGCAACCCCTCATCCGTCATGGTTCCCACGTCTCCTGTGTGATAAGCTGGTAGCCCTTCAAACTCAAAGAAGGCTTCCGCTGTTTTTTCCGGATTGTTCATATAACCTTTTGAAACAGCTGGTCCAGAAACGATGATTTCTCCCTGCTGGCCATTTGGCAGTTTCTTGCCCTCCTCATCAATGATAAAGGTTGGCGAATCAGCCTTGGTATAGCCGATTGGTAGGCGTTTGAGAGTCGCTAGCATTTCGTCTGTCACAGCAACTGCTGATAGGGCTACTGTCGCTTCTGTGGGACCATAGGCATTAATAATACGGGCATTTGGGAAACGTTCGCGTAATTTTTGAGCTGTTTTAACCGTCAATTCTTCCCCATCAAAGTAGAAATGGGTGATCGCAGGCATTTTCTCACTATTAAAGTCTTCTGACAGCATGGCCATGTCGGCAAAAGATGGCGTTGATGTCCAGATAGCAATTGGCAATGAAAAGATAGCCGCAAATAGCTGCTTAAAGTCCTGAGTAATAGTCGAAGGAAGAGCAAAAAGCGTCCCACCTAATGCCAAGGTCGGTGCCCAATACATAACAGACAAGTCAAAAGAATAAGGTGGCTGAGCTAGCATTTGCGGACGACTAGGGGTTGCAAATTCTTCATCTGTAATCATCCAGTTGGTAAAGCTGAGAAGATTATCATGGGAAATTTGAACTCCCTTAGGCTTACCAGTCGTACCAGAAGTAAAGATAATGTAGTAATTATCATCACCCTTTACTGGATGCGTGATATCATAGCTAGAACCTTGAGCAAAAGCTTCATGGACTTGCTCTAAATGCAGCACTGGTATACTTGTTTGCTCTAAAGGAAAGTCAGAAATAGCAATAATCAAGCTTGGCTCTGCTACTTCTACAATAGCAGCTACTCGCTCCAAGGCTGAATGATTATCAATTGGAATATAGGCATGCCCCGACTTTGTCAAAGCTACGAAAGTAGCTAACATTTCATACTCTTGACCACCAAAAACAACTACAGGGGATTTTGCAGGTAAGGCTAGTTGATCAATAGCTACAGCCAAACTATCCGAATCTGCCTTTAAATCTCCATAAGTATGCTCTCGTCCCAAAATATTGTAGACAGGATAAGTAGGTTGTATATGAGCAAAATGCTCAATGATTTCAATCATATCTGCTATTGGTTTATGTGACACAATAGGGGTTCTCCTTCGAGTTAAAATTCATTATAAATAAAGCTGCCCTGACCCTGACCAAGATAGCTAAAAAAGTAAAGCAGCCCTAAAAGTATAAGAAAATACAAGGCTGTCCTACCAAGAAAGAGGTAGAGTTCTTTTCTCTGTTTCATCAAGAAAAACCATTCATTTCTGTATTTTTTGTTAAATAAGATGAACTCTTACTATAGTATTTTTCTACCATTGTACCATTTTTTAGGGTAATTTTTCAATTGTTTGCCGTACATTTTCACTGCATTTAAGCTAATTTTAAAGATTATGCGGTTTTTCTATGAATATTTTAAATAAAAAGAGCCTAAGATATTCATCTTAAACTCTTTCAACATAATCATTTTCTAAATTAGAAAAGTGAGAATACAAGCACGGCCAAGACTGCACCGATAACAGGTCCCACAACAGGAATCCAAGCATAAGACCAGTCTCCGTCTCCCTTGTTTGAAATTGGAAGGATACTGTGCATGATACGAGGACCAAGGTCACGAGCTGGGTTCAAGGCATAGCCTGTTGTCCCACCTAGTGATAGACCGATACCGACAATCAAAGTACTCACTGCAAAGGTTCCGATACCTGCCTGAAAATCGTAAAGACCCAAAGCAAAAATTGTCAACACCAAAACAAAGGTTCCAAGGATTTCACTAATCAAGTTTGATACAGTGTCTTTGATAGCTGGTCCTGTGCTGAAAGTAGCCAAAATATTCCCAGCATTTTCTTCTGCTTGATAGTGAGGTTTGAATTGTAACCAAACCAAAATCTGAGCCACCATAGCTCCTGCAAACTGAGCTAAGATATAAGGGAATACTGAAGCCCAAGGTAAGCCACCTTTTAAAGCCACACCAAGCGTCACAGCTGGGTTTAAATGAGCTGGACTGAGTTTTCCAGATACAAAGACTGCAACCGCAACTGCAATCCCCCAACCCATGGCAATGACAATCCAGCCTGAGTTGTTGCTCTTGGTTTTAGGAAGTACCACACCTGCTACAACACCATTCCCTAGAAGAATAAGGATCAAAGTCCCTAGGAATTCTCCAAATAATTCTTTCATCATGTTTCTGTCTCCATTAAAAAGGAGGAGAGGGTAGACTAGGAGTCCTGCCCTCTACCTCTTTTATTTTTCCTTAATTTTTTAATTCTGCTAAATCATTGTTAGCGAGGGCTGCTTGTAAATCAGCACGGTAAGCTGCTTTTTCTTCTTCTGTCCAGTCATAGAATCGTCCCATTTCATCCAGAACTGGCTCTACGATGCTATCCAAGCTGTCACGCATAAAGAGCATATGGTTGGTACGACGAAGAAGGAAGTCAACTGGGCTAAGAGTTAACTCATTTCGCATTGCATAGTGAAGAGACAAGGTATCCGCCAAGCTAAGTCCTGGTGCTTGTTCTAAACTATGAGCAAGAGCAAAGACCTTAGGTACATTTGAACCATAGAGATTTGCTAGGTAATGAGCTTCCTTGCTATCCAAACCACGAGATACTCCGAGCTCAGCAAAAGCTGCGATTTCTGTATCCACACTTGCTGGGTTCAATTCCCCACCTGAAACAGGGTATGTCTTAGAGTTGATGAGTTTAAAGCTACGGTCAAATTCTGCTTTCAAGATCTCAAGCACGCGCTCCATAGCCCCCTCTGCCATCTTACGGTAATCTGTAATCTTACCACCAGCAAGGGTCAAGAGGCCATTGTCGTCACGGTCCAAACTAGAACCACGAGAAACTGCTGATGGATCCAAGTGTTTCTCAGAAGTACTGCTTTCAAGCTTGCTGACAGCGGCTTCAACATCTTCACGTGTTTTTTCTTTAGAGAGGTAAGACTCAACAGTTGCAATCAAGTTGTTAAAGCTTTCATCACTGATGGTACCGTTATTTCCACCATTGTAGTCAGAGGCACTGTTCCCTGCAATCAATGGACGAAGACCAGCCCAGCTACTTTCAATGTCAGCAACAGTAATGTTTGCATCTGGGAAGCGGTTGTTAACAATACCAAGTAGATAATCTACATCTTCTTTAGTCACTTTTGGATGTTCTAAATCACCCGTGTAGTCTGTGTCTGTTGTACCGAAGTAAGTCTTGTTTTCACGTGGAAGTACAAAGACCATACGACCATCTCCCAAACCTGTATCAAAGTAAACTGGTTGAGAAACCTTGATCTTACTTGAATCCACTACCAAGTGAACTCCCTTAGTTGGGCGCATTTGTGAGAATTGTGTTCCCTTATTAGACAAATTGCGTACTTTATCACTCCAAGGACCTGTTGTATTAATAACAAGGCGTGCCTTAATTTCAAAGACTTGGTCTGTCAAGAGATCACGAGCTACCACACCTGTAATCTTGCCACTTTCGTCAAAGAGAAATCCTTCTGCCTTCACATGGTTGGCAATAAGGGCACCATCTTGGTTAGCACGTTTGATGTTTTCAATCACAAGACGCGCATCGTTGTTACGGAAGTCAAGATAAACTCCGCCTCCTACCAAGCCTTCTCTCTTCAAGTTTGGCTGGCGTTCCAAAACTTCTTCCTTGCTCAAAACCTTGTTTGCAGCAGGCGTATTGCTCACACCTGCCAAGAGGTCGTAAAGGTCCATAGCTACTTTCAGACGGAAGAGGCTAAAGGTCGCTCCATCTTCATCGTAAACTGGCAAGAGCATTGGGTCTGGTTTTGGAATATGAGGCGCAATTTGTTGGACCACTGCACGTTCTGAAACCGTATCTGATACAACTTCTACGTCAAATTGCTTAAGGTAACGCAGCCCTCCATGAACCAATTTAGTTGAACGGCTAGATGTTCCTTCTGCGAAGTCTTGCATTTCAATCAAACCAGTATCTAGACCACTAGCTGCAGCCTGTAAAGCTACACCAGCACCAGTAATCCCCCCACCGATAATCAAGAGATCCAAGGTTCGTTCCTGCATTTTTTGAATTGATAATTCACGTGTTTTCTTTGAAAATTCCATATCTACACACTTTCTAATTAAGTCCTGTCATTGTTGAACTGATCTCGTCAGTATTAGTCTTCTTCTGCAAAAACTTGAGTTGCTTTCACAGCTTTCTTCCAACCCTTGTAAAGTTGTTCCTTACGAGATTCATTCATAGATGGCTCAAAGAGTTCTCCAGTTTCATTCAAGAGCTTCAACTCATCCAAGTCTTTCCAGTAACCAACTGCTAAACCTGCGAGGAAGGCTGCACCTAGAGCTGTTGTTTCCAAGTTTTTAGCACGAGCAATGTCAATTCCTAAAATATCAGCTTGGAACTGCATGAGGAAGTTGTTCATGGCTGCGCCACCATCCACTTTCAATACTTGAATAGCTGTTTGAGAGTCTACCTGCATTGTATCAATGATATCACGCACTTGATAAGCAATTGATTGAAGAGTTGCCTTAATAAAATCTTCCTTGCTTGTTCCACGAGTCAAACCAAAGACTGAACCACGAGCATTTTGATTCCAGTATGGTGCACCCAGTCCTGTAAAGGCTGGAACTACATACACTTCATCATCATTGTGTGAATCACGAGCATATTTTTCAGATTCTGGTGAGTTCTCTACCATACGAAGTCCATCACGAAGCCATTGAATCGCACTTCCCGCGATGAAGATGGATCCTTCTAAAGCATAGTAAACCTTACCATTGATACCGTAACCGATAGTTGTCAAAAGATTGTTTTCAGACAACTGCATTTCTTCACCAGTATTCATGATGATGAACGAACCTGTTCCGTAAGTATTTTTAACCATACCAGGTTCAAAGGCTAACTGTCCAAAGAGGGCTGCCTGTTGGTCCCCTGCCATACCTGAGATTGGAACTTCTCCACCATAGAAGTGGAATGGAGCTGTCTTGCCGTAGATTTCAGAGTTAGAACGAACTTCTGGCAACATAGCCTTAGGAATATTGAGGATTTCTAAGATTTCATCATCCCATTTAAGTTCCTTGATATTATAGAGCATAGTACGGGCTGCATTTGAATAATCCGTTACATGAGACGCACCGTCTGTCAATTTCCAAACCAACCAAGTGTCAATAGTACCAAAGAGCAATTCACCCTTTTCAGCTCTCTCTTGCGCTCCCTCTACATGGTCCAAAATCCAACGAACTTTAGTAGCAGAGAAGTAAGCATCGATAATCAAACCAGTCTTTTCATGGAATTTTTCCACATAGCCTTTGCTTTTTAGTTGCTCAGCCAAAGGAGCTGTCTGACGAGATTGCCAAACGATGGCATTGTAGATTGGAAGTCCTGTTTTCTTATCCCAAACAACTGTTGTTTCACGTTGGTTAGTGATCCCGATTGCTTCGATTTGACTTGGTTTCACACCGCTGTCAATAAAAGCACCAGCAATAACAGACTGTACAGAGTTCCAAATTTCATTGGCATTGTGCTCCACCCAACCTGCGTGAGGGAAAATTTGAGTGAACTCTTTTTGACTAGAGCTAACTTTTTCACCTTTTTTGTTAAAGATAATGGCACGAGAACTTGTAGTCCCCTGGTCAATGGCCATAATGTATTTTTCTTGTGACATGTGATGTCCTCCTCATAAAGATCTTGAGGATGTCTCCTCTTTACACTAACTAGTATACAAAATAAAGCGTTTTCCTGTTTATCAACTTTTTTTAATTTTTAAAAAAATGTGAGGAGATTGTGTAAATTTCACAAAAAAAGACCTAGTTTCACTAAGCCTTTTAGCTAAAGAGTAACTGACGAATAGCTGCCAAATCTTCCAAATCCAAGTCGTTTTTTAAATAATAAATCGGAGTCTGTTCTTTCTTATGAACCGGGTTATTTGTAACCAGTATATCGTAATGGCGAGTAGGATTATAGACTTCTATTGTAATAAAACGATTGTATTCTAAATAACGTTTCAAAATAGCTGACATTCTCGAAAAGACAAGAAAACCAGAGGTTAAATCTAGGCCAATCTTCATATGTTGGCCACCATTTTCAGCCATATATTCCATCAACTGGAGCCATTCCCAGATAATCTTTTTATCCAGGTCTGTTCCCTTATGAAAAGCAGGCAAAGCATTAAAAATATCCTCTGCTGTATTTCTAAAATCATGCTCCATCAGCAAATAAGGATGACGATTGTCTAGCTGATACTTGTATTTATCCTGCAAGATATACCCCTTATATAGGTAAACTTGACCACAAAGTTGACTAAGTTCATAAGTGATGTAATCTTCTGTATATTCTCCAAGTAAGTCCTTTTTCTTCATTTCTTGTATCATCTGCGTCAAAAGATCTGCAAGCTGACCACCAAAACCAAGGATATACTCCATACTATGAAGGGGTAAAATACGATGAGAGAGAAGAAAAGAGAAGAAAATCATCATCTCACCATCTTCAGATCCCAAAGGAAGATGTTGTCCAGCAAAAAAGGAAGTAGCTTTTCTCAGTAACCGAATGTAAAAAATATTATCAAAATACCCACGCATTTTTTCTTCTATAACTTGAAACTGGCAGGCGTTCACTCGAAGACGCTGTTGACTAATGTGATTCCACAAAACCAAGTCCAATTTCTGACCTGAAGATAAGCTAGCACCACAGATTTCTTCTAGTATAGCAATCTCCTGCTTTCTCGCAGGCTTTTGCATATGCATTTCCCACTCCTTGCCAGACCAAATCTTGCGGAAAAGACAGAAATAAAAGTAACGAATCTGATGTTCTGGGCCTCGCAAACGACCGTTTTGAATAGACAAGTCAAATTCTGATAAAATATGATTTAAACTTGATAAATGGCGACCAAGCGTTGCCTCACTAATCATCAATTCTTGAGATAATTGATGGGCTAAAAACTGCTGATGATAGAGGAGATAAACTAAAATTTGGTATTTTATGGCATTTTCCAAGAATAAGCTCCGAATTTCTCGCCCTTTGACTGCAGGACCAATTGATAAACTCAAAATTTCATCAGCCAAGCGAATTTTCAGATCCAAGCCTTTTTCCTGAGCCTTGTCGTTGAACAAGACGACATACTTGGTCAAGGTTGCTTTTGAAAATCCAGTTTCTTCCATTGCTTGCTTGACAGTCGTCTGGGATTCTTGTAATAAAAAGGAAAGTACTAAAAATTGACCAGATTCTGCTTTTTCCATCAAGTCGCCTAAATACATTTGTTACCCCTTTCATTTTCTCCCTTTAGCATAACACAAATCTTAAAAATCATGAAATAATCTGTTCATTTTTTTCTTTAAATCCCTACTCAAAACTAGAATATAGCTAGAAACAATAAACACATGGCACCCTCTTTAGTCCTTTTTATGCTAAAATAGTAGCTATGGATAAAATTATTAAAACAATATCAGCAAGTGGGACTTTTCGTGCCTTTGTGCTCGATAGCACTGAGACCGTCCGTGAAGCTCAAGAAAAACATCAAACGCAGGCCAGCTCAACTGTAGCACTTGGTCGCACACTTATCGCTAGCCAGATTCTCGCAGCAAATGAGAAAGGAAATACAAAACTAACTGTTAAAGTACTAGGATCTAGCTCACTTGGTGCCATCATCACTGTTGCAGATACCAAGGGGAACGTAAAAGGCTACGTTCAAAATCCTGGAGTGGACATCAAAAAAACAGCAACTGGCGAAGTACTCGTAGGTCCTTTTGTCGGCAATGGCCAATTCCTCGTTATCACAGACTACGGCATTGGGAATCCTTATACTTCCTTGACCCCACTCATCTCTGGAGAGATTGGGGAAGACCTTGCTTTCTACCTAACAGAAAGCCAACAAACCCCTTCAGCAGTTGGACTCAATGTCCTCTTGGACAAGGATGACAAGGTCAAGGTTGCAGGTGGTTTCCTAGTCCAAGTGTTACCAGGTGCCAAAGAAAAAGAGATTGCCCGCTTTGAAAAACGCATCCAAGAAATGCCTGCTATCTCAACACTTCTTGAAAGTGAAGATCATATTGAAGCGCTTCTAAAAGCTATCTATGGGGACGAACCCTATAAACGTTTATCTGAAGAAGACATCCGTTTTGAGTGCGACTGCAGTCACGACCGCTTTATGAATGCCCTTGCTAGCCTTCCAAGTTCAGATCTTCAAGAAATGAAAGAGGAAGACCACGGTGCAGAAATCACTTGTCAATTCTGCCAAACAACCTACAACTTTGACGATAATGACTTGGAGGAACTCATTCGTGAAAAATCTTAATACACCTTTTATGATTGGCAATGTTGAGATTCCCAATCGTACTGTTTTAGCACCCATGGCTGGCGTGACCAACTCAGCCTTTCGTACCATTGCAAAAGAGCTTGGAGCTGGACTCGTTGTCATGGAAATGGTGTCTGACAAAGGAATTCAATACAACAATGAAAAAACTCTTCACATGCTCCACATTGATGAGGGAGAAAACCCAGTTTCTATTCAACTTTTTGGTAGCGATGAAGATAGTCTCGCGCGCGCAGCAGAATTCATTCAGGAAAATACCAAAACCGATATCGTCGATATCAATATGGGATGCCCTGTAAACAAAATTGTGAAAAACGAAGCGGGAGCTATGTGGCTCAAGGATCCAGACAAAATCTACTCTATCATCAACAAGGTCCAATCTGTTCTTGATATTCCCCTCACAGTTAAAATGCGTACCGGCTGGGCTGATCCTTCTCTAGCAGTAGAGAATGCTCTTGCTGCTGAGGCAGCAGGTGTCTCCGCCCTTGCCATGCATGGCCGTACCCGTGAGCAAATGTATACAGGTCACGCAGACCTTGAAACCCTTCACAAGGTCGCTCAAGCTCTGACCAAGATTCCATTCATCGCTAATGGTGATATCCGCACTGTTCAAGAAGCTAAACAACGTATCGAAGAAGTAGGTGCTGACGCTGTCATGATTGGACGAGCTGCTATGGGCAATCCTTACCTCTTCAACCAAATCAACCATTACTTTGAAACAGGGGAAATTCTACCTGATTTGACCTTTGAAGACAAGATGAAAATCGCCTATGAGCATCTAACACGCTTGATTAATCTCAAAGGAGAAAATGTTGCAGTCCGTGAATTCCGTGGACTAGCACCTCACTATCTCCGTGGAACATCTGGCGCTGCCAAACTCCGTGGGGCTATTTCACAAGCCAGCACTTTGGCAGAAATTGAAGCCCTCTTGCAATTGGAAAAAGCTTAAAATGGTTCATACTGCTCTACTGGTTATCGATATGCAAAAAGCATTTGATAGACCTATCTGGGGAGAACGCAATAACCCTCAAGCTGAACATCAAGCATTGAGAGTACTTGCATATTTTCGTAAACATGCTCTTCCAGTCTTACATGTTCAACACATATCTGACAATCCCCAGTCGCAATTTCATAACAAACAAAATCAGGAGTTTAAAAGTGGATTTGAACCAGTTGCCTCAGAACCTGTCTTTCAAAAAACGGTTAATAGCGCCTTTATTGGAACAAATCTTGAAACATATTTACGAAAAAATCAGATTTGTCATTTAGTCATTGTTGGCTTGACTCTGCCTCATTGTGTATCTACTACGACACGAATGGCAGCAAATCTTGGTTTTGAAGTCACTCTACTAGCAGATGCTACTGCCAGTTTTACCCTATCTAACAAAAACGGTCAGACCATCCCTCCTGAAACTATCCACGAGATTAATCTCCTCTCTCTACAAGATGAGTTTGCTCGAATTCTTACTACAGAAGAATTTTTAACCCAAGTACAAGTATAAAATAATCCGTCAACTCTTATTGAGCTGACGGATTTTCTTTGAGTATTAGAACTGATGATTAACAATTATTCATAAAGGTCTATAGATTCAGTCAGAACTGACCATACTAGTCTACCCCCTTTAGAGCGCTAATCATGTCAATCTTTCTCATACGAAGACTAATAAAATAAGCAGTCCCTAAAGATGTAAACCAGACCAATAACGTAGCAGAAGCAAGGACATACATACTGACATGAGCGGTATACTCAATTCGAATCGTCGAAAATGTTGCTACATATTCTTTCAAAAACCATATGCCTAAAGGAATTCCTACTAGCCACCCAATAAAGGTAGTTAGTATAGTCTCAAAAAGAGTTACCATCTGTAGATATTGATTAGAAAATCCTAATACTTGCAGTGTAGCATAGTCTCTCATTCTCTCTACAAAGTTTAAAGAACCTAGATTATAGAGAACAATAATAACAAGTAATAAAGCAAAGCCAATAATCATTAGAAATACACTCATTAAACTAGCTACAAAATCATAGGCATTTTTTTCTTGGCTCCCTTTTTCAATGACAGATAGAACACCTTTGTCTTGCTTAATAGTATCTTGGTCCACCTCTGACCCAACTAATAAAGTACGGGGAGTAAAATCTCCCCCTGCTTTTTCAAAGACTCTAGCATGAAGATAAGCCCCTTGATTGGTTTCACTTGTGACAATCCCTTTTACTTCAAACTTGTAAGTATGACCATCTTGATAAGGAGTTACAGTTAAAAAATCTCCGACTTTAATACCTGCCAAACGGGCAAATGATCTAGTTACATACAAACCATCATCTTTCAAAGATTCAGCACTCTCTGTTTTTGCTTGTATCATATCTCCATCATCAAATATAATCAATAAACGGTTGTATCCATCATCTGGACTAAAATGTGCTTGTGAAATTTGTACACCTTGCCCACCATATTTAGACTTAGAAGTAGGATAATCCGCCACAGTCAGTCGTTTTGAGTAAGAAAAATCTTCATTATATGCCTTATCAACAAGATGATTCATAGATACAGGCATACCAATTCCAGCAATCAGTAACATCATACTTCCTGCAACTCCCACGATTCCCATCAAAACTCGAATACGATTAAACGAGGCATCCCGAATTGCCCATCTTGAAGGATAAGAAATCCGTTGCCAGATAGAGGAAAATCTTTCCACAAAGACAGGTTTAGCAAGTTTTTCTTTACCTCTTAAAAATATTGCTGGTAAGCCTCTAGCTGACTCTCTAGAAGCTAAATAGGCAGCTAAAATACAAATAATAATGACTACAATACCAACAACTATTGATGAAGATGAATAAGAGATTTGCCATTTTGGAAGTGTAAACATTGACTTTTGAGTTTCTAGTACAAACCATGACATCAAGGGAGATATAGCAAATCCTGTGAAACTTCCTAATAAACTGACTACTAAGCCAAATAAAATATAATGTAAACTGATAGCCTGATTTGAAAAACCTAAAGCCTTTAATACAGCAATCTCTTTTGTTTGGCCATCAATCAAACGCTGAATGGTTGTAAACATAGCTAAAATAGCTAACAAAATAAAGATAAAAGAAAATAAGTAAGATAAATTTCTAATTTGCCCAACTCGATCGGTAGCTTCTGATATTTCAGTTAAACTTTTTTGATCTTGATAAGAAACTAAATCGCCCCCAAAAATAGACTCTAAATCTCCTCGCAAATCTATCTTAGAGCCATAAATTTCTAAGGCATTATCTGACGATAAACCCAGAATTCCTTTTGCAATTTCATTATCTGCAATATAACCGTAGGCATCATTATCAGGATTTGGAGCGATATATTCCATACTACCTGTAAAATAAATCTTATCTGTCGCCTGAACAAATCCTACAATTTCTAAATCTGTCTGTTTCCCTCTTGATGAAATAGAAATTAGATCTCCAATCTGTAATTGATTCTTCTTAGCATAATTCCCATCAATCCAAATCGAATCTTGTTTTCCTTCAGAAAAAGGACTTCCTTCTGTTACTGTAACCAGTTGATTATCTGTAATCGTTTCAAGATTGATTCGTCCGTCAGTCTTGTCTAAACGGACAATATTAGCAAAGCCTTTCTTTTTACTGATAACTTTTTCAACAGAAGATAATAGTTCAACCTGCTTAATTTTTGATTCATCAATTTGTCTCGCTTGAACCCAAACAACAGGAAGTTCAGATTGTTTCAAATAACTCTCTAGACTCTTTTCAAGTCCATGCCAAGCTCCTTGTAGCCCTACAAAGATTAATACACTTAATAGAGACATCAGAAAAACAGAGAAAAATTGTTGCCAGTTTTGCCGAAGATCTCTTAATAATTTTATATGAAGATACCTCATTCCAGCACCTCCTCATTATTCTCTATTTTTTCAATACTTCCATCTTTCAAATATATCACTCGATCTGCAAATTTAGCAAACTCTCTATTATGTGTAACCATTACAACTGCAGCATTCCCATTTCTAGAAACTTCCTTCAATAAAGTTAAAATACTATCACCTGTCTTTGAATCTAACGCTCCTGTAGGTTCATCACACAATAATAGACTAGGCTCTTTAGCCAATGCCCTTGCAATTGATACACGTTGCATTTCACCTCCAGAAAGTTGATTAGGAAAATTATTTTTTCTATGGAGTAAACCAACTTGATCTAAATACATATCGATTTCTTTATTGTTTTTCACTAAATTGGCTGCAATACCTATATTCTCCTTGGCTGTTAAACTTGGAACTAAATTATAAAATTGAAAAACAAAACCAATTTTATCTTTTCGATAAGCAGATAATTCCTTGTCTGTAAATTTTGTTACTAGTTCCTCATCAAATATAAAGGTTCCCGATGTCGCACGATCCATCCCACCAAGTAAATTTAGTAACGTACTTTTCCCTGAACCTGATGGACCTAAAATAACTGTAAATTTCCCTTTCTCAATAGAAAAACTAACTTGATCCAAAGCACGAACTTCTTGATCTCCTACCTTATAAATCTTACTAATATTTTGAAACTGAATCATACATACTCCTAATATCTTGTCATAAATTTTATTTTTTCCTTTAATGTAGGCTCTTCATACTGTTCTATGATACGTTTAGATACTGCTTCCCTGTTTTCTCGTATAACCTTTTCAGCTAAGGAAATAGCCTCATCTACTGGAACAACTATTGGCAACTCATAATGTTGAATGATTTGATTTAACCGTTCTTCCTGACTACCTTTGACGCAATAAGGTGTCAGACCCAAATTCCTATAAGCTTCATATAATTCCTCATCTGATAAATTCCGATACTCTTCAGATACTGGTCTATGCCCATCTGGATCCATTGCAAACTCTACTGGTAGATGGACAACATCTGTATACCACAATTTCGCATGATTCTTAGAGACAACTCCATAAGCAGTCAAATATTTTTTGAAAAATGTTCGACCAGGAATACCTAAAATAGATTTCATCAGTCGATGAATGAATGCTGAGCCTGGATTAATTCCTACCCTCATTCGAACAGTCCCGTAAATCCATTCATTCAATACTGAACCATCTGATAGAAAACTTCCATGTTCCTTGTATAAAATTCCTTCTGTACGAATTCTCTCCTCAAAACGCTTTAGTCCTAGTGCCATCAATTCAGTTGATGACATATCCTGAAATCTTCTGCCAGGATATAAATCTGTCAAAATTTCCCTCGCAGACAAAGCGTCGATTAAGGGAAGTCCCGTTGCAATCGAAAGAGCTGTAGCAGTTGTTGTCTTACCTGTAGAATAAGTGCCTGATATGACTAACCTTAATTCTCTATTTCCCATCACTGTCCCCCTCCATCAGGTAATTTTTGAGCTATTTTACTTTTAAAGACTACCTTATGATCTATATCATATCCGGACATTTCGTAGACTTTCCAATGTTCTTCTCTAATTTTTAACAATCTATTTTTTGAAACACTACCACTAAGCTCCACTACTCCGTTTAAAATTGGTGAATCCAAGTCTGCACTTACTTGCTTCATCCACATGGTATTGCTCTCCTCTCGAGATATCTCTTCAATATGGTAGGCTAACATCTCTGCCATTTGAGAAAAAATAATCAGAAGCTCTAACAAACTATAATAATTCTGTTCTAGACTACCTACACCACTATATTCAATATCTTTGATCAGTACTTGCTCTGCTTTACAAGATATACTACTATCTGAAAACTCAACATCGTATATATCATGTTGTCTATCTCTCAAATGAGTTGATAAAAAATCTCTACCTTGTTCTCCTATAGCAGCTACATTTTCCATACATTCTAATAATTGATATCCTAAACAAACTTTCATATCCATTACCAAGCAATCAAATTCAATTACTTGGTTCGTCATTTTGAAATTTTGTAATTCTAATTTTAAATTTACTAATTCTTCTATAGCTTTTATCCCTGACTTTATCTCAAAATGGCTTAACCTATACTGATTTAAGCTCACTCCTATTCTTTTCAGTATTTCACTTCCAAATAAATGAGCTAATACTATTCCATCTAATGTACTCAGGTGCTGCTGTATGATTTCAGATTGTTTACTAGACCACAAACCTTCTTGATGAAGAGACCCAACCCCTTCTAAAATATTTTTCAACTTATACTCAATGAAAATCAAAGAGCAAACTAGGAAGCTAGCCGCAGGCTGTACTTGAGTACGGCAAGGCGACGCTGACGTAGTTTGAATTTGATTTTCGAAGAGTATTAACTTCATAAGTCGTCCTCTTATACCCTCTGCCAAAATAACGATTTTTATTGTCTCCAAGTAAATAATCTACTGTCAGCATATACTTCTCCAATCTTTTAAACTGACTCTATCTTAAACAAAAAAAGACAAGAAAGAATCCGTAATTTACGAAAACCTTCTTGCCTTTTTAGGATAAATTATAAAGATACGAGATTTAATCGAATAGCCTCACGTACAGCTCCAACTCTACTCGTCACTCCCAACTTTGAACAAATATTTGAAACATGGGTATCCACTGTTCTCCTGCTAACAAATAAACTATTTGCTATCTTTTCATTAGAATATTCTTTTACAATAAGTTCCAATACACTTAACTCCGTATCTGTCAATAGATTATTTTCTTGCTTTTCTAACAAACCATC
The DNA here is from genome assembly GCF_901875575.1 of uncultured Streptococcus sp. Taxonomy (GTDB): domain Bacteria; phylum Bacillota; class Bacilli; order Lactobacillales; family Streptococcaceae; genus Streptococcus. The sequence goes on from NZ_CABFMF010000079.1 coordinate 52,002, forward strand.
TGGGATAACGTGATTTCCCTTATAAACAGCATAAATTGCACTTTTAACATCCAAATAAGAACTTTCTTTGGGTAAAAAAGCTTGAATCCCAAAATCCATCGCTCTCTTATGTAACAAAGTGTCATAAAATCCTGATAAAAGAACTATCTTGGGAACTGTATTCAGAAATCTATTTATCTGACTAATAACATCAAATGCCGTTACTCCTTTCAACATAAAATCCATAACTAGCACATCTACCTTTTCATTCTTAAGACAGAGAAGTAAATCTGCTACTTCTGTATAGGACCCAACAATTTCAAAATCATCTTCCTTTAAAAAATAGTTCTCCAATCCTTGTAATACTAAACTGTGATCATCAATCAAAACCAAACGAATCATTTTTCTTCCCTTCTATAGGTATCCGTATCTTCACACTTGTAGGTTCTATATTTATCTGAACAGTTCCCCCCAGTAAATGAACCTTCTCTACAATTCTATTTAAACCAAAATGATGTTCATTAGACTGATAGTTTCCCTTAAAAATACCATCATCTATAACTTCAATTGATAAAATCTTTTCTTTTGTAGATAAATCTACAGTAATTTCTCTAGCATTCCCATGAAGAATACTATTATTTACTAGTTCTTTAACTGTTCTTAATACAAACGTGCCCACTTTATCATTAACTTTTTCTTCATCTATTGAAAAAGTTGTCATAATCGAAACAGTTTCCATCTTCATGAATTGATTTAATATGCTAGTAATAGATTCTTTCAACCCTAATTCATGCACCATTAAAGGATAGATATTGGAACATAAATCTCTTAATTCAAAGACAATATCATCCAACATCTCTAATAAAGCTCCCCTATTAATTTGTTCACTAATTTCTAACTGCTTTTTATAATAAATAACCTTCTGAATTGTAGTATCATGTATAAACGTTGCAATTTCTTCCCTCTCCAATTCAGTAGCTACAAAAGTATGAAAACTACTAAAGATTCCCTCCATCTTATGGCTAATCAACATCATTTTCCTTATTTCAGGTAACAAAGCTAGCGAAAAAAGAAAAGTGTAAAGAACGAAAAAAATTGGAGAAAATTCTCTTAACAACAGACTAAAAAGAATAATTAGACTAGTAAAAAAAACGGCAAATATCAAGTTATATATGAATGGATTCCACTTCCAAGCAACATATATCATTCGTTCTAATATCAAGTTATTCACAATAGAGAACAAAATAAGCAACAATAGAGGAATACTATAAATAAACGAAACTTCCTTACCAATCGGAAAAATATATCCAAAAAATAAAGGAAATAAGGCAAGAACTGCTAAAAATAAAGTATGAATTGGCAACATTTCTCTTCTCTGATAGTAATTTATAAGTATCTTTAACAGTAGGATAACTAAAAAGAAAAATACTAAATAAAATACTCCCCTAGAAAAAAAGATGGTTAAAAAATCAATGGGCTGTATAAGATTATAAACATACAAAAGTTGAGTTATGAGTGAATAGCCCAGTATAATACGAGAAAAGTTAGAAATGGTTGAACCTTTTATCTTTAGGACTAACACTCTAATGAAGATATCCATGAATAATGGAAATAAAGTCAAGTATGAAATTAATAGACTACGACCAAATACATCTCCTATACTTGATGGAATAATAGATAATAACATCAGACTAGTATAAATAATAAAATAAAAATATCGTTTCCCAGTTTTTCCTCTACTTCTGCCTTTTGTGTATGAGCGAAATAACAGTAGAATCAGAAAAGCAATGATTGATAAAACAAGAAAGATAATTTGGCTTGTTCTTTCAGATTCTACTATTAAAATCTTTGAGATTCCTCGATTTAACACTGTCACAGAATGAAGTGGCTCAACAATTAAAAATCGAGATAACAAAAAATCACTATCTGGATTATGCCCATCTATTTGTATAATAGATGATCCTATTATCTCTTGATGATTCGCAAAGCTTCCCAGATTATGGACTTGTCTAACTATCCACTCATTATCATGTTTATCTGCAGTAATTCCACTATACGTTCGGTTACATGTTATAAATAAAAAATAAAGAAAGAAAATAAATAACAAAACTAAAGAAAATCGAAACATTTTTGACTTCATTGTTTGTAACACTCCATATTTCACTTTATTTATATTGATGTTTATTCTACCATTTTTTTATTTAATAAGACAAGTTTTATAGTTAAATTTACCCCTTCTTCTTTCGAGATATAACTGATATAATCTTCGTTCATGGGAAATCCCTACCTCTTCAACCAAATCAACCATTACTTTGAAACAGGAGAAATCCTACCTGATTTGACTTTTGAAGACAAGATGAAAATCGCCTACGAACATTTGAAACGCTTGATTAACCTCAAAGGAGAAAACGTAGTAGTTCGTGAATTCCGTGGCCTCGCTCCTCACTACCTCCATGGAACATCTGGCGCTGCCAAACTCCGTGAAGCCATTTCCCAAGCTAGCACCCTAGCAGAGATTGAAGCCCTCTTGCAATTGGAGAATGTTTAATAGTTTAAAACCCGTAACTATCTTAAAGTTTACGGGTTTTTGACTGTAAAAAATTCAAATACTAAGGGTTATTATTGACTCAAAGCAACACTGGAAACCTTACCATCTGCTCCTGTTGTAATTTGGATGATTTTTCCTCCACCGATTTTGGCATTATACTTACCATCGTCAAGGGTATATGAATAGCCTTTGATAGAGTAATTTTCCTTCTTGCCATCAGCAGTTTCTACTGTAAATTTACCCCCTGATAATACAGTAATCGTTTCACCATTAGCTCCCTTCCAGTTACCTGCTGCAGATGAGAAATCACCATCAACCATAGTTAAGACACCCTTGTAACGTTTGTTACTTTCTGCCTGCTTATCTTGAAGTTTGCGGTCAGTTGCTGGATTGTAAGCTTTCTGGTTAGCTTGTGATTGAATAGCTTGTTGATTCTCAGAAGTTTGAACAGAGACTTTTTGATTAGATACTTCTTGTACTTTCTTTGGTTCAGAAACTAGTTTTACTTGAGATCTGATTTCAGCGGTTGAGGACTGATTAGGAGATACTTTAGATTTTTCTACGACAGTTGCACCTGAAGATTTCTGAGTCTCATTTTCTTTTTTAGAAGATACTGTTTCAGATCTTGATAATTGACTGGTTTTTGCGGAACTGTTTGCTGGAGTCGTTTCTTTTTTGTTGCCACAAGCTCCTAATAGTATAGTTGATGCTAATACTGTAGCTGCCATTAATTTGATAGAGGTTTTCTTTTTCATTTTTCTACTCCTTGTTACTATTTTTGACTCATTTAGCTTAGCATCTTTATACAAGCTAGATACACTAACAAAAAACTTAGACAACTTAACTAAACTTGCTCCTACTATTCTATTCGTAATCTAATAGAAAAAACAGAAAAAGTTTCCTATTTTGTTTAAAATTTTTTAAATCGCTCTTGTGTAATCGCTTGCATCTTTAAATGCAAAGGAATATAATGACATTGAAATAGAATATAGGAGGTGTAGGCTTATGTTAAGCAAATATTACAAGTATCTTCCTTGGTTGATTTTGGGAGCTTTCTGGTCTTATCAGTCTGCAATTCGCTACGCTCAGACTACATTTGATTTATTTTACTTAATAACCATTTTTATGATTGTAGATATAGCTTTATTGTACTTGCACGAAACCTATTTAAAATATAAATACAAAGATTTATTCATTCGCATCATGAGCAATTCTAAGAAAGATAGCCACCCATAAAAATAGTCGCAAGAGAAATTTCATCTCATGACGGTAAATAAAGAGGCCGGGAACTTTTTCCCGACCTTGTTTTTATTTCAATCGATAGGTTTTTCTTGGTTTCTTTTTAGGAACTCGTTTAAGTCCGACCTCTTCTACAAAATCTCCATATTTTACAAGAAAATTATTGCTGACGATTGGTCGACCTGGATTGATAAGATTGACTAATTCTGTCCCTTCATAGACAGTAAACTCCTCCTCTAACAGATAGAGAAAGGTCGGATTCCAGTCGAGACGCCCTTGGATTCGTCTGATAGACTCTTGGATAATCGCATAATGATCAAAGGCAAAATCCTTCTCTTCCAACTCTAATCCGTCCAAGTAGCATTTTCCTGTCTGAAAATCCATATCTACAAAGACCACATCCTTAGCATCATCCCCTGCTTGCGCCAAATCAAGTGCTTGACTGGGCAAATAAATCAAGTGAGCAATGGTCACTGTCCAGCCACGTGGATCACGGCCGGGGGTCGATACGGTCATCAATTGCTCGATTTTTTCTAAAGGAAGATCGAGATTGACCTCTTCTTTCACCTCGCGCTGACAAGCATGTGCAGCATCTTCTCCCTTGTCCATAAAGCCTCCAACTAAGGCCAAACAGTTCTGATAAGGGTGAGCCTTGCGACGAATTAGTAAAAGCTTGATCTTTCCTTCGAGAAAGCAATATGCCACCATATCTACTGTCACACTAGGCTTTTCATATTGAGGAAGTTCTTGCTTGTAGTACCAGTCTAAAAATTCTTCCTGACTTGCATGAATTTCAAAATATTCTTTTTCTGTCATCCCAGCTGGAATCATCGTGTCTGCCATGTTAGGCCTCCTTACGAACTGCCTTAGTCCATTGGTACCAACCCACTAGACTGTTGAGTGTGTAGACCCAGTACATCCCTTGAATATGGATATTTTCACCCCACCAAAGGTAGATACTAAAGAGGTTGGTTGCAATCCAGAAAATCCATTGCTCACGGTAGAGACGAGTCATCAAGAGCTGGCCAACACCATTGGTGGCATCAGTAATACTATCACGGAAAGGGCGAGCACTATGGATACTTTGGTAAGCTAAGCCCATACCAATCCAAATGATAGCAGTCAAGACCAAGTACTTGAGCCAATCCACCAAGGATAATTTCTTGGCTTCAAAGTGGGATTCTGCTGCTTTTTCTTGTTCATTGATACGATTGGATAACCAAGCATAAAGACCGATTGGTTGCATGACAAAGAAATAAACAGTTGTCAAGACTTCTCCATAGAAGGTCGCATTCATAGCCAAAATCAGATAGATAGCCGAATTAATAGCACCAAAGAGATAGTTGCTAGCCCGTCCTTCTGCAACTAAGATAACACAGACAATCCCCGTCCAAGAGGCAAACAAGCTTAACCAATCGTGACTATCCGTATTTTGAGTGAATTCCAAGATTAAAGGAACACTCGACAAGGCAATTAAATACAACCACTGGAAGAGACTACGTCCCATAAAGAGATCTTTCCAGAGCAGGTTCATGATTCCTGCAAAACCGATCTTACAAGCTTCTGCATGGACATTTTTAAAGTTTTCGATAAATTGTGTGATTTTTTCAGTTAATTTTTTCATATTTTTCTCCTAATCTGCTTGGTAAATGGCATCAATAGCCTCTTTTGCAGTTTCGTAATTTCCAAGATAATCACTAGATAGATAAACTAGTGGAATGGTTGGCAAGTAGCGCTCCCTCATCTGATCCAAATGTTGTGAGAAACTGTGACGAATGTGATCTTCTGCCATGGTCATATCTCTAAAACCGTCATTGACATAGGAGCCTACAGGTTGTACAAAGAGAATCAAGTCCCATTTTTCCTTGGATAAAATCGAGGCAAAAAGATTGTCAAAAGTCTCTCCTGATAAGTCCCCTTGATCCTCTGTCTCCATGTAATAATCATAGTAACCCTTGGTCACCAAGGAATTGGTATCAGCGATGACCAAGCCCCTATTGACACTGCTATCGATCAACTTTGATGTCTGATCGTACTGCCCCAAGAGGAGATAATAGTAATCCTTCGGAGTCAACTCATCATCTCGAACATTATTTTTAATCTGATACTCACGCGCATATTCCAAACTAACTGGAGCATCATAATATCTGCCCAAATCCTTTGCAAGAGTCGTTTTCCCATTGCTGGCACTTCCCATGATTAACACTTTTTTTGTAAATTGACGACGGAAGGGCTGAGCGATGTATTTCCAATACTTGCTTGGATTTTCTCGAATCATACTTGCTGAAATTCCAAATCTTCTTTCTTGTAAGACCGTCTTAAAACCACGCTGTTTCAGCTCTTCTTGATATTCCTCCTCTCCTACAAAGAAGGTCAACTCTTGCTGATTTTTATCATAAGAAATTTCTTCTAATATTTTCCCTAACCACTGATCCCAGCCCATTGGGTAACGAGGAATATTTGTCTCATCCAACTTACAAACCGAGGTCAATTCATCATCTCGAAAAGCCTCTCGGATATAGCGAAATCTCTTTTGAAGAGTTAAGCCTACCTGCTCACCACGATCCCCCTCATATCCTGAAACCACTACCCAAACTTGATCACACTGACGTTTAGCTCTCTGAATCAGATCAATATGTCCCCGATGGAGAGGAGCAAAGGCCCCAAAAACCACACCAATTTTCCTTTTCATACCGTTCCTTTTTATAGTTTTTAATATTTTTATCTTCTACCTTTTTATTATATACTATATTTTTATTTGGTCAATGGTTTTTTATCATTTTTTATAAAAAGGGTTCAAAAAAGAATCAGGGAATCCCCTAATTCTCATTTTTTAAGCAATATCAAATTTTAACTGACCAGCTTTAACGCCGATCTTGAGGGTCTTACCAGCCACCAGTTCCCCCTTGAGAAGGAGTTCTGCTAGCTTGTCCTCCACTTCTGTTTGTAGAGTTCTACGGAGTGGACGTGCTCCCATTTCAGGATTGTAGCCTTGGTTGGCTAGTAATTTAAGAGCAGAAGACTGTAATTTCAAATCAATACCTTTTTCTGCCAAACTTGCTACCAAAGGTTTGACCATAATTTTCACCACTTCTTGCATATGATCGTTCGATAGGCTATGGAAGACAACCTTTTCATCAATACGGTTGATAAACTCTGGTCGATAAGCCTTTTTCAACTCTTCGAACATTCGTTTTTCCATATTTTCCTGGTCAAAACGGATATCCTTAGCTCCGAATCCAACGGTCTTATCATCACGAAGGGCTGTTGCACCAAGGTTTGAAGTCATGATGATAATGGTATTTGAAAAATCAACCTTACGACCCTTACTATCTGTCAAGACACCATCATCTAGCACTTGCAAGAGAACATTAAAAATGTCCGGATGAGCCTTCTCGACCTCATCAAAGAGCAAAACAGAATAAGGTTTGTTACGGACCTTCTCCGTCAATTCCCCACCTTCTTCATAACCCACATAACCAGGAGGCGCTCCATTGAGACGGCTGGCTGCAAATTTCTCCATATATTCACTCATATCAAAGCGGATAAGGGCTGATTCGTCATCAAAAAGAACTTCTGCCAAAGCCTTGGCTAATTCGGTCTTACCGACACCCGTAGGCCCTAGGAACATAAAGGAACCAATTGGACGCTTGTGACTGCGAATTCCTGACTGATTGCGACGAATAGCTCGACTGATACTAGACACAGCCTGATCTTGACCAATGACCCGTTTATGGAGTTCTGCTTCAAGATTTAGATACTTCTTAGCATCCGTTTGAGTCAGTTTTTGGACTGGAATGCCTGACAAACGACTTAAGGTAGTCAAAATATCAGACTCTGTTACCAAATCTTTATAAACTGGCACTTCCTCTTCTTTTGCAATTAGTTGAGCAGCTTGTTTCCACTTGCCATCCATCAAGGCCTTGTCAGCTGGACTCAAACCTGAATCGTCTGCTTTTACATGCTTTGCCTTATTTTGCACTGTCGCAGCTGCTTCGTCTAAAAGGTCAATAGCAGAGTCAGGTAAATGGCGACTAGTTAGATAACGGTGAGCCATCTTCACAGCTGTTTCAACAGCATCATCTGTTATTTGCACACGGTGATGTTTCTCATAGGTCGCTTTCAAACCTTGCAAAATGGTCATGCTGTCTGCCACACTTGGTTCTTCAATCGTCACCTTAGCAAATCGACGAGAAAGGGCGGCATCTTTTTCGATATGTTTTTGGTATTCTTCCTGAGTAGTTGCACCAACTGTTCGCAAAGTCCCACGAGCCAAGGCTGGCTTCAAGATATTAGCCGCATCCAATGTAGAATCAATCCCACTACCAGAACCCATAATGGTGTGGAGTTCATCTATAAAGAGGATGACTTGGCCATCTTCTTCAATATCCTTGATGATATTGTTCATGCGCTCTTCAAAATCTCCACGGAAACGTGTCCCCGCAACGACATTCATCAAATCAAGCTCTAACACGCGCATCTTAGCCATTTCTGCCGGTACATCACCACTAGCAATACGCTGGGCCAAACCAAGTGCCAAGGCTGTTTTTCCGACACCAGCATCTCCAACCAAGACAGGATTATTCTTGGTCTTACGGCTTAAAATCTGAATCATACGTGAGATTTCCTTGTCACGGCCGATGACTGGCTCTAACCTGCCAGAACGAGCCTGATCTGTTAAATCATGAGTATAATCCTCAAGACCTCCGCTTGGAGTCTGTGGCATACCCATCATATTAGCCATAGAATTTTGTTTATCAACCACAGTACGATGGCGCTGGCGAAGTGCCTTTAGATCCTCTCTTGTCCAGCCTGCACGATCCTCTAGATTACGACGAAGGGCAGCAATCTTGACCTGATCTTTCTTGTCTTCATAAGAAAAGCCCACTCTCTCCAAGATACGAGTTGCTAAGGCATTGCCATCATGCAAAATCGCATAAAGAACATGCTCTGTCCCCAAAATCTTTGCATGTACCACTGAGGCTACATATTCAGCTTCTGCAAATAAGACTTCTAAACGATGAGAAAAAGGCAATTCCTTATATCGTTCAACTGGATTATAAACAGTTTCTGTTAGCTCTGAAGCAACCTCTTCCAAACGATCAATCTCATAGGGATAATCATTTAATGTTGCACCTGCCACACTATAGCCATGATTTGCCATGGCAATCAACAAATGCCATGACTCCAGATAATCAGCTCCAAAGTGACTAGCAACCATGTAGGCACTTTCGATACATTCATTCAATGCTTTTGAATAGTTCATCTTACTTCCCTTTTCTATCTACCTCTTGTAAAAGCTGTCGGAGCATATTAGCTCGAAGGACTGGAGCTTCTTCTCCTAAAACGCGATCCAAAGCTACTGATAGCAGCAAATTCATCTCCTGCTTAGTCAACAAATCCTGTTCAAACAAAAGTTGTAGAATATCTTCATAAATTTCTTGACTAATCTGCTCTCCAATCGAGTAAAGCAACTCCCGAAGCATTTCATGGTGACTCGAAAACTCAATCCGCCCAATGCGAATATAGCCACCTCCACCACGCTTACTCTCAACTAGATAACCTCTACTTTCTGTAAAACGTGTCTTGATAACATAGTTAATTTGGCTTGGAACAACTTGAAAAGTATCCGCCAACTGGCTTCGCTGCAATTCCACGATACCAGATTGATCTAAAATGGCCTTGATATAGGCCTCAATATGATCGGATGTATTTTTAAATCTCATAGCAAAGCTACCTCTTTCTTTTAACCTTGACTATCTTTGACTATACTATCATTTAACACTCTATAAGTCAAATTTTTAAGGCTCAACCATTGAAAATACTGACTTTCTATAAAAGACTGATCCATATAATCACCCTTGTTTTAAAATGTCTATAAAAATAGTCCCTAAATGGGTTACTCAACCGGATATAAACAAGCACACCGTAAACACATGAAAACGCACAATTTATGATTTTTGATTTTACCTAAATCGTTAGACTGTTGAAAAAGAGTTGGCAAAGAATAATCTTCACCAACTCCTTATTTTTATTGATTTAAACCTAATTCTGCTAATATTTTTCGTTTATAGGCAATCTTTTGGACTTCCTTGTCCTCATCTTCAGACCAATCTAGTTTGACTTCTGAGACAATTTGCCCAGGACGATTCTTCAAGATATAGATACGATCACTGAGATTAAGAGCTTCCTCGATACTGTGAGTAATAATCAAAGTCGTCAGTTGCAACTGCTTATGAATCTCTAGGTACCAAGCATGGAGCTCCATCTTAGTCATCTCATCCAAGGCGCTAAAAGCTTCATCTAAGAGAAAGAGCTTGTGCCCAAAAAGGTAGGTACGAAGCAAGGCCACACGTTGGCGCATCCCACCACTCAACTCATGAGGGTATTTATCCCTTACAGCCGTCAACTGAAAAGTAGCGAGTATTTCATCCGCACGAGAAATAGCTTCAACCTTATCCACCTTTTGAATCAAGAGGGGTAAAATGATATTGCCAAGCACCGTCTTGTGCTCCAAGAGCAGATCCTTCTGCAACATATAACTCACGCGCCCCTTGGGATTCTCCTCGCCATCAAGGACAATTCTTCCCGACTGGACTTCTAAAATTCCTGCAATCAGATTAAAGAGGGTGGTCTTTCCTACACCACTTGGACCTAGGATAGAAACCACTTCACCTGAAGTCACCTGCAGGTTAATATCCTCCAAAATCTTCTCCTCACCATAGGCATAACTGACGTGTTCAAGTCTAATTTCTGTCATTATTTTACAAATTCATTAGTGAAGCCTTTGTCTGTCAAGTCTTCTTTAAGGATACCATTTTCTTTATCCCATTTGTAGAAGGCATTCCAGCGAGCTGCATCAAATTGACCCCATTTCTCCTTGTCGCTTGCGTATTCTTTTGATAAGTATTTTTGAGATTCGATGACAAAATCACGTTTTTCTTTGAGCTCAGGAGCATTCTTAATCAAGATATCTGCAGCTTCTTCTGGGTGTTCCATAGCATATTGGTAACCTTTTTTGATAGCTTGGATGACTTTACGTGCTTCTTCTTTATTGTCTTTCAAATAGTCGTTGTTAGCAATGATAACTGGTGAGTAATAGTCAAATTCTTTAACGTAGTCTTTCAAATACATGAAGTTAGCTTCTACACCTTGAGATTTAGCAAGGATTCCATCCCATCCATAGTAGATCCATGCAGTATCAAATACTCCATTAGCAATTGGTGTGATAGAGTTTGAGTCGTTATTTGGTACTTTTTCAACTTTTTCAAAATCTCCACCTTGAGATTCTACCAAAGTTTTCAACATAGCAAGTTCAGTTGGATCATTCCATGTACCGTATTTCTTACCAACCAAGTCCTTTGGACTAGCTACATTGTCAGCTTTACGAGAGATGATTCCTGATGTATTGTGTTCTACGATAGCTGCAACAGCAGTGATCCCTGCCCCTTTTTCCAATTTCTTAGCCATGTAGTCTTGGAAATAAACTGCAAATGGTGCCTTGCCATTGATAACCAAGTCAGAAGAGCTTTCTTCTGGCGGAAGTTTCAAGTCCACATCCACTCCAGCTTCCTTGAAGTAGCCTTTTTCCTTAGCCACATAAAGACCTGTATGGTTGGTATTTGGTGTCCAGTCTAGGATAAAGTCAATCTTCTTAAGTTCTGCTTCCTTATTATCCTTAGAAGCAGTTCCTTGACCACAAGCTACAAGCACAACAGCTACAAGAGCTGTTAAAACAGTTAAAAACACTTTCCATGTTTTCTTCATTTTCTTTCCTCTTTTCTTTTTCAGAAACATTCTTATTCTATGAACGTTTCCATTTAATAACATATTTCTCGCTGATATCGACCAACTTCATACCCAGAAGACTGATAATCGATACCAGAATAATAATAGCAAACATGGTATCATACTGAAACAGTTTCTTGGACTGAATCATGTAGACACCAAGACCCTCAAAGCCTCCTAACCACTCAGATACCACGGTTGTGATAAAGGCATAAGAGACACTAACCCTCAGACCTGCATAAAAGTAGGGCAGACTGACTGGGATTTTAAAATGCCAAAGGATTTGCCAAGGTTTGGCCCGCATCAGACTAAACAAGGTCAGCATATCCTTGTCACAATGCCTAAAACCGTCCAAAATGCTGACGATGATAGGAAAGGTTGTCGTTAGGATAATCAAAACTATCTTGGGCAAAATCCCATAACCTAGCCACAAGACCAAGATAGGAGCTATGGCAATGGTCGGAATGGTCTGGACGACCACCATCATAGGGTAAATCAGGTCATTGAGCCAAGTCAAACTATCCATAAATACAGCCATGAGACAGGCAATCAAGACTCCCAAAATTAGACCTAGCAAAGCCACTCTCAAGGTCGCCCAGCTATGGTGCCAGAGAAATTCTCTATCACGCACAAAAGACTGGAGGATTTCAAGAGGGGTTGGTAGGATAAACTTGGGGAGAAGTTTTAAAAAACCTGCCAACTGCCAGAAAGATAGGACTCCTAAAAAGCCTAATAAGCTAATATGACGTCTCATTATACTTTTCAAGTTTCTCATCGATGCTTAAAATCTCTCCTACATTTATTTTGACATTGGCAAAGACATTGTCTGCCTTTTGTCCTGCCACTTCAAGCGCTTCTTTGAGAATACGCATGAGTTCATCAAATTCCCCTTCCAAGACGGTTTCAAATGGTGTTACCACCATAGTCACTCCTTGAGCTTGCAGATAAGCAATGACTTGATCGATAACAGCTATCCGGTCAATCCCCTGAGATAAGGGCAAGACTTGCAAGGCAATGCTTGCTTTCATAAAAACCTCCTCCTCTCAGTTCTTCTTTTGCCAAAAAGAAAAACCTTTCCTATATATGGAAAAGGTGTAAGATGTGACGAAGTATCCTTACCTACGCTGGCATTACCCAGATCAGGTGCGGTCGAAGTTTAACACTTCCTCTCAGACTGTACACAGACTCCCATATATTATATAGACATATGATAGCGCATAATAAAAAAGATGTCAAGGAAACTGCTTACAGAAAATTGTGGAAAAATTTTCTTAATAGTTCATACCGACTTATCTCATCATCCCCAATAAAGAAAACACGGAATGTATTAGCAAAATAAAAAAGAGCTAGATTACAAGTAATTTAATAAAAAGAGAAGGAAATGTTTCCCTCTCTTTTATGTTTTTGATGACTTAGTTTTTACGTTTGGCAAATGGAAGGGCACCGAGTACTAATCCAAGGAATCCTACTGATGCCAATGCAGCATTTTCTTTAGTACCAGTATTTGGAAGTCCTTTTTTAACTTCTGTTTTTGTAGCTGGTGCTTGGTAAGTCTGATCTTGCTTAGTTCCTGCCGTTGTTAGTTTATACTCTGGAACATTATTTACAGCTGGTGTACCTGTTTCTCCATATGCTGGAACATTATTCACTACAGCGTCTTCACCATTTGTAGATAGAGGTCCTGTATATTCTGGAACTTCTGTTACATTATTTAACCATGCAGCTCGGAATTCTTTTAATTCTTTTTTAGTGTCATCTAGAGCTTTTTGAAGACCTTCTTTAAAGTAATCTTCAGCACCGTTATTTTCGGCATCTTTAAGATCAGATTCAAGCTTAGCGATTTCATTTTCTAAACGTTTGATTTCATCTTTAGGACCTTTAGCTTTTTCTACTGGTGCTTCAGTTTTTGGTGGTTTTGGAGCTTCACCTTCTGGTTTATTAGGTTCAGTTGGAGGTGTTGTATCATTTACTCCACCGTTGAATTCAGGATCAGTAGGTTGAGTAGGTGCATTATCATCGTTAACAGCACCAGTAAATTCAGGAACGTCGTTAACCGCAGCTTCCACAGCATTAACACCACCATTGAAATCAGAGCCATTATCCCCAGCAGGAGAGTCACTCGGATTCACACCACCGTTGAATTCAGGAGCGTTAGGAGCACTTGGAACTTCGTCAGGTTGTTTAGCATCATCAGAAGGTGCATCACTAGGATTTACACCACCACTGAAGTCTTTAGGTTCTTCACCTTTAGGAACTTCTTTTAAGTTTTCGATATAACCTAAAGTTGCGTTGTAATCGTCAGTTAGTGTATCAATTGCATCTTTACGCGCTTGTAATGATTCGTTAACTTCGTCAAATTTAGCTTGAGCTTCATCAACAGAAGCTTTAGCAGAAGCGACAGAACCTTCTAGTTTAGTTACAGCTTCTTGCAATCCATCTTGGATAGCTTGATCCGCATTGTTTTTCTTAGCAGTTTCAAGAGCAGTTTTAGCTTTTTCTAACGTTTCTTTTTGTTTTTCTAATGTAGCATTTTTCTCTTCTACTACCTTAGCTTTTTCAGTAGCATCTGCTTTATCTTTATCAGCTTCTTTCGTTAATTTTTCAATTTTTTCAGCTAAATCATCAGCAATGTCTGTAAGTTTTTCAACAATTGGTTTAGAAGCTTCTTTTTTAGCTGCTTCTTCAATTTTTTTAGTTTCGTCAGCAGTTAATTCTTTAGTTTTATAAGCTTCAGGAGCTTTATCTTTTGTGTTGGCATCGTTGAGGAATTCATCTATAGCTTGAGTAGCTGTAAGAACCCCATCTTCAATCGCTTTTAATAAGGCTTCTTTACCGACTTCAGCTTTTGCTTCTTCGATAGCTTCCGCTTTATCTTCAGGCTTGATGCTATCATCCTTGTTGACTTTATCTTCAGCCTTTTTTTCAAGATCCTCTAAAGCACCTTTCAAAGCTTCTAAGTTATCTGCTTCTTCTTTTTTAGCGTCTTCTTCTTTTTTAACTTCTTCTTCAACTTTAGCTTTCGCTTTAGCTGCTTCTTCTTTAGCCTTAGCTAATTCAGCTTCTGCGTCAGCTTTAGCTTTGTCTGCTTCTTCTTTTGCTTTTTCTGCAACTTTTACATCTTCAGCTTCTTTTTTAGCTTTAGCTGTAGCTTCTTCTACTTTTTTAGCTTCTTCAGCTACTTTCTTCTCTAATTCAGCAACTTTAGCATCAGCCTCTGCTTTAGCTTTAGCAGCTTTTTCAGCTTCGGTTGGTTCAGCTTCTTCCTCTGGAGTTTCTTCAGCTGGTTTAGCTGGTTCTGCAGCTTCTTTTGCTTCTGCTTTTTTTACTTCTTCAAGAAGATTATCACGTTTTTCAGTTAAATCTTGAATTTCAGCTGTAGCATCTTGAACTTTTTCATCAGCTTCGTCAAATTCAGATTTGGCAGTATCACGTTCTTTTTCAATCGCAGTTACAGCTTTTTCTAATGGTGCTGTGATATCTTCAGCAAATCCGTTTTCTTTAGCGGATTTAAGAGCTTCTTTTGCTTCTTTTAAAGTATCTTCCTGTTTTTTTAGTGTTTCAGCTTTCTTTTCAGCATCTGCTTTATCTTTATCAGCTTCTTTAGTTAATTTTTCAATTGTTTCAGTTAAATCATCAGCTTTGTCTTGCAATTTTTCTGATTCAGGACGAGCAGCATCCGCTGCTTCACCTTCTTCAATTCCCGCTTGCACCTCTTCAGGAAGCTTGTCCTTAGATACAGAGGTTTCTGTTTTAATTGTTGGATTAGTATCTTGTGCTTTTTCAGCATCATCTGCTAACTCAGCAAGAATATCAGAAGCAGTTAATTCACCAGACTCAACAGCCTTTAATAATTCTTCTTTTGCTTTTTTATCAAGCAATTCGTTATCAGGCATTTGTTTTAAAGCTTCAGTTAAAGCTTCTTTAGCTTCAGCTTCTTCTTTTGCGGCTGCTTCTTCTTTTGCGGCTGCTTCTTTTGCTTTAGCGTCAGCTTCAGCTGCTTTAGCTTTAGCATCAGCTAATTCGTCATCAGCAGTCTTTTTAGCTTTTTCAGCTTCGACTTTTGCAGTTTCAGCGTCAGCAGCTTCTTTTTTCTCTGTTTCAAGTTTAGCAGCTACATCAGTTGCTGTAGTAGTTGTTGTATCTACTTTTTCTTGCGCTGCATCAACTTTAGCATTAGCTTCTTTTTCAGCTTCTTTAGCTTTTTCTACTTCAGTTTTTGGAGTTTCAGCCGCAGGTTTAGGCTTAGTTTCTCCAGTAGGTTGAGTAGCTGTTGGTTTATCATCAGCTTTCACGACTGACGGTTGAGAGGCAACAAAAGCCGCTCCCAAAACAGCCACACTAGCCAAACTAGTTAAAATCATTTTCTTTTTATTCATCCTTTAGACTCCTTTTTGAGCATTACATTTAACTACATTGTAACTCTTTTTTAAAATATAATCAAGTAATATGTTAACGTTTTTATGAATACTGTGTTTATATATCTAGAAAACTAAAGAGCCTGAGACAAAATAGTTCTCGACCACAAAAAAGCTAGAGCTTTCCAAATGTGGAACTCTAACTTTTTAATTTTG
>NZ_CABFMF010000080.1 GCF_901875575.1 uncultured Streptococcus sp.
AAAATACAACTTCAGCAGCAACCGTTCTTCATGATTTACTATTTGGAGAATGGAATCAAGTGGAGAAAGAGATGCTTAAATCTGGAGAAGAAAGATTGAAAGATTTAACTAATCGAAATGGTTGTTAGAACACAAATTTTAAAGTAAAGTCTACTGATAACTTTTGTTAGTTGTTTAAGGTGGCAGAAAGTCTTTAGAATAGAAAAAACGCATAGTATTAGGTGTTGAATGTACTGACCCCAAAAAGTTAGACAATTAATTTATCCGAAGGATTTAGTTCTGTATTGCACAGGGCTAAGTCCTTTTCTACTTGCCTCCGTGAGCTGACCTGGTGTTCTCCCTTGTATTACGCTACCAGTATGATTCGGATTATATGTGGTGGGGAGGTGATAGGTCTGTCTTTTCATCTTACCTGGTTGATAGGCTTGGCACATTTACTGACAGTCATTCCCATGTATATGTTGAATCTTAGTTATTATAGATAACTAAACCTTTTTGTCTTGTTTTTTTAAAAACAAGACAAAAAAGGAATTTTTTATATCATTTCTCTTTTTTTATTTATAAAAAAGTGATATAATAATGTTGAAATATTTAGGAGTTATCGAAAATGGCAATTAAATTGAGAGAACTGACAATTGAACAAATAAAAAATGTAGATCATGGCAATATAAAGTTTTATGATAGTAATGGATACATTAATCTTTTGGGTATTTATGGTCAAAATGGATCAGGTAAAACAACAGTAGTGGACGCTATGGATATTTTAAAAACTATTATGGCAGGAAAATCTATTCCTGAAGATAGTTTTGGGATTTTCAATACGAGTGAAGAGCGTCTGCCAAAGATTTGTATAGAAATTGAGTCTGAAAATAATCTTCTACTGAGGTATGAGGCTGAGTTTATTTCAGACGAATCTACAGTGGAACAGAATGTATATCTTGCACATGAAATAATATCTTATAAAGAATTTAGACCACGGACACAGTTCAAACGTTTATTTGAGTTTACAATTTTAGAACGAGATGAATCGGGTGAACTAGAAGGAAGCTTGAAGTCACGTTCCAAGTTTATAAGTAAGGATGCTATAGAAGTTTTAGCAGATGCTGCACTAAGAGCTAAATCTTCTGTTCTTTTTTCCCAGGAATTTAAAAACCGATTAGAAAAGCAAGAAGGTAAAGAGATAGAAAAGAAAGCCTACCAGATTCTAGAAGAATTTTGTAGTCATATTCGAATTTATACCCAGCGGTATGCGAATTTGACAGGTATGGGAGCTATGCCTATCAATATTAACTATAAAAATGAGAATCATGCTTTCCAAGGTGGACTACCTGCAATCTTAAATAAAGGAGGTACTCCTATACCGCAAGAACTTCTTACTGTGTATGAAGACACCATTCGCTACATGAATGAAATTATTCCTGTTATTATTCCTAATTTAACCTTGAAGATGACCGTGGGGGATTCGACGATTGATTCACAAGAAAATCAATACTATAATGTAAATTTCCTTGCACAACGCAACGGAAAAACTTTTTCCTTAATTCATGAATCTGAAGGAATTAGAAAAATTATCAGTATGATTGGTTTTCTTATTGAAGTCTTCAATAAACCAGGAATTATTGCCTTTATTGATGAAATCGATTCAGGGATATTTGAATATTTATTAGGTGAATTGATGGAAATCTTCTCCAATGATGCCAGTGGACAATTGGTTTTCACTTCACATAATCTTAGAATTTTAGAAATGTTACCAACCCGCAAAATTCGTTTTTCAACGACAAATAGAGAAAATCGATATATCACTCTAAAGGGAGTGAAGATGACGAACAACCTTCGAGACCTATATTTACGTTCTATTCAAATTGGAGGAGCAGATGAAGAGCTTTATAAAGGGCAGAGTCAATCTAAAATGCGACGTGCTCTTAGAAAGGCAGGTAAGTATATCGGTGAGTAAAAAAGAAGAAAAGGTTTTCTTGATTTTTGTTGAAGGAAGTACGGATGCGGACTGCCTGGATTCAATTGTAGATGAATTTAAACAGAAATTAAATTTATCTGATATTACGATAGATATCCAAAATGGAGATATTTTTACTTCGAGTGAAAATGAAAGGAAAAATGGAACTACGATTTTAAAAGACCAATTACTTAGTTATCTAAGAAAGAGCAAATTATCTGCCTCACAGATTGTTCATGTTGCTTTTGTAACAGATACTGATGGTGTATTTATAAATCCTAACGACTATAGCATTGATGCTAGTGTCAATGCTTTTAAATATGATTTGGTAAATAAAAAAATTCTCTTTGAAAATGCAGCTAAAAGAGATAGCGTTCAAAGAATTCGGCAGAAGAAAGCCAGAAAATTAGTATCTGTTATTAAGGAATTGCCTGAAAGTTCATTGACAGTGAAGAAAAAGTCCATTACATATTCCGTTCATTTTAATTCTATCAATCTTGAACATGTGTTGTTTGATAAGATTTTACCTAGCGAATCCAAAACAGTAGCAGTAGATAATTTATTGGATGATATAGATAATGATCCTTACCAGATGATTGCTATTTTTGAGAGAAAAGCCTTGGGGGAGAATTATATGGATTCTTGGCAACAGATACGTAGATTAGAGATGAATCAGGGTTATACGAATTTGCATATTCTGTTTAAAATATTAGATAGCTTTGAAAAAAATATGGAAGTAGATTAATTTTGACTAGGAATTGAAGTAATTTAATCACTCATAAGAGGTCAAATTTCAAGTTTAAGTAAGCCAGCAACAAGTCTTCTCTAGGTGACTTCTAGTTCAAACATTTTTAGGATAGTAATTAATCAAATTTTCAATGAAGTAGATATATTCCTTAGAAAATACATTATACAAGCGGTTGAATTCGTTCCATTATCTACCGTGATGGAACGAATTTGATGTTGTTTTAAGATGAGTTTTAGAGTCTGATTGACCGCCTCAGCGCTTTTATTTCGAATCAATGGGATGATTTGATGCCTGCTCTTTCGATCCGTTAAGACAAGCAAACAGTAGTTTTTCTCTCTTGTAAGTAGAACGGTATCAATCTCATAATGTTCATTCTCCAATCGCAGATTGATAGCTTCAGGACGCTATTCGATAGATTTACCAGCGGATTTAAAGTTCTGACTAGCTTGTTTCTTGTTTGCTTTTCCTTTTCTAGGATAAAGCAGATCCTGTTTCGTTAGCCCCAATTTTCCATGATGAATCCAGTAGTAGATGGTAGAAATACTCATTTAAGGTGGGCAAAATTTTTTAGAACCAAAAAACGTATAGTCTCAGGTGTTAAAAAAACTTGATATTATGCGTTTTCTTGTGGGAAGATTTACTCCATTTTCTTCAGGAATTGATATTTTGCCCAGCCTCAAAAGTTCCAATCAATCTCAATAACTCAGAAAAAAGAAGACTGACAAAATATGACTACTTTAAGACAAAACTTGAATTTGCTATCAAACTCTAGCATATGGAGGAAGAAATCAAAATTAATGGCTAGGTAATTACGGATATAAAGTTGTAAGACTTGAAATTTTATTTCATAGACTTAATCACTATTATCCTTCTTAAATTCATAGATCGCTTCCAAGTAAAAATGAATTTTTTCTTTAATATATTTTAATGATTTATTATTAGTTATGTCTATAACACCAAACACACTATAGTGGTTTCGGTAAAGCTCATCATAATCAATCTGACTGCCTATGATGATAACTTCTGATTTTTTTGAACTAAATTGGATAGATTTTAAATAGAGTTTCATTTTTTTAGATGTTAGAGCCCCTGATTTTATGATAAAATAAGTAGAAGATTTATATTTGTAGTTAATCTTATGTCCTTGTAAAATTTTTGTATTTTTGAATGTTTTTTTTAAGAAATAATATTTTAAATACAGAGATAAAATATAGCCAAATAAAGAGTAGTGTAAAATTTGAATTGCCTTCATAGCTTTCCTTTCATTAGAAATTAGTTTATCAAATGAAGAAAGATTAATATTATTGAGATACTAAAAAGTATCTATTTTATCATGAAATGTCTAAATTAAGAAAATTTTTACCATTTGAGATAGTATAGAAACCATTTGAGATTTTTATAATTTAATTTCCATCATTCTGATAAGATTAAACTAATAGAAGGAGGCTAAATATGAAAGACTACATTTTATATCAAGATAGAGCTATCGTAAAGGTACCACTCTCTAAAATTTATTATGTTACAACTCACCCAACAAAAGCTCATGCTGTTCTTTTTGTAACAGCCGAAGGGAATTTTGAAGCTTCAACCTCACTAGCTAAAATCGAAGAGGAAAGTACAGAAGAACTTATTAGATGCCATAGAAAGTTTCTTGTAAATAAAGATAAAATAGCAGGATTTAATCATGAGACAAGAACGATTATGTTTATGGATGATAGAGTATCAGACATCGCTTGTTCTAGAAGACACTTTACAATATTAAAAAATCAGTGGAAAAATATATAGGAGTGAAGTAGTGAATATTTTTATACTAGAAGATAATTTTTTACAACAGACTAGAATTGAAAATATTGTCAAAAAAATTTTGGTGGATAATAAGATTGAGTATAGGCATTTTGAGGTTTATGGAAAACCTCAACAGCTTTTAGAGGACATTTCAGAGAGAGGAAATCATCAATTATTTTTACTTGATATCGAAATAAAAGATGATGACAAAAGAGGATTAGACGTTGCTAGAGAAATTAGAAAACTTGATTCTCAAGCAGTGATTGCTTTTGTAACATCACATTCTGAGTTTATGCCTGTATCTTTTGAATATTTAGTATCAGCTATTGATTTCATTGATAAAGAATTACCTGAACTATTATTTATCAAACGAATTGAAAATGTTATTTCAAGTGTTAGCGATAATCAAGGAAGAACAGTATCTGAGGACTCTTTTATATTTACAGGATCCAAAGCTCAAATTCAAGTCCCTTTTAAAGATTTATTGTATATTGAAACATCAACAATTGCTCATAAGTTGACTCTCTATTCCAAACGAGACATAGTTGAATTTTATGGACAATTGTCAGATATTCTTAAACAGGAACCACGTTTATTTCAATGTCATAGATCATTTATCGTAAATCCTTATAATATATCTTTAATTGATAAAGAAAATCGGTTAGTTCATTTTCAGAACGGGTCCTCTTGTATTGTCTCTAGATTAAAAATTCGTCCACTTATGAAAGCTATCGAAAGACTTCATGACTAAGGAGATTTAGATGATATTTTTTCTAAATATTATAGGTGTTTTTCTATTGTTATGTATCCATACTAAGGTTGTAGGTGAGAAATTAAATCTAAAAAAAGTAGTAATGTCCATTATTCTGTTCCATCCTTTATCATTCCTATTTATTGTTTTATTTAAATCAACTGAATTTTACTTTCTTGGGTCATTATTGATTTATCCTACTTTTTTTATCTTGTATACTTTGTCTATTGGTGAATTAAGAAGTAAGGTCTCTTTATTACTTTTTTACTCATTATTTCCACTTGGATTTTGGGATGTCATCAGAAATTTTTTAGGTTACTTTATAATTTCTAAGATTCCAATATTGTATAGACTATATGAAACTAATCTAGGAACAATGATTTTCTCTTTATTAGCTGAAATTATTGTGTTTTTTCTTATTAGTCTCTTTCGATATAATTTTAGTCATTTAAAAATAAAGAATTTGGATAGAAAGACAAAATTTATTTTAATTACTGCGGATATTTTAATGCTAGCCTATTTTATCTTACCATCTTATATAAACTACAGTGATAAAGTAAGTTGGGATAGAATGTTGGATTATAAAGAATTATGGACAGCAGTTTACTTTTTATTGTTTATTTGTTTTGTTAATCTCTTGGATAGAAGATTACTTCAAGAACTACAGGAGAAAGTCGTTCTACAAAAAGAAATTCAATTGCAAAATCTTAGTAATTATAGTCAACAAGTTGAGGGGCTGTATCAAGAAATTAGAAGCTTTAGACATGATTATGCTAATATTTTATCGAGCTTAAAAATAGGTATAGATCAAAAAGATATTAATCTGGTTTCTCAAGTTTATGATAGTGTTTTGAAAAATTCTGGTGAAAAATTAAAAGGCAAGCGTTTTGATGTAGCACATCTAAGAAATATCAATGATTTGGCGCTAAAGAGTTTACTATTATCTAAGTTATCAGAGGCCCAAAACTTATCTGTTCCAGTTTCCCTGGAGATCAGTGAACGGTTCTCTATAAAAAATATGGAACAAATTGACTTCTTAACAATTACTTCTATCTTGTTAGATAATGCTATAGAGTCCTCAGCAGAAGGAGGAATAGCAGTTTGTTTCCTTGAAGATACAGAATGGAATAAATTAGTCATGATTGTAAAAAATTCTACTTTAGAAAGAGAGATAGAATTGAGAGATATATTCAAGCGTGATAATTCTTCAAAAGGAGAAGGTCGGGGTATAGGCTTGGCCAATGTTCGGAGAATTTTAAAATCTTATCCAAATGTATGTTTGAAAACCACAAGTAAAAATTATATCTTTACACAGATCTTGGAAATAGAACTTTAAAAGAGTCGCCATTCTTAGGATATTCTATAGAATATTTTAAGGGGGACTTTTTTGTTATGACTTTATATACATTATTTTTTAGCTAGTTCCTGTAAATGAGTTAGGAAATAGTCATAACAATAAAACTGGGCAAAAAAGCTAGAGTGACGACTTTACAATATCTAGCAGCGATTTGTGGAATAAATTTTAAAATGGTTTATTTTTAATCTTGAAAGGTTATAAATCATGAAAAAATACGTTTCGTGATGAAAAAAGTACATTTAAAGACTTTGAGGTAAAAATTTCTTTTTTCCTGCTATAATGAACTTGTCAAAATTGCAATCCGACAAAAATAATAAAAATTAATATGGAGGTATTCCCCATGGAAACAAAGACAACGATTCAATTTGATGTTTTGGATACCCAAATGTTGGCTAGTATTGAGGGAGGAACAGCTAGTGAAGGGGAAGTTTGCACATTAGCAGGAGCAATGATTGGTAGTTTGGTTGCACCAAGATCTGGAACTTAGGCTGGAGGTGTTTTATGAGCACAATATTGCACAGCTATATGGGCTATCGCTAGATTTTTATAGAAAAGGGGTTAGTTGATGGAAAGTGGTGAATTTAGGCTAATTTTAGCTCTTTTTATATCTTTTTTTATAATAGGTGCGATTGGAATAGTTCTAAATGTTCCAATAAGCGAAGTTTTAGTTCTTTCTGTAGGTAGTGTGTTTTTTGAGTTGCTAATTCACTTATTAACGCATAATAAGAAGAGAGGAAACATCAGTTTTGAACTATGCTTTAATCGATACAAGCAATTTATTAAAAAGATTTTAGCACCTACATTTTTTCTGTTACTATTATCAATTATTTTTGTCGTTATAGATGGTTATAAGTCGTCATCTGTATTATTTTATACTCATATATTTGTAGTATTATTCACAGTAGGATACATTATTTCCTCGAATAATATCGAATTACATATTTCAAAAAAAGAATGAGTTAGCGTTTTACTTATAGTATATAATAATAAATTATTTTGAGACATAGTAGTAAAGTGATTGAGCTATAGATATGATGAGGATGGAAATATGGAGATTGTTATAATGAACATAGTTAATTATCTCTTGCTAAAGATTGAATGGATAGTAAGTAATATCTTTATAAAAATGAGCATACTTTGGATGCTTATTTGGTTTCTATACTATTTAAAGAGTGATTTAGCAATGTATTTCTTGTTTTTTGGAAATGGCTTTTTATTATTGCTATTAATTTTTCGATTTGCACTGTATCAAATTAAACTAGTAATGCAGAATGATATTAACTAATTATGTCTAAATCATATTTTGGGTAATCAGATTATAATCATTCTGGACTTTTTCAAGACTTTTTGATAACTCCGATAATGTGTCTATTTAAATTTGAAAATAAGTGGAGTTAGCAACATGTAAATACTTTGTGGTAAAAATCGATTTTGTTCTGCTATACTGAACTTGTCAAGGTTATAATCTGACAAAAGATTTCTATTATATACGAGATATTCATCATGGATACAAAAACAATAGAACAAGTTAATGTGTTCAAAGCTGATGCTCTTTCTATTATTGTGTTGAAGGAGGTAAAAATGATTTGGCATGTATTTCAGGTAGGGCAGGGATGACTGAGATAGGCTTTTTATACGCTGGACCTGCTGGTGCTGCGATTCTAGGTGGTGATACAGCTATGCGAGTTTGCTAAAAAGAGAGGATGTACAATGAATAGTTCAATGAGTCAGTTTTCAATTCTAAAAAACAGTGATTTACAAGAGTACTCTGGTGGATTAAATCCTACTTGTGTAGTATTAGTTGGTATGTCAATTTATTTAGGTTTAACTGCATTTACTGGTCCTGTTGGTATTGCATTTGCGATTTCAACAGGCGGGCTAGCGGCAGATAGTTTTTATAGATAATGAGAAAAGTAATTAGTATATTTTACATTATTTTTCTAGGAGTCTTGTCTTTACTAAAGTCACCAGATATTGTTGATATCATAGCCACTATACTATTAATTTGTATAGGTTTAAAAGGAATAAACCAAAAGGGAACTTTATAAGGTTGTGATGACGATACTTTTTAGCCTCATTACATGTTTGGACAATGTTTCATCTGTTAATTTCCAAATTGAGAATGGGTATATTGTAACTAAGTGTGGTTTTGAGTTAACTAAAGATGTCATGGCTAATGGTTGGATATCATCATTGGGTAGGAGCTATTGTCTTTCAGGTTATAGAGGATAATTTATGGATAAGAGAACAGAAGAAATTCTCAATAAGGTTTACAATTTGATTTTAGATACAGAGATTCATAAAAATGAACGAGATATTTTATTACGTTATAAAACTCTATTAGAGAATACAAAAAATGAGCAGAGAGTTGTCATGGAGTTGTCAGAAGCTCTTCGTCAGCAGGCTGTTAGTGGGATTCATAGTCAGAAATCATTGAGCCCAAAGGTTGCGACATTTTATAAAGAAATTGCCACATATGGAGAATTGAGTAAAAATCTAGCTCAAGGATTAATTTCTTTTGGTATAACGAGATAAGGAAAAATGAGCAGAAAAAACTTACCAAATTTGTAACAAGATAAAAAATTAATATAAATGTAAGGAAATATTCGTGATGAATACAAAGGTGAAACAATTTGAAGTAATGGATGAAGCAATGCTATCAAGCATTGAAGGTGAACTCTCATGTTTTGAGAAGGGATTGTTTCTTTAAGGGGATATGGTGGAGCTATTATAGGCTTTTGGATAGGAACTGAATTTTTTTCTACGAAATAGAAAGTTGAGGTACAAATGAAGCAGCGTTTGATAATTGCAATTAGTTTTATAATGACTGGGATAGTCATTAACATTTTATTCGAATCAAATACTATTATTCATAAATTTATTGCTATATTAGGTCTGATTATGTATTATAAAGGTGCTTTTAGAGAGTATAAAAAATATTAAAAGCAATTCAGATTTTTAAATTTTATATTAAATCATGTAATTTGTGTGTTATTTATGATATTGTAGGAGACATTCCATATTGGATTGTAGTTATCATTTGAATGTTTTCAGATAATATTATTTGTAGGAATGATTATCTATATACGAAATTAAATTGGAACTCTCGGAATTTCAAAATGAATATAGAATCGGTAGTAAATGGTGTTGTATCAGAAATAGCTGTGATAATAGCAGGATGTTATAGTAATGAAGGAGTATCGAAATGAATCAACAGTTTAGAAATCAATGTTTAGATGCAATCGTAAAATTTGAAACTAGCTTTAAAGAAATGAACTTACCTCAACAACAATATTTCCAAGCTTATAGTCTAGTTAGTAAAATAGTATCTGAAATGAAATTAGATGGTGTTGCATTTGCTCAATCTTTCAGATATTTTTATGAATTCTTTAGTCGCGAATTATTGCCAGGGGGAATTATTTTATCTGAACAAGCTCGTAAAGATTTTAGTAGGATATCAGATCTAGCAAATTCTACTGAGTTATTAAAAACAATTCATAGTCCTATTAAAATATTTTGGTAATTACAAAATTATAGCTGTTTGTTAATTGGAAAAAACATATCATTTTATCAATGGGGTTATAAAAAAGAATGTTGACGTATCAGCATTCTTTTTATTTTATGTTCTTTGACAAAATAGCTAAAATTGTATCACTATCATTTGATGTATCTGTTTTTACTAGTCCTGTTTCAACTTTACTAAATAATGAGTTAATAATAATTAGTCGTTCTTCTTTACTAATATCAGTTCCGGCTTTAGTGAGAGATTGATAGAATCTTGTCAAAGCAGCTTTTTGCTTATATTCGGTAGCTAAATGTTGATTTGACAAAACGATTTTTATTAAAATCCTAATAATGTAGATAAAAAATGAAATCACTGAAATAAGAATAAACGACTCGGATATAAATGGTATCTCATTTTTGATAGTGTTTAATGAATAATCATGTATTACGAGAACCAGTTTTCCTAAAGTATATATTAAAGCTACAATAGTAAAAACAAGGAATATTGCCCAATTTCTGGCTTGTTTTTCATGTTCTTCAGCACGATTATTCCAAAGATTTTCTGGAGCTTCTAAAGCAAGCTTATTTTCATAGGTTTCTTGTAAATCTTTAATTTTAGTTTGCTTTTCTTTCTGCCAGTCGTCGACAGATTTTTGAAATTCGGCCAACTCAGAAACTTTTTTATCATATTGTTCCTGAATTTTATTATTTTGATCTTCGATGAATGATGTAATTTCTCTAAATTGTTGATCTGAGCTTTCTGAAATGTCTTTTAACTGGTTAGCTAGAGGAGCAACTATACTTGTTTCAAAATCAGAGATATTGTCTTTAATATTTGAAAGATTTTTTCTAAGTAGATAAAGTGCTGGATAAAACATTTGTTGAGATGAACTTGAAAAATAATTTCCGATAGCATCGTTTTTTTTAGAAAGATAAATAAAATTTCTGATAGCTTCATCAAGATTATTTTTAGACTGTTCAATATAGAAGGAAACAAATCTTCTGATTTTACGAAATTGTGTATCTTTGTCAATGGGAGAATTTACTGATAGTATGTAAACTATCTTATCTTGTTCTCTTGTTTCACGATTAGTCGATAAAGTGTAATAAATTTGATTGCTTATGCTGTCAATATTTAGTTCTTTAAGTCCGAAAATATAATCTTTTACTGTATTAAACTTATCA
The DNA here is from genome assembly GCF_901875575.1 of uncultured Streptococcus sp. GTDB lineage: Bacteria > Bacillota > Bacilli > Lactobacillales > Streptococcaceae > Streptococcus. The sequence continues at coordinate 11,285 of NZ_CABFMF010000080.1, forward strand.
TTTAAGCTTTTCCAAGTAGACTTAAAATTAGTTGGAGAACTTTCATAAATTGAATTCCAATAATCATAGTTACTTTTTATAATTCTTTCAAGCTCTTCAAATGTAAAAAATTCTTTGTAATCGTCAAATTCAATTATAAAATCGTTAGAAATAGAGAATCTAAAGAGAATCTTATCATTTAGAAAATTTGATACTTGACTTTTGGTATAACTCATAAACCTCACCTATTAAAGATTAATTATATTATCATCTATTATACCATAGAAAGATAGGATAAAATAAGTCATATCATACTATTATTGTGGAATTTGATGTTGCTCTTATTAATCTATTTGAAAGTCAAAAAGAGGCTACAAAAAGATTAGTCCAAACATTTAGAAGTTATTTTCAATGATTTTTGAAGATTACAGTCTTTTTTAAACTTATATAGTATAATAAAGATAGAAAACTAATTGACACTATTAATGCTTAGTTAATAGTGTTTTTATAAAACTTGTAAAAGGAGAAATATATGAACCAATCGAAAAACATTCTAAGGCTAGGGATTTGTTCTCTATTACTTTTAGGATTAGCTGCCTGTCATCAAAATCCTAGCACTAGAGATGCAGAAAAAACAAGTCAGACTCAAATTAGTTCTACTAAGGAAGCAAGTTCTTGGAAGGCTTCATATAGCAATCTCAATAATCAGGTTAGTTCTGAAGAAGTTAAAAGCCTCTTATCAGCACATTTGGATTCAAGGAGTGTAGATGATTTTTTTAATCTTGTAAATGACTATAATATAACTGTAGAATCGACTGGTTTATCTGGAGATTTTTCTTCTTTTTCAAAAACTGAGTACGATGTTGAAAAAATAAGCAATCTATGGAAGCAAAAGAAAGGTGATTTTGTTGGCACCAACTGTCGTATCAATAGTTACTGTCTCTTGAAACATAGTATTACAATTCCTAAGTTAGAAAAAAACGATGACTTGCTTTTCCTAGATAATGATGCCATTGACAAGGGAAAGGTCTTTGATTCCAAAGACAAGGAAGAGTTTGATGTGCTTTTTTCTAGAGTCAAAACAGAAGCCACTACGGATGTCAAGGTTCATGCTGAGAAGATGGAAAAATTCTTTTCTCAATTTCAATTTAACGACAAAGCTAGAATGCTTTCTGTAGTCTTGCATGATAATTTAGATGGGGAATATTTGTTTGTTGGGCACGTTGGAGTTCTAGTGCCAGCTGATGATGGTTTCTTATTTGTAGAGAAATTAACTTTTGAAGAACCTTATCAAGCCATTAAATTTGCAACTATAGAAGATTGTTACAAATATCTAAATACCAAGTATGAGGATTATACAGGAGAAGGTCTAGCTAAACCTTTTATCATGGATAATGATCAGTGGGTTAATATCTAAAGGTAATCTAACATGGATATAGTATTAGGCATTTTATGTTTATTCTTGATAGTCATTATAGATAAATGCAATCACCTCCAGTCGAAATCCAATAAGAATGAAACATTTATCACTTACATCCAGTGATATGTCATAGATGGTGAAGGTTATCAACAGGAAGTATAGAAGTAACTGACGAGGAAGATTAATGATTTCTTTACAGTATTTTCATCTTTCCAAACAGTCCATTTGTAGTTTTATATGGATTGGTATATAATTTAACATAGAGAAAATAGGAGGATTTATCAAATGGAATTAAAAGATTTTACAGAAAAAGAACAGCAAATGATTAAGAATGGACTTACGACGTCTAAGATTAGTGACAAGGAAACTGCTGCTAAAATTCTAGCTCTAGTCCCTCAAGAATTAGTGAAAAAAATTCCATTTTTCGTCAGAAAACATGCAACAACACGTACGATCAAGCGAATTTCTATTGAATACCCTGAGCTTTATGCAGCAGCTCAAACTAGTGGTGAAATCCCTGAAAAAGAAAGAGAAGAATTGCGCCAGATTATCACGACTATCTTTGAACAAAAGATGAATAAGCATAGTATTAAGTAGAGAATGAAAAAATATTTTATTGGCGGTTTGGGAAGCAATGTCTATCATAGCAAGGATTTTCTTCAAGAGATAGATTCGCAGGTCTATTTTCTAAATCCATATGAAAAGCATCTTCGAGATGAAACAGAATTGAAATCATGGTTTAAAAATGAGATTGTAGAGGAAGAATCTATCTGTCTGATAGGGCATTCTCTTGGAGGAGATTTAGCTCGTTATCTCGCATCTGAATTTGAAGAAGTGGAGAAACTGATTCTTTTGGATGGTGGCTATCTAGATTTAGATAAGATTTTACCTTTAGATACAGAGTTAGAGGAAACTAAGAACTATATTGACTCTCAAGTCGTTTCGGACTTAGATGTTCTTATTTCTAAAGAAAAATCCGAAGCAAAGCATTGGTCAAAAAATATGGAGGAAGCCGTAAGACAGTCCTATCACTGGAATGCGGAGTATAATAGGTATGAGTTAGCTATAAATTATAAAAATATAGAAGCGATCCTCCGCCTACGGAGGAAAATACAAGCTTTTAAGAGAGAAGTGGGAGATACCTTGTTTATCAGTCCTCGCTATTCTAATGAAGCTACATGGAGAGAGGAAGCTTTAAAAGAATTGCCAGATTATTTTGATACTATTCTTCTAGAAAACGTTAGCCATGAGCTTTATACTGAAGCACCTAAAGAAATCGCTAGTATGATTAATGAGTGGCTCCCTTATTCTCTATGAGCTACTTGTATTTCTTGGAAAAAGCATGTTTTTGCCAATGCTAATAAACGAACCGCTTTCTTCGTTTTGGTGAAATTTATACAATTAAATGGCTATCGTTTTTCTGTTACCATTAAATAAGCACAAGATTCGTTAAGATACATTTATAAGAGTCTGGGACAAAAGTCTAACCTTAAATATAAAAAGCGAACAAAATGAGTTATCTGACACTCATAATTCTGTCTTGTTCGCTCTTTTTTCTAATCTATAGATTGTAAAAATTTGTAATAAAGAATCCCTAAGATCAAAATATTTTTATACCAGCCTCTTTTATATGCGTTTTCATATTGCTTTTTGTAACTATTTTTAGTATCTTTTAAGATAATCACGAACAAAATATTCCAAACTAGAAATAAAGTACTTTACAAGCTTTTCAAAACATGATATAGTAGTAGGGCTTAGAAAATAAGATGATGTTTTCTAGCAAATATAAACCCGAGTAAAAGATGCCTACGGACAGGCAGGGTTGAATGCCGAAGCGTGGTTGAAAAACCATATTATTGATAGGGTTAAAAGCCTACTTTTATAAGTTGATGTTAGGATTAAGCTCCTGATTCGTATAATTTATTAGTGTGGTGAAAGCACACGTCATCTTGTGAAACGATCAATAAAGTACGTAATATTTGCTACTAGAGAGTTCGGAAACATCGGGAACAGACATACTCAAAAGAAACAAACATAAAACGTCAGAAGATTGTAGAGCAGGTGAGATCCTGCTCTTTTTTCATAAGTCAAACTTTAATGTCATACTTTTAAGATACTAAAAGTATGGAAAGGAGTATATCTTGATCAAACTAGATCAAAATCAAGCACCCATTTATGATGCCTTGGTTAAGTTACGTAAAAAAAGGATTGTCCCCTTTGATGTCCCTGGGCACAAAAGAGGTAGGGGAAATCCTGAGTTAGTTGAACTTTTGGGTGAAAAGTGTGTTGGCATTGACGTCAACTCCATGAAACCCTTGGATAATCTAGGGCATCCCATTTCCATTATCAGGGATGCAGAGGAGCTGGCAGCGGATGCTTTTGGAGCAGCCCATGCCTTTCTCATGATAGGGGGAACAACCTCATCGGTGCAGACTATGATTCTGTCAACCTGCAAGGCAGGAGATAAGATTATTCTACCACGTAATGTCCACAAATCTGCTATCAATGCGCTGGTTCTATGTGGTGCCATTCCCATCTATATCGAGATGAGTGTGGATCCTAAGATTGGTATCGCTTTAGGTCTTGAAAATGACCGAGTAGCACAGGCCATAAAGGATCATCCAGATGCCAAGGCAATCTTGATAAACAATCCTACTTACTACGGAATCTGTTCAGACCTAAAGGGTTTGACAGAAATGGCTCATGAAGCTGGCATGCTAGTTTTAGTTGATGAAGCCCACGGAGCGCATTTACACTTTACAGATAAATTACCTCTATCTGCTATGGACGCAGGTGCTGATATGGCAGCAGTTTCCATGCATAAGTCGGGTGGAAGTTTGACACAGAGTTCTATATTACTTACCGGTAAAGAAATAAATCCTGAGTATGTTCGCCAGATTATCAACCTTACCCAATCAACATCAGCCTCTTATTTACTGATGTCAAGTCTAGATATTTCGCGTAGAAATCTGGCCCTACGTGGTAAAGAGTCTTTTGAAAAGGTTATTGAATTATCAGAGTATGCTCGTCGTGAAATCAATGCAATCGGTGGTTATTATGCCTACTCCAAGGAATTAATCGATGGCATCACCGTTTGCGATTTTGACGTGACCAAGTTGTCGGTTTACACTCAAGGAATTGGTCTTACAGGTATTGAAGTTTATGACCTTTTGCGTGATGAATACGACATCCAGATAGAGTTTGGAGACATCGGGAACATTCTGGCTTACATTTCAATTGGAGATCGGATACAAGATATAGAACGTCTAGTCGGCGCACTAGCCGATATTAAACGTTTATATTCACGGGACGGAGAAGATTTAATAGCTGGAGAATATATCCAGCCAGAATTGGTGCTAACTCCTCAAGAGGCCTTTTATTCGCAACGCAGAAGTCTGGCCTTGGCAGATGCTGTTGGAGAAGTCTGCGGTGAGTTTGTTATGTGTTATCCACCAGGAATTCCCATCTTGGCACCAGGTGAACGCATTACCAAAGAGATAGTGGATTATATCCAATTTGCTAAAGAACGTGGTTGTTCACTTCAGGGAACTGAGGATCCTGAAGTCAATCATATCAATGTCATTGAAAGAAAGGAGAGCTAAATGGATTTATGGTTTTCAGAGGTTCATACTCCAGATGTTAAATTATCCTTACGAACCGCTAAGCAATTATATGCAGGAAAAAGCGAGTGGCAGGACATCGATGTTTTAGACACACCCGCTTTTGGGAAAATATTGGTTTTAAACGGCCATGTCTTGTTTTCAGATGCAGATGATTTTGTCTACAATGAAATGACCGTTCACGTTCCTATGGCTGTCCATCCCAATCCCAAAAAAGTTTTAGTTTTAGGTGGTGGTGACGGTGGTGTTGCCCAAGTTTTAACCCTCTATCCTGAGCTAGAACAAATCGATATTGTAGAGCCCGACGAAATGTTAGTTGAAGTTTGTCGCAAATATTTCCCTGATTTTGCAACGGGTCTAGATGATCCTCGGGTCAATATCTATTACCAAGATGGGTTACGCTTTTTGAGAAATTGTGAAAACGACTACGATATCATCATCAATGATGCGACGGATCCATTTGGTCATACGGAAGGTCTCTTTACCAAAGAATTTTATGGCAATAGTTACCGTGCTCTCAAGGAAGATGGTATCATGATTTACCAGCATGGAAGTCCCTTCTTTGACGAGGATGAGTCAGCTTGCCGAAGCATGCACCGTAAGGTCAATCAAGCCTTTCCAATCAGTCGAGTTTATCAGGCCCATATCCCAACCAGTCCAGCTGGCTATTGGTTGTTTGGATTTGCATCGAAAAAATACCACCCTGTCAAAGATTTTGATAAGGAAGGCTGGAAAAAACGCCAGCTTTTCACAGAATACTATACTGCAAACTTACACGTGGGAGCCTTTATGTTGCCCAAGTATGTTGAGGACATTTTAGAAGAAGAGGAAGGAAAAAAATGAGTCGTTTATTAGTTATCGGATGTGGGGGCGTTGCCCAAGTTGCTATTTCAAAGATTTGCCAAGATAGCGAAACCTTTACAGAGATTATGATTGCTAGCCGTACCAAGTCAAAATGTGATGATTTGAAGGCTAAATTAGAAGGCAAAACAAGTACAAAGATTGAGACAGCTGCTCTTGATGCTGACAAGGTTGAAGAAGTGGTTGCCCTGATTAAAAGCTATAAGCCAGAAGCTGTTTTAAACGTAGCCCTTCCTTATCAAGACTTGACCATCATGGATGCTTGCTTGGCTACAGGCGTTCATTATATCGATACTGCCAACTATGAGGCTGAGGATACAGAAGACCCTGAGTGGCGAGCTATCTATGAAAAACGCTGTAAGGAACTTGGTTTTACTGCTTACTTTGACTACTCATGGCAATGGGCTTATCAGGAAAAATTCAAGGAAGCTGGCTTGACTGCTCTTCTTGGTTCTGGTTTTGACCCAGGTGTAACTAGCGTTTTTTCAGCCTATGCTTTAAAACACTATTTTGATGAAATCCACTATATCGACATTTTAGACTGTAATGGTGGGGATCACGGTTATCCATTTGCAACCAACTTCAACCCAGAAATCAACCTACGAGAGGTTTCAGCTCCAGGTTCTTACTGGGAAGATGGTAAGTGGGTTGAGGTCGAGGCTATGTCAATCAAGCGTGAGTACGATTTCCCTCAAGTTGGACAAAAAGATATGTATCTCCTCCACCATGAAGAAATCGAATCACTAGCTAAGAACATTCCAGGTGTCAAACGCATTCGCTTCTTTATGACTTTTGGTCAATCTTACTTGACTCATATGAAATGTCTTGAAAATGTTGGACTCCTTCGTACGGATGCCATTAACTTTAATGGACAAGACATCGTTCCGATTCAGTTCCTAAAAGCTCTACTTCCAGATCCAGCCAGCCTTGGCCCACGTACAGTTGGTAAAACCAATATTGGATGTATCTTTACAGGTGTCAAGGATGGTGTTGAAAAGACCATCTACATCTACAATGTCTGCGATCATCAGGAATGTTACGCAGAAGTTGGTTCGCAAGCCATTTCTTACACTACTGGAGTTCCAGCCATGATAGGTACAAAATTAGTCATGAACGGTACTTGGAAACAACCAGGAGTTTACAACCTTGAAGAATTGGATCCAGATCCATTCATGGAAGCTTTGAATGAGTATGGTTTGCCTTGGGTTGTGGTTGAAAATCCACAAATGGTGGACTAATGAAATTAGAAAATGTACCAACACCAGCTTATGTTATTGACTTGGCAAAGTTAGAAGCCAACTGTCGCATTCTACAATATGTACAAGAAGAAGCTGGCTGCAAGGTTTTGCTTGCCCAGAAGGCATATTCTCTTTACAAAACCTATCCCTTGATTAGCCAGTATCTATCTGGGACTACTGCCAGTGGTCTTTATGAAGCCAAATTGGCAAGGGAAGAATTTCCTGGTGAAGTCCATGTCTTTGCACCTGCTTTCAAAGATTCAGACTTGGAAGAATTACTTGAAATTACTGACCACATTGTCTTTAATTCTGAGAGACAATTGCGTAAGCATGGGGCTCCTTGTCGGGAGGCTGGTATCAGTATAGGTCTCCGTATCAATCCTCAATGTTCAACTCAGGGTGATCACGCGCTCTATGACCCCTGTGCACCAGGTTCTCGTTTTGGCGTGACACTAGATAAAATTCCTAGTGATTTGTTGGATTTGGTGGATGGACTTCATTTTCATACCCTTTGTGAGCAAGATTCAGATGATTTAGAGACAACTTTGAAAGCAGTAGAAGCCCAGTTTGGTTCTTATTTGCATGAAGTAAAATGGCTCAACATGGGTGGAGGACACCATATCACAAGAGAAGATTATGATGTGGATTTGCTGATTTCTGAGATTAAGCGAATCCGAGAAACTTACAATCTTGAAGTTTATATCGAGCCGGGTGAAGCCATTGCTCTTAATGCGGGTTATCTAGCAACTGAGGTATTGGATATTGTCGAAAATGGGATTGAAACGCTGGTCTTGGATGCTTCAGCTACCTGTCATATGCCGGATGTACTTGAAATGCCCTATCGTCCACCTTTGAGAAATGGCTATGAAGCACAAGAAAAAGCCCATACCTACAGACTTTCTTCTAATACCTGCCTTACGGGTGATGTGATTGGTGATTATAGCTTTGAAAATCCAGTCCAAATCGGAGACAGACTTTATTTCGAAGACATGGCCATTTACTCATTTGTCAAAAATAATACCTTTAATGGTATTGGATTGCCAAGTCTCTATCTCATGGATGAACAGGGAGACTGCAGCTTAGTCAAAGCCTTTGGGTATCAAGATTTTAAAGGGAGATTATCATGATGAACAGTCCAAAAAAATTAGGCTATCGTATGCCAGCAGAGTACGAACCCCATCATGGTACCCTCATGATATGGCCGACTCGACCAGGTTCATGGCCCTTTCAAGGTAAGGCAGCTAAAAAGGCTTTTAGCCAGATTATCAAAACCATAGCAGAAGGGGAAAGAGTTTATCTCTTGGTGGAGCAAGACTATCTATCTGAAGCGCAAGCCTATCTTGGAGATAAGGTTGTTTATCTAGATATTCCTACCAATGATGCCTGGGCGCGTGATACAGGTCCGACTATTCTCCTTAATGATAAAGGCCAGAAATTAGCCGTGAATTGGTCTTTCAATGCCTGGGGAGGAACCTATGATGGTCTGTATCAAGATTATGAAGCAGATGACCAAGTAGCCACTCGTTTTGCTGAGGCCTTGGAAATGCCTGTTTACGATGCTAAACCTTTTGTACTGGAAGGTGGCGCTATCCATAGCGATGGACAAGGAACCATTCTCGTAACTGAAAGTTGCTTGCTTAGTTCTGGTCGCAATCCTCATCTTAGTAAGGAAGAAATCGAGAATACCTTATTAGACAGCCTTGGAGCTGAAAAAATTATCTGGCTTCCTTATGGTATTTATCAGGACGAAACCAATGAACACGTTGATAATGTTGCAGCCTTTGTTGGTCCTGCTGAGCTTGTTTTGGCTTGGACAGATGATCAAAACGATCCCCAGTATGCCATGTCAAAAGCAGATCTCGAACTCTTAGAGCAAGAAACAGATGCCAAAGGTCGTCACTTCACCATTCATAAATTGCCTATCCCTGCAGTTCGACAAGTTGTGACAGAAGAAGATCTTCCTGGTTATTCCTACGAAGAAGGAGAAGAAGAGCGATACGCAGGTGAAAGGCTTGCTGCTTCCTATGTCAATTTCTATATTGCCAACAAGTCTGTTTTAGTGCCACAGTTTCAGGATAAAAATGACCAAGTAGCCTTAGATATCCTCAGTAAGTGTTTCCCAGACCGTAAAGTTGTCGGAATACCAGCCAGAGATATTCTCTTAGGTGGTGGCAATATCCACTGTATCACCCAACAAATCCCAGAATAGGAGAAAAAGATGAGAAATGTAAAAGTTTCAGCCATTCAGATGCAATGTGCCAAGGATGTGGAAACAAATATTCAAACAGCAGAGCGTTTAGTACGTCAGGCTGCAGAACAAGGCGCACAAATTATTCTTTTACCGGAGTTGTTTGAACGTCCATACTTTTGTCAGGAACGTCAGTATGACTACTACCAGCATGCCCAATCTGTAGCAGAAAATACTGCCATTCAGCATTTTAAGGTGATTGCTAAGGAACTACAAGTTGTTTTACCGATCAGTTTCTATGAAAAAGATGGCAATGTCTTGTATAACTCTATTGCCGTCATTGATGCAGATGGGGAAGTGCTGGGCGTTTATCGAAAGACCCACATACCAGATGACCATTACTATCAAGAAAAATTCTATTTCACGCCTGGCAATACAGGTTTCAAGGTCTGGGATACTCGCTATGCTAAGATTGGGATCGGTATCTGTTGGGATCAATGGTTCCCTGAAACAGCCCGTTGTCTCGCATTAAATGGGGCAGAATTGCTCTTTTATCCAACTGCTATTGGCTCTGAGCCTATCCTAGATACGGACAGTTGTGGTCATTGGCAACGTACCATGCAAGGACACGCAGCAGCTAATATTGTTCCAGTCATTGCAGCCAACCGCTATGGCTTTGAAGAAGTCACTTCAAGTGAGGAAAATGGTGGACAGAGTTCCAGTCTTGACTTCTACGGTTCCTCCTTTATGACGGATGAAACAGGAGCTATTCTAGAACGAGCTGAAAGACAAGAAGAAGCTGTTCTCTTAGCAACTTATGACCTAGATAAGGGAGCAAGCGAGCGCCTAAACTGGGGACTGTTTCGAGATAGAAGACCCGAAATGTATCAACGCATTACGGACTAGTAGGGGAGAAATGAGAGATTCATTCTGCTAGACTCGTTTTCACTAGCAATTATAGGGATGCTAGGTCATCTAGCAAGTGGATTTTATATTTTAACCCTCTAAGGCTTTCTCGCGCTTTGATGCGAGGAGCTTTTCTGTTTAAGCTTTATCAATAAAACATGCTATAATAGTTGCAGAAAGGTTGGTATTTATGGCTAGGATATTGGTTATTGAAGACAATAGTGACATTCAAGAGATTTTACGAACACTTCTTACTGAGGAGCATGAGGTGATTCAAGCCTTTTCTGGTACAGAAGGCATCATGCGTTTTGACCAAGGGGGGATTGACCTCGTTTTGCTAGATATCATGCTTCCTGGGAAAAATGGGGATCAGGTTTTAAAAGCCATCAGGGAACAAAGTCAAACTCCAGTCATTATGCTAACAGCTTTGAGCGATAAGAAGTTAATCAGTCAATATCTCTTAGACGGTGCCAATGATTACATAGTCAAACCTTTTGATTTGGACGAAGTCTTTGCCAGAGTTACTGTTCAATTACGCCAAAGCGTAGAAAAACAGCCTATGGAAATAGAAAAAACTGAAAATCTGCCACAAAACTTGAAAAATATCCAGTTTGATGCCGAAAGTTTTGAAATCAAAAATAGTCAGGAAACGATTCGCCTTGCCAAGAAAGAATGCTTGATTCTCCAAACTCTCCTTAAATATCCTAAGAAAATTTTCACCAAGGAAGAACTTTATGAATTGGTCTGGGAGGATAGCTACTTACCTGGAGATAATACTCTCAATACGCATTTGAGTAATCTTCGTAAAAAATTAAACCAGCTTGACCCAAATCAAGAATATATTGAAACCATCTGGGGCGTTGGGGTAAGATTAAAAGGAGACAAGCAATGACCTACATGATAATCTTTGTTCTACTGATACTTCTAATTATTTTATCGATTCTATTAATTCGCTACCATCTAGCACTTAAAAACTTGAGTCAACAGATTGAAGACAAGATTCTCACAGGTAGTATGAAAAGAGTAGGGGTCAGCATTTTTTCCAAACATTTTTTACATCTCTACCAGCAGATTGAGAATCTATTTCAGGAAGTGGAACAATCTCGGTTGGTGATGAAAAGGGAAAAGCAGACTCTGGATATGGCCATCAGCAATATCGCCCATGATATTCGGACACCTCTGACTATCGCGTCAGGCTACACCCAACAATTGATAAAGTCTCCTGAAGACAAAGCAGAAACCCTACAAAAAATAGCCCAGCATCTTGATTTAGTTTCCAAACGTTTGGAGGCTCTCCTAGAATACCGTCGTTTGATGGAAGGAGCTGTCAAACCAAAACTGGAAGAAGTGGATCTTTCAGCTTTTATCACCAAAAAGACTCTGGCTTATTATGATGTTTTTCAGGCGGCAGATATCACGCTTGATTTTAAGGTTGAAGCTGGTTTTAAAATGAGGACTGATGAAGACTTGCTGGATAGAATTTTACAAAATCTGCTTGGAAATGTCCTCAAGCATGGCAAGGAAGAAGCGCGGCTATCTTTGCGAAAGGAAAAGGAACAGCTTGTCTTAGAGATTGCAAACCTTGTCAAACAACCCATCAAAAAAATAGAAAATCTCAGCAACCGTTTTTATTCTGAAAATCTATCAGACACCGAAGAATCCTCTGGTTTAGGACTTTATATCACTGAGGAATTATGCCATCTTCTCGGTGCAGAGATGAAACTAAGCACAGATGGGCAGTGGTTGTCGGTTTTCATTTACTTTTAACGAAAGAAACCTCCTCTGTAGGCTAGAGGAGGTCTTTTTTATAGACTTTTCTTTTTGAAAACTGCCAGTCCACTTAGATTAAAGATTACAATAACAGCTAAGCTAACTATAAGTGTATAGAAAATGGATTCACTATTAGCAGTCATAGCATAGGAAAATTGCAAGGACAAATATGGTAAAAATTTGATATTTGGAAAAATGATCATTGGCATAGAAAGCAAGGTAGAGCTGACCAAATAACCAATAAATACCGCAAGATAAGAATGACTAACATAGAGGATGAAGGAAACAATGGAAAGCCAAGCAAGGAGGCAAAGGAATTGAAGGGAAATGGTTACTAGTAGATTGCCAATAAAGCCATCAGGCATAGTTCCAAATCCATTTAAGATAGTTGCTGGGATAAAGGCAATCACAAGACCGATGATGAGTTGCAAAAGTGCAATACAAGTCAATACAAAGGCTTTGGCAAGGAAAAACTCGGTACGAGAAATACCCACTGTTAAATTATTTTTATAGAGTTTGCCGATTAAATCAACACCTAAAACTAGACAAGTTAGGACGATACAGAGAAAAACGAGGTTTGAACCTTGACTAGATGCGTTGATCAGGGCTTGTATAGCATTCCAACCTTGGGTTGGAATATCTGGTTCTTCTGTCTGGATTGCCATTAGTTGACCAGTAGCCCCAAAAACAGCCCCCATTAACATGAGTATAAAGAGAATGAATTCTGTAATCCAGAATCCTTTGGAACGGAAAAGACGGTAAAAGTCTGCTTGAATGGTATGTATCATGATTTTCCTCCTATTGGACCAATTGAGTGAAGTATTCTTCTAGGTTTTGACGGGCATAGTAAATCTCGTCAATGGCAACATCTGCCAAGGTTAATTCTTTGAGAATCTGTTTGACATCTTGTTCCTGACCAAAGATGTGAATTTCGTTTTCAGGATTAACAACCTTGAACTGGAGCTGGATTTGTTCTTTCAATACTTGACAAGCTTTCTCTTGATCAGCTGTCTTAAGGACAATATAATCCTCACTTAGTGTTTCAAATTCAGCTTTGCTGATTTCACGGATAATCTTGCCTTGATCTAAAATACCAAAACGATTAGCTACGAGGTAGAGTTCTGACAAGATATGGCTAGAGATGAGAATGGTTATCCCTTTTTCTTGATTGAGCCGTTGAATCATGAGTCGAAATTCTTTGATACCGATTGGGTCGAGACCGTTGATAGGTTCATCTAAGATCAGGAAGTCTGGTTTAGATAGGAGGGCAATGGCGATACCAAGTCTTTGTTTCATTCCTAGCGAGAAATCTCGAAAGACTTTCTTACCTGTATCTGCCAAACCTACATAGTCCAGGGTTTCTCGAATAACTTGATCAGCATTTGGAATATGACGAATCATACAGTAATATTTCAGGTTTTGATAGGCTGTTAAGTGATTATGAGCTACAGGTGATTCGATAACTGAACCTACTCGAGATAGAGACTTGCTCCATTCATTTTCCGAATGGCTAGAGAAGAGGGAAACTGTTCCTTTATCCGCAAAGAGTAGTTGCGTAATAATTTTTATCAAAGTGGTCTTCCCAGCTCCGTTCTTCCCTATAAGTCCATAAATATCTCCCTCTCTTATCGTTAGATGAAGATCCTGAAGGATAGCTTGTTTGTCGAAGTTTTTGGACAATCCATGAATGTCAAGTACTGTTTTCATGATTCTCTCCTTTTAATTTATTTTGATAATTTTAGTATAAAGCATAGAAATCAAATAAAGCTCAAGCATTTCTAAAGAGTTTCTAAAGTTTTAGGAATTCTTAAATATCAAAACCCAGTTGACATGAACTGGGCTTCTTAATTATAAAATATATTTCTCAATGGCACGCGCAACGCCGTCTTCTTCGTTGCTTGCTGTAACGGCATCCGCAAGGGATTTGACATAATCGCTGGCATTTCCCATTGCAACACCAAGCCCTGCAAACTGGAGCATTTCGATATCGTTATTGGCATCACCCATAGCCATGATTTCTGAGGAATCAATCTTCAGAATCTCTGCCAGTCGTGAAAGAGCGGTAGCCTTTGTCGTTCCAAGTGGCATGGCTTCATAAATGACAGGCTGCGAACGAACGCCACTAAATCGTTGACAGAGTTCTGTAGCAAAACGCTCTTCAAAATCGTCTGTTTGCTCCTCTGTACCTAAAAACATACCTTGGAACATGCGATACTTACCACTGGTAGCTTCCTCAAGGGAAATTTCAGTCAGGTCTGAAAAGACTAGGTCGGCATCATTTTGAATGATTTCATTAGGCTTACCACCGAGAACAAAATAATGCTCCTCATCAAAAAGTGTCAACTGAACCTCACTTTTTTCAGCTAGGTCATAGAGGTATTCGATATCTGCTGGACTCAGTTCTTGCCAGTCAACTAGTCCCCAGTCACTTGTCTGGTGAGTTGAACAACCGTTGTTAACAATCACATACTCATTCTGGAGGTCTAGCCCTAGTTTTTTATAGTAGGGGAGGACGCCGAAAAGGGGGCGACCCGTACAGAGAACCAGTTTGACCCCTTTTTCAATGGCTTGGTGAATAGCAGTAATATGAGCTTGTGGGATTTCCTTGGCTTCATTGAGGAGGGTTCCGTCCATATCCAAGGCTAGTAGTTTAATCATAGGTTTTCCTTCTTTATCTTTTGGTATTATTATAGCATATTTTAGAGGAAAGGAGGAGGAATCTTTGGGCTAATCATGGTATAATAAAAGGTAATGAAAATTGCAACGAGGCAGAGATGAAATTACTTTATACTGATATTCGGACTTCTTTGACAGAAATTCTAACTAGAGAGGCAGAAGAGCTAGTTGCTGCTGGCAAGCGGATCTTCTATATCGCTCCTAACTCTCTTTCTTTTGAAAAGGAACGTGCCGTGCTGGAATGCTTGTCCCAGCAGGCTTCTTTTGCGATTACCGTCACGCGCTTTGCGCAGATGGCTCGTTATCTGGTCTTGAATGATTTGCCTGCTAAAACCAGTCTAGATGACATTGGGCTTGGGATGGTCTTTTACAAATGCCTTACAGAACTTGATCCTAAGGATTTACGTGTTTATGGAGCTATCAAGCAGGATCCTCAATTTATCCAGCAGTTGATGGAACTTTATCACGAGATGACCAAGGCTCAGATGAGTTTTTTGGACTTGGAAAGCTTGACTGATGAGGATAAGCGAGCGGATTTGCTCTTGATTTTTGAGAAAGTAACGGCCTATCTCAGTCAAGGCCTGTTAGCTCAGGGAAGTCAGTTGTCCCATTTGATTGAGGCTATTGAGAATGACAAAGTAAGTAGTGATTTTAGTCAAATCGCCTTGGTTATTGATGGATTTACCCGTTTTTCTGCCGAGGAAGAGCGGATTGTGGACTTACTTCATGGCAAGGGAGTTGAGATTGTCATTGGGGTTTATGCTAGTAAAAAAGCTTATACTAGTCCTTTTAGTGAGGGCAATCTCTACCAAGCCAGTGTGGAGTTTCTCCATCATCTAGCCTCTAAATACCAAACGCCTGCTCTGGACTGTTCTCAAACTCATGAGAAGATGGATAGTTTTAACAAGGCATCTCGTATGCTGGAGTCGTCTTATGACTTTTCAGAATTAACATTGAATATAGATGATGAGGATCGTGAAAACTTACAAATCTGGTCTTGCTTGACGCAAAAAGAAGAGTTGGAATTGGTAGCCCGTAGCATTCGTCAGAAATTACATGAAAATCCAGATCTTAGTTACAAGCATTTCCGTATACTTTTAGGTGATGTAGCTTCTTATCAGTTGTCTTTAAAGACCATTTTTGACCAGTATCAGATTCCTTTCTATCTTGGTAAAAGCGAATCCATGGCGCACCATCCTTTGACTCAGTTTGTCGAATCTATCTTGGCTTTGAAACGCTACCGTTTCCGCCAGGAGGATTTGATTAACCTCCTCAGAACAGGTCTGTATACCGACCTTAGTCAAGCTGATATTGATGCTTTTGAGCAATATATCCGCTATCTTGGTATCAATGGCTTGCCAGCCTTTCAGCAAGCCTTCACCAAATCCCACCATGGAAAGTTTGATTTGGAAGGTTTGAATGTCCTTCGTCTGCGTATTTTAACACCGCTTGAAACTCTCTTTGCCAGCCGAAAACAAAAGGCTGAAAATCTTCTTAAAAAATGGACAGTCTTTTTGAAGGGGTCTTGTCTCAGCAAGCAACTGCAAGCGTTAACAGAAAATTTAGAAGAAGCAGAGCAAGGAAAACAAGAAGAAGTCTGGAAGGCTTTTTGCCACATTTTAGAACAATTTGCGACTGTCTTTGCTGATTCTCAGGTTAGTTTAGAAGACTTTCTAGCCTTACTTTATTCAGGAATGAATTTATCCCAGTATCGCACCATTCCAGCGACAGTGAACACGGTTGTCATACAAAGTTATGATTTGATTGCTCCTTTGACTGCTGATTTTGTCTATGCCCTTGGACTCACTCAGGATCATTTCCCTAAAATTGCTCAAAATACCAGTCTGTTGACGGATGAAGAACGTGAAATCTTAAATCAAGCGACTGACGAGAGTTCTCAACTTTTGATTGCAAGTAGCGAGAATCTCAAGAAAAATCGCTATACCATGTTGTCACTGGTCAATGCTGCACGCAAGCAGTTGATAGTATCTGCTCCAACACTCCTAAATGAAACTACCAGTAAAGAATCTGCCTACCTTCAGGAGCTAGTCAGCTTTGGTTTTCCTTTGAAAGAAAAGAGAATCAACCACAAATCACTTTCCAAGGACGATATTGGTTCTTACCACAGTCTTTTGTCTAGTTTGGTGGCTTATCATCAAGAAGTTAACGCAGATGAGATAGACCAAGACCTTAACTTTGTCACTGTTCTTGCACGTGTCATGGGGAAAAAACTGGACCAGCAAGGTTTGGAAAACAAAGCCCTGCCAACCAGTCCAACTAGCAAGCCCTTAGCCAAGGATACTTTACAAACTCTCTATCCTGCTGATAAGGAGTTTTACTTGTCTACCTCTGGTTTGACTGAGTTTTATCGCAATGAATACAGCTATTTCCTCCGTTATGTCTTGGGCTTACAAGAGGAATTACGTCTGCGTCCTGATGCCCGTAGTCATGGGAATTTCTTGCACCGCATTTTTGAACGTACCTTGCAGTTGTCTGACGAAGATTCCTTTGACCGACGTTTGGAATATGCCATTCAAGAAACAGGGCAAGAAAGAGAGTTTGCAGCTATTTATCAAGAAAGCCTAGAAGCACAATTTACCAAGGAAGTTCTCCTTGATGTTGCTCGCACGACAGGCCATATCCTAGAGCACAATCCAGCCATCGAAACCATTCAAGAGGAAGCAAATTTTGGTGGGAAAAACCAAGCCTTTATTAAGCTTAAAAATGGACGAAATGTCTATGTGCGAGGCAAAGTGGATCGGATTGACCAATTAAAAGCTGATGGGGCGATAGGAGTAGTAGACTACAAATCCAGTCTAACTCAGTTTCAGTTTCCCCATTTCTTTAATGGGTTAAATTCCCAACTGCCAACTTATCTGGCAGCACTTAAGAAAGAGGGTGAGCAACACTTTTTCGGTGCTATGTACTTGGAAATGGCAGAACCTGTCCAATCCTTACTAGCCGTCAAAAGTCTGGCAGGTGCAGTAGTAGAAGCCAACAAGTCTATGAAATACCAAGGACTCTTTTTAGAAAAGGAAAGCAGTCATTTGGGCGAATTTTACAACAAAAACAAGGCTAACCAGCTGACGGATGAAGAATTCCAAATCCTATTGGACTACAATGCCCATCTTTACAAGAAAGCAGCTGAAAAAATTCTAGAAGGACGATTTGCTATCAATCCTTATACAGAAAATGGCAGAAGTATTGCCCCGTATGTTCAACAACATCAAGCTATTACTGGCTTTGAAGCCAATTATCACTTGGGCCAAGCCCGCTTCCTAGAGAAGTTGAACTTAGCTGATGGCAAACGGCTGGTCGGAGAAAAACTTAAACAAGCCTGGTTTAAAAAAATGAGAGAGGAGTTGAAACGATGAAGTCCATTCCCTTTTTAACAGATGTAGAGATAAAACAGTTGCAAGAAAGAGAAGCGAGTTCTAGCCAGAAACAAAAGAGAACGGCTGAGCAAATTGAAGCAATCTACACTTCTGGTCAAAATATTCTGGTTTCAGCTTCAGCTGGGTCTGGAAAAACCTTTGTAATGGCTGAACGGATTCTGGATCAACTTGCGCGCGGTGTGGAAATTCGTCAACTCTTTATCTCAACCTTTACAGTAAAAGCGGCCTCAGAATTAAAAGAACGTTTGGAGAAAAAAATCAGCCAGCAAATCCAAGAAACCAAGGATTTGGATCTCAAACAACATTTGGGACGGCAGTTGGCAGACCTGCCTAATGCTGCCATTGGAACCATGGATTCCTTTACCCAAAAATTCCTTGGCAAACACGGCTATCTAATTGACATAGCGCCTAATTTCCGTATTTTACAAAATGAAAGTGAACAGTTAATCTTAAAAAACGAAGTCTTTCATCACCTTTTTGAGCAACATTACCAGGGAAAAGAAAAAGAAGCCTTCAGTCACTTGCTTAAAAATTTTGCAGGTCGTGGAAAGGATGAGCGTGGACTCCGTCAGCAGGTTTATAAAATCTATGACTTTTTACAATCGACCAGCAATCCCCAAAACTGGCTAAAGAACTTTTTCCTGAAAGGATTTGAAGAGGCAGATTTTCCTAGTGAAAAAGAGAAACTAATAGAGCAAGTCAAAGATGCTCTCTATGATTTAGAAAGTTTTTTCCGCTACCATTTGGATAATGATGCTAAGGAATTTCCCAAGGCACCCTATCTTGAAACTGTTCAGTTGGTCCTGGATGAGCTTGCTTCTTTAAACCACCAGTCCACGACAGAAGATTACCAAGCTGTGCTAGTGCGCGTGATAGCCATCTCAAAGGAGAAAAACAGCCGTGCTCTAGCCAATGCCAGTCGAAAAACTGATTTGAAACCTCTTGCTGATGCTTATAATGAGGAGAGGAAGATTCAATTTGTTAAACTGGGACAGCTATCTGATCAGCTCAACCTTCTTAGCTATCAGGAATCCTACCACCAAGAGACTTGGCAACTAGCGCGAACTTTCCAGACTTTTATTGAGGATTTTGTCGAGGCATACGGCCTCAGAAAACGCCAAGAAAATGCCTTTGAATTTTCAGACATCAGCCATTATACCATTGAAATTTTAGAGAATTTTCCTCAAGTTAGACAGGCTTATCAAGAGCGTTTCCATGAAGTTATGGTCGATGAGTATCAGGATACCAACCATATTCAAGAGAGGATGCTAGAACTCCTATCTAATGGTCATAATCGCTTTATGGTAGGTGATATCAAGCAGTCCATTTACCGTTTTCGTCAGGCAGACCCTCAGATTTTCAATGAAAAATTCCAAGGATATGCTCAAGATTCTCATCAAGGCAAGTTGATTCTTCTCAAAGAAAACTTCCGGAGTAGTTCAGAGGTTTTATCGGCAACCAACGATGTCTTCGAACGGCTCATGGACAAAGAGGTGGGGGAAATTGACTACGATAGCATGCATCAGCTTATCTTTGCCAATACGTCACTCACTCCCGACCCAGAAAACAAAGCTGAGTTCTTATTATACGACAAGGAAGAGTCGACAGAGCAAGAAGAAAACCTTGCTGACACCAAACTAAGTGGTGAAATGCGTCTAGTCATTAAGGAGATTCTCAACCTCCATCAAGAAAAAGGTATAGCCTTCAAAGAAATAGCCCTTCTAACCTCCAGCCGTAGCCGCAATGACCAAATTCTCCTAGCCCTATCGGAATACGGCATACCTGTCAAAACAGACGGAGAGCAAAATAATTATCTCCAGTCTCTAGAAGTACAGGTCATGCTCGATACCCTACGTGTCATCCACAATCCCTTACAAGACTATGCCCTTGTAGCGCTCATGAAGTCTCCTATGTTTGACTTTGACGAGGACGAATTGGTACGCTTGTCTCTCCAAAAATCAGAAGATAAAATCAAAGAAAATCTCTATGAAAAATTGCTCAATGCAGCTAAACAAGTTTCAGATCAAAAAGAATTGATTACTCCTCAGTTAGCTGAAAAACTAGCTCGTTTTATAGAATTTTTGGAAAGCTGGCGCCTCTACGCCAAAACGCATTCGCTCTACGATTTGATATGGAAAATCTACAGGGACCGTTTTTATTATGACTATGTCGGTGCCTTGCCAAATGGAGCAGCTAGACAGGCTAATCTCTATGCTTTAGCCCTAAGGGCTGACCAATTTGAAAAGAGCAATTTCAAGGGCTTATCACGCTTTATACGTATGATTGATCAAGTATTGGAAGCCCAGCATGATTTAGCCAGTGTTGCAGTTGCTCCTCCAAAAGATGCAGTAGAACTCATGACCATTCACAAAAGCAAGGGCTTAGAATTTCCCTATGTCTTTATCCTCAACTTGGATCAAGCCTTTAACAAACAAGATAGCATGTCAGAGGTCATTCTTAGTCGTAAAAATGGTCTGGGTGTCAAATACATTGCCAAGATTGAGACAGGAGCAGTAGAAGACTATTATCCAAAGACCATCAAGCTTTCCATTCCTAGCTTGACTTATAGCCAAAATGAAGAAGAATTAAAACTAGCCAGCTATTCCGAGCAAATGCGCTTGCTCTATGTTGCCATGACGAGGGCAGAGAAAAAAGTCTACTTAATTGGCAAGGGAACAAGCAAAAACCTGGAAGATGAAGAATATCCAGCCCCTGTTAATGGACGCCTTGCTAGCCAAATCAGACTCCAAGCCAAAAATTTCCAGAGCTGGATTTGGGCTATCAGCAAGGTATTTGCCAAGGATTCTTTAAACTTTAGCTATCGCTTTCTAGGAGAAGAAGAACTGACCAAAGAAGCTATCGGAGTATTACAAACCAATACGCCACTTCAGGAAAGCTCTCAAGCAAACAACCGTCAATCAGAGACCATCAAAGAAGCTTTAGAAATGCTGAGAGAGGTAGAGGTCTATAATGTCTTACATGGAGCAACGATTAAACTCCCCAGTGTTCAAACCCCAAGTCAACTTAAAAAATTTTACGAACCTGTTATGGATATGGAAGGTGTTGAAATCGCAAATCAAAGCCGAACAAGAGACAAAAAAATCAGCTTTGAAGTACCCGATTTTTCTAAGAAAGACAAGGTTACAGGTGCCCAGATTGGTAGTGCTACCCATGAACTCATGCAGCGAATAGATCTCAGCCAGAAACCGACACTTGCTAGATTGACTGAAACCCTCAAACAGGTCCAAACAAGCCCTGCTGTTAAAGAAAAAATCAACCTTGCTAAAATTCTTGCATTCTTTGACACAGCACTTGGTAAGGAAATTCTGGCGAACACAGATAATCTCCATCGAGAACAACCCTTCTCCATGTTAAAACGAGACCATAAAAGTCAAGAAAATTTTGTAGTTCGTGGGATTTTGGATGGTTATTTAGTATATGATGACCGCATTGTCCTCTTTGACTACAAGACAGACCGCTATGATGAACCAAGTCAACTCATAGATCGCTATCGTGGTCAGTTAGCGCTATACGGAGAGGCTTTATCTCGAGCCTATTCGATTGAACATATTGAGAAATACTTGATTTTACTCGGTAAAGAAGAAATTCAAGTTGTAAAAGTCTAATCTAGAAAGGAGACCTCATGACACTTCCAGTTAGAAAATCCCTGCATGACGCTGTTTTACAGGCTTCAAAGTCTGATACTTGGGAACAAGCTACCAAGGAATGGAGTGAAGTTTCCTTGATTTTTAATGGAATTGGTCGAAGCAATTGCATTTGTGGAAACGCCATAAAATATGCCTATGAACTCTTTAACGGAGTGACAGGGCAGCGACTATTTCCTATCGGTAGTGACTGCGTCAGGCATTTTAAGAAGCTCAACCTAGACCAACAACTCGAAGAAGAAGAAAAACTGCTCAGAAAAATTGAAAGCCTAACTAGAAAAGCACAAAAGAAAGAAATCATCAAGGTTAATAAGACGGATTTTGACGAGCGTCTTTTAGACTGGTTATGGAAAAAAGGCGTTTTTAAAGCCAATCGAGGCAATCAATTTACTCCAGAAAGAGATTATGAACTATTTCTAGAAGTATTTAGAGGTGGAAGTTGGAGCAAGGCAGAACCAAAGAAAAAATCTCGTATGGAAGAAGTCCTAGAAAAGTGTATTAAGCCCTTTTTACTTGGAAAATCAGATGATAACCTCTACCTTGTCAAGCTAGGCAAGGAAAAGATCGACTACGAGCAAGATTTGCGGATTCGGGCAGAAAAAGAACGAAAAAAACGAGATAAGATTGCCAAGCAATACGCTGACAATCTCGTTCTAGCCATGGGGCCAGCAGAACGGGCCTATCAGGACTATTTTGGATTCACAGAAGCCCTAACCAAAGAAGAACGGAATTGGGAGAAAATTCTCTTTGGAAAAAATAGAACAGAGCGAGCTCTAAAGTCCAAACAATACCAAAATGAGTTAGCAAAAGACCAGAAAATTGCTAATCAAGACCCAATCGAGAGAAAACAAAAGCAGATATGGATTCTTAATTCTTATTTCAAGGATATCCCTAATGAAAAAGCCCGCTTTTCACGGCTTCTGCTAGAATACCGTAAAACAGGTCACATTCCCTTTTCACAGAACTTCCTCTCTGAACAAGTCATTGACTTTTTCTACAAGATGAAGGCATTTGAATTTGAAATCACACCTGAAAAAGTCCGAGATTTTCTAAAAGAATGCTTAGAAGCAGAACATTTATCATCTGCACAAACAGTTTGGATAGAAGGTATTTTAACCAACTGTCTCAAACCATTTTTAGAACGATTAGTTATATAAGTAACACCTACCGTGGAAATTTCATGGTAGGTTATATTTTATCCAAAAAAATATAAGAAATGGCAAACCCTGCTCATTCGTATTTTACATGTAAAACTAAGCATGAAAGCGCAACTCGATTTTAAGACTTTTTTGTAAATTAAGAGTATAATTAAAGTGTATTACATTTTTATAAGATAACAAGCTAACATAATAAATTTTATCTTGCATATTTTTAAATTTTATCTCAAGGAGGAATAATGGAAAAGTATTTTGGTGAAAAACAAGAGCGTTTTTCATTTAGAAAATTATCAGTAGGACTTGTATCTGCAACGATTTCAAGTTTATTTTTTATGTCTGTATTAGGTAGTTCATCTGTAGAGGCTCAAGAGACTAAAGGTGTTCACTATAAATATGTGACAGAGTCAGAGCTATCATCAGATGAAAAGAAGCAGCTTGTCTATGATATTCCGACATACGTGGAGAATGATGATGAGACTTATTATCTTGTTTATAAATTGAATTACCAAAATCAACTGGGAGAATTACCAAATACTGGAAGCAAGAATGATATGCAAACCCTAGTTGCTGGTGCTAGCTTAGCTGCTCTGGGAATTTTAATTTTTGCCGTTTCTAAGAAAAAAGTTAAGAATAAAACAGTATTACATTTAGTATTGGTTGCAGGAATAGGAAATGGTGTCTTAGTTTCAGCTCATGCTTTAGAAAATAATCTCTTACTGAATTACAATACTGACTATGAATTAACTTCAGGAGAGAAATTACCTCTTCCTAAAGAGATTTCAGGTTACACTTATATTGGATATATCAAAGAGGGAAAAATAACTTCTGAATCTAAAGTAAGCAATCAAGAGAAATCAGTAGCTACTCCCAAAAATCAACAAAAGGTAGGTTATAATGTTACACCAAATTTTGTAGAAAATCCATCAACAGTACAAGCTATTCAGGAACAAACACCTGTTTCTTCAACTAAGCCGACAGAAGTTCAAGTAGTTGAAAAACCTCTTTCTACAGAATTAACGAATCCAAGAAAAGAAGAGAAACAATCTTCAGATTCTCAAGCACAATTAGCCGAACACAAGAATCTAGAGACGAAGAAAGACGAGAAGGTTTCTCCAAAAGAAAAGACTGGGGTAAATACACTAAATCCACAAGATGAAGTTCTATCAGGCCAGTTGAACAAACCTGAACTCCTATATCGCGAGGAAACTATAGAAACAAAAATAGATTTTCAAGAAGAAATTCAAGAAAATCCTAATTTAGCTGAAGGAACTGTAAGCGTAAAACAAGAAGGTAAGTTAGGTAAGAAAGTTGAAGTCGTCAGAATATTCTCTGTAAACAAGGAAGAAGTTTCTAGAGAAATCGTTTCAACTTCAACGACTGCGCCTGTTTTAAGAATAGTCGAAAAAGGTACTAAAAAAGCTCAAGTAATGAAGGAACAACCTGAGACTAGTGCAGAACATGGGGAAGTACAGGCTGGAGCTATTGTTAAACCAGAACAGTCTGCCCCACTATCAGAATACACAGGGGTACAAGCCGGAGCATTAGTAGAAGCAGCAAAAATGGAGAAACCTGAATATACTGGAGTACAGGCTGGAGCCTTAGCAGAACCAGAGAAAGTGGAAGCCCCAAGAGAATATACAGGAGTTCAGGCTGGAGCCATAGTAGAACCAGAAACAGTTGAACCTGAATATGTGGGTGTCCAATCGGGGGCTATAGTGGAACCAGAGCAGGTAGTTCCACTGCCAGAATATACAGGAGTGCAAGCTGGAGCAATCGAAGAACCAGAAAAAGTAGAAGCCCCAAGAGAATATACAGGAGTACAAGCTGGAGCACTAGTAGAACCAGAGAAAGTAGAATCGCCAGGAGAATATACAGGAGTACAAGCTGGAGCACTAGTAGAACCAGAGAAAGTAGAAGCCCCAAGAGAATATACAGGAGTGCAAGCTGGAGCAATCGAAGAACCAGAAAAAGTAGAAGCCCCAAGAGAATATACAGGGGTACAAGCTGGAGCAATAGAAGAACCAGAGAAAGTGGAAGCTCCGAGAGAATATACAGGAGTGCAAGCCGGAGCGATAGTAGAGCCTGAGAAAGTAGAACCAACTAGAGAGTATTCTGGAAGTATTGAACAGCCAAGTACAGAAGAGCCTAAGCCAAATAATGAAAATACTAATACACCAGAAGAAATGAGTATTCAGAAAAAATCTAGTGCATTAATTAATATGACCTTCATTACAGATTCGTCAAGGGGAACTGGAGTGGGATCAGCGACTTTTATTGCACCAAATGTACTTTTAACAGTCGCTCATAATTTCATTCATAATTCTACTGATAATACTACGGGTGAATTTAGAGGTGATAAATCTAAAAACGAATATGAGTGGGTGACTCCTGACGGACAAAAAGGAACATTTACCGCTAATGATATTCATTTTTATAATCAAAAAGATTATCCAAAAGGATTTATCTATGATTTAGCAGTGATTAAATTACCACAATCTTTAGAAAGAAAACATGTAAATCTAGTAGAAAATTATTCGAAAGTAAATGTTTATGACAAACTTAATGTTCATGGATATCCAGGTGGGAAATATACGCACTTAAAAGATACTACGGTAGAAATGGAACAAAAATATGCGAATAATACCTACGGTGTCCAATATCAAGGCGGAAATCCTGGTATGAGTGGTGGAGGAATATTTAATGCTAATGGTGAAGTCATTGGTGTACACCAAAATGGAGCACAAAATCGCTCAGGTGGATTGATTTTATCTCCTACACAATTAGCTTGGATTAAGAGTATTATCGCAGGGAATGAAATTACTCCGACATATGATGCACTAGAACGTCATAAAGATGAGAAAAAAGATGATGTTAAAGAAGAAGATGTTAATAAGAAATTAGAACTTAGAAATATATCTTCTGTTGAACTATATTCTAAAGAAGGTGATAAGTATCGTCATGTAACTTCACTTGATTCTGTGCCAAATGACCCACAAAATTACTTCATGAAAGTAAAATCAGAGAACTTTAAAGACGTGATGCTTCCAGTTAAAAACATTACTAATGATAATAAAGATAATAGAGCTGTTTATAAAATAGTAGCAAGTGCAAATAATCTGATACAGCATGAAAATAATAATGTACTAGAAAATTATACATACTATTTACCAAAAACTCAGCAAAGTGAAACTGAAGTATATACATCATTTAAAAATTTAGTCGATGCAATGAATAGCGATCCTAATGGTACATTCCGTTTAGGGGCAACTATGGATGCTCGTGAAGTTGAACTTTCGGATAATCAAGAAAGTTATGTGAAAAAGGAATTCCATGGAAAGTTAGTAGGAACAAATAATGAGAAATATTATGCTATTTATAATTTGAAAAAACCATTGTTTGGGAGATTAAATGGTGCTACAGTACAAAATCTTTCACTAAAAGATGCTAATATTTCAGCAAAAGAAGATGCTGCAACAGTAGCGAAAGAAGCGAGAAATGGAACTGTAATTAGTAATGTTCATGCTGATGGAGCAATTGCTGGTGAACATGGAATAGGAGGTTTAGTATCACAAGTAGAGAATTCTAGAATTTCAAATAGTAGCTTTACAGGAAGAATTACTAATACTTATGAAACAAATTCAGCTTATCAAATTGGAGGTTTAGTTGGTAAACTTTCTGGTTCAAGGGGATTAATAGAGAAGTCGATCGCATCAATTGATTTATCATCAAACGCAACTAAAGGGGATCAATCTATTGGCGGAATAGTTGGTGCAGCAGAAGATAGTGCGTTAATTAGTAATAGCTACGCTGAAGGAAATCTTAATAATGTTCAACGTTTTGCAAATGTAGGTGGAGTAGTTGGTAATCTTTGGGATCCAGTCGGAGGATTAGAAAAATCTGGTCGACTTTCTAATGTACTAAGCGACGTTAATGTTACGAACGGTAATGCAATAACTGGAAAAGATTTCACTAACATGCAAGCAAGTCATGTATATAGTAATAAAAATAATAAGGTTGTGAACGTAGTAGCAGAAGATGATGAAATCTTAACTAAGGATTCTACTGTTCAAAGAGGAGAAGTATTAGAAGATGCACAGATTAAAGAGAAAAAATCTGCTTTTGTTACTAAAAATACTATTAAAACAGAAGACTTTAATTTCTCTTCTAGATATGTAACTGACTATAGAAATCTTGAAAATGCCGTTTCATCTAAAGAAAAAGTATATAAAAATATAGAAAAACTATTACCATTTTATAATAGAGAAACAATAGTTAAGTACGGAAATTTAGTAGAGTCAAGTAGTAATCTTTATAATAAGGAATTATTATCAGTAGTTCCTATGAAAGATAAAGAAGTAATTAGTGATATTAACAAAAATAAAGAAAGTATAAATAAACTATTACTATATTACGCGGATAATACAACAGAGATTAAAAATCTAGAATATCAAAGTGATTTTTCAAGTGTAGCAGAGTATAGAATAGGCAATACAAATTTAATTTATACACCGAATACATTACTTCGCAATTATGATAATATTTTGGAAAAAGTATTACCAGCATTAAATAATGTAGAATATAAATCAGAGGCAATAAGAAAAGTATTAGATGTTTCTAATGATGTTAGCTTAACGGAGTTATATTTAGAAGAACAGTTCAATACTACAAAAACTAATTTGAAAGATAGTTTGACAAAACTTCTTACTGCAGATGCTGTAATAGCGGAAAATAACAATAAGGTAATAGATAATTATGTAATCGAGAAAATTAAAAATAATAAAGAAGCTTTACTTCTAGGATTAACATACTTAGAGCGTTGGTACAATTTCAAATATGGTGAAACAAAAGCAAAAGATTTAGTTATGTATCACTTGGATTTCTTCGGTAAATCAAATAGTTCAGCTTTAGATAATGTTATAGAGTTAGGTAAATCTGGATTTAATAATTTACTAGCGAAAAATAATGTTATAACTTATAATGTTTTATTAGCAAAAAATTATAAAACTACTAATTTATTTGATGCATTAGAAAAATATAGAAAAGCTTTTGTACCAGATAAAACAAATAACGAGTGGTTTAAAGAACAAACTAAAGCCTATATTGTAGAAGAAAAATCTACGATTAAAGAGGTAAGTGATAAACAATCAAAAGCAGGCACTCCGCAATCTATAGGGATTTATGATAGATTAACTAGCCCATCATGGAAATATCCAAGTATGGTCTTGCCGCTATTAACATTACCTGAAAAATCGGTGTTTATTATAGCCAACATTTCAACAATAGGTTTCGGTGCTTATGATAGATATAGAAGTAAAGAACATCCAGCAGGAACTAATTTAAATGACTATGTTGAGACAAAAGCAAAAGAAGCGGCTGTTAGATTTAGAGATCACTATGATTACTGGTATAAAATACTAGATGATAAAAATAAAGAAAAATTATATAGAAGTGTTCTAGTCTATGATGCATTTAGATTTGGTACAGATGAAAAAGAAGATAAAGATACATACCAAGCTACTTTTGAAACTGATCATCCAGCAATAAAACATTTCTTTGGTCCAGCAGGAAATAATGTTGTTCATAATGCTAATGGAGCATACGCTACGGGGGATGCATTCTACTATATGGCATATCGTATGCTTGATAAAGATGGTGCGGTAACTTATACACACGAAATGACGCATAACTCTGATAGAGAAATTTATCTTGGAGGATATGGAAGACGAAATGGACTTGGACCAGAGTTTTATGCTAAAGGATTGTTGCAAGCTCCTGATCATCCATACGATCCTACTATTACGATTAACTCTATATTGAAGTATGAAGAAGCAGAAAATCCAACTAGACTTCAGGTGAAAGATCCTACAGAACGATTTAAAAATGCAGAAGACTTACAAACATATATGCATAATCTGTTTGATGTAATTTATATGCTAGAATATCTAGAAGGTAATGCTGTTGTTAACTTAGATATTTCTAAGAAAAATGAGTTGTTGAGAAAAATAGAAAATAAATTTGAAACGGATCCAGACGGAAGTAAAGTATATGCAACTAATATTGTTCGTTATTTAACAGCTGAAGAGCTTAATAAGTTAAATTCATTTGATAGTCTAATAGAAAATGATGTTATTACAAGAAGAGGATACGAAAATGACAATGATAATACCTTTAAACGAAATGGCTATTATACAATTAAACTATTTTCACCAATATATTCAGCTTTAAGTAATAATAAAGGAACACCGGGTGATTTAATGGGACGTCGTATGGCGTTCGAGTTGTTAGCTGCAAAAGGATTTAAAGATGGAATGGTACCATATATTTCTAATCAATTCGCAGAAGAAGCAAAAGCAAATGGTGACGTTATTACATCATATGGTAAAAAAGTCGGTAATGTAACTGATGATTTAGTGCTTAAGAAAGTATTTAATAATCGTTACTCATCTTGGGTTGAATTTAAAAAAGCAATGTATGAAGAACGAAAAGCTAAGTTTAATAATCTAATAAGTATTAGCTTTTATAATCCAAATGTAAGTTTCTCAAGAAATAGCAAGGTGACAATAACTAATATTGATATGCTTCGTAAAATGATAACTGATGCTGTTAATGCTGATGCAGAGGATGATTTAGCGAAAATGTATCTTGAACATAATAGAGTTCATAAACTTAAACAAGCAATCTTTAAAGCTTATCTCGATCAAACGAATGATTTTAGAAGTTCAATTTTTGAGAATAAAAAATAGTGTTTGCTATTAGGAAATAAAAAGTAAAGGTAGAGAATTATAATTGTCATTATTAAAAAAAGATAAATTTTCCATTCGGAAAATAAAAGGTATTGTTGGCTCAGTATTCTTGGGAAGTCTTTTATTTGCACCGTCAATTGTTGGTGCATCTACATATCACTACTTGGATTATAGTAATTTAACACAAACTGAACGTGATCAACTCAAACAAGGTAGACCTGACGAATCAAAAGAATCATATGCTTTGGTTTATGAGAAAGACGCACTACCAAATACTGGTCAATCACAATCTATTATGACTGTATTTGGTTTATTGACCATCGGTAGTCTTGTTGTAGTTATTACAAAAGATAAGAGAAATAAAAAAATAGCTACATTTTTGATTGTAGGGGCGACAGGTTTAGTTACACTATCAACTGCTTCAGCACTTAATTTGAATGCTACCATCCATGAGTCTGGACGTGATGGTGTGTTGCAAATTTCTGGTTACAGATATGTTGGTTACTTGGAGCTTGATGATAGAAGTGTTTCGTCGGTTTCTCCGGCATCAACTGTTTCGCCAGTTGAGCAACCCAAAGTTGTGACAGACAAAGGAGAACCTGAGGTTCAAGCAGCGTTACCAGAAGCTATTGTAACTGAAAAAGGAGAAGCCTTAGTTCAGCCTGAATTGCCAGTAGCCGTAGTCTCAGAAAAAGGGGAACCAGCAGTTCAGCCAGTATTACCAGAAGCCGTAGTCTCAGAGAAGGTGGAACCAGCAGTTCAGCCTGAATTACCAGAAGCCGTAGTCTCAGAGAAGGTGGAACCAGCAGTTCATGAAAAATCAGAATATACGAATCCTTTAAGTACAGTCCCAGACGAAGCTCCTAAAGTAGAGAAAACTGAGTACACAGCTCCTGTAGGTACAGTTCCAGATGAAGCGCCTAAAACTGAGAAACCAGAATATACTGAACCTGCAGGTGCAACAGGAGTGGATGAAAATGGAAACTTGATTGAACCACCTGTTAGCGAAAAACCAGCATACACGGAACCAGTAGGTACAACAGGAGTAGATGAAAATGGAAACTTGATTGAGCCACCTGTTAGCGACATTCCAGAGTATACTGAACCAATATCTACAGTTTCAGAAGTTGCATCAGAAAGAGAAGAGTTGCCTTCTTTACATACCGATATCCGGACCGAGACTATTTCTAAAACGACTATAGAAGAATCTGAACCTACCAAATTTATAGGCGATGATTCTGTTAAACAAATTGGTGAGGATGGCGAACGTCAAATTGTTACTAGCTATGAAGAGTTACATGGCAAAAAAATTAGTGAACCAGTTGAAACAGTAACTATTTTGAAAGAAATGAAGCCTGAAATTCTTGTAAAAGGTACAAAAGAAAAGCCTAAAGAAAAAACGGCTCCTGTTTTGACTTTGGAGCGAACAGATACAAATGTATTAGACCGCTCCGCAAATCTTTCTTATCATTTGGTTAATACAGATGGAGTCAAGATCAATAAAATTACTGCGACAATTAAAGATGGAAATGAAATTGTCAAAACAGTAGATTTAACTTCAGAGCAATTAGATAAGCATGTAGAAGATTTAAAATTCTACAAGGACTATAAGATAGAAACCACTATGACCTATGACCGGGGTAAGGGAGAAGAAACTGCAACATTAGAAGAGAAACCACTTCGCTTGGATTTGAAAAAAGTTGAAATTAAAAATATCGCATCTACTAATTTAGTGAAGGTAAATGACGATGGTACTGAAACACCTAGTGATTTCATGACTGAAAAACCCTCAGATGAAGATGTGAAGAAGATGTACTTGAAAATCACTAGTCGTGATAATAAAGTAACACGTTTAGCAGTTGATAAGATTGAGTTGGTGACTGAAAAAGAAAAAGAACTTTATAAAATTACAGCAACTGCTCAAGATTTGATTCAACATGTTGACCCATCTAAGACTAGAAATGAATACATTCATTACATTGAAAAACCTCGTCCTAAAGTTGATAATGTTTACTATAATTTTAAAGATTTAGTAGATGCTATGAATGCTGATAAAAATGGTACATTTAAAATCGGAGCAGATTTGAATGCAGAAAATGTACCAACACCTAATAAAGAATATGTAACAGGGACATTTAGAGGTACATTGACCAGTGTAGAAGGAAAACAGTATTCAATTCATAACATGAAACGTCAATTATTCGGTGGTATCGAAGGTGGTTCAGTAAAAAATATTAACTTAGCAAATGTTAATATCAATATGCCTTGGATTAATGATATTTCAGCACTTGCTAAGACTGTTAAAAATGCGACAGTTGAGAATATCAAGGTTACTGGTAGCATTCTTGGAAACAATAGTATTGCTGGTATTGTTAATAAAATTGATCGTGGTGGTCTGTTAAGAAATGTGGCATTTATCGGTAAATTACAGGCTGTTGGTGATCGTGATTGGAATTTAGCTGGTATTGCTGGTGAAATTTGGAAAGGTAACTTAGATAGAGCATATGCTGATGTAACAATCACAGGTAAACGAGCTAGAGCTGCTGGACTTGTTGCGAAATCTGATAATGGTATGGATAATTTCACTGTAGGAAAAGAGGGCTCTGTTCGTCATTCAGTTGCTAAAGGTAGAATTGACATTGATAATCCAGTTGATGTTGGTGGATTTATCAGTTCTAACTGGGTATTAGGGCAAATTGAAGATAACGTATCAATGGTGAAAGTGTCTAAAGGCGAAATCTTCTATGGGTCAAGAAATATAGATGACGAAGATGGTTACTTCTCAGGTAATAGACTTGAAAATGATTTCGTTGTTCGTGATATGAGTACAGGAACTTCTTCCTATCAACGTTCTAAGCGTGTTAAAGAAATTAGTTTAGAAGAGGCTAATAAGAAAATTAAAGGGTACAATATAACAGCTAGTGGATTTGAAATTAGTGCTCTTCCTGAAGATACGCTTAACCGTACAACACCAAAATCAGAGGAATACAAATCAACCCAAGACTACAAACTCGAACGTGATTTAGCTTATCGCAATATTGCAAAACTCCAACCATTCTACAATAAAGAATGGATTGTTAACCAAGGCAACAAGTTGCTTGAAGAATCGAACTTAGTTAAGAAAGAAGTTCTTTCTGTCACTGGTATGAAAGAAGGACAATTTGTAACTGACTTGTCAGATATTGATAAGATTATGGTTCACTATGCTGATGGTACTAAGGAAGAAATGGATGTTACTAAGAATGCTGATTCTAAAGTGAAACAAGTTCGTGAATATACCATCGCTGGACAAAACGTTGTTTATACACCAAATATGGTTGAGAAAGACCGTGTGAAACTGATTGCAGATGTGAAAGAGAAGTTAGCTTCAGTCACATACGATTCGCAAGGTGTTCGTAAAATTATTGGAAATCCAGCTGATTTGTATCTAGAAGAAAGCTTTACTGATGTCAAAGACAATCTTGATAAATTTGTGAAAGCTTTAGTCGAAAATGAAGATCATCAATTAAATAGTGACGAAGCTGCGATGAAAGCACTTGTGAAGAAAGTTGACGACAATAAAGCGAAAATCATGATGGCTCTATCTTACTTGAACCGCTACTATAACATTAAGTATACTGACAACAGTATGAGTATCAAAGACATTATGATATTCAAACCTGACTTCTACGGTAAAACTCCAAGTGTGTTAGATCGCTTGATTAACATTGGGTCTAGCGAGAAGAACTTAAAGGGTGACCGAACTCAGGACGCTTATCGTGAAATTATTGCAGGTAATACTGGTAAAGGTAGTCTACGTAACTTCCTAGAATACAACATGCGTTTGTTCACTGAGGATAAAGACATTAACGATTGGTTTATCCATTCTGCTAAAAATGTTTATGTTTCAGAACCTAAGACAACAAATACAGAGTTGAAAGATAAACGTCACCGTGTATTCGATGGTTTAGATAACGGTGTTCATGGACGTATGATTTTGCCTTTATTAACGCTTAAGAATGCTCATATGTTCTTAATTTCAACATACAATACGATGGCTTATAGTTCATTTGAGAAATATGGTAAACATACAGAAGAAGCTAGAAATGAATTCAAAAAAGAAATTGATAAGGTTGCACATGCACAACAAACTTACCTTGACTTCTGGTCACGTTTAGCATTGCCAAGTGTACGAGATAGATTGCTTAAGAGTGAGAAAATGGTTCCGACACCTGTATGGGATAACCAGACCTACAATGGTTCTCCTGTAGGTCGTCGAGGATTTGACAGTAAGGGTAACCCTGTAGCCCCAATTCGTGAATTATATGGTCCAACATGGCGACACCATGATAGAGACTGGCGTATGGGCGCTATGGCCTCAATATTCCCTAATCCAAATAATGATGACAAGGTCTTGTTTATGGTGACGGATATGATTAGTCCGTTTGGTATTTCAGCCTTTACTCACGAAACAACACACGTAAACGATAGAATGCTTTATTTCGGTGGTCATAAGCATCGTCAAGGTACAGACGTTGAAGCCTATGCTCAAGGTATGTTACAAACACCTGATAAATCAACAACTAATGGTGAATATGGCGCTTTAGGCCTTAACATGGCTTATCACCGTGAAAATGATGGTAATCAATGGTATAACTATGATCCGGATAAATTAAAAACTCGTGAAGATATTGATCGCTACATGAAGAACTACAATGAAGCGTTAATGATGTTGGATTATGTTGAAGCAGATGCTGTAATTCCAAAATTAAATGGTGATAATAGCAAGTGGTTCAAGAAAATTGACAGAGTCGATAGACATGTTGATAGTTTAAATAATTTAACTGCTCCACACCAATGGGATAAAGTTCGTGACCTAAATGACGGAGAGAAAACTAAGCTATTGTCAAGTATTGATGATTTGGTTGATAATAACTTTATGACTAAACATAATAATCCTGGCAATGGTGTGTTCCGACCAGAGGACTTCACGCCTAATTCAGCATATGTTAATGTTCAAATGATGGCTGGTATTTATGGTGGTAATACAAGCAAAGGTGCTCCAGGTTCATTATCATTCAAGCACAACGCCTTCCGTATGTGGGGTTACTTTGGCTATGAAAATGGATTTATCGGATATGTATCTAGTAAATACCAAGGTGAAGCTGATAAACAAAACCAGGGTAGATTGGGTGATGATTTCATTATTAAAAAGGTTTCAGACAACCAATTCTTAAACCTAGAAGACTGGAAGAAACATTGGTATCACGATGTTAAAGCTAAAGCAGAGCAAGGATTTACTGCTATTGAAATTAACGGTAAACAAATTAGCAACTATACACAATTGAAGGATATCTTTGTTAAAGCGGTTGAGGAAGATTTAAAGAAATCGGGTGATTTCTCACATACTGTTGCACTCAAAGAAAAAGTGTTTAAAGCCTTGTTGAAAGCAACTGATGGTTTCTTTAATCCTTTATTTAAATGAACATAACAAATTGCTATTTAATATGAGTCTGTACAAAAACTAGATTCAACATAAAACCACACAGTGATTTCAGTTTTATACTCAATGAAGCTGAAAGAAACATTGTGTGGTTTTTGAATGGTTAGCGTTTTATACCGAAAAAATCCCAAAAACTCATAAAATTCCACTCTTATACTCAATGAAAATCAAAGAGCAAACTAGAAATCTAGCCGTAGGTTGCTCAAAACACTGTTTTGAGGTTGCAGATAGAACTGACGAAGTCAGCTCAAAGCACTGCTTTGAGGTTGTAGATAAGACTGACAAAGTCAGCTCAAAATACTGTTTTGAGGTTGCAGATGGAAGCAGACGTGGTTTGAAGAGATTTTAGAAGAGTATTAGCTAACATATATGATTCTCTCCCTAATATGAAGTAATAGCTATAATAGATATTGAATTTCAAAGGATATACTTGAATTAAATTATGTCTTGAGTAAGACTTCAATAAAATGATAGACCTTCATTTTGAATTAGTATAATCTGGAAACAAGGGCGGACAAAATAAAGAAGTCATGATATAATATAAATTAGATTTCTATGTCATAAAACGAGAACTGTTTGGACATCATTCATTTTAAAACTTTCTATGTTCAAACGATAATAAAATAGGGGCTCTAAACCCTTGCTATGAAAGGAAAAAAACTCAATGGCTACTATTCAATGGTTGGTCTAGAAGATTTAAAATAATAAAACATTGTGAAGTAGAATAAATGCTTAAAACCCTTGAATTTCAAGGGTTTTTGTGAGTACAGATTTTTATTTTTTACATTGTTATAAGTGCTTGATTGAGCAATAATTATCAATAAAAACATTTTTTTGGTGTTGAGTTTGGTGTTCAATTATTTATTATGTTACGGAAAGGAATTTCACAATCTTTCCGTTTTTTTATTTTCAGGAGGGAAAATGACAAAAGAATTACAATCATCACGCTATATTGTCATTTCATTTTTAGTACGTGAAATGGGAATTGACATTGTTGAAGCCATCTCTCTTATGGCTGAATTAGAAAAAAGTGGCTTGGTTCGATTGGAATCAAGTGGAGATTTAATACTCAAAGAACTTGGAGGAGCGCTATGAAACGAATTACCGCAAATCAATACCAAACCTCAGAACGGTATTACAAATTACCTAAAATTCTTTTTGAGGATGAGAAATATATGGATATGAAACTAGAAGTAAAGGTGGCTTATTCTATTTTAAAAGATCGTTTAGAATTATCTCTCAGTCGTGGTTGGATAGATGAAGAAGGAGCAGTCTATTTAGTATTTTCTAATTCTAAACTGATGAAGCTATTAGGTTGTTCGAAGTCAAAATTATTGTCCATCAAAAAGATTCTTAAAGAATATGACTTAATTGATGAAGTTCAACAGTCTTCTAGTGAGAAAGGAAGACTAGCTAATAAGATTTATTTAGGGGAGTTGTCTTCTACCCCAGTAGGTAATTCAAACAGGCCTAGTGTTAAAAAAGGACTAGGGCAGGTTGAAAATAAAACGGGCCTCGTCTCACATTCAGCCCCTAGTGAGACTGAAGTTAGTGAGACTAAATATAGTGAGACTGATTCTTTATTTATTGAGGATGAGGAGGAGAGGAATACTCAACCTATCTTGAGAAGAAAAGTAGAAAAGGTTACAAAATATGATCGAGATTATATTTGGGGATTGGTACAAGAACAATTTAGACGAGAGGGTTTTTCCGAAACAGCCAGTGAAATTGCTATGACTGATTTTGAGAGAATCTATCAGTATGCTCTAGATAATGTTCACTTTGTTAGACGAGCGGAAGTACTTGCTGAATTTGTGTTTAATGGCCTATATTCCGTTTGGAATAACCGTGTTAGAAAAGGAGGTGGTTAAAATGTCGCCAATCGAGTGGATATTAGTTATGCTTATTGTCATTTCAAGTGGAGTGACAGTTTTGACAATGGTAGTCGATAAGAAAGGGGTGATAAAAAAATGAGATTTATTGATTTATTTTCAGGTATCGGGGGTTTTCGACTAGGAATGGAAAGTGTCGGACACGAGTGTATTGGATTTTGTGAGATTGATAAATTTGCTAGAGAATCTTATAAGTCCATTTTTCAAACGGAAGGAGAAATAGAATTTCATGACATACGAGATGTTTCAGATGACGAATTTAAAAAACTTAGAGGGAAAGTCGATGTCATCTGTGGGGGATTCCCTTGTCAAGCATTTTCAATCGCAGGAAGACGATTGGGATTTGAAGATACTAGAGGCACTTTATTCTTTGAAATTGCTCGAGCGGCCAAACAAATCCAACCACGTTTTCTTTTTCTTGAAAATGTTAAAGGCCTACTCAATCACGATAAGGGACGGACGTTCACCACAATCCTTACCACACTTGATGAGTTGGGGTTTGATGTTGAGTGGCAGGTGCTTAACAGTAAGGATTTTGGCGTTCCCCAAAACAGAGAGAGGGTGTTTATTATCGGACATTCTAGAAAGAAAGGTACCAGACTCCTATTTCCTTTCAGACGAGAAGGTCAAGCAACTAACCCTGAGACTTTGAAAGCACTAGGGAATTTAAATCCATCAAGAAGTGGAATGAGTGGTAAAGTTTATTATTCAGAAGGTCTTGCGCCAACTTTAGTTCGTGGAAAAGGAGAAGGATTTAAGGTTGCTATTCCTTGTATGACACCAGACAGATTAGAAAAGAGACAAAATGGTAGACGTTTCAAGGATAATCAAGAGCCAATGTTTACTTTAAATACTCAGGATCGCCATGGTATTGTCGTTGTTGGAGATTTACCAACTAGCTTTAAGGAAACTGGTCGCGTCTATGGAAGTGAGGGCTTATCTCCAACACTGACTACAATGCAAGGTGGAGATAAAATCCCCAAAATACTAATTCCAGAACCAATCCAATTTCTAAAAGTACGGGAAGCAACGAAAAAAGGATATGCTCAAGCAGAAATTGGGGATTCAATCAATTTAGAAAGACCAAGTTCTCAGTATCGTCGTGGTAGAGTTGGAAAAGGTATAGCGAATACGTTAACAACTAGTGGGCAAATGGGAGTAGTAGTGGCTAGCTATGAAGGAGAAGATAAGCAAGTTTATCATGTAGCCGGTGTCTTAATAGATGGACAATTTTACCGTTTGAGAATACGACGAATCACTCCTAAAGAGTGTTTTCGCTTACAAGGGTTTCCTGATTGGGCTTTTGAAGCTGCTAGAAAAGTCTCTAGTAATAGTCAGCTCTATAAACAAGCTGGTAATAGTGTAACCGTTCCTGTGATTGCCGCAATCGCAAAGAAATTAAAAGAAATAGAGGAAAAAGATGAAAGCATTAAATAAAGAATCAATACTAGATTGTGATGAATTAGAAACAGAATTACATGATGCAGAAATCAAACAGCTGGATGAACAAATATTTTTGATGCCCAATTATCCATGTGAGTTTGAGGTGACATTTTTAGATGATTACCATAAAAAACATAATTACCCACTATTTTATGAATCCTATCTTCAAAACATTATGGAATTCCTTGAAAGTCAGGATATAAAGAACGGAGCTGATGCCTTTGTAGATGATCATCAGAATCTTGTTTTTGTTTTATATGGACAAGGCTATCGAGCCGAGGGAAAAGAGGGAATACTTACAACTCAAGTAACTATAAAAGCTTATGATGAAGACAAGAAACCGATTAACTTTGCAAATTTATTAGATTCCTTAATAGTCTCAGAATATCAAATGGAACCGAATCTTTGGGAGGTATCCCATGATTGATCTCTATCTAAGTAAAAATAGCCAAAGAAATCAACTTCTTTTAGACTTCTTCCAAAACTATGGTATCGAGGTATCTTGTCATTCAGTTTCTGAAATGACAAAGGACAAATTAATTGAGATGATGAGTTATTCTTCAGATTGTTTTGAGTTTTTATCTCCCAATTTATTACGATTTAAGAACCGTGATAATCTAAAATTAACAGATTTCATCGAAATGATATTAAAAAATCCTGAACTAACCATCAGACTTCCTCTTGCGGTTTCAAATAAGCGAGTTTATCCAAATCTGAATTTGGAAGAGGCTAGAGCTTTATTGCCAAGAGATACGAAACAATTGATTTACATGGCACAAACACATTATTTATCTAACTAAAGGAGAAGCAATATGGCTGAACGATTTTGGGAGAACTTGTCCATTATTTTGGCTGAAAGAAATATCAGCTGGATTGAGTTAACCAGAAAAATGTTTGCGGGAGAGTTTCACTATCCAAGTGAATTGAATCGTTTGTATCAAAAGATTCGTCACTACAAGATGGAACAACGAATGCCTCAAAGTCCATGGGTAGAGAGGATTGTGCAGGTATTAGATTTAGATTATGAAGATTTATTTCGGAGGTAACTATGAAAAGAATAATTCCAGTTTATATATTCCAACAAGTAAATGTCCTATTGGTATCCCTATACTTACTGAAATTGCTTTGTATCGGTGAGTTAACTATACTAGAGATTCTCTATTGTGGGTCGCTCATTTCTTTTTTATGGATGTATGATCAACGAAAACAAGTGGTCAAGGTCGATATGAAAACTAGGATAAAGTGGATTGGTATTGGATTCGTTAGTCTACTGATTATAAGTCTATGTTTTAGTCTGATTCATGCTCAAGGAAGCACGAATCAAGCAAACTTAATTGGCCTTCAACATCAAATTCCTTGGTTTTCATTTTTATTGTTCTTAATCAATGCGAGTATGGTTGAAGAATTTCTGTATCGAGAAATTTTATGGAACTTGGTTAGAAAATTAGATATTCGAGTTGCTTTGACAAGCGTTTTATTTGCCTTAGCACATCATCCTGGAACCATTCTAGCTTGGTGTTTGTATGTTTCACTTGGAATGTTTTTAGGGATGGTGCGCTATAAATCTGATTTATTGGGCAGTATGGGGCTACATTTGGTGTGGAACCTACTAGTTTATAGTTTGCTACTTTTTTAAAATAGGTGACCTGATTTTTAGGGTAACTTCTAAAACTAACTTCCATTTTCCCACAACCTAGCTTTTAGTATGAGAAAAATGCGTGAAATTAGTGGAAATTTGTCTTAGACTAACTTCCACTGATTTTCTTTTTGTGTGACTCTCAGTTCGTCTCAATCCGTTAGTGCGAGACGAAAAAAACACCCACTATGTACTGACCCCAAAAGGTTAGACAGAAAAAGTCTAACTTTCGGGGTGTAGTTCACTATGTGGGTGCGTTTTATCATAGACAGATTTTCTGAATCTTATCCTTAGAATGAGTTTTTAGTTGGTTTTACTTGATTATAATTGGTAGTTTCAATTCGTTTAATATAATCTCTAATTATAGCTGGTAGTTCTTCTTCTTGATAACCAAAGTGAGCCATGGAGAAAATGAAGTCCTTTAATTGTTTTTTTGCTAGTTGTTTACGATATTTAGAGATGAATTCTTGATTTTCCGTTACAAAACGTCCAGCTGTTCGCTTACAAAAGACAAATCCTTCTTTTTCGAGGTTTGAAAAGGCTTTTTGGATGGTATTTGTATTGACCCCAGTCTCGCTAGCTAGTTTTCTAACAGTAGGAAGTTGTTGACTGGCTTCTAGTTCATGGGAAATAATCTGAAACTTGATTTTTTCCATAATCTGTAAATAGATAGGTTTGTTATTGTCAAATGACCAGGACATCTTGTTCTCCTTTTTCCTTATTTGTGTATTAATTAAATAATATAATAAAACAAACAAAATGTCAAACACAATTAGTCTTGCTTAAGAAATAGCTCAAAGAATGTGGAAATTATTTTATTAATTAGTTGATTTGGGTTAAATACATTATTTTTTAGCAGATAAATAGAGATCTGTCATCAAAAATGAGTTTTGTTGCACGTTATGGCTTTCAAGCAGTTCGTTGGGCTTGGGCTCATAAATGAGAACTGCTAAATGCTGGAGATTTAGCATACCGTATGATTAGAGATAACTTCTCATGGTAGAAAGATAGTGTGGGATTCACTTGAATCCCACCTATTTCGTTTTTGAAAGGAAATGCTATTATATCTATATTAAACAGATTTCTCATGCTTATTCTAATTTTAGACTGCAGATTACTGACTTGAAATTACCAGAAGGAGAAATTATTGGTCTTTTAGGAGAAAATGGAGCTGGTAAAACAACCTTAATGAACATGATGTCAGAATTTTATGAAGCAAATCAAACTTTTGATGTTGAGGATTTTGATTTAGATAATATTTTATATATTCCTTCTGATTTAGAACCTTATCCATTTTTGACTGTTAGTGAGTTTGTAACTTTAATTATAAATCATACAGGGGGAATAAAAACTGCTGAGCAATTGATCAGTGAGTTGAATTTGAAGGGGAAAGAAGATACTAGGATTGAAGAATTGTCTCAAGGAATGAGAAAAAAATTATCTCTGATTAATCTATTTATTCGCGATATTGGTCTACTTATCTTAGATGAACCATTTAATAGTATTGATGTAACATATATCACACAACTTAAATCAATCTTGAAGACTTTCAAAGGTAAAACAACTATTCTAATTTCTTCTCACATTTTGGACACTTTAAACGATCTGTGTGATAGTTTTATTCTCTTAAAGAATGGAGAAGTTGCCAAAACATTTGCCAATACAGGTTCTATTCGTGAGTTGGAGGAGCAGCTCTATGACTAAACTATTTTTACTTAAATTAGAATTATTCCGAAAGAAGTTCGGGATATATGGATTGTGGAATATTTTGAGTTTGATAGCGGTTCTTTTAATTATATTTTTCTCATTAAAAATATTGTATAAGCTAAAGTTAAGTTCGCCTTTAAAGAAATCATGCTTTTTATAGCCGTTTACCAATATTCATATTTAATTTTTCCTTGTATTAAAAATATAATTAATTAATATTTTGTCAATATTTTTATTGAAAATAATTGAAAATAGTGAAAAAACGTGAAAAAGCAAACCCAGTGTGTCTATATTTTAGTTTTTGTACTGAAAACATTAATTTAATTATGATTGAAAAATTGTTCAAGATTTTTTCAATCATATTTACTATAAATAGTAAACTGAATCCCAACAACCCCAAAAATGTGATAAAAATTTCAACGACTCTTATCTATAATAAAGCTACCTGTTCTTTGAAAATTGAATCCACTCCGTCTTGATTAGCGTGCCTGTGTAAGTAGGGACTGAGAGTATTTCCCTGTGAAGGGCGACTGGCACAAGACGTGTGTGAGAATTTTCTAACAGACACGGAGTTTATCGTTACCAGACTTAAACGATGCGACAAACTAGATAAAGGAGTTAATCATGAAGGTAGTAAACTTGTATGATTTGAAACAAATGGGAAATAAAGGTGGGTGTACCATCCAATTGATTCATCACTTTCCTTTTGGTATGGGCTTAGGACATCTCAAAAAAGACTACATTGAATTTAAACGCGTTGGTATCGTTGATGGGAAAGCAGTAGAAGTTACTCTTCGAGAACCTTATTCGAGAGATCTACTGCAGGTTGTCAAGTCGATTAAGCAACGTCAGAAATTGATAGCTTATCGTTATAAAGAAGGAAAGCTGCTATTTGTGAAGAAGGAGGCATCAGATGTCCTCTGAACAACAGGAACGAATGGCAGTTCAATATGCAGAGCGTAGTCTTTTATTTACTGTAAAAAGTCTCTTAAAGATTCTAGAATGGTCTAGACATCAGGCTTTAGCACAGGATTCCGCCTATAAGATAGGGGTGCAGAAATTAGAAGAATTGCTACAATCTCCTTATTCGATTGATACGATTAATCTGAAAAAAGATTTTTTAGACAAACCAATTGATATAGAGAAATTTAAAGCTTTTTTAGAAAAAGAAGAGATTCCTTTAGCCATCGCTTGGCAAGGGGATTCTCTGCATTTCTACACGAAAGACCGTTCGATTCTAGACAATCATTTAGACCATCTGTTAGAAAAAATGGTTAATGATCCAGAGAAATTAGCTGATTTTACCATGGATAAGTCTTTAGACGATGCAATTGATGAGGCTAAATCTCAAATTACCTTTAGACAAGAAGGGGCCGTCAAACAGAAAGAGATGGTGAGATGATGTACAGTGGAAAGAAATTCCTACTATTCTCACTGTTGGGTATCTTACTGGGCTATCTTTTTCATCGTTTGACGCTTTTGTATGATTCCTATACTGGAAATACATTAGATAAATGGACTCATCTTCTGATGGAAGGTCAAGATGAAGTTCTTCAGTCGCCATGGAATGTTTCCTTTACTGGAAAATCAAGTGCTTTTTTTCTACTAGGTTTTGTGATGATGTTGCTGGTTTATCTCTATTTAGAGACTGGTAAAAAACAATACCGAGAAGGGGTAGAATACGGGAGCGCCCGTTTTGGAACTCTAAAAGAAAAGAAGCTCTTTTACGGTAAGGAATTTTCTCATGATACGATCTTAGCACAAGATGTTCGTTTGACATTATTAGATAAAAAACCACCCCAATTTGATAGAAATAAGAATATTGCGGTGATTGGAGGTTCAGGAAGTGGGAAGACATTTCGCTTTGTGAAACCCAATCTGATTCAGATGAATAGTTCTAATATTGTAGTGGATCCTAAAGATCATTTGGCCGAGAAAACAGGCAAACTCTTTTTAGAACATGGCTACCAAGTAAAGGTGCTAGATTTAGTCAATATGAAGAACTCAGATGGCTTCAATCCTTTTCGCTATATAGAGACAGAAAATGATTTGAATCGCATGCTGACGGTTTATTTTAATAACACCAAAGGCTCTGGATCTCGTAGTGATCCATTTTGGGATGAAGCTTCTATGACTTTGGTACGAGCTTTAGCCTCCTACTTGGTCGATTTCTATAATCCACCTAAAACAAGAGAACAGCTCATAGAAGAAAGTCGTTTGAGTCAAACAGAATACCAAAACTTGTTGAAACGTCAAAAAAAAGAAGTGGAAGAGCGAAAAAAACGAGGGCGTTATCCAAGTTTTGCTGAAATCTCAAAACTCA
Source organism: uncultured Streptococcus sp. (assembly GCF_901875575.1). Lineage (GTDB taxonomy): Bacteria > Bacillota > Bacilli > Lactobacillales > Streptococcaceae > Streptococcus. The sequence goes on from NZ_CABFMF010000080.1 coordinate 55,386, forward strand.
TTAAACACTTATCCAAGGGTGAAAACCAAGAAAAAAGTGTCTTAGAAATTCTATTTGAAAATTATGCTAAAAAGTATGGAACTGAAAATTTTACCATGCGAAATTGGGCCGATTTTCAAAATTATAAGGATAAGACTCTGGATTCTGTCATAGCTGTAACCACTGCTAAATTTGCCCTCTTCAATATTCAAAGTGTCATGGATTTGACCAAAAGAGATACCCTTGATATGAAGACATGGGGCCAGGAAAAATCAATGGTTTACTTAGTTATCCCAGATAATGATAGTACCTTTCGCTTTCTTTCAGCCCTCTTTTTTTCAACCGTATTTCAAACCCTAACAAGACAAGCAGATATTGATTTTAAGGGGCAATTGCCTCTTCATGTGAGAGTCTATTTAGATGAGTTCGCAAATATCGGAGAAATTCCAGATTTTGCTGAACAAACCTCAACAGTCCGTTCACGGAATATGAGTCTCGTTCCCATTCTACAAAATATTGCCCAACTTCAAGGGCTCTATAAAGAAAAAGAAGCTTGGAAAACTATTTTGGGGAACTGTGATAGCTTAGTCTACTTAGGTGGTAATGATGAAGATACCTTTAAATTTATGAGTGGATTACTCGGTAAACAAACCATTGATGTTCGAAATACTAGTCGTTCCTTTGGGCAGACAGGTTCAGGATCCCTTTCTCATCAAAAGATTGCTCGTGATTTAATGACACCCGATGAGGTCGGAAATATGAAACGGCATGAATGCTTGGTTCGAATTGCTAATATGCCTGTCTTTAAAAGCAAAAAATACAATTCCACTAAGCATCCAAACTGGAAGTACCTAGCCAATCAAGAAACCGATGAACGGTGGTGGAACTATCAGATCAATCCTTTGAATCAAAGACAAGAAAATCATCTTGAAGGCCTTAGAATTCGTGATTTAACTTTTGAATCTAGTTTAAAATAAAAATAGAAAAGAGGAAATAGATGATTACGCATTTTAAAGGTTTTGTTTATGGAGTAGACGCAAGTGCCATGTTTGCACAAGCTATGTCTTTGTTACAGAAGGGATTGATTGCGGTTGGCGCCTTTCTCGTTGTTGTAGGGATTGTCAATCTTGCAACCAACATTAAAGATGGTGGCCCAGGTGTTCGGAATGCCATTCTTGAAATTGTCGGTGGTGTTATGGTAGGGGCTGCTGGAGCCTTTGTAACTCAAATTTCAATTTAGGAGGATAAACAATGACATGAATCTTAGTTTAGTCTCACCCTTTGTTTACCTTGCATCTGAAAAAATATCAGCTGAAAATTTATTTGAAGGATTTAATGTGGATTTACAATCTACGGTAGATCTGATTAAATCTCTATCTAGCTACAATCCAACAGTTTGGACTTATATGTCTAGTATTACTAAAAGTGTCATGCAGCCTCTTGGAGTTGCGATTTTATCAGTTGTTCTCATCCTAGAGTTTTCGAAGATGGCAAAGAAAATTGCTAACTCAGGAGGAGCGATGACCTTTGAAGCATTAGCGCCGATGTTGATTAGTTATATCATGGTCGCAGTGGTAATTACCAATACTACCGTTATTGTAGAAGCCATCATTGGGATTGCGAGTCACGCCATTGAACAAGTGGCTTCGATTGTGGCTCACGGTGGAGCAAAGTATGATACCATCTCTGGATTAAAAGGGTCAGGATTTATTGGCCGTATGATTGTGGGCTTTTTCGCCCTTCTCATTTGGCTTGTTCGGATAGTAAGTGCAGCCATGGTTAATCTTTTGGTATCTATTAGATTTATTCAACTCTACCTTATGATCCCATTTGCCCCTCTTACGATTCCAACATTTTTAAGTGATGAATGGAAGTCTATTGGTATTGGCTATTTAAAAAATATTATGGTCTATGCGGTACAAGGGGTTCTCATTTTTCTGATTGTTTCTCTTGTTCCTTTGTTTGAATCTGCTGGGAAAATAGCTGTTTCAAATGGTGCAGGAGTCTTGCAATCACTTGCGATTATGTTTGGTAGTTTGATACAAGCTATCTTACTGATTATTGCCCTCGTTGGTTCTCAACGTACGGCTCGCTCAATCTTAGGTATGTAATTAGATAAAGGCTAGGAAGTGATTGCTTCTTAGCCTTTTTAGAAAGGAAAGTCATGAATACACGTGTCTTTAAAGACATCTCAAAATACCAACACAGGGCTTGGTTAGGCTTCACTACAAGGCAAATCATCTTTGTTTTACCAGCCTTTATTGTCACAATTATTGTTTTGGGCTTGAATCTCTTTTTCTGGCAATTTGGAGATTGGTTTGTTTACGGTTTTGTGTTTGCATTTACCATCCCCCTCATGCTTTTTGGAGTCTATAAACCCAATGATTTATATTTTGAACATTATTTGAAATACCGTCTTCATTTTGAATTAACGGTTCCCGTACGCACAATTACAGGAAAGAAAGGACCTGAACATGAAAAGAAAATCAAATACATTAAAGAAACAAAAAACTTCAATGACTAATCAGAAAGAAGTAGTTAAAGGAAAAAAAGAGGAAGTGTTACCATCAACGGCTAATACTCTTTCCTATCAAGCCCTGTATCAAAATGGTCTGATGCAGGTAAAAGAAGATTATTTCTCACAAAGCTATTTACTTGGTGATGTCAATTACCAGACCGTTGGTTTAGAAGATAAGGGCGCAATCATTGAGAAGTATTCTGATTTGATTAACTCCCTAGATGACCAAACCAACTTCCAATTGACTATCTTTAATAAAAGATTGAATTTAGAAAAGTTTAGACAAAGTGTTTTGTATGAGGAAAAAGAAGATGGATATGATACCTATCGTAAAGAATTGAATCGGATGATGAATCAGAATTTAGACAGTGGTGAAAATAATTTTTCAGCTGTGAAACTGATTAGCTTTGGTAGAAAGGATTCTAATCCCAAACAAGCCTATCGTTCCTTGTCCCAAATAGGAGAATATTTCAAGAGTGGTTTCTCAGAAATTGATGCTCGCTTTGAATCCTTGGCTGGAGAAGAGCGTGTGAACTTGTTAGCGGATATGCTTAGAGGAGAACACCATCTTCCTTTTTCTTACCGTGATTTAACGAGATCTGGTCAGACAACTCGTCACTTCATAGCACCTAATCTCTTGGATTTCAAAAACAAGAATTACCTACAAATCAATGACCGCTTATTGCAGATCGTCTATGTGAGAGACTACGGCATGGAATTAGGGGATCAGTTTATTCGAGACCTCATGCAAGGAGATTTGGAATTGATTGTGAGCCTCCATGCCCAAAGTTCGACCAAGGCAGATGCCATGAAGAAACTACGAACAAAGAAGACCTTGATGGAATCCCAAAAGATTGGGGAACAACAAAAACTTGCTCGTACAGGTATCTATTTGGAAAAAGTAGGTCATGTATTAGAAAGCAATATCGATGAAGCTGAGGAACTCTTAAAAACCATGACCGAGACAGGAGATAAACTATTTCAAACGGTCTTCTTGATTGGGGTCTTTGGTCAGGATGAAGAAGAACTCAAACAAGCACTAGATACGATTCAACAAGTGGCCGGCTCAAATGACCTAATGATTGATAAACTTCCATATATGCAAGAAGCAGCCTTTAATAGTTTGCTGCCATTTGGTTGTGATTTTTTAGAGGGAGTATCACGGAGTTTATTAACGTCCAATGTAGCAGTGAACTCTCCTTGGACTTCAGTAGACTTACAAGACCGTAGTGGGAAATATTACGGTATCAATCAAATCTCAAGCAATATTATTACCATTGATCGTAGCCTATTAAATACACCGTCTGGTCTGATTTTAGGAACATCTGGAGCTGGGAAAGGGATGGCAACCAAGCATGAAATTATCACGACTAAAATCAAGGAATCTGGTGAAAATACTGAAATTATCATTGTGGATCCAGAAGCGGAGTACAGTGTCATTGGACGGGCTTTTGGTGGAGAAATGATTGATATTGCGCCAGATTCCCAAACTTATCTCAATGTCCTTGACTTGTCTGAGGAAAATATGGATGAGGATCCTGTAAAGGTAAAATCAGAATTTCTTTTATCCTTTATCGGTAAGTTATTGGATAGAAAAATGGATGGGAGAGAAAAATCGATTATCGACCGAGTTACAAGACTCACTTATCAGTCATTTAAAGAGCCTTCTTTGGAAGAATGGGTCTTTGTCTTGAGCCAACAACCAGAAGAAGAAGCGCAGAATCTGGCACTTGATATGGAACTATATGTCGAAGGTTCTCTTGATATTTTTTCTCATAAGACCAATATTCAGACAGGATCTAATTTCTTGATTTATAACGTTAAGAAGTTAGGAGATGAGCTGAAACAAATCGCTCTTATGGTGGTTTTTGATCAGATATGGAATCGTGTCGTTCGGAACCAAAAATTAGGGAAGAAGACCTGGATTTATTTTGATGAAATGCAGCTTCTCTTACTAGATAAATATGCTAGTGATTTCTTCTTTAAATTGTGGAGTCGTGTCAGAAAATATGGAGCCAGTCCGACTGGGATAACTCAAAATGTTGAAACCTTATTGTTAGATCCAAATGGTAGACGGATTATTGCAAATAGTGAATTTATGATTCTCCTCAAGCAAGCAAAAAATGACCGAGAAGAACTGGTTCAACTCTTAGGCTTGTCAAAAGAACTCGAAAAATACCTAGTCAATCCAGAAAAAGGAGCAGGACTGATAAAAGCTGGTTCCGTTGTCGTTCCCTTTAAAAATAAGATTCCTCAAGGTACTCAATTGTTTGATATCATGAGTACGGATCCTGATAAAATGGCTTCTAATTAAGGGGAAGGTAAATGAAGGATAAAAGAGAAATCATACGTGCCCGAAAGGCATTTAGAAGAAGTCTAAAAGATGAGAAGAAATTCTTGAAAAAAGGAAAGAAGGAGGTGAGGAAACAGAAAAAAGATTCCGCTGTACTGGATGAAAAAGCATGGAAAAAAGAGATAAAAGAAAAGCTAGAGGAGATGAGAGAAGCTTCAAAGGTTAGAGTAAAACAAGCAAATGAAGACTACAATCATATTCTTCAAAATAGTCCTCCATCTCTTTTGAATCGCAAAGAATTAAGAGATAGACGATTACCTCATGCTAGGAAACGATTGAAAATAGCCAAGAAGCAATTTAGAGAAGCCAAGGTAGAAGCAAAAGAAGAAAGAAAAGAGAGTCGTAAAGAAAGAAAAACCAATCAAAAATTTCTCTACGGTCAGGAATCGAAACAAAAATCTAATTTTTTCTTTCAAGGGAAGAGTTTAGAAGAATTAAAAGCTAAGAAAGAAGTCAAGGCCGCAAAAGAGAATCTAAAATCTACTAAACAAGCCTACAAGTCCAAAAAAGTCAGTAGGAAAGCCAAAACTTTTCTTTATGTCCTTGGACGTGAAGGAGGAGAGTTAGCTTCAGAAAATGAAGATTTAGAAGGCTATCGCACACTTCAAGAGACCATTAGAAAAGGGAAACGCTACAGTCGGCTTTCTTATAACATTGGGAAAGCTAGTGTCAAAACAGGACAAGCAACAGGTCGTTTTACCAAGAAAAGACTGACCAACACAAAAGAGCGATACCATCATTTTAAGGATGGAAAAGGATGGAAACTAGCGAAAGATAATCCAAGCTCCTTTAAAAATCGGTTTCGAAAATTAAAGAAACAAGGTCTTACAAGTGTCCGAAATATCTATCAAAAACTAAAAGCAGCCTTTTCCTTCTTTACATTTGCGGCTGGAAATCCTGCAACATGGATAGTTGGAGGATTAGTCTTTCTTCTCTTACTTATGATGAGCTTCTTTTTAGGATTTTCATCTGCTAGTTTGATTCAACAAGATGAATTTGAATTAACAAAAGCTTATACCCACCTAACTTGGGAAGATGCAGAACATACTCGCACAAATGACAAAGGAATTACTTATTACACAAAAGTTGATGATGTGATGGGGTATATGAACTTTAAATTCCATGACTATGAGTTAAACAAACCAGTTCACTTATTTAGTTCCGAAACTTACAAGGATTATCTGTCTACTTTGTGGCATGATTTAAACGATGGGGATGATTTGAAATCCATGCAAGACCTTTATGAAACTCCTAAGTATAAACTATCGAAAGACGATCAAGAGGAAATGAAGGAACTAAAAGAAGAAGGTGTCTATGCTTCCATGCAGGAATTGGACAATCCATTTGAGGGGAAAAGCAACGAAGATAGTCTAACCATGATTTATCGTTATGGATACTATGATTTAGACGGAAAACCTACTCTTCAGGAGTACATTCTACTAGAAGCGAAGGCTCACCAAACGATTGTCGCACCAATGGATGGGGTCGTATCACTAGATGGTGACAATATAATTCTCACTAACGGAAAAGGAGAGAATGAGAGTCGATTGACCTTGTATTCTATTCATAATGGCCGTGCGATTGAGGGTACAAGAGTCCTAACGGGTGATATTATTGGTGAAACATCAGACGATACAGGTTTGAAAGTTTCCTATCAAAAGTATAAGAACAAGAAAGAAAAATTGGTGTATGTCAATCCGCAATTTTATTTTCCCAAAGTCATTCAACTTCAGACAACTATCTTACCTGCCATTGGTCAGTTTGGTGGGGATGAGTTTGAACGAGCAAAACATATTTATGAGTTTTTGAAATCTCAAGGGGCAAGTCCCCAAGCCATTGCGGCTATTTTAGGAAATTGGTCGGTAGAGTCTTCTATCAATCCTAAACGAGCTGAAGGGGATTATTTATCTCCTCCAGTTGGCGCTACCGATTCCTCATGGGATGATGAAAGCTGGTTAGCGATTGGAGGACCAGCCATTTATAGTGGTGCTTATCCTAATATCCTTCATAGAGGTTTGGGGTTAGGGCAATGGACAGATACTGCAGATGGTTCAACACGTCATACAGCCTTGTTGAATTATGCACACGCCAAAAATAAGAAGTGGTATGATTTAGACCTCCAACTTGATTTTATGCTTCACGGGGATAGTCCTTACTATCAAAGTTGGTTAAAGGATTTCTTTGGAAATACGGGCAGTGCAGCCAATCTGGCCCAACTCTTCCTTACCTATTGGGAGGGAAATTCTGGTGACAAACTATTGGAAAGACAAACCAGAGCAACGGAATGGTATTACCAAATTGAAAAAGGCTTTAGCCAAACAAATGGAGGACAGGCAAAGAGTGACCCGCAATCCCTTGAAGGGGTTCGTGGAGACTTGTATGAGCATTCTGTTCCTGGTGGTGGAGATGGTATGGCCTATGCCTATGGACAATGTACATGGGGTGTTGCGGCTCGTATGAATCAGTTAGGCTTAAAATTAAAAGGTAGAAATGGAGAAAAGATTTCGATCATTAATACCATGGGAAATGGTCAGGACTGGGTTGCGACAGCTTCAAGTCTTGGAGGGGAAACGGGCTCTATACCAAGAGCAGGTGCTATTGTTTCTTTTGTAGGAGGTACACATGGTACACCAGCTATCTACGGTCATGTGGCTTTTATCGAGAAAGTATATGATGATGGTTCTTTTCTTGTGTCTGAAACTAACTATGGTGGCAACCCTAACTATACCTTTAGAAAAATCTCTCAAGCAGATAGTGCCATCAGTTTTGCTTATACGGTGAAATAAAAGAATCATGTCATCAGTTTAGGTGACATGATTCTTATTTTTTATAGAGTGACATATTTAATGCCATAGGCTGATAACTTACTTGATGATCATCTTTAATCAATTGACTGTAAGCAACAAATCCGAACTGTTCATAAAATTGAATGACTTTAGGATGATTGATACTATC